>JBJEJH010000050.1:0-5988 GCA_051877855.1 Lachnospiraceae bacterium | reverse complement strand
GGTAAGAAATAATTAAAGGAGTGAACAAAAATGGTTAGTAAGAAGTCAAGAGCAGAAGTTCGTGAGAAGAAGCACTTAAAGTTACGTAATCGTTTCAGTGGAACAGCTGAAAGACCACGTTTAGCAGTGTTCAGAAGTAATAATCATATGTACGCTCAGATTATTGATGATACCGTAGGAAATACCCTTGTAGCAGCATCTACACTTGAAAAGGATGTTAAGGCAGAGCTCACAAAGACAAATGATGTTGCAGCAGCATCTTACTTAGGTACTGTAATCGCAAAGAGAGCTTTGGAGAAGGGTATCACTACTGTTGTCTATGATCGTGGCGGTTTCATATATCAGGGAAAAGTAAAAGCATTAGCAGAGGCAGCTCGTGAAGCTGGCCTTGAGTTCTAAGCAGGGAGGAGAAACATACATGAAACGTACAATAATTGATGCTAGTCAGTTAGAAATTACAGAAAAAGTAGTATCAATCAAGCGTGTAACTAAGGTTGTTAAGGGTGGTCGTAACATGCGCTTTTCAGCATTAGTAGTTGTTGGTGACGGCAACGGACACGTTGGTGCAGGTATTGGTAAGGCTGCCGAAGTTCCTGAAGCGATCCGCAAGGGAAAAGAAGATGCCATCAAACATTTAGTTTCTGTACCTGTTGATGAGAACTTAAGCATTCCACACGACTTTGTTGGTAAGTTCGGTAGTGCGAATGTATTATTAAAGAGAGCACCTGAAGGTACCGGTGTTATCGCAGGTGGTCCTGCCCGTTCCGTAATCGAGCTTGCAGGTATTAAGAACATTCGTACAAAGTCACTTGGCTCAAACAACAAGCAGAACGTTGTATATGCGACAATCGCAGGTTTAAGCCAGTTAAAGACACCGGAAGAAGTTGCAAAGCTTCGTGGTAAGTCTGTAGAAGAGCTTTATAACTAATTAGGGAGGGACTTAAAATGGCAGAGAAGTTAAAAATTACATTGGTTAAGTCTACAATCGGTGCAATACCTAAGCAGGTTAAGACAGTAGAAGCTCTTGGTATCCATAAGATGCATCAGACAGTTGAGCTTCCTGATAATGCCGCTACAAGAGGTATGATTCAGAGAGTTAGACACTTAGTAAAAGTAGAAGAAATCTAATAATTTGAATAAGGAGGATAAAAATGGACTTATCAAATTTAAAGCCTGCTGCTGGTTCAGTACAGAGCGATAATTTCAGAAGAGGCCGTGGACACGGTTCAGGAAATGGTAAGACAGCCGGTAAGGGTCATAAGGGTCAGAAGGCTCGTTCAGGAGCACCAAGACCAGGCTTCGAAGGTGGTCAGATGCCATTATATAGAAGAATTCCTAAAAGAGGATTCACAAATGTAAACTACAAGGAGATCATTGGCATCAATGTTTCTGCTCTTGAAAAGTTTGAGAACGGTGCAGAAGTTACTGTAGAAGCTTTAATGGAAGCCGGTATCGTATCAAACCCAAGAGATGGCGTAAAGATCCTTGGTAAGGGCGAGTTAACAAAGAAGCTTAACGTTAAGGTTAACGCTTTCAGCGCTAGCGCTAAGGAAAAGATTGAAGCTGTTGGTGGTACTTGTGAGGTGATCTAATGTTTAAAACACTCCGTAACGCATTAAAAATCAAGGATATAAGAAGTAAACTTTTATATACTTTCTTAATGTTAGTTGTTATTAGAATTGGAAGCTTGCTTCCAATTCCGGGAGTTGATAACACATACTTTAGTACATTGTTCAGTAACGCTGGTGATGCATTTAGTTTCTTAGATGCATTTACCGGCGGTTCATTCTTGGAGATGTCCGTGTTTGCGTTAAGCATTACACCATACATTACATCTTCCATTATTATGCAGCTGATGACCATCGCAATTCCTAAGTTAGAGGAAATGCAGAAGGAAGGCGAAGACGGAAGAAAGAAGATTGCAGAAATAACACGTTATCTTACGGTAGTTCTTGCATTGATCGAAAGTACTGCAATGGCAGTTGGTTTCGGTGGACAGGGACTGATCAAGGGATATGCTACAATGAGCACATTTTCATTTGTATGTTCAATCATTACAATTGTAGTGACATTGACAGCAGGTTCTGCATTACTTATGTGGATCGGTGAGCGTATCACAGAGAAGGGTGTTGGAAATGGTATCTCAATTGTACTCTTATTCAACATCGTTTCCAGAATTCCACAGGATATGGTGACATTGTTCAAGAACTTTGTATTTTCAAAGGATGTTGCAAGAGGTGTGTTGGCAGCCATCATTATTATCGCAGTAATCTTAGCAATGGTAGTATTCGTATGTATCCTTCAGGATGCAGTGCGTAATATTCCGGTGCAGTACTCACAGAAGATGGTTGGAAGAAAGGCGGCTGGCGGACAGCAGTCTAAGATTCCTTTAAAGGTTAACACTGCCGGTGTAATTCCGGTTATTTTCGCATCATCACTGATGTCAACACCTGTTATTATTGCTCAGTTCTTCTCTAAAACCGGAGCAGAGTGGGCTCGGTACTTAAGTTCATCATATTGGTGCAACCCACAGTATCCTAAGTATTCTATCGGCTTGCTTGTGTATATTGTATTGGTAGTGTTCTTTGCATACTTCTATACATCAATCACATTCAATCCATTAGAGATTGCTAATAATATGAAGAAGAGCGGAGGTTTCATTCCGGGTATTCGTCCGGGAAAGCCAACCTCAGACTATTTGAATAAGTTACTTAACTACATCGTATTTATCGGTGCATGTGGTCTTATCATTGTAGCTGTTGTGCCAATCTTTTTCTCCGGTGTATTCAAGGCAAGCGTTTCCTTCAGTGGAACATCGATCATCATTATTGTTGGTGTAATCCTTGAAACACTTAAATCAATTGAGTCACAGATGCTTGTAAGAAATTACAAGGGCTTTTTAAATGACTAATAGACAATAGACGACTTGCCCGGCGAAAGTTGGGCGAGTTTTTCTAGTATAATAGGAACATTTGCAAATTAGGAATTTATAAACACGACATTGGGCGAAAGGAAGCGAATCAATATGAAGATTATTATGTTAGGTGCACCTGGTGCCGGTAAGGGTACACAGGCCAAAATGATTGCTGATAAGTATACAATTCCACATATTTCGACAGGAGATATCTTCCGTGCAAATATCAAGAATGGAACAGAACTTGGAAAGAAAGCAAAGACATACATGGATCAGGGATTACTTGTTCCGGATGAATTAGTAGTAGATCTTATTATGGATCGTTTTAAGGAAGCAGATTGTGCAAATGGTTATGTATTGGATGGATTTCCAAGAACTATTCCACAGGCTGAAAGCTTGGACAAGGCTTTAAATGCCATTGGTGAGAAGGTTGACTATGCGATTAATGTAGAAGTTCCGGATGAAAATATCGTTACTCGTATGTCAGGACGCAGAGCCTGCGTAGGATGTGGCGCAACATATCATATTGTATATAATCCAACCAAGACGGAAGGAGTTTGTGACCGTTGTGGTAAGGAATTAATTCTTAGAGATGATGATAAGCCGGAGACTGTACAGAAGAGACTCTCCGTTTATCATGAACAGACCCAGCCTCTGATTAATTACTATGAGGGCAAGGGTGTGTTGAAGGAAGTCGATGGAACCGTTGATATGAAGGACGTATTCAATGCCATCGTTGATATCCTTGGAGAATAATTTCTATGGCAGTGTCAATTAAGTCTCCCAGAGAAATTGAACTTATGCGTGAAGCGGGGAAAATCCTTGCCGAACTGCATGAGAGACTGGAAGAAATCATTCAACCGGGCGTATCCACATGGGAAATCGATCGACGCGGAAGAGAATTTATTGAAAAATGTGGTTGCACACCATCTTTTCTTAATTATCAGGGTTATCCCGCATCCATTTGTGTATCAGTAAATGAAGAAGTGGTTCACGGAATACCTAATAAGAAAAATATATTAAGAGAAGGGGATATTGTGAGTCTGGACGCCGGGGTAATCTACAAAGGGTATCATTCCGATGCGGCAAGAACTTATGGTGTGGGTGTAATCAGTGATGATGCCCGGAAATTAATGGATGTAACAAAGCAGTGTTTCTACGAAGGAATCCGGTTCGCCAGAGAGGGATGCAGACTTCATGAGATATCGGCAGCAATCGGCGATTACGCAGAGAGCTTTGGATATGGAGTTGTCCGAGAACTGGTGGGACATGGTGTGGGAAGTGCATTGCATGAAGATCCACAGATACCGAACTTCCGACAGGAAAGCAGGGGTATAAGGCTTAAGGCAGGAATGACTTTGGCCATAGAACCGATGATTAGTGCAGGCCAATATAAAGTGAAGTGGCTTGATGATGGATGGACGGTTGTGACAGCAGATGGTTCCCTGGCAGCACATTATGAGAATACCGTGCTGATCACGGAGGGTGAACCTGAGATTTTATCTTTGAGATTATAGGATCAGAAATAGATTAATATAGAAGAAACTCATATTAGATTATTGAAGATGCGATAGACAATGGTATGAATCGGGGAGGAACTCATGGAAATTAAGATAGGAACATTTGCAAAATCGAAAGCCGGTCATGATTGTGATCAGATTTATGTAATAATAAATTGTGATAATGAATATGTATATCTCGTTGACGGAAGACTCAAGCCAATGGAGCATCCTAAGAAGAAAAGAAAAAAGCATATTCAGGGAATCAATTATATAGACCAGGAAATAATTAAAAAGATCAGTTGCAATTTATTGAAAAATGAAGACATAAAAAAAGCCATAAAAGAATATAAGGCAGCCAATTAAGAGGAGGTAAACAATGTCAAAGTCAGATGTTATTGAAATTGAAGGAACCGTAATTGAAAAGTTACCAAATGCAATGTTTCAGGTAGAACTTGAAAATGGGCATAAGGTACTTGCACATATCAGTGGTAAGTTAAGAATGAACTACATTCGCATCTTGCCGGGTGATAAGGTAACCATTGAACTTTCACCATATGATTTATCCAAGGGAAGAATCATCTGGAGAGATAAGTAAGATTTAAGGTCAAAATTTTTTTGATTTTAAATAAATTTTTTCAAAAGTAGTGCTTGCTATTTTAAAAATCGTCTGATATAATGATAAGCGTACTTTTTTGGGAAAGGAGAAATAGCTGTGAAGGTTAGATCATCTGTAAAGCCTATCTGCGAAAAATGTAAAGTCATTAAGAGAAAGGGATCCATCAGAATTATCTGTGAGAATCCGAAGCATAAGCAAAGACAGGGTTAATTACCAAAAAGGGAAGTAGGATAGGACTTCTCTTGTTTTTGCGTCTTTCTTTGGAAAAATTTTCCAAAGAGAATTTTGTAATGCGGCTGCAGCAATGAAACACTAGGCTGAGTGTATTATTGCTATAATTAATAAATCATTATGATAAATCAGGTATTATCATTAATGAAACATTTTATCTAGAAACAAGAGTTAAGGAATGTGTACGTACAACATTTCAGACGTCCAAAGGGACGGGCTACGATATGTGTTCCTTACGGAAGAATAACTAATGGAGGTGTAATACGCATGGCACGTATCGCTGGTGTTGACTTACCAAGAGAAAAACGTATTGAAATTGGTCTTACTTATATTTATGGTATAGGTAGAGTTACATCTAATCGTCTTCTTGCAGAAGCAGGTGTAAACCCTGATACTCGTGTAAAGGATTTAACAGACGATGATGTTATTAAGATTCAGAAGGCTATGGAAGCTCATGACATCCTTGTAGAAGGTGATCTTAGAAGAGAAGTAGCTCTTAATATCAAGAGATTACAGGAAATCGGATGTATGAGAGGTATCCGTCATAGAAAGGGTCTCCCTGTTCGTGGACAGAAGACTAAGACGAATGCAAGAACTCGTAAGGGTCCTAAGAAGACAGTAGCAAATAAGAAGAAATAATAGATAGATTGTGTCCCGTGCAGGCGGGATCCATAAGGGAGGTTAGTTTAGAAAATGGCTCAGAAAGTTACAAAAAAAGTGACAAA
>JBJEJH010000049.1:0-6023 GCA_051877855.1 Lachnospiraceae bacterium | reverse complement strand
TTCTAACACAGTCATAAATCGGACAAGCTTTTCCTTCCGGTGCATGAAACACTTTCCCCGCACACGAATTGCAACCATTACACATTTTTTCAAAGCAATAACACGCACTACAATCCGTACCGCAGACACTTATTAACTCTTTTTGATACTCTTCATACCAACCCCTGACTACCTCAATCGGATGTTGGACTAATTTCACTGTTTCCTCTATGGTTTTCCCTGCTTTAAACTGCTTACAGGCAACAGAATACATACTCTCCGAAACCTCTATCAAATGTCCGTCCGGATCAAAGATATGAATTCCTCTCTGGAGCCAAGAAAATGTTCTCGGCTCATGAAGCCTTTCCACCTGTGGATAAGAATCCAACAACTGCAAAAACGCATCAAAATCTTCTGTTTCAAAATACAACTCCATGGTATTGGATCGAAATTTCATTGTACTTGCCTCAAAGCCGGCTATATGCTCCAATCCCTGCTGCAATGCCAATCCACAAGTCAAAGTCTTATTTTTACCTAAATCCACAAGTACATCCTGATGAAATAAATCCTTATAAAACTGCAAGGATTTTTCCATATCTCGCACTGCTATTACGGTGGTACAGTATTTCATAGTTCTTCATCCTCTCCTGCCTGTCAGAATTTGAAACTATTATACTAAATTTATACGAAAACATCTTGTATATTTCCGACATCCTTGAAAGCAGTGATTCTTGCCTTATGTATATCCATAGAATGATATCTCTTGAATTCCCGTAATAAATGAGATTGGTCTGTATATCCAAATTTGTGAACCATACTTAATACGTCAAAATCCGGCTCACACAAAATATCTCTCCACAAGAATTGATACCTTATCAGGTTACTTAACTTTTTAGGCGTAATGCCAACATACTCATGAAACAATCGCTCCAATTGCCTAGTACTCACAAAGGATTCTTTTGCTAATTTTGCTATATCCAAAGAACCTTTCTGTATCAAAATATTCTGTATCGTATCATTAATAACTGCATTTTCTCTCACATTTGGTAATTTTTTAAGTAATACTTGTTCTGTAAAAGAAGCTTTTTCCTGTAAAGTTCTCAGTTTTAACAATTTAGGACGAATAATCTTATCCAGCCATTCAAACCTTGAACCCACATCAAAGTATCCATTCATGGTAGATTGCAATGAATCATCGGCAAATGCATATGCACTCCACGCATAAAAACGAATAGCAAATGTTGATACCATGTGCCCTATGGTTCCGCTACTATGTGTGTGAAAACTGCAATCATTTACCCCGCAGAATCCACCCGTTACAGTATTATTTGTGTAATCTATGTGGTATATAATATCCACACAAGTATCCGGAATTACTAATTCTGGTGTATCATCATTTTCAATTTGTATAAGAGGATTTTCCGTTCCCCAATAGCATCTGATGTAGGATTGCAGTTCTTTAGAAGGGGCGAATTCCACATAAAATCTATTTCTTTTAAAAGGAGTTGCCGTCAATGGACGGTAAATTATTGAATTATTCATATCCTGCAACTCCTTTCGCATAAATTACTTTCTTATTTTAATCGGATGTCTGATAACTGTTTTCCACTTCTCCGGTGCAACCTTCCTTGCGTCAGACATATAAATTTCATGATGCAAGCGATTTTCATTTATATCATTTTCATATCCATTCTTTTCCAGAAACGTATCCATAATCGCCACAGTCTCCGGCTCATTATCAAATGGTCCTATATGCATGATTTGAACACATAGTCCCTCTTCAATGGTCAAAAATTCTGCTTTGGTGCAATCAAGATTTTTCTTTCTTGTTGCAGTTTCTATCGCCCACTCAAAATCCTTTTTTGTAATAAAGTCAGGTAATCGAATCACAGAAATCCAGTTAAAAGTGTCCTTATTCCCATAGTCTATACCTTGAATATCTTCTCGCCTGCCGGCTCGGTCGGTTCGCACCACAGCATCCACAGGATGACGCTCACCCTGCCACCAGAAACCTTCCAAGGGCGGCACAACATATTCAAAAAATCCTTTTATCTTGTAATCTGATTTGTAACTCATCTTCAAAGTATAAGCAACCGCATACAATACACCTATAGCCTGCTGATACTCGCCATCCGGAGTATTGGGATTACCTTTCCCTCTGACAGCAATATAATTAGCCGTCGGAACATTGACTATTTCAGGTTTATTCTTCGGCATATAAAATTCTTTGTATTCCTTCTTAAAATCAAAAGCCATTCCTTACACCTCCCGAACATAATATGAATTGTACTTCGTTCCATCATGTCCTATTAAAGCTTCTTCCGACAAACAAAATCCCATATGTTCTAAAGCCTGTATACGCTCTTGGGCAATTGAAACTGCCTTAGTGGCAATCATTTCACAAGCAAACATATCTTTTGTTTCAGGAATAATAATACCAAGAATATCCTCTATAATATCTTGTTTTTCATAATCACTTCTTAAATCCAGTCTAAGCAATCCGCAATTATCGAAATAATCCTTTGCCTTTCGGTTAAATAATTCTATTGTACCAATTGCACAGTTAGCATTTTTGTCAATAATAGCCCACCGTACATAATATCTGCTTTGATATTCTCTCTTCCAAAACGCAATGGTATCCTTCATTTCTTCAATTGAAATATAGTAAAAACCATTCACACAGTTATCACTGTTGAAAAGCGGTACAGCATCCTTGTCCGAATATACCTTAAGCAAATCCTCTGCATCCGCATCTTCAATTTCTCTCAACAGAAACTTGTCACTTTCCATAACCGGAATTTGTTCATACACATCAATGCTCATATTCCTATCAACCTCCATATCGTCATTCATTAAGCAATAGACAGCTTCTTGCGTATTATCTCACAAGAATTACGACACCTATATGTCATAGTTTCTCATATAAAAAAAGGATATCTTTCGCGCACTCAATAATCCTATTTTTTATTTGCTCCGGTTCTATAACTTCGACTTCGTTTCCCTGTGACAAAACAACACCAATCCACCACTGCTCATTCTCTACAATATGAATCTCCATAATAGCAGTCCCGTCTTCAAATGTTTCAATCAATTGTCCGTTTAAATATTCTTTTATTCTATGTATCGCATTGCCACGGCACCTCAATCTTACTTTCGTAGATACATCTTTTCCCTGATAGGAACTACTACAATCATTTAAAATATCTTCCGCCGACCTATGCTCCTTGGAAAATCTGTCTTCTGTAGTACATACATCTTCCATTCGAACCAACTTATATGTCCTATAATCTTGCTTCGCAGGATTGAATGCCAACATATACCATGCATACCATTTATAAATAACTGCAATCGGCTCTACACAGTGCTCTCTTGTTTCTCCGCTATTATTTGTATAAGTAAATCGAACCACCTGTTTATTCTTAACCGCAGACTGTAACATCTGAAGTAATTTCTCATCACCTTCCCTTAACACGGAAAAGTCCAAAATCATACCTGTATTACTCTTTTTGGATATGGCTGTTATTTTCTCATAAATGTCGTCAGCCACCGGATTATTGGTAACAGTCTTTAATCCATTTATCGCAGTTGCAATATAGGCATATTCATCTTCTGATGCCAGTTGATTATTCATTTTGAAATCACTTAAAATCTCATATCCACCATTTATACCGGTAAAAGCACATATAGGAATGCCTGCCCGACACAAGGCATCTATATCCCTCTGAATCGTCCTCACAGATACTTCAAAATGTTTTGCGAGCTCTGATGCAGGTGTTTTTCCGTGATTAAGCAGATATAAAGTTAGAGCGTATAATCTGTCTGTTTTCATCTAATTCTATCTCCACTTCATCCCTTATCTCTACTATCAAAACCTTCTTAAGAGTACACATATTATTTATATTACCCACAAAACCTTAGGATTAATTAGCGCCGTTATTTCACATTTTTCTTCATCGGTTTGTATTTGATATTTTAACCCTCTTCCATAACGAGGGCCAAAGATATACGAAAGATACACCTCTTTTTTAATCATATCTATATTAAAATAGAATTCACCTTTCGGATAATATGCTCCCGAAATCGGAGTTCGAAGACGTGGTACTCCTGTAAAATCAATTCCTCTTACTTCATATTTGTCACTATTTATTTCCCACACTTCTTCTATTGTCTCTATATTATCATAGCCGATTCCATCTTCCGTCCCTTCAGTATTATAAACAACGATCGCCGAATGAGGAAACTCTCCCATATTGAACCCTTTATGATTTTCCTTTTTATTTTCGGTATATATTCTTAAGCATTCCTGTAATGCTAATTCAGCACACTTCCACATTGTATACATATTAACAGCATATTTAGCATCCGCTTTTATTTCTTCCGGCAAGCCATCGTAATGTTTCTCTATTATTGGAAAAGGACCACCCGCATAACTAATCAACAAATTCAGCGCATCCTCCCTAATATCGATAGAATTTGGTGATATAACTACCACCTCAAGCAAATCGAATATTTCATTTGAATACGGTAAATTATATCCATAATACGGATCGAGATATTTATCAAGGCAGAATATCAATCTTGCTTTTGCTTCATCATCTGTTCCCATCAAAATCTTTTGAATTTCTGTCAGACCTTTTTCTACAATATCCTTTTCATTTTCTGAATATGTAACATACCTCATAATTCTTTCCTCAATCCATACTTCACCAAAAACTCTAAAATATCATCTGCCACCTCGTAAAGTTCACCGGAATCATACTCAAACAAATAAATCGTTTCTATACAATCACTATTTTTGAAAAGTACATAATAATCACCACATCCATTATCTGCAATTGCCAAATAATTTCCTGGTACACACCTTTGAACAGTATTTTCTTGGCAATTTTATGTTATTTTCTTTTTGGAACATTTTCAGAGATTTCTCATCCGGTATTTCATCGTGACCCAGTTCAAACAAAATAGGTTTTTCTTTTTTCACTTTTTCCACAGGTTCTTCAAAAACCACATATATCTGTCATAACAACAACATTCCTGCTACCATCATAATGAAACACCGTATAGTATAATGCCATGTGCTCACCTCTCTAAACCATCCCTAAATGCCCCAAAGCATCCCTTATCGCCTGTCTTCGCTCCGCTCCGCGCTCGTCACATCCAGCTCATCTAGTTATATTTCAATCTTAATCACATCATTCAGCTTTCAGTTTGGACAAAAGAACCACACTCTCAACGGTACTTTCATTGTCCCAATTCAATTCGTATATCTCTTTCCCATTGAAAAATACTGGAAATCGGAACTTGAGACTACGAAGTATCCTTCCGTCTGCCTGTTCTTCCTCGTAAATATTTACATCCACAAGGAAGCTCTTCATAAAAGTTTTCTTCTCAATATCCGTAAATCTGTCATAAAGCTTATCAAAGAATAATAAGAACTGATACACATTTTCACCGGATATCTTTTCCTGCTTAATATTATACAGTCTTGTCTCTACAGCTTCAATGGACGTTTCAATTTTCTCTATCTCATCATAAAGCTTATCCAGACGCACCTGCATATCCTCATACTTCTTGTCATAATGCTTGTCCAACACGGATAAATTATCCATCTGATTTGCCAGCTTGTTCTTGGCACCGGTTACCTGCTTTAATCGTTCCTGCAAGCCTGTATACTCTCTGTCTAACTCCTGGGTATCAATGCTTTGTCCAATGTGCTTCTGAATCTCAGTTTTGAACTTTGGATTGTTTACAAGCTTACGGATAACTTCTTCCACCGCCGCATTGATTTTATCCTCACTCCACTGCTTACGGTAAGTACATTTGTGCCCATTAACAAAAGTTCGGTGCTTACAGGCATAGTAAAAATAATCTCTGTAATACCCGCCGTCCGGATGCTTCTTACGATTTACATTGCCATACATACCGCTACCGCATATCGGACATTTGATAATACCGGATAAAATATGCTCGTGATCCAGACTATGGGTTTTGATGTTGGCAACACCGGTTTCCTGTCTTTTTTTATGCACCTGATTCCACAATTC
>JBJEJH010000048.1:0-24722 GCA_051877855.1 Lachnospiraceae bacterium | reverse complement strand
CTCATGAAAGGAAAAGACTTACAAACCATCGCGGATGAGCTTGAAGAAGAACCGGGGCAGATCGAGGGAATCTGCCGGATTGCTAAGAAGTATGCACCGGATTATGATGAGACTAAGATTCTGGAACAGGTACTGAGGGTGAATGCATAAATAAGTTATTTCTTAACACAAAGGGTGAGTTCATTTCCCCGACAGATGTGTTATTCTTTGACCAAGCAAGACAAAATCAGACAATTCTAAATTCTATTTATTCTGTTGTTCTTCGAAATTCTTGCTTATTACCCATGACATATGAATAGGCAGGAAGAGAAAGAGAAGCTTTCGGATTATGTCCATGAACATAAGGAATTCTCGGCAATGACCAACGAAAGCGCACGCCTGTTAAACGAGGTGTGCTCGTTGCACTTAAATAACATGGATGAGAAAAATGAAGAAAATAAAGAAAAAGATGCAAATAAAGAAAATAAAGAACAGGGGGTATTCGATATGTGTAAAGCATTTGATGATATGAAGGAACTGGGAAGCGCCGAGGGCAGAATCGAAGGAAGAGCCGAGGGAAGAATCGAAGGAAGAGCCGAAGGCAGAATCGAAGGAAGAGCCGAAGGCAGAATTTCTCTGATCTGTCGTAAACTCATGAAAGGAAAAGACTTACAAACCATCGCGGATGAGCTTGAAGAAGAACCGGGGCAGATCGAGGGAATCTGCCGGATTGCTAAGATGTATGCACCGGATTATGATGAGAATAAGATTCTGGAGCAGGTACTGAGGGTGAATGCATAAAGAGTACGGAATTGCCCAATAATTAATGCAAGAATAGGGACCGTGATTTTTACAGAATATATTTTGTAGAAATCACGGCCTTTTTATGTTTTGTCTTGAAAAGCGCATAAACACGTGATAAACTATTAAAACATGGAAAAATGTAGCAGAAAACAAGTGTGAGAAGGCAATATCTTTTTTGCAACACACCGCATGAATAATAAAAAGGAGAGCAGGATGAAAAGAAAGAATCGTAAATGGATGTCCTTTGTCATGATGATGATGCTTACGCTGACACTAATCGCATCGGATCTTATGGGTGCCGGGCAGATTGTGTTGGCAGCAAAGGACGACAATGCAACCACTATTACCTTCAATGCAAGCGAATTGAATGAAGGCGATATTACCAAAGAAACTGTAGTCGGTGACTTTACATTAGGCGCATCTGCGGATAAGAAATTTACCGTAGATGCAAATGCTAAGAAGAATGAGGACGGATCGGTTTCTTATACCAAGAGACTTAAGTCCAACGGTGCATCCACGGACAGTGAAAGAATCATATCATTTACTACAGGTGGCGCGGGTACTGCGAAAGTCTACATGATCAGCAGTAACAAGGACGATGCCGGTCGTATGCTGACACTTTATGATGCAAAAGAGAACAAGGCGGTTGATGGAATGAGCTTTGCAGCACCGACGGCAGCCGGCGAAGGCGATAAGATTGCACCGGTAGAATATACCATTCCGAAGGAAGGAACCTACAAGTTCGTAGCTTCACAGGGTATAAACATCTACTCTATCGTTGTAGAATACGAAGGTGGTGCAGTTGCAAGCGTAGAGCGAAAGAATTGGGATGAAGTAGCGGATCCGGTGATTAAGGAAGTTAAGATCAATGACAAGGGAACCATCGATGTTAATGTTGAAGTCGAGGTTGGTACCGATGGCGCAGATACCGCAAGATTGTTCTTATTCCAGAACGGATATGAAGCAATCTGTGAGCAGATTCCGGAATCCGGCGTATATACCCTGGAACCTGCTTTAAAGGGAGACTTTACGGTGCAGGTTATTGCCAGCCGAAGAGGATGCAAGGACAAGGAAAGTAACCAGGAGAAGATTAAGGGGTACAAGATTCCTCTTTCCATTCCGGAGATTAAATGGGTGGACAACTTAGGTGATGGGGCCGTATATGTAGATTGGGAGAACCTTGAGGCAGATTATTTTGATCTTGCCATCAAAAAGTCTGCAGATAAAGACTATAAGACCATTGCAGCTAAGATTACAGAAGGAAGCTATTATTTGACCGATCTTGAGGAAGGTGAGACCTACGATATTAGGGTTACCGCCACAAGAGATGACCGGAAGACCGAAGACACAGAACAAATCACGGTTGGTGATCCGGAGCAGGAATGGTTCGTGGCAGCGGTTGGTTCTGCAACGTCAGGTACCATGAAGGTTGGCGGCAAGGAGTACGAAGTTAAAACTTCATCAGGCAGCATACAGGTTAAGGATATTACAGGAACCAAAAATGCGTTAGCGGTTTCTTCGCAGACAAACGGAAAGATCGCAGACAGTGAAGACGGTCTCTTCTTCTTCTATACCAGAATCAATCCGAATGCAGAGAATTTTGAATTGACCGCTACATTTACGGTAACGGATGTAAAGGATGGTCCGGATAACCAGACCGGTTACGGATTATTTGCAACAGATATTATCGGTATAGGATCCAAGGATGCGAAGTATTTTAACTCCGTGTCCGTGGGACAGTTTAAGTTACAGGGTAACGGATACCATGGACATGGTGCACGTCTGGTTACAGGATATACCGCAAGTAACGCATACAATACCGTAGGTGCAATGCGCGATCTTAACAATCGTAACTCCTTCGACGTAAAGAATGAGACCGACTCCGTTAAGATTGGTGATACATTTACTTATACATTAAAGAAGACGAATGAGGGATTTGAAGCTTCTATGGAAGGTGCTTCAGAGACCATCACCTTTGAGGGAACCGATTCTCTTATGCAGCAGGACGATGGCTCGATTTATGTAGGTGTGGCTTCTACACGTAAGGTAGGTGTGGAAGTGACCGATATTCTCTTCGAGAAGAGTGAGGGTACTGCCAGTGCCGGTGCTGTGAAACAGATTGAGCCAAATTTTAATATATATTCAGGTACAACATCCGGTGTTACAAGCTATGAATTCATTGGATCTGCCAATGTGGACGGTAGCCTGGAAGTAAAGGATGCAGCAGGAAATACCATTTATAACGGAAAGGCCGAAGCAAACAAGGTAATTAAGGCCGATGCGACACTTAACATGGGTCAGGATAATACATTTACATATGCATTTACACCGGATGCGTCGGATAATATCACATCTGCCGATGCTATTAAGGGTGAATGGACAGTCAGTGCAAAGCAGTGGGGCGAGGAAGGAATGACAATCTATGTATCACCTTCCGGTTCAGCCGGTGGCAAGGGAACCAGAGCTTCTACACTTGATCTTGAGACCGCAATAAGCTATGCCCAGCCGGGACAGATTATTGTATTGCTTGATGGTGATTACAAGCCGCAGAAAGGACTTGTGATCGGGCGTGGTGTAAACGGACGAGAGGACGCACCGATTGTATTGATGGCGGAGAACACCGGAAGAGTTAAGATCTACGGTTCCCACATCAAGAATGGGGATCCTGCGATCCTTTCCGTCGTAGGAAATTACTGGCATATCTATGGATTGGAATTTGCCAACGGCGCATGTAAGGGAGTGAGTGTCTGCGGAAATTACAATACCATTGAAATGTGTTCAATGCATAACATGGAAAGTGCGGGTCTTCAGATCAGCCGTTATTCCGGTGAGCCAAACGAGTCCGAAATGTGGCCGACAGGAAACCTGATCAAGAACTGTGATTCTTATAATAACTGTGACTCCGGCAGAACCGATGCCGATGGTTTCTGTGCAAAGCTTACCTGTGGAGAGGGTAATAAGTTTTACGGATGTATCGCACATAACAACATCGATGATGGATATGATCTCTATGCGAAGTCCACTACCGGCCCGATTGGTGCTGTAGTACTGGAAAACTGTGTTGCATACAGTAATGGATTCTTAGTCGGTGATGATCCTTCCGATGAAAACAGCCTCTTCGGTGAAGGAAATGGATTTAAGCTTGGCGGAGAGAATATGTTAGGTGCACATCAGCTGGTGAACAGTGTTTCCTACAACAACTTCGGCAAGGGTATTACCAGTAACTCCGGGCCGAACTGTGAAGTAATCAATTGTACATCCTATAATAACTCATTAAACGGTAAGGCTTATAATATCAGTCTGTACACAAAGAATTCCAACCCTAAGGCATGGATTTTGAATGGTATTCTTTCTGTTACGGATAATGGAACCGTCAATCCGGAACTTGGTACAAGCAGTGGTGTAATTTACTCACTTCGAAGCACCAACAATTATCTTTTTGATGGTGTGGAATCCTATAACAGCGAGGGTCAGGTGGCAACCACGGATTGGTTCGAGAGCACCGATGTTACAGTGGCACCGAAGAGAAAGAGTGATGGTACCATTGATATGCAGGGACTTCTGGTTCTTACCGCGGATGCTCCGCAGGATACCGGTGCAAGAATCGATACCGGCAGCCTTGCAGCTTCTGTGCAGCCTCAGGTAACCGCAAGTGTAAGCGGTACAGTTGAGGAAGCGGTAGATGTTACTCCACAGGGATCAGACTCGACGCTGGCCATCGCCAAGATCGTTGTAATTGCAGGCGTATTGATAATGCTTCTGCTGGTAATCCTGCGAAGAAAGCGCCGTTAAGAGTAAGAAATGTCGCAAAAAGCAGAGAATGCCACGAGAAGTAAGAAGCTTCGTTCAGATATGAAATAACGATTGTTTTATAGAACCTCAGGGGACAGAATATCTTTAGAAATGCAAAGATCGCTCTGTCCCTTGAGTTTTTTTGAATTTAAGAGTATAATATAAACTAACTGTAATTATGTATTTTTTTACTAGAAACTATGGGAGGAACCATATGAAGGGAATTATTCTGGCAGGCGGTTCGGGAACAAGACTTTATCCACTGACCAAGGCCATTTCAAAGCAGATTATGCCGGTGTATGATAAACCGATGATTTATTATCCGTTATCCACACTGATGCTGGCAGGGATTCGTGAGGTGTTAATCATCTCCACCCCAAGAGATCTTCCGGTATTTAAGGAATTACTGGGAAGCGGTGAACAGCTTGGTATGCGGTTTGAATATGCGATTCAGGAGGAGCCGAGAGGACTTGCCGACGCATTTATTATTGGGGAGGAATTTATTGGCAAGGACAGCGTGGCATTAGTCCTTGGCGATAACATCTTCTATGGACAGAGTTTTTCCAAGGTGCTTCGTCGTGCTGCTGAGAGAACCAGCGGTGCCACCATCTTTGGTTATTATGTTAAGGATCCGAGAGAATATGGCGTGGTAGAGTTCGATGAGGATGGAAAGGCACTTTCCATCGAGGAGAAGCCGGCAAACCCGAAGTCCAATTATGCGGTTCCGGGATTATATTTCTATGATAATGATGTTGTGGAGATTGCCAAGAACGTGAAGCCTTCAGCAAGAGGCGAAATCGAGATTACTTCAGTGAATAATGAGTATCTTAAGAGGGGAACACTTCAGGTAGAGACCCTTGGTCGTGGATTTGCATGGCTGGATACCGGTAATCATGACATGCTCCTTGCGGCAGCAGACTTCGTATCTGCATTCCAGAAGAGACAGGGATTATACATCTCATGTATTGAGGAAATTGCGTACCGCAGAGGCTATATCAATCGGGATCAGCTCTTAGAGCTTGCGAAACCATTGATGAAGACCGCTTATGGCGAGTATCTGGTGGATGTAGCTAACGGTCTGTAAGGAAATTACATTTAAATGAGATAGGACAGTATTTATGAAGAAGATATTAGTAACCGGCTGTAATGGACAGCTGGGACGGGCAATCAATCAGGTATATAACGACGGCAATGAGAAGGCAGAAGCGGCAGATAAGGTGGAACTTATCAACACGGACGTGACGAATCTTGACATCACGGATATCCAGGATGTACTTCGTGTGGCAGAGGAAAGTAAGCCGGACGTGATCATCAATTGTGCTGCTCACACCAATGTGAATAAATGCGAGACGGATTGGGATAATGCATATAAGATTAATGCTATCGGACCAAGGAACTTGAGTATTGCAGCGAAGAAAATCGGAGCGAAGCTTGTCCATGTATCCACGGATTATGTATTTGATGGAAAAGCACAGGAACCATACAATGAATTTGCCGCAACCAACCCTTGTGGTGCTTATGGTAAGACCAAGCTTGCCGGCGAGAATTTTGTAAGAGAATTTGGCGATCGGTATTTTATCGTGCGAACCGCATGGCTCTATGGTGATGGCAATAACTTCGTTAAGACCATGCTAAAGCTTGGCAGGGAACGTGGAGAAGTAAGCGTGGTTTGTGACCAGTATGGTACGCCAACCAGTGCCTTGGAACTTGCCCGTATGATTCAGAAGCTGGAGCCCACAGAGAACTTCGGTGTATTCCATGGAACCTGTGAGGGAAGCTGTTCCTGGGCGGATTTTGCTACAGAGATCTTTGCCATGGCAGGAGAGAATGTCAAGGTGAACTACATCACCACAGATCAGTACCCTACACCGGCCAAGAGACCGGCATATTCCGTGCTTGATAACTATATGTTAAGATTAACCACGGATTATCAGATGGCGGACTGGAAAGCGGCATTGGAAGAGTATATAAAACAAATGTAATTCGAATAGAAAAATATCAATTAATAATCAGGAGATGAATCAATGAGAACTTATCTTGTAACCGGTGGTGCCGGATTTATCGGTTCCAATTATATTCACTATATGTTTAAGAAGTATGATAACGATATTCGTATCATCAACGTGGATGTGCTGACTTATGCAGGTAACCTGGAGAATCTTAAGGATGTGGAAAATCGTGATAACTACACCTTTATCAAGGCGGATATCTGTGACGCACAGGCAATATCCAGGATTTTTGAAGAAAATGATATTGACCGGGTGGTACATTTTGCAGCAGAGAGCCATGTTGACCGCAGTATCGAGGAGCCGGAAGTATTCGTGCGTACCAATGTGATGGGTACTGCCGTAATGCTTAACTGTGCCCGTGCAGCATGGGAGCTTCCGGATGGCACCTATAAGCCGGACAAGAAGTTCTTACACGTGTCAACGGATGAGGTATATGGTTCCCTCCCGGATGATGACAATGCGTTCTTCTATGAGACAACACCCTATGATCCACATAGTCCATACTCTGCAAGTAAGGCATCATCAGACTTTCTTGTAAAGGCCTATATGGATACTTACAAGTTTCCGGCAAACATTACGAACTGCAGTAATAACTATGGTCCGTACCAGTTCCCGGAGAAATTCATTCCGCTGATGATCAACAATGCATTGCAGGGAAAGAAACTTCCGGTGTATGGTGACGGCAAGAATGTAAGAGACTGGTTATATGTAGAGGATCATGCTAAGGCCATTGATATGGTACAGGAGCAGGGTAAGCTTTTTGAAAAATATAACATCGGTGGACACAATGAGAAGCAGAACATCGAGATTCTTACGATTATCTTAGAAACTCTGCAGGAAATGCTTCCGGAGGGTGATCCGAGAAAGGCCAACGTAAGCAAGGAATTAATCACATATGTAACGGACCGTAAGGGACATGACCGTCGTTATGCCATTGCTCCCGATAAGATTAAGAAAGATCTTGGATGGTATCCGGAGACTATGTTCAAGGAAGGCATCCGCAAGACCATTCAGTGGTATTTTGAAAATGAACAGTGGATGCAGAATGCCACCAGTGGTGATTACCAGAAATATTATGATTCAATGTACAAGAATCGTTAAGCTATATTATATCAGATAAGAGGATTAGAATGATGGGTAAAATTAAGGTAACGACCTGCGACATCGAGGGTTTGAAGGTTATTGAGCCTACCGTATTTGGGGATGAGCGTGGATACTTTATGGAGACATATAATTATAATGATTTTGCAGAGGCCGGAATCGATGTACAGTTCGTACAGGACAACCAGTCCATGTCCGTAAAGGGTGTCCTTCGAGGATTACATTTTCAAAAAGAATTTCCACAGGACAAGCTGGTTCGTGTGGTAAGCGGAGAAGTGTTTGACGTGGCGGTGGATCTTCGTGAGGGTTCTAAGACCTATGGACAGTGGTATGGCGTAGTTCTTTCTGCGCAGAATAAGAAACAGTTCTTTATCCCTAAGAATTTCGCCCATGGATTCGTGGTATTATCCGATACTGCTGAATTTTGTTATAAATGCAGTGACTTCTATCATCCGAATGATGAGGGTGGAATTCTTTGGAGTGATCCTGAAATCGGCATCGACTGGCCGATTCCGGAGGGAATGAAGCTGATTTTATCCGAAAAAGATCAGAAGTGGCCGGGAATCAAGGATTATAAGAATTAGGCTTACGTAAAAGCCGGGCAATTTGGAGACTGGATCATGATAATTAGCGCCGAGAAAAAAGAAAAAACTCCCGCAGCAATACTTATGCTGCGGGACATATTTGACAATATGGGATTAGTGAGGGAACTTGCGAAAAATGATTTTAAGAAAAAATTCGCCGGTTCCTATTTTGGCATCCTGTGGGCATTTGTCAGTCCCATCGTGACCATCTGTGTATATTGGTTCGTGTTTACGGTGGGCATGCGTGGTGTAAGCAATGATGTGAATGGCTATCCCTATGTACTGTGGCTCATTGCCGGACTGGTTCCCTGGTTTCTCTTTTCAGAGATCCTAAGCAGCGGAACCAATGTGTTGGTGGAGTACACCTATCTGGTAAAGAAGATTGTTTTTAATATCAGTATACTTCCAGTGGTGAAGATTGTTACGGCCACGATCATTCATTTCTTCTTTATCCTGTTAATGTTTGTCATCTTTGCATGTATGGGATACGCGCCGACGATTTATATGCTGCAGATACCCTATTACCTTGTGGCTTTGTGGATTCTGGCAGCGGGGATTGAATTCATCACCAGTGCCATCGTGGTATTCTTTAAGGATCTTAGCCAGGTGGTGACGATATTCCTGCAGGTATTTATCTGGATTACGCCGATTATGTGGCAGGATACCCAGATGCTTGGAAATCACCCGATGATTGCAAAGATCATCCGGTTAAACCCGATGTATTACATCGTGCGGGGATACAGGGACGCCATGATTAATCATGTATGGTTCTGGGAAGATATGCCGATGACCATTTATTTCTGGATCGTAGCATTGATTATATTTATTCTTGGAAGTAGTATTTTTAACCGGTTAAAACCACATTTTGCGGATGTCATTTAGGATATGAGATCGATACAATTCGATGGTAGGAGAATTATGAGCGAATACGCAATTAACGTAGAAAATGTATCTAAAATATATAAATTGTACCGTGGCAGAGGGGACCGTTTAAAGGACGCGCTGCACCTTAGCCGAAAGAAGTGTTACAGGGAGTACTATGCCCTGTCTGACGTGAACTTTACGGTGGAAAAAGGACAGACGGTGGGTCTGATTGGAACCAATGGTGCGGGTAAGTCCACGATCCTTAAGATTATTACCGGGGTCTTAAGTCCAAGTAAGGGAAGCATCGAGGTAAATGGTAAGGTCTCTGCACTTCTGGAACTTGGTGCCGGATTTAACAACGAGTACACCGGAATGGAGAACATCTATTTCAACGGGGCGCTGATGGGCTACACCAGGGAACAGATGGAGGAGAAAGTGCCGGAGATTGTGGAATTTGCCGGAATCGGTGATTATATTAATCAGCCGGTGAAGACCTATTCCAGCGGAATGTTTGCAAGGTTGGCATTTGCCATGGCAATCAATGTGCAGCCGGACATCCTGATCGTGGATGAGGCCTTAAGCGTGGGAGATATCTATTTTCAGTCCAAGTGCTTTAAGAAAATGGATGAAATTAAGCGCAACGGGACAACGGTTCTTCTGGTAACCCACGATATGAGCAGTGTGGTGAAGTACTGTGATAAAGTAGTAGTTCTTAACCACGGCAAGGTGGTTAAGGAAGGTAATCCTAAGAAAATGGTGGATATCTACAAGAAAATTCTCGTAAATCAGTATGATGAGAATGCTGACAATGAAAATGAGAAGGACAAGGCGGAGGCTTCTAACCCGGGGAAAAGGGGTGCAAAACCGGATAAAGAGGGAAGCGTAGCGTCGGACAACAATCGCTGGATGGATCAGCTTTCTCTTAATGAGGAGAATGTACTCTATGGAAGTGGCAAAGCCCATATCGTGGACTTTGGATTCTTTGATGAGAATGGACAGATCACCAGTCTGATTCTTAAAAAATCTGCCTTTGAAATCCGGATGAAGGTGGAATTTGAAGAGGATGTGGAATATCCAATCTTTGCCTATACGGTAAAAAATGCCCGGGGTGCTGAGATTACCGGAACGAATAGTATGTTCGAGAAAGTGGAGCTGCCACTGGCGAAGAAGGGCGAGACCTATGTGATCTCCTTTAAACAGCGGGCACTGCTTCAGGGCGGGGATTATCTGATGTCCTTTGGATGCACGGGCTATGAAAATGGAGAATTTACGGTATATGACCGTATGTATGATGTGGCGAACCTAAGCATCGTGGCGGAGCAGAACACCGTGGGTGAATTCGACATGGATTCTGTGGTGAGTATCACCCGGGACGAGGCCTGATATTTTACGATAAGAACAAGAAAGGAAACCTTCATGATTGAGGATAAATTTGACTTAACTTATTATTCCGGAACGGATCTCTACAGTGATGGGGATGTGGAAAACGAGCTTCTGGAAGCGGTAGGAAACAAAGAGATTTCAATCGAAGAACAGTTGATTGCGGGCGATTCCTGGCCACATCTGTATCATTTATCCAATGTGCGGGAGAATATTCTGGACTGGTATGACTTTGACCCGAAGGGTTCCCTTCTGGAGATTGGTTCCGGCTGTGGCGCATTGACAGGGCTGTTTTGCCGCAAGGTGGATCATGTGGTGGCCATCGAGCTTTCAAAGCGCCGTTCAATGATCAATGCCACACGAAATGAACAATACAATAATCTTAAGATCATGTTGGGAAACTTCGAAGATATTAAGATTACGGAGAAATTTGATTATGTTACCCTGATAGGGGTATTTGAATATTCCATCTGTTATATTAACAGTGAAAATCCATTTATGGATATGCTAAAGCGGGCCAGAAGTTTTCTTAAACCCGGTGGTAAGCTCTTTATCGCCATCGAGAATAAGTATGGTCTGAAGTACTTTTCAGGTGCCAGCGAGGACCACAGCGGCCGGTTATTTGATGGTATTGAAAATTATGCGACGGTGGATCGTGTGCGCACTTTCTCCCGGAAAACCTTAGAGAAAATGCTTGTCTGCGCCGGATTTGAGAAGAATGATTTCTATTATCCGATGCCGGATTACAAGCTTCCAAGTGAGATTTATTCCGATGCCCGGATGCCATCCTTTGGCAGCGTGCGCAGTGCCTGCACCGCCTTCGATCGGGATCGCTATGAGCTCTTTGATGAGCGTTTAGCCTTCGATGCACTGGCGGAGGATGGAATGTTTCCGGATATGGCCAATTCCTTTCTGGTGGTGAGTGAAAATCCGGCGGCGAGTGAAAATTCGGCAGTGAGTGAGGATCTGCAGAAATCCTCCCGTGTCATTTATGCCAAGTACAACCGCATGCGTGCGCCGCAATATCAGATCGGTACCCGGATCGTTGAAGAATGCCGGGGCACGGAAGTAGTCCGAAAGGTATATAAGGAGGCTCTCCGCAAGGAAGCCTATGCACATATAGATAATCTTCGTAAGAATTATGAGAAGCTGGCGTCCCTTGGGGGTAATGTTTGCCCGATTCCAATTCATTCCTGTGGGGATGGAAGGGTGGAATTCCCATATGTCAAGGGCGAAAGCCTGGCTGGGAGAGTGAACGCAGCCTTGGGGAACCGGGATCATTTCCTTGCCCGTATGCATGAGGTTATGGCGATGATCTATGGGGCGGCAGGAGATACCTGCAGCACCGGTGTTCAGGCAGGAAACCTGACAGACTTCACGGTGACGGACACATTTGAAGAGGTATTCGGCAAGGCGTCTTTCATCGGGGAGGACGGAATGCGGCTCCTTGGTACCATGAAATGCTGTACAATCTCCAATGTGGATTCGATCCTAAGCAACTTCATGGTGGAAGAAGAGACGAAGCAATTAAAATGGATTGATTACGAGTGGGTATGGGATTGCCCGATACCGGTGGACTATCTGAAATACCGTACATTATATTACTATTACAGCGAGAATCAGGGATATCTCCTTCATCGTATCAGCCTTACAGAGTATCTTGAGGAATTTGGCATTGACGAAAGTCAGGCTGCTGTCTTTGCCAGAATGGAAGACAACTATCAACAGTATGTCCACGGCAAAGACCGCAAGTATATGTACATGAGTCACTACGGGAAGCGGGTAACCAATATCGGTAAGAACTTCCAGAATGATGAACCGTGGTTTAAATCCATCATGAAGGATTTGAATGAGATCAATCATACCATGGGGCCACATCGCAGAGACTTGGTGACCTGTCACATCAAGATGCACAGAAAGAGTGAGTTTGTCGATCGCTGGAAGAATCGGATCACTCATCCGGGAAGAACCATTAAAAACTTCTTGGCAAAGTTTGGGAGATAACAAGAAAGGAAGCAAACTATGTCATTGATGCTAGCAAAAAAAGCACTGCGGGTCCTTCGCAATGAGGGAATGGATGTGGTGTTGTACAAATTAAAATTAAGACGTCATGTCCGTGATATTTATAAAAAATGGATCGCAGGAAATGAGAGAAATATTATGGCGGCGGAACCCCTGGAATATAATCCCTTGATCTCCGTGGTGATTCCGGTGTATAACGTTGCGGATAATATGTTGCGGGAGTGTATCGATTCGGTACTTTGCCAGACCTACCGCAATTTTGAAATCATATTGGTGGATGATGCTTCCACGCAGGAGTCGGTGCGAACCGTACTTGCGGAATATGATAAGAATCGGATGGCTACAGAGAAACGTCCCGAGGTAGCGGCAGCAGACATTACGGTGATTTATCGCAGCGAAAATGGTCATATTTCCCGCTGCACCAATGATGGAATCAACGCAGCCAAGGGTGAGTTTGTGGCGCTGTGTGACTGTGATGACCTCTATGCACCGAATGCATTATATGAAATTGTTAAGAAGTTAAATGAAGATCCAAGTCTGGACTTTATCTATACCGATGAGGATAAGATCAGTGAGGATGGTAAGGTTCGCAGGGATCCGTTCTTTAAGCCGGATTGGTCTCCGGAAACTTTCATGTCCTATATGTATACCTGTCATTTGTCCGTATATCGCAAGAACCTTCTGGATGAGCTTGGCGGCCTTCGGGTGGGATTCGAGGGATCTCAGGATTATGATCTGGTACTTCGTTTGATGGAAAAAACCACCCGTATCGGACATGTGCCGAAGATTCTGTATCACTGGAGAATGCGTCAGGAATCTACAGCCAATTCCATGACAGCGAAGTCCTATGTCATGGATTCGACACGCAGGGCCAAGGAAGAAGCGCTGGAGCGTCGCGGCCTGGTGGGGAAACTTACATTGATTCCGGATATTGCACAATTGCGTGTGACATATATTCCACAGGGAAATCCTCTGGTTTCGATTATTATTCCATCCAAGGATAATGTGCCGGTATTGACCCAGGGACTTACCAGTATCTGTAACAAGACCGACTATGAGAATTACGAAATTCTGGTGGTGGATAACGGAAGTAATGAGGAGAATAAGGCGAAGATCGAGGCACTGATTACAGGGCTGAATCAGCAGTATCCGCTAAAAAGAACCCAGTCGTCGAAGGATTCGGGAACTCGTATCCGGTATATCTATGAACCGATGGAATTCAATTTCTCCCGGATGTGTAATATCGGGGCGGCCAACGCACAGGGTGAATTGCTGTTATTCTTAAATGATGATATCGAAATTACCGAGGCGGTTAAGAAGAACCCGAATCTTCAGGGTGAGACGGTGGAGTGGCTTTCCATCCTGGCGGGACAGGCACAGGTATCCTATACCGGTGCGGTGGGCTGCAAATTATATTATCCTGATACCATCCGCCTTCAACATGCAGGTGTGCTGAATCTTCAGATCGGACCGGGACATTGCCTTTATGGCAGCATGGATAATCTGAATTATTACTATGGACGTAATCTTCTGGATTATAACTTCTCTGTGGTGACGGGGGCATGCCTTATGGTTGAAAAGAAAAAATTCTATGAAGTGGGAGGATTCGATGAGGATCTTCCGGTGGCCTACAATGATGTGGCTCTTTGCTTTAAATTGGTGGAGGCGGGCTATCACAATGTTCTTCGCAATGATGTGGCTCTGGTTCATCACGAATCCGTCAGCCGTGGTCTTGATGCGAAAGCTGCCGAGAAGGAAGAGCGCAGAAAGCGTGAGATGGCGAAGCTATATACCATGCATCCAAAGTTTGCCGGAGGGTATGATCCATGTTATAATCCGAATCTTACCAAGGACAAGGGTGATTTTTCATTTGATATGAACAATGCCATCCTGCCATCCAAGCCGGAGCATTTCGGGGATAAGGATATGCCGGGATACATCCGGTGTGACAATAATGGAATGCTTCTTGTATCGAACCTGGAGTCCGTGGTGTGCGGAAATGATACAGTGAGAGCTTCGGGATGGGCCTATGATGCCAGAAAGAAGAATAATGATCACAACAAGATCGAACTCATACTTAAAAATGGGGAGAACAGCTATAAGATTCCTACGGGAATTATGTATCGCAATGATATTGTAAGACCGGGACGCAAGGGGCCGACAAGACGGGGAACCACACTGGTAGGATTCGAGACGGTGTTCCTTAAGGAGAAGATTAAGCCCGGAAAGTATCAGGTGGGCATTGCTCTCCATAAGATGTACACCATGTACGAAAGCTATGTAGAAATATAATATGAAACAGCACAAGGAGGGCATAGATGTGCCTCTTCAAAAGTCTAATTTTTGGAGGTCATCTCAAGTCGCACCTTGTGCTGTTCTTATTTAGTCTCTTCGAAACAAATCTCTTGTATAAACTTTCTCCTGTACATCCAAGAGCACATCATCAAACCGGTTGGCGATGATGCAGTCGCTCATTTTCTTAAAGGTATCAAGGTCATTTACCACTTTACTTCCAAAGAAAGTCGTACCATCCGGAAGTGTTGGCTCATAGATCACAAGGTTTGCTCCCTTGGCCTTGCAACGTTTCATAACACCCTGAATGGAGGATTGACGGAAATTATCGGAATTACTCTTCATAGTCAGGCGGTAAACACCGATGGTCACGGATTTTTCATGGGACTGATCATAGGTGTTTTCGGTGGCATAACTGTAGTAGCCGGCCTTTTTCAGTACCTGATCTGCGATAAAATCCTTGCGGGTGCGATTACTCTCAACAATTGCCTCGATTAAGTTCTCCGGAACATCCCGGAAGTTGGCCAGCAGCTGCTTAGTATCCTTAGGAAGACAATATCCTCCATAACCAAAGGATGGATTATTATAATGAGTACCGATTCGCGGATCCAGGCATACACCATCAATGATGGACTGTGTATTAAGTCCCTTGGTCTCGGCATAGGTATCTAATTCATTAAAGTAAGATACACGAAGCGCCAGATAGGTATTGGCGAAAAGTTTCACCGCCTCAGCCTCCGTAAAGCCCATAAACAGTGTTTCGATATTGTCCTTCAGGGCACCCTGCTTAAGGAGAGCTGCAAATGTGTGGGCCGCAGCATCGAGTTTCTTATTCTCGGGGTCGGTTCCTATAATAATGCGTGATGGATAAAGGTTATCATAAAGAGCTTTGCTCTCCCGCAAAAATTCCGGACTAAAAATAATATTCTTACATTTATATTTCCCTCGAACCGATTCGGTGTATCCTACAGGAATGGTGGATTTGATAACCATTACCGCTTTCGAATTAACAGAAAGAACCTGCTCAATGACAGCTTCCACCGCAGAGGTGTCGAAGAAGTTCTTCTGGCTGTCATAGTTGGTTGGTGCGGCGATGATGACAAAGTCTGCATCCCTGTAAGCAGTATCACCGTCCGTGGTGGCAGTAAGGTCTAACTGCTTCCCGGCCAGGTACTTTTCGATGTATTCATCCTGAATGGGTGAAATACGATGATTGATCTTCTCCACCTTCTCCGGGATAATGTCCACGGCGGTGACATGATTGTGCTGAGCAAGAAGAACCGCGAGAGAAAGTCCTACATATCCGGTTCCGGCCACGGCGATGTTGCAGGAAGCAATTGAATTCTTATGGGAAGGAGTCCGGGGTGTGTTCTTGTTTACGTCCTCGGGGGTAATAGCCGGGCTCTTTCCATCATCCTCATAGAGGTCGGTCACGTCGAATCCAAGCACTTCGGTCAACCGGTCCAATTGCTCGATGGAAGGAACATAGGAATCCTTCTCAAGACGACTAAGCATGGAACGGTTCATCCCGGATAACGAAGCCAGTTGTTCCTGAGTCATATGTAACGCCTTTCTTCTTGTTGTAACGGTGTCAGAAAGTCGTTTGGATGAAAATTTCTTCATATAAATCCTCCTTGTAAAATAAATGTTGCTAAAAGTAACAAAAAATAATTTGTAAAATAGACATGGCATTGCATAGAGATTGCTATAAAATCACTATAAAATGAATATAGCAGAAGAATGTTTCCGGTGCAACAAAAATTGATGCATTTTTTTAAAATAATGAGGAAAGAATAGGAATGTTGTTTTTAACAACATAAACTAAGGGGAAATTGACATGGATTGTGGATTCGGGTTATAGTGGATTGGAATTATAAAGTCATACAGGGAAAGAATTTGAGATTATGAGAAAAAAAGTATTTATTATAGTAACAATTTTATGGATGATGGTGATCTTCGCCTTCTCGGCACAGACGGCGGAGGAGTCCACAATGGTTAGCAATTCGGTTGGAATGATGGTGGGAAATCTGATTGTGCCGGGATTTGATGGATGGAATATGGGGCAGCAGTTAGAATTTGCGGAGCGAATCGAATATGGTGTACGTAAATGTGCACATTGGATGGAATATGCATTACTTGGAGTACTGTTGGTGGGTGCGCTGGTGGATACCGGAAAGGTCAAATCGGTCGAAATGAATTCGGTCGAGTTAAATACAGCACCGAATAGAAATTCCCGCCGTAAGCAGATACTCGCATCAACCGCTATAGGAATATGTTATGCCTGCAGTGATGAGTTTCATCAACTGTTTGTGCCGGGACGAAGCGGACAAGTGACCGACGTCCTGCTTGACAGCTTCGGTGTTATCGTAGGAGTAATTCTGGCGAAGATCGTGATGGATTGGATTGCGGTGCGTAGAAGATAAAGAGATTATAACATGGGAAGAGTGATAAAAAAATAAATCCCTTGACAATCGAACGTATGTTTGGTATTTTTTATATAGGATGTCGGTAGAACTATTTTTATAGTGATATAAGTTATGATGAACTAAAGAGGTGATGATCATGATAAGTGAGAAGAATTACTGTCCTTTATGCAAGAAGCGAATTTTTGACTTTGGAGCCACACAGGAAACGATGAATATTAGCTTCTTTATTGAGCTGAAGTGTCCTAATTGCAGAAATATTGTCCGGGTACATTTTAACAAAGGAACAGAGGTTGAAGTGAAATAGAATAAAAGCTGTTGTTCAATTTATCGATAAATAAATCTTTTACATTAAAAATACTTGACATCCGAACATATGTTTGCTAATATAATATTGAAATTTCAATTAACATATCGATATGGTTTTATAATATTCATAGTTATGCTATCCAGCAATGGGTCTGTAAGACACCTAAAGGCGGAAGTGAAGAGTTTTATTATTCTTTACATCCGCCTTTGTTATTTTATGGAAGGCAATAGGGATATTATGGCAAACAGCAATGGACAATCAATTTGTCCCACAATTCAAAAATATAATATTAAGAAGGAGAAATTATTATGAGTAATTATGAATTAAGTATTAAGTTTTCAGAGGAAGCATTAAAGGCAATTTATGCAGCAGGTGAGAGACTGATCGTCACCAAGGAAGTATCGGGAAGCAAGGGATCCAGTGTATGCTGGGTATCCACCTTACCATTTATGAATAACACGATTAAGTGGTCCGAGGAGTATATGTTATACGCCTCAAGAGAAGAAGCTATGAATGGGGCTACCATCGAGAAGTTATCCGATGTGGATGCTATTGCAGAATTAGTGTATGACTTTAAAGCAGGCACATTTGACAATGCCAGAACATCAGGCGGCGTGGGAAAGAACGAATATGGCGTATCCAATCAGATGGATCAGTATGATGTGCTTACTTTCGGTCTTGCGCAGAAAGTCGATGTGAATGGGACCCAGGAAGAAGGAAGACCGATCAATGCCGTCACCCTTCCTTTCAATCACACAGCAAGCTTCTCGCCAATCGAGAGAGTTCGTGTATTTCTTGCGGTTAATGTTAACAATGGAATGGTTATTACAAGGGAATTCAGTAATTCGATTGACGTAACATACACAGGCACGGAAGTAAGTAAGACAATTGCTTATGATGACACAAAGGGTATGTTCATTCCGGTGAATTAATTACACAGGATGTGTATATGGGGGAGTGTATGCGGAGGGGCGCAGTAATGCGCTCCTCCCGGCATCTATAAGAAAGAAGGTTGAATAATATGAACAATATACGCCAGGATGATAGGACTTCTTACAAAACTTTCAGAGATTCCTATAAAACAGAAGAATTTGAAAAATTTTATAAGAAGTTTGAGAGCGCAGGTGTCGTCGGAATTCGTGATTTGACGTCGGATGAGAAGTCATTGGAAGATTATATGAAAAATGAACGAAGCAAATACGTTAAGGATTTCATGAAGAAGGATGGGGAACATAAGGCATTTCCGCCTGCAGAGCCATTTTATTCACAGAAGAAGCGAATAAAAGAGAGTAATCTGTATACCAAGGTGTTTGCACCAATGCCCAAAGGAGGCTTGTTACATGTACATAGTTGTGCAGGACTTTCCCTGAATGGATTGATTCGCTTAATTTCTGATTGGAATCAGGGACATAAAAGTGATGATAACAATCATATCTACATTATTTCGAAGGATGAGGGGCTGCCAGCCCCATATATTCTTGGTATGCTGCTGTACGGGGAACAACTGGGGGAACTGAAAGAGTTCTGCAGCTCATTTACAGAGTATATCCTTACCACGGAGGGAATGGATAAAGTAAGGGAATTATTTGCATTTAACGGAGAGTATGCAGAGGAGATTCCTTATGCATGGGATTTCTTCAATCAGATATTTCTTCGTACAAGTGGTCTTTTTTGCAATAAAGAATTCTATAAAGAATATCATATACACTTTTTTAAAGAGTGCCTTGAAGATAAGATACCATATGTGGAAGTTCGCAGCGGATTCGAAACATTTAACAAAAGATTAGTACATGAAATGGTTCGTCATTCCGAATTCAGCTCAGAGAGAGCTATTTACTTCTATGAAATGTTATCGGAGGTGAATCCGGATGCGCCGGATGATGAATTTCTCAAAACCATGCATGAAGCCATGGAGGCTGTTGAGGGAATCAGTGTCAAGGTCATACTGAATGCGAGACGTGATCTAAAACCTCGGGGTGAGGATCTTTTGAAACTTTCCAAGAAGGTGGATGCAGCCATCCGTCTTATGGAAAAATACAATAGTGATGAAAGTTCCAGTGGATACCGGGACTTTCTGATTGGATTCGACTTTGTCAGTGAGGAGGATCGCGGGGAAACAACGGATGCCTATGCGCAGGAAATTATATATCGGCAGGTAGGAAGTGGATATGGGGAACCGGAAGGATTGCCAAGAGTAGAGAGAATCAATTTCTTTCTTCATGACGGAGAAAGTGATTGGCCGGAGAATAATAATATGGTAGCCGCTGCGGCCATTTGCCGTCACCGAATTGGGCACGGGATATCACTGGTTAAGAATCCGGCATTACTGGATCAGATTGCTAATCAGAAAGCAGGACTTGTGGAACCGGTCTTAGAAATCTGTCCCATCAGTAATCAAATATTACGTTATCATAAAGACATTCGAAATCATTCATTATTGGAACTGTTAAAGCGCGGAATCTTGTGCGTCATAGCCAATGATGATCCGCAACTTTTAGGAAATCCGGGACTATCTTATGATTTTTGGGAAGTATTTGTGGCACTGGATCTACCCCTTGCAGTCCTTAAAGGAATGATTCTCATTGCCTACTATTATCGTAATTATGATTATACGGTGGATACCAAAGCTGATCCGGGACTAGACCGCAAACGTACGGAGCAGGAAATCCTGAAAGCAGCCTATGAAGCATTTAAGAAGGACTGGGATGGTTATGTTGGAGATGTAATTCAAAGGATTACACCGTCGGAATAGAATCACAGATTCCCGTAAAACTTCAGGTCAACAAGAGATTGACAAATAACTAATTGTATCGTATCATTAATCCGTAGGAACTAATCGGTACATCTCGATTCATTCATAATCGACGCTGATTCAGTAAGTTCCTGCGGATTTTTAGTGGATATCATCTGCTTTCTATGCAGATCAAAGTCTTGGCGGTTCGCCAACAATTCACGTAAATTTATTAAAATATGTTGGCAGAAACCATGACTGGCTGATGTGATCTCAGATCTTACGTTCATTGTTCCTGTCAAATAGTGCCATTTAAGGACTTGTCAGTCCGTGGAGAGAGGAGAATGAATATGAGAGAACAACAAGAACAATTAACGATGAAGCCGAATCAGCACATTCATGATGTGAAAGCCAAAACAGTCTTAGGTAATTCTAAGTTATGCGCACAATTCTTAAGGGATTATGTAAATGTCCAGGGATTTGAGGATATTACCGACAGAGATATTGAGGATGTAAGCGAACGATTTATATCATATTTTGGTGTGGAATACGATGCCGATACTGTCAAGCGGGTGCGTATCCGGCCGGAGGGTGAAGAGATGGATGTCTATGTCATCTCCTTAATTGACCATAAAAGTCGGGTGGACTATAATGTGTCTATACAACTTCTCAAATATATGACCTGTATATGGGCTGAGTATGAGAAAAAGCTGAGAAGAGATTGGGAAAGGGTAGGAATTACGGACAATAAGAGTTTTAAATATCCACCTATATTGCCAATTGTATATTATGAGGGAAAAGACCCGTGGACTGCAGATCGACATCTGAAAGATCGTATCGTATTAAACGATGTTTTTGAAAAATACATACCCAATTATGAATACATAGTGGTGCGAAACCATGACTATACGAATGACGAATTATTAGAGAAAAAAGATGAAATGTCGTTGATAATGCTTTTCAACAGGATACAGACAGAAGAAGATCTCAGAGAATTTCTAAAAATTCCGGCGAAACAATTAGATGACATTATCAAAGAATCTCCGAAAGAAATTATTGATATTATTGCTTCGGTTATGCGTTCGTTATGTGAACGAATGAATGTAGCGAATGAAGAGAAAGAAGAATGCGTCAGAAAGGTGGTAAACCGACAGATGGGATATTTATTTGAAAATATGGAAGCCTGGGATGTGCAGGCAGGGCAAAAGAAGAACGCAGAAGAACGAAAGGTACTGGAGGAGGATCGAAGGGTGCTTGAGGAAGACCGAAAGACATTCGAGGAAAATCGAAGGGTACTGGAGGAAAATCGAAAGGTGCTTGAGGAAGACCGAAAGACATTCGAGGAAGACCGAAAGACATTCGAGGAAGATCGAAAGACATTCGAGGAAGACCGAAGAGCATTCGAGGAAGACCGAAGAGCATTCGAGGAGGATCGAAAGACATTCGAGGAAACCCAAAAGACACTCATGGAGGAATTAACCGATATTAAAACGAAACTGGATGTATTCCAATACTACCGACAAGGCAGGAGTATTGGTGAAATCGCGGGGAAACTTAACATTACAGAGGAAAAGGTTAAGCAAATTCTTGGAGAGCAGGGGTGAGTTGCCATAGCATTAGGTGAATCTGCCGGATTGCCGAGTCTCATATTTCCTATTGCTGTTGCATAAAATCATTCACTTGAAACAGAATAAACAGTGTGATATAATAAGTAGGCGTTTCTAACGGTTATTTGATTGGAGGTTAATATGAGAGAAGCAAGAATTCTGGGCAGTAACGTAAAGGTATTGTTGAAGAATACTGCGAACAAAGTCGATGATTTTGCAGAAAGACTTGGATATTCATATGCAGATGTAGAGAAGTTATGCGAAGGCAGATTATATTCCGATATGGATGATATAAAGGATATAGCAGATTATTTCTGTGTAACGGTTGATGAATTGCTGACAAGAAAGAGTGATAAAGAATACCAGCTGGCAGGGTGTGTACATTACAATCACACCTTTAAAGAAGACGAGAATCAAGATAAGATTTTTGATTTATTTGACATGGTGTGTGATATTAGAGAAGCATTGTAAATATTATGCCTGAGGAACATAGGTTTCTCAGGCTTTTTTAGGAGTTATTATGGCGTTAAGTAAAAAGGTTATAGCGGAGATTCGAAATCTAATTCAAGAACTAAAGAAAGAAAATGGTATAACAGTGGATATCGTGCGTGATGAAGTATTTAACATACTTCAGGGAATGCCACATTGTACCGTGGTTTATTATCCGATCGAGTCAGAGGCGGTGGAAGACGGCTGTGATGGATGTCATGTTGAACGTACAATTAAGGGAGAGAAGGAACAATTAGTTTTCATCAATACAGCGAATACCCGAGAAAGACAGGCATTCTCGGTGGCACATGAATTAGGGCATATCTGGAAAGTGGATAGCCGATTGAAGGCAAAACTCCCGGGCGAGGAGTTTGATAGTGAAGAGGCGATTGATCGTTTCGCAGCAGAGTTATTGATGCCACAGGAGGAATTCTGGAAATTGGCAGAGAAGAAATTACAAGAGCTACAATGCGAAGATCATCTCATCAAGACCCGAGATGCAATGAAAGTTGTGGTATATCTTATGGACTGTTTCTTTACGCCATATAAGGCAACGGTGATTCGACTTAATGAGGTGGAAATATTCTCTGAGGAAAGTAAACAAAAGTTGCTGTCTTACAAGGGATCCCAATATGTATCGGATATTATTGCAGCAGGACAGTATACCAGACTCGGGATCAAAACAAATAACAAGGGTATTGCAAATCTACAGCAGAATCTTATCGAGATTGAAGAACGGGGATTATTTACAAAAAATAAGATTGAAGAAATTCGTAAAGAATTTGATATTAAAACAGAACCTGCAATGCAGGATATCGAATCTGTAATAGCTATTAAATAGTTTGATGGAGAAGAGCGAATGAGAAGGGTTGTTGTAGATACAGACTATTTTAAATTTATAACCTTGCAATGTACTGAAAGGGATGTCTTTCTTGAAATCATTAAGGAATTAGATGTGACTCCTGTGATGCACCAATTTGTCTACGAGGAGGAGCTACACAAGGAATCGTTTGTTAAAAAGTTGGTGGATGAGGGACATATTGAAATATTGTATTATAATGATTTCCTTGATACACCTGAGAGGGAGAAAGAATATGAGCGTTTGGTTCGATTTGCCTATGTAACAATGAATGGAAAAGCGTTGGATGTTAAGCATAATATCAGGAAATATCATCATGAAAAGGAGAATCTGGGAGAAATTCATTCGGTTTCTATGGCGCGATTAATGGGATATGACTTATTCATGTCTAATGATGGTGGTGCAAGGAATTTTGTGGAAAATCGTTTGAATAGTAGGAAACATCATATTAAGGTGATGAATGTAGAAGATACCTTAATTTATATTGTTCAGAATATTTCAACCGCGTTAAAATGGGGAAGAATCAAGAATATAGTTAAACAGTACAAGAATACAGATTATGATACAGATAAAGAGAAATACGAGCGAATTAGGGAGAAGTATGTAAAATAAGTTACGTTATCTGAAAATGTGGCTGTGATTAGAACATATCAATGAGAGAATCAATGAAAGTGAAGAAAAGGGGGTATCTTATGTCTGATTTAAAAGAAGAACTGTTCAAGGGATTGGATATGCATAATTTGATTGAGGGTCCGCTTACTGCGGCATGCAAGGCACAGTCGATGCTTGCGGCATCTACAGCAGAATTTCTTGAGAAAGCTGGTTTTGAAGAAATCCCGGATGAAAATAACAAAGTTCGAACAACTACATTTTCTTTTCAAAGAGGAATGCTTGGAGAAAATGGAGAAAATATAGGAAGCCAGACGGTTCACTTGGAGATACCTGTGCTTTCTATAGTAGATATACCAGCCTTTAAAATGGACGACAGGGATATTACATTTGATATGGATGTAAAATCAATAGAATGTTCAGAAAAATCGGGCGATAAAGAGGAAACATCAGATGGAGGGACTAAGGTTGGATGGGGCCCATTTAGTGCAGACGTGAAAATAAAGGGTTCGATTGTCCAACGTGAAAGGAATACAAAATCTACGGATAATGAGCCAAAGTATAAAGTAGATGTTCATGCATTGGATCACGGTACTTCGGAAGGGTTAAAAGAGGTGTTAGAAAAGTTCGCAATTGCAAGCTCCACCACTCCTTGGGAACAGATCAATAATAGTGAAAATGAGGACGATGTTAAAAAGACGAAGAAATAATCATGCAGGATAGACGTGATACAAAAGACTATGTGAGGGGCACAGCAATGTGCTCCTATTTTTTTAGAAAATCCATACGCAGTGAGAAAACGGCAGTTTTTCCTTGCCTTTTCCCGACAGATGTGTTATTCTTTGACCAAGCAAGACAAAATCAGAC
>JBJEJH010000047.1:4555-24784 GCA_051877855.1 Lachnospiraceae bacterium | reverse complement strand
AAGGCAGCACGTAAGATGGTTGAGGAAGTTCGTAGACAGTTTAATGAAATTCCGGGTATTCTGGAGGGAAAGGCTAAGCCGGATTACAAGACCTGTATTGAAATTTCTTCCCAGGGTGCTTTGAAGGAAATGAGAGTTCCTGCGATCCTTTCCATCATCTTCCCATTAGTGGCAGGTTTCTTATTTGGACCTTTGTTCGTAGGCGGTCTTTTGATCGGTGCAACTCTTTCAGCAATCATGCTTGCTATCTTCACAGGTAATGCCGGTGGAGCATGGGATAACGGTAAGAAGTATATCGAGTCCGGTGCCATCGAAGGTCAGAAGAAGGGTTCACCTGCACATGATGCAGCCGTTGTCGGTGATACGGTTGGTGATCCGTTAAAGGATACCGTTGGACCATCTCTTGATATCTTAATCAAGATCATGTCTACCGTTTCTCTGGTAGCTGTTGCAATGTTCAGTCAGTATAACTTGCTTTCCTGGATTCAGAGTTTAATGAAGTAGGAATTTTGATAACGAAGAATTAAGGAATAAAAGAAATAGAAGAAAGAAAATAAGAGAACACTCATCCATTGTTGAATATCCGAAATGGATGGGTGTTCTTTTTGTTTGCGTAACTATATGAAAATTAAAGTTTGAAATTCCGGTTAAAGGGAGGCGTTGTTTTTGCGAAACTGAAGAGGAGAGATTCCCACAGATCGTTTAAAACAGTCGCTGAAATAAGAATTGCTGGAAAAACCGGATTCGGCAGCAACTTCGGACATGCTTAACTTCGTATTGACAAGAAGTTTCTGGGCATGGGAAATTTTCTCATTTAACACAAAGGCAGAAAATGGTGTGTTCAGATAGGAAACAAATATCTTCGACAGATAGGAGGCGGAAATATTATTGTTCCGCGCGGTCTCCTCAAGGGTAGGATTGTCACGAAGATGCGCCTTGATATACTTAATGGAATTGGCCAGGCAGTCGTGCTTCTTTTCTAAACTAAGGATATTGATTCCGTGGATGGTATGCTCCCTCAGACATGTGATAATCAGCTTGTTCAGAAGTCCTTTGAGGAGAAGTTCGGAATACCGGTTATAGGAATTCCATTCCTGCTCCATTTCCTCCAGAATGGAGAGGATTTTATCCTGAGCTTTTTTTTCAAAACGAAGAACGTGTTCCTGACAGAGCTCATTAAAACTTTCCACACCGATGGTGTTCAGAAGATCTGTAATCATCCCATCGGTGAATTTCAACAGAATACGCTCGTAGGGCTCGTTGGAAATGTAAGTGGTGCGACGGTAGATGTTTTTGGGGATGAATACCAGCTCCCCGGCTTTGACAATGGTGGTGAAATCCGGGGAATAAATGAGGCGTTCGCCACTGATCATGTAGGAAATGCCATAGAAATCCGTATAGGCATCCGCAGTGGGCATCTCATAGTGAGGTGGACGGACAATACGTTCAAAATTAAAATTGTATCCGGGTTTTAACGGTAGTGGCATGGAATCTCCCTCCTATCTTAAGTGTTGGATTATTCAGGGTATCATTTATTGATATCATTGTAACATACCATAGAAAATGGGTAAATGACGCTAATCTAAAAAATCAAAATAAAAAAACTCTATTTTTATGATTTTAGATTTCATAAGAATAGAGTTTTTTAGATTATAAGCAAATATTTTTGGATTTGGATGACACAATCATTATTCTGATTTAATTCGCATCCGTATAAATGGTGTAACCCCGTTCCTGCAGCGTTCTTATGGCAGCAGTCATGGCATCTTCCTGATAGAACTCAATCAATAGTGCGCCACGGGTGAATTCACGGTAATGCACGATGCCGATATTTTTAATGCTGATATGCTTGATGGCAAGAATGCTGACAACGGTTGCGAGGGATCCTTCCTCATCCACCAGATCACAGTAGAAGCTGTAGATTGGCTGAATCGGCCCCTTGGCGCCTTTCTTGCGATCGGTGATGGAGTTGCGATATTCTCTGGAACGGTCAAACATATTGTGAACATAATCTTTGTCATGTCCGTCCACTGCTTTTTTTACTTCAATTAATGAATCAATATATTTCTGTAATAAATCACTGATGGAGGCTGCGTTGGTGGCACAAATCTGCTCCCACATTTCCGGGGAGGAGGAGGCGATACGGGTAATGTCCTTAAATCCTCCGGCGGCCATCATTTTCATAATCTGGTCGCTGCTGTCATTGTCCTGTACCAGATTCACCAGTGTGGATGCAATGATATGGGGAACATGGCTGATTCCGGCTACACTAAAGTCGTGTTTATTGTAATCTAAGACAACCGGAACCGCTCCCATTTCCTGAACCATATGAACATAGGAGTCAAGAGCTTCCTGCCGGGTTTGTCCGGTAGGGGTAATGGCGTAAAATGCGTTCTCAAGGAGAAGTACATCGGCATTGGCGTAACCGGTTTTCTCGGACCCTGCCATAGGGTGTCCGCCGATAAAGTTGGCTTCCATGCCCAGACGTTCCACGGCCTCATGGATGTATCCCTTGACACTTCCTACATCGGTGATAACACAGGACTCCTTGATAAATGGCTTGATTTTCTCAAGATACATGGCGATGTACTCTACCGGGGTACATAGGAATATGTAATCAAAAGTACCAAACCGTTCATCAATCGTGGTGACAATCTCATCCAGCATTCCTTCTTCCTTTGCCAGAAGAAGCGGCGCCTGACTGCGGCTGAATGCAGTAGTGTGATAGTCGGGATGTTTTGCCTTGATGGATTTTAAAATGGAACCGCCGATGAGGCCAAGTCCCACAAAACCTATATTTAAAGTTGACATAATATTTGCCTCCAAAACTTCAAATTCTTCGTTTATTGTACTATGATGGTGGCAATGTGTCAAAGGAATAATGGAATGGTATTTCGGGAGTGCATTTGATATAATGGTCTAAAGTTTTGGTGAATTTATTGTAGGAATATTTGAGGTTATTATTTATGAAAAGAATTGTTTTGGGCATATTGGCTCATGTGGATGCCGGTAAGACGACACTTTCGGAGGCGATGCTTTATGAAAGCGGAGAAATTCGAAGTCTTGGCCGTGTGGATAAAAAGAATACGCTGTTGGACAATTTTGAATCGGAGCGGGAGAGAGGAATTACGATTTTTGCAAAGCAGGCGGGGTTCGTCTGCGGTGATACCCGGGTGACACTCTTAGATACCCCGGGACATGTGGATTTTGCGGCGGAAACGGAACGCACTTTGCAGGTGCTGGATTATTGTATTCTTGTGGTCAGTGGTGTGGATGGTGTGCAGGGACACACAAGAACTTTGTGGAAACTCCTTTCGCAGTATAAGATTCCAACCATCATCTTTGTGAATAAGATGGATCAGCCGGGAACGGATGAAGAGAAATTATTGAAGGAACTTCAAAATCAGCTTGGTTCCGGTGTGATTCCTATTAAGAATAAAAATTTTCTTTTGGATGAAGAAACTTGTGAAAATATAGCTGTTTGCGATGAAGAGTTGATGGAACGATACCTTGAGGAAGGTTCCATCAGCTTGGAGGATGTGGAACAATTAGTGGTTAAGCGTCTTTTGTTTCCATGCTTTTTTGGTTCCGCCCTTAAGCTTTGTGGGGTAAAGGAATTGCTGGAGGGATTGGATTATCTGACGATGGATCAAGATCCCGCAGAGGAAGAGTTTGGCGCAAAGGTCTATAAGATTACCCGGGATGCCCAGGGAAACCGATTGACTCATCTAAAGATCACCGGTGGAAAATTAACGGTACGCATGCCGGTGAGGGGAATGTGTGAAAATAGGGATCCGGTGGTTTCTGACAGGGAAGAGGAATCGGAAGAGGAAGAAACAGATAAGTCCTCCGGCGTAGCCCAGGCGGATGATAGCGGGCTCTGGGAGGAGAAAGTTACACAGATTCGCGTCTATCAGGGTGAAAAGTATGAGACTGTGGGAGAGGCAGAAAAGGGAATGGTTTGTGCCGTTATGGGACTGACAAAGACATTTCCCGGACAGGGACTTGGAAACGAGAAAAACTCTCCCAATCCGGTGCTGCAGCCGGTGATGAAGTATCAGATGATTTTTCCCGGAGATGTGGATGCGAAGAAGATGTATCCGCAAATTTGTGTATTAGGTGAGGAAGATCCTGCCTTACATGTCTTGTGGAATGAGAAAAATCGGGGGATTGAAGTCAAATTAATGGGCGAGGTACAGACGGAAATTCTCCGGGATATTGTGAAACAGCGTTTTGGGGTGAATGTTACCTTTGGTGAGGGCAAGATTTCTTACCGGGAGACCATCCGGAATGTGGTGGAGGGAGTCGGACATTTTGAACCCCTGCGGCATTATGCGGAAGTTCATCTGCTTTTGGAACCGGGAGAGCCGGGAAGCGGACTTTGTTTTGAGACAGACGTCAGCGAGGATGTACTGAGTCTTAACTGGCAGCGACTGATTCTGACCCATCTTGCCGAGAAAGAGCATCGCGGTGTATTGACAGGCTCACCGATTACGGACATGAAGATTACGTTAATCAACGGCAAAGCCCATTTAAAACATACCGAGGGAGGAGATTTTCGCAAAGCCACTTACCGTGCGGTTCGTCATGGGCTGATGAAGGCGGAAAGCGAGCTTTTGGAGCCTTATTACGAATTTCATATTGAGGTGCCAACCGAGAATCTTGGACGTGCGTTATCCGATCTTGACCGAATGAAGGCCAGGTTTGAGGCACCTTTCGTGAAAGAGGAAGTTTCAGAGATTACAGGAATTGCACCGGTTTCGCTGATGAACGGATACCAGAAAGATCTGATTGCATACACGAAGGGGCGGGGCAGCATAAGTTTTGAGTTCTTTGGATATCGCCCATGTCACAATACGGAGGAAGTTGTGGCATGTATCGGCTATGAACCTACGGCAGATGTGCGTAATCCGGTTTCTTCCGTGTTCTGTGCGCATGGGGCAGGATTTGTGGTGGACTGGACGGATGTGGAAAGTTACATGCATCTTGAAAATGGCGGATGGAGAAACAATAAAGCAGCGGATAACAAAGCTTTACAGGATCCTGTCGGGGTTGTAAGGCCCAAAACAGCAGATATTCATCATCGATACCGTGAAATATCCTACAGTGATGATAAGGAATTGCAGGATATTTTTCGAAGAACCTATGGTGAGAGTAAGCGGGGAAAGCAACAGGATGCGGTTGTATATGGAACGGCTCCGGTAAAGGAGAAAAGGACAATCAATCCGGTTGTCCGGAAAGAGTACCTTCTGGTGGATGGCTATAATGTCATTCATGCCAATAAGGAGTTGGAGGAGCTGATGCAGGCAAACCTTGAGTCGGCCCGCAATGTTCTGATGGATGTGCTTTCCAATTATCAGGGATTTCGCAACAAACACGTGATTCTGGTGTTTGATGCATATCGTGTCAAGGGAAATCCCGGGGAGATTTTCCGCTATCATAATATTGATGTAGTATTTACCAGAGAAGCGGAAACGGCAGATCGCTATATTGAGAGGACTGCTCATGAAATCAGCCATGACTATAATACCACTGTGGTGACTTCGGATGGTTTGGAACAGGTTATCATCCGGGGAGCCGGATGCCGTCTGATGTCCTCCCGGGAGTTTTGGGAGGATGTGGAAATCTGTAGAAAACAGATTGGTGACGTGATTCTGGAAAGGCGCAAAGAGGAAGGAAAACAAGGAAATTATCTCTTTGGATATGCAGATGAGGATCTGGCAGAACATCTGGAGCAGATCCGTCTGGGTGAAAAAGAAAAAAATAATGAAAAATTGACAAAATATGACAAAAAATCCGTATAAATATTGAAAATATTCAGAAAATATGTTACACTTTTAACAATAAAATGTGCGTGAAAAATTGAGTGAAAGGGTGATCCGATGAAACAGAGAAAAGTAATTTCAGTATTTTTATGCGGTGTAATGATGGTGTCGCTCTGTGCCTGTGGTTCGACAGGTCAGAGAAAGACCTTTGGTTCCATGAGTGAAGCAGTGGGAAAGACGAATTCCGAAGGGAATGTGGAAACCATTAAAATGGTGGTGGCTTCCAACCAGACCTCGGCGGATAATCCGTATCATTTTGGTCTTGAGACCTTCAAGGAAGTATTGGAAGAATTGTCGAAAGGCAGTATTCAGGTAGAATGCAGCGATGGAACAATTTCAGAAGACGAGGCGGAACTGGTTTCCAAGCTGGATGCAGGTGAGGTACAGATGATTGTCTGCTCTCCGGGACATATGTCTGCAGTGGGCGTGTCGGAAGTTAATATGTTGTCCCTGCTTTATCTTTTTGATGATTTCAGCCATTGGGAAGCGGCAATGGACGGTGAATTTGGCTCCGCGATCAATGCGGTTATTCTGGAGAAGACGAAGAATAAATATCGTATCATGGGATACTGGTCCGCAGGGGTACGTGATTATTATGGCAAGAAGCCGATCACCACGGCAAAGGATGTGGAAGAAATGACCATTCGAACACAGACCTCCAGTGTTGTCGGTCAGTTCTGGACAACCATCGGTGCACAGCCGGTCACTGTTGGATGGGGAGATTTATATGATGCCCTGAAGAATAATGAAGTTGATTCTGCAGAAAACGATTATACCAACTTAATGTTAAAGGAACACCACACAACGGAAAATGGTAAATATATTTGTGAAACACATCATGACTATACAACAAGATTGTTTATCGTCAATGGGGATTACTATGATAGTCTTACTGCGGAGCAGAAGAAATGGGTGGACACAGCTGCACTGGCAGCGACACTTCAGGAAAGAACCGTAACCTATGCCATGATGGATGGTTCCAAGGAACAATGTATCAGAGACGGAGCGGTTGTCACTCCGTATGAGAAGATGGACATTGAGAGTTTCAAGAATGTTGCGATTGAAATTCAGAATACATATGCTGCTGAACAAAACCTGACAAGTTATCTTGAGATGGTTCGCAGAGCGAATTAAATGGAGGGCAGGGTATGAAGGATAATAATTCAAGCAAGAAAATAAAGAAATTAGGAATTAAGCAAAAATTGATTTTTGCATTTGTTATTCCTGTTATCTGTACCATCGGTGTTGGTGTGATTTCCTTTTCTCTGGCATCCGGGGCCATGACGGATAATTATGAATCTTCATTGGTTACCGCCATGGTGACGAAGATGGAATATCTGGATTGTGGATTTGCCATGGCGGAATCGGAATCGGAACAGATGTATTTTGATTCCGATCTGGTGAAGTGGGCAACGGGTGCAATCTATAATGAATACACGAAACAGTCTATTGCAGAAAATGCCAGGGTGAATCTTCAGGTCCGCCAGTCCTGCAATGAAATGATCGAGAATATTTATATTATTCCGGAGGAGAATCTTCCGGTTGTTTCAACACTGGATGTGGATATTTCCGGTTTTTACAGTGAACTTGGTGCGGCAAAGGAAGCGGCATGTTTTGAAAGTCTGGATGGATCCTGGGTGGGTACCCATGATACCATTGATGCTAAATTTGCTGCAGTATCCGGCTATGGAGTGAAGGATTATGCCTGCTCCTATATTCGTCCGATGACTACCCGAAGAGCGTGCATTGTTGTTGATTACAGTGCTGAAACGATTGTGGATGTATTGAAGTCATTGAATCTTGGCGAGGGAAGCTATGCAGCCTTTGTTACCTCGGACGGAAGAGAAATTAGTCTGGCGGATGATGTATGGACGGAAAACTCCGATTTTACATTTGTGAATGATGATTTCCAAAAAGCCATGAGCGAGGATGCGCAAACGGTTGTGGATTATATCCGTATCAATGGAGAAGATTATATGTATGCCATGACAAAGAGTCTTCGAAATGGCTCTGCGATTTGTGCGGCAATTCCCATGTCAACCGTTTATTCCGGTGCATCTTCGATTTTTGGGGTAACCATGGCGGTTGTGCTTCTTGTGGTTTTGGTTTCTGCGATCAATGGAGTGGTTATTATTCATGGAATTACGAAGTCCATCCGGACAATCAGTAAGACCGTGGAACAGGTGGCAGAAGGAAATCTTGCGGTTACGGTTACAGAAAATAGTGATGAAGAATTTACGGTTTTGCATAATGGTGTATCAGATATGATTCAGCATTCAAGAAATCTTATTGCAAAGGTCAATTCAACTTCGGATGATGTATCTCTTTCAACGGAAAATTTGAAGTTTGCTTCCGAGACTTTGACGGATTCGAATGAACAGATATCCGATGCTGTTGGAAAAATGTATGAGGGTGTTGATACACAGATCAAGAATGTGCAGGATTGTGTTCAGATGATGGACTCCCTGTCCCAGAGCATTGGAAGTGCAATCCATACCATCAATGATATGACCGGTGTGACGGCAAAAACCCAGGAAACGGTTAACCGAAGCATGCAGATCATGGATGAACTTTCGGAACAGTCCAATAACACCAATACAATTACACAAAATGTTGTGAGCAATATTCGCAATCTGGAAGAAAGTCTTAATGAAGTACAACGCTTTGTGGCGGTCATTAACGGTGTGGCGGAAGAAACAGGTCTTCTTGCGCTGAATGCTTCCATTGAAGCGGCAAGAGCAGGAGAAGCCGGCAAAGGATTTTCGGTTGTTGCCCAGTCGGTCAGCAAACTGGCGGAAAGTTCACTGGAGGCTTCGACACAGATTGAAAGCGTAATGGAAGAAATCAACAAATATGTCGATAATACCGTCCGTGTTGCGATGGAGGCGGAGAACAATGTATTGGAACAGTCTAAGACCGTAAATGAAACCATCGCGGTATTCGAGAAAATAAGTCAGGAAATGGGAGATCTTCTTGCGGGAATACAGAAACTGGAAACCTCGGTTTCCGGTATTGAAAAGTTCCGTGAGGGTACCATGGATGCCATTGATAATATTTCTACCATATCCGAACATAATAGTTCGTCGGTTTCGGTTATCAGTGAATCGGTTAAGAAACAGGCAGATATGGTTAATAATCTTCATACCGCAGCAAATCAGTTGAATGAGAAGGCGGATGAGCTGAACGATGCGATTAATGCATTTATATTATAAATAAAATGCCTGGATTGACAATTGTGGCAAATCTGTTACAATGAAATGTGGCATATTTTGGGCAGAGTTGCCTTAATAAATCGAGGAGAAAAGAAATGGAAGTTAAGGTATACAATCATAAAGAGATTGAGAAAAAGTGGCGTGAAAACTGGAAGAAGAATCCGGTTAATGTTAACGATGGCAAGAAGCCAAAGTACTACTGTCTGGACATGTTCCCATATCCATCAGGATCGGGACTTCATGTAGGACATTGGAGAGGCTATGTTATCAGTGATGTGTGGAGCCGTTACAAGATGTTAAATGGTTACTACATCATTCATCCGATGGGATGGGATGCATTCGGTCTTCCGGCTGAAAACTATGCGATTAAGACCGGTGTTCATCCAAAGATTTCAACCGCAAGCAACGTAGCGAATATTAAGAGACAGATTCAGGAAATCTCAGCAGTATATGACTGGGATATGGAAGTAAATACAACGGATCCGGAGTTCTATAAGTGGACACAGTGGATCTTTGTTCAGATGTTTAAGAAGGGTCTTGCCTATGAGAAAGAGATGCCGATTAACTGGTGTCCATCCTGCAAGACCGGTCTTGCAAATGAAGAGGTTGTGAATGGATGTTGTGAAAGATGTCATTCCGAAGTTACCAAGAAGAATTTAAAGCAGTGGATGCTTAAGATCACAGCATATGCGGATCGTCTTCTGGATGATCTTGATAAGCTGGACTGGCCGGAAAAGGTTAAGAAGATGCAGACCGACTGGATCGGCCGTTCTTACGGTGCAGAAGTAGATTTTAAGATTGATGGCAAGGATGAATCCATCACTGTTTATACAACTCGTCCGGATACTTTGCATGGTGCAACATTCATGGTTCTTGCACCGGAGCATAAGCTTGCTAAGGATCTTGCTACCGATGAGACAAGAAAGGATGTTGAAGATTACATCTACAGAGCTTCAACCCGTTCGAATATTGACCGTATGCAGGATAAGGAAAAGACCGGTGTGTTTACGGGAAGTTATGCAATCAATCCTTTAAATGGTGCCAAGGTGCCGATCTGGTTATCCGATTATGTACTTGCGGATTATGGTACCGGAGCAATCATGTGTGTACCTGCCCACGATGATAGAGACTTTGAATTTGCTAAGAAGTTTAATCTTCCGATCATCCAGGTTATTGCCAAGGATGGCGAAGAAATTAAGGATATGCAGGAAGCTTATACCGAGGCTTCCGGCACCATGATTAATTCCGGTGAGTGGAATGGAATGGAATCAGCAGTTCTTAAGAAGGAAGCTCCTGCTATGATCGAGAAGATGGGATTCGGTCGCAAGACCACGAATTACAAGCTGCGTGACTGGGTATTCTCAAGACAGAGATACTGGGGTGAGCCGATTCCAATCGTACACTGTCCGGATTGTGGTTGTGTTCCGGTTCCGGAAGACCAGTTACCACTTCTTTTACCGGAAGTTGAGAAGTATGAGCCGACAGGTACCGGTGAGTCACCACTTGCAGGTATCGAAGAGTGGGTAAACACCACATGTCCATGTTGTGGTAAGCCGGCAAAGAGAGAGACCAACACCATGCCACAGTGGGCTGGTTCTTCCTGGTATTTCTTAAGATATGTAGATAATAAGAATTCAGAGGAGTTGGTAAGCAGGGAGAAGGCAGATAAGCTTCTTCCGGTTGATATGTATATCGGTGGTGTTGAACATGCGGTTCTTCACTTATTATATTCAAGATTCTACACCAAGTTCCTGAATGATATCGGAGTAATTGATTTTGATGAGCCATTTACCAAGCTTTTCAATCAGGGTATGATCTGTAAGAAGCCGGATGATATTGAAAAGTATGGTACGAAGGCAATGAAGATGAGTAAGTCCATGGGTAACGTGGTATCACCGGATATGCTGGTTAATGACTATGGTTGTGACTCTCTTCGTATGTATGAACTTTTCGTTGGACCACCGGAAGTTGATGCTGAGTGGGATGACCGTGGTATCGATGGTGTTCGCCGTTTTATCACACGTTTCTGGAATCTTGTATACGAAAACTGTGATAAGAATGTGGCTGCATCGAAGAATATGTTAAAGGTTCGTAACCGTATGGTGGCGGATATTACTTCACGTCTTGAATCCTTTAGCTTAAATACAACCATCAGTGGTTTCATGGAATATAACAACAAGCTTATTGATCTTGCCCGTAGTGAGGGTGGAATTGATAAGGAAACCTTAGAGACCGTGGTTGTATTGCTTGCTCCATTTGCACCTCACGTGGCAGAAGAACTCTGGAGTGTGCTGGGACATGAGACCAGTGTGTTCGATGCACATTGGCCTGCTGTTGATGAGAAGTATCTGGCTGATGATGAAATCGAAGTGGCTGTTCAGGTAAATGGTAAGACCAAGGCTGTTGTATCTCTTCCTGCAGATGTGGATAAGGATACCGCAATCAAAGCCGGTAAGGAAGCAGTAGCAGATAAGCTTACGGACAATATTGTGAAGGAAATCTATGTTCCGGGTAAAATTATTAACATCGTTTGTAAGTAATTAAGAGAGAGGCAAAGGCGCCCCGCAGGGGTGACTTTGCCTCTCTTCATATAATTTCCAGGCGTTTTCGAAACGAACCTATAATTACATAAGATAATGTTTGTGTATAATATTTCGAGGCAATTGCGAGCCGTCGGTACTTAGGTGCCGTATTTTGGCACCTTATGTACCGCTACGAGCTCGCTCCTAGTGCAAACGTGCCTCGAAATATTATACACAAACTTATCTTTTATGTAATCTTAATCGATTCAAAAAGGTCAAATTATATTGTAGGAGGGTGTAATTATGAATATTCCAAAAACAAAGGTTGCTATTGTTGGTTGTGGTCTGGTGGGATCCACCACTGCGTTCAGTCTGGTGACCCAGGGAGTCTGTGATGAGGTATTGATGATTGATATCAATAATGAACGTGCCCTGGGTGAGAAGATGGACCTTCAGGATAGTATTGAGTATCTGAATCGTAATGTAAAGGTAATTAACGGTGGTTACGCAGATTGCGGGGATGCCGATGTGATTGTTATTACCGCAGGTGCACCACCAAAGGCCGGACAGACAAGACTGGATACCTTAGAGGCCAGTGCGAAGATCTGTAAATCCATTGTGGAGCCCATTATGGCAAGCGGATTTGACGGAATTTTTCTTGTGATTTCAAATCCGGTGGATATTATTGCACATTACATTAAGGAACTTTCGGGACTCCCTAAGAATCAGGTTATCGGTACGGGTACGGCCATTGATTCAGCAAGACTTAAGAACTTTATTGCAGATCTCGTCAAGGTGGATCCGCGAAGTGTACATGCTTATTCCATGGGGGAGCATGGTGATTCCCAGATGGTGCCGTGGTCTACGGTTACCGTTGCAGGAAAGCCTTTCTATGATGTTATTGCAGATAACAAAGATCTGGTGGGGGAAGTTGATCTGGATGAACTGGTTTATAAAACTACCCGTGAAGGTTGGGAAATCCTTGAACGAAAGGGCACTACCTATTATGGTGTAAGTACCGCCTGCGTGGGAATAATTAAGGCGATACTAAATGATGAGAACAAAATTATACCGGTGTCAACCTATCTTGATGGTGAGTATGGTGAAAAGGATGTATATGCGGGTGTTCCGACGATTCTTAACCGAACGGGTGCCAGCGATGTTCTGGAAATCCATATGACCCCGGGAGAACTGGCAAGGTTCAAGGAATCTACAAAATTAATCCGTGAGTACACGAAGAAGATTCTGGAGTATTGAGAACCGGACGCCCCTCAAAAAGAATCATTTTCCCTAAGAAGTTGACGGAAAAGAAAACAACGAAAATAATTGGACAATTGGTGAAAAATGAATGCCTCTACGCATAGGAAATAGGATTTGCGTGGAGGCATTTTTTGTCAAACTTCACTAATGTTTGCCAAACTTCCCAACGAAATTGACAAGAATAAAATCTATGGTATTTTATGGATAGATTTTACAAAATAAAAAAATTTTTTTAAAATTTTGCAACCTGAGTTCATGGTTAAATGTATTCATAGTGAAGACATCAATATACAGGAAGGAGGAAACACATGAAATGTTGCAGATTGCAATATGTGATGAGGATGGGGAGTTCCTTGATTCGTTTCAAAGTGAAATAAAGAAACAATTTATAAAACGAAATATGTTGTGTGGGATAACGACATATATGAATCCGAGAAAATTTGTGCGGGAGTATGAAGAGGAACGGCAGGATGTGGTTTTTCTGGCGGCGAAGATGAAATATATGGATGGTTTTGAGGTAGCACAGAAGATTCGTGAAATTAATGAAAACGTTTATATTGTCTTTGTTTCGACGCAGGAGTCGCTGGTGTATGACAGCTTTGAATTTTCTCCCTTTGGATTCTTGCATAAGACGGAAGAGGGTGTGATGAATATGCGTCTGGAGCAGGTGGTTCGCAGGCTGATCGATACCATTATGAAGTACGAGAAGGTAACCTTTATGTTGGCATTTGGTGAGCGGATATCCTTGGAAGTTAACCGGATTCTTTATATGCAGAGCCATTCCAATTATGTGGTGATCTATGTGGATGGCATGGAGGAACTACGGGTTCGAAGTAAAATCAGCGAGATGATGGAAAAACTATCCAGATATCCCTTTCTTCGCATTCACCAACGTGTGATCGTGAATATGTATCACATTGAGCAGTTGGATATGGTGGAGGGAAAAGTGCAGCTGGACAGCGGTGTGGAACTGAACATCAGCCGCTCGTATCGATCCAATGTGGAAGAGAAATATCCCGTGTTTCGCAGGAATGTGAATCGTTAGGTGCAAAGGCGCGAAATAAAAAAATGATAAAAGGAGAAAAGAAAATGTATTTATGTCGATGGAAGTATTGGTTAGCTGAGGTATTATTGATGGGGACAGCATATGGTCTTTTGATGGGAACAAAGAATCCCGGTAAAGGTGTTGTGCTGGTATTATTAGTAATTCTTTCGTTAGGAGCTTTAGTTGCAGGATTTCTGCGTGCCAGGGACACCGGGAAAGGATGGACATACCTTCTCCTGGCTGCATGGATATTGGTACCAAGTGCAGTAGTGAAATTGCTTGCGATGGTTCTTCTTGGATGTATTGAAAGTGATGAAGAGAGGCTGGCAATGATTGCAAAGTATAGTGATCCTAATTATCAGGAAGAAAATATAATGTTCAAAAACAAAGAACAATAAACAATGGTAAATATACAATGAAAATAATCCCCCGTTATGCTATACTATTTGAAAATGACATGATCGAGGAACGAAGATGGGGAAACAGATGGAACGAACGGCAGAGTGGGCCGTTGATACCTACGGAGATATGGTGTATCGACTGGCTCTGACGCAGATGAAAAACAAATCGGATGCTGAGGATATCTTTCAGGAGGTGTTCCTTCGGCTGGTTAAGAATATTTCCAAACTACAGAGTGAGGAACATGTGAAGGCGTGGCTTATCCGGGTGACATTGAATTGTTGCAAGTCGCATTTTATGAGCTTCTGGAACCGTAATGTGCAAGGATTTGAAGAGGATCAAAGGGATCTTGAACCGGCACAGGAGAGCAAGGAAATCAATGACTTGTTGGAAGAAAAAGATCGGGTAACGGTGTCGGTTTCACATTTGCCGAAGAAATATCGAAGCGTTGTCTATCTGTTTTACTATGAAGAAATGTCCCTTGAGGAGATTGCACAGACGACGGGCTTAAATGTAAATACAGTAAAATCACGTCTGTTTCGGGCAAGGACGATGTTGAAGAAAGAACTGGGGGATTTTGAAGGATGAGTATTCAGGACATTAATACGAATCAGGATAAGAATCGGTTGAATCAAATAAGACAGGAAGACTGCTGGAGTGAGGAGTATAAGAATGAAATTAAAAATGTACATGCTCCTGCAGAACTTATTGCAAGAACAAAGCTTGCAATGAAGGAAGAAACCGATAAAAATAAGAATGTTAAGAAAATTAAGATTATTCCGGTAACACGTTACCTTGCGGTGGCGGCAGCGGTTATCCTGGTGGTCGGTGGGATGCTTTTTGCCGGTAAGATGGGGACGCACAAACAGGAGAATCCAACGATTCATCTTGCAACCGATGCGGGAGCAAGTTTAGAACTGATCGAGAAGGATGATGGTAATTTTAAGGTCAGTAAAACGGAAAAGAACAAAGATGAAATCTTTGGAAAGGATGCCTTCGAACGTGAAATCGGGGGTGTGACGGTAACCTTTTCCGTGAATGAAATCAGTGGGCATCCACAGGGATTCATGCAGGTGAACGGAGAGAACTATCTTATGAACATCCGGCAGGGAGAAATGCAGGATCTTATTGAACTTGTTACGGAATATCTTGAGAGATAAAGAGGATGAATTATGAGAAAAGACTATTTTCGAAAGTATATTGTGAGAGCTACCGCCATGGTATTGGTGGGCGCGATGGGTGTTAGCACGTTGTCCGGTTGTGTAACGCGGAATGATTCAATGGACAAGATCATGGATGAATTAAATGCAAACTCCGATACGGTGCAGGAAAATACAGCACAGGGGAAGGATGCTAAGAACACCACGGAAGATGAAGAAAAATATACCTATATCAGTGCGAAGGAAGTTGCAGATTCCGCCAAAAAGAAGCATGTGGATGCACAGCAGTGCATCTTTGCTGAGCCGGTAACTTTGGAATCGCGATATGATGGATTTGAACTTTCCATCGGTTTTAATCCAAAGGAACTTGGAATCACGAATTGGAGAGAACTTTGCATGATGTATTCGGATCCCGAGTTACAGGAGGAAATGTTTGCAAACTTTACATATGATGAAGAGCGTCAGAAAATCATTATTGCACCTACCAAGTATCCGGTTGGACAGATTAGTACATCGGGGCTTACGGATGAGCAGAAGGCAAAATATGATAATGGTGGTGGAAAGTTCTTCCCAAGTAATGTGGGTGAAGATTGGGGAAATATTGGGACGATGTATCTGGTACTTTACCGCAACTTTAAGACCGGAGAAATACTGGATCGCCCATGGGCTTATGTAGTGAATGTGGAAGGTGAGATTAAGGAACGCCCTGTTTTAAGCTATAATGTTGGTGAGGACGGGCGTGTGCAGTTTTCATGGAATCCTGTGGAGGGCGCCAGTGATTATGTGTTAGGACAGATTAAGATGACCGTGGATAAGGAAACGGGCGCCAAACGTTTGACAGGAAGTCTGTATCCCATCGCTATGACCAGTGATACCTTTTGGACCAGTGAGTTGGGAACTTCAAGTAACAGCATCATCAATAAGGGATTTTGCTATTTTACAGTGAGTGAAGATGACTGGCTAAACTCCAATGAAGATGTATTAAAGAGTATGCGAGAGAAGTATGGAAATGAGGGTAAGGCACAGACCGATGATCTGTATGAGAGCGTGTATGTGGTGATTGCCATGAATTCGGAAGGTACGTCTATGATCAGTAATCCGATTGCACTCTGTGATATTGCGGATAAGATTCCATATTCGGTGGCATACAACAAGGAAGAAGCCATGGGATTGAATAAGGGCGAACGCAAAAATATTGGGGATATGCCCATCTTTGGATATGTGACTATGTGCGATGGCAGCCTGCATCAACGATTAATTCATTATGATGTGGAAAATGCGAAAGTGATTTCAAAGCGTTTCATTGAAACGGATGATCAGGGAAACTTTGTGCGTGGCTATGACAGTCCTACTCTTTATATACCGTGTAAGCTGGATGGAACGCCATATACCCAGGAGTATTACATTTATGATTATGATGAATCAAATCTTGAAGAAGATCTGAAATTACTTACCTTACGGGAGGAAGAACTTCGCAAGAAATCGGGTATGATTGAGGTTTCTTCCGATTATTTGGAAGAAGAGGGTGCAGGTTTAGACAATGCCAATGAAGAAATGCGTGATGTGATGGATCTGCAGGTTACCGCGAACAGTGCATTTGCAGAATATCTTGCACGCAGTATGCTGGCTGGTACGGAAAAAATCGACATCTCACAGTTCAATGAGTACACCTCTTCCCGAATCGTGGATGACGCCTGGAAGGAGGCGTATTATCAGAATCCGTTGATTTTGGGGGTGCGTGGATATAAGACCAATCTTAGCGGAACCATTTTAAAGGTGTATTATGATGATGCGGATGGACTTGCTAAGAAGCAGAGTGAGATTCAGGATAAAATCAAGGAAATCATTCCGTCCATTATTAAGGAGGATATGACACAGCTTCAGAAGGAGTTCGCCATCAATCAGTTCCTGTGTGATACCATCGAGTATGATGAAGAGGCACTTAAAAATGCAGAAGAGAACAATTATCGTTCGGTGGATCCGGAGTATTACGATTCCTTTACCGCCTATGGGGCGTTGATTAACGGAAAGTGTGTGTGTGCCGGGTATGCTGCGGCATTTAAGCTGTTGGCGGATGAGGCAGGCCTTGAAAGCATCGTGGTGACCGGTAAATTGGATGGTAGTTTGGGTCACGCATGGAATAAGGTGAAAATTGACGATGCTTGGCAGGTCATCGATGTGACCAATAATGATTCGGATTATATCGCGAATGCTTTGCTGAATCTATCCAACGATGCCAGCCGGTACATTCTGATGGAAGACCGGGATTATGCGATTAACAGTGAGATCAAAAAATATGTTGCAGATGAAGATGACAAGGAGTATTACCGCGTAAATAATATGTTCTATGGATATGATGCTATTGCGGATCAGCTGGCGGAATCCATTAAACAGAACGGTCAGGCAATATTGCGTACGGAATATGATCTGGATGATGAAACCTTTAGTATGATCGGACAGGCGGTCTATGATCGTCTGGGAGATTCGGTGCATCTGTATGGATCTCATTGGATGGGCGTAATCTATATGAGGGATAAAGCTGCAGAATAAATATCTTAAGATCATGGAGGGGAAGCATGTCACTTTGGAGAAAATGGCAGGAATTAGACAAAGATGAACTTTTACGTGTTATTCTTCTTATCATAGCGTATATTGTGCTATTTGTTTTGATCGGTGCGGCCTTCATGGATTATCGTCAAAAGACCGAGGATCGACGTTTTGAGGAGAAACAAAAGGAAGATGCATATAAGCGTTATAAAGAAAACGGGTATGAAGGCGGATCGGAGGAGTTTGAGAAGGAGTATGAAACCTTTCTGGAAGAGATTAAGGAAGATCCCTCCCATGACTTCCTGAGTGAAGTTGAGACCATCGGTCAGGAGCATCAGTCCGGTACAGATATCTATTATTATGATGCACGGGATATCAAAGAACTTGGTGTGGAATGTGATACATATCATATGAATTGGTTTAAGACCGATTTTGAAGAGTGTTTTCATTTAACAATGAATGAACCGGTTACAACCATGGATGACTTTGATAAACGCAATCGCATGAAGGTATATACCCGGGGAGATAAATACACCATCTTTGAAACCGTTTATACTGAATTAACGGATGATGTGAATTATACCCTGAAGGTGGACACTGCCAGTGAACGGATCCATGAGATTAATATGTGGTCTGCCGATATCGATGCGTTGAGTAATGCTCTGGCACTATGGATTTATCAGTATGGGGATGGGCAGGATATGGAAGAAACCTCTAAGCATCTTGTGATACAGTTGACACAGCTTGCCGACGAAGATTGGCATTATGAGTGTATGGATCCATTTTTATTAGCATATCAGAAATTTTATGATAAATATCATATTCGGGTCATGCCGATTGAGAAGAAAGCAATTTTTAAAGAGGTGGCACAATAAATGGAGGAGAGAGTCTTGACAAGACTCTTTCTTTATATTTTGAGAAAGTTATTGAATGGGGTGATTGGATGAAACGTATACTGGATATCAATAAAGAACCGGAACAGATTGCTGCTGCGATGGAAGAATTTAATGAGCATTCTGATGAACATGCAAGAATCACAGTGGCAAGAAAAAAAGCGGATCTGTTTGTGGCACGTGTTCATATCGGTGGACGTGGCGGAAAACCATGTCGGAATGTGCGCAGGGTGAAATTCGGCATTCATGAGGGGAAGTTTAAGGTTGAATCACATTTTGGTTTGTTGCAGATTATAGAATTCCTCTTTTTATTTGCGTTCTTTTGGTTGATGTTTACATTGGTATTAGCAACCGTTTTTGATATTGTTGAGCTGGGTCCGGAATCGGTATTCATGAATCCCTGCTGGATTGCCTTAGTAATCATATTATGTGTGCTTCTTTTCTTTGGAATACGAACCTTCTGGCGGGATAATTATACTTACTTATATGATATTTTAAGTAATTATATTGGAAAAGTATTATTATATAACAAAATTGTTCGTATTCGTGATATAGAAATCAATCTAAATGATTATTTTGAGGAGCCGGTGGATGAGGAAAAATGTAGAGAAGAGGAGCGAAAAGAATATTATGACATGGTATTTCGGGGAATTGCATGCTGCAGTTATTTTCCGTTCTTTTTTATCTTCATGTTGATGGTTGTTTCTGAGATGTATTTGTGGATGATTATTTCCTTCTTGATAGAGATACTAATTGTTGCTTTTGTACATAATCGATCAAGGAAGGATGAGAAGGCATTCAATCAAACACGAGAACTGCTTCTTACACAAGGTCATTGTTATGATGCCTGTGTGAAGGCCTATGATTTTTATGAAAATTTTAAAATTAGGTTGTGGTATGAATTTAAGGACGAACAGGGAAATCTGCATTTTTGTGATGGAGTTTATTGTCTGGTGGCGGAGAATGATGAAGAACATGAGCAAAATGCCGACTGGGTTATCGGGAAAACATGCAAGATATGGTATTATCCCGGATATAGGGTACTGAATGAAGAAGTGAAAACCTGGAGAAATGAAATTAAAGTGTAGATTTCAAGCATCCGGAATGTTTAACGAACGTGGATAGGAGTAATTTGTGTGAAAATAATTGTAAGAATATCAAAAATCATTTTGGGTATCTGTTGCACCATATTACTTGTTTGGATACTTGCATTCCTGATTTACATTTGCTGGGAACCAACGACTCCTCCGGAAGACATCAAATCTGAATATGATGTAGTGTATGTGGAAAATGGTGAAGAAATAGTACTATATACATCCGATATAACAGAATTGCAGAATAAAGTATTAGATTATGTACATTCATT
>JBJEJH010000047.1:0-4455 GCA_051877855.1 Lachnospiraceae bacterium | reverse complement strand
GATGATGGTGAAATATGGGACATTAAATTGACAATAAATGAAAATGGAGTACTTGGACCAATATCTGATTAATAGTGAGCCTATGATGCTTAGCGATGATGTAATTTGAGGAAGGGCGATAGCATAATGAAATATGTAATCGAAGAAAAAACAGTCTTAATAAAGCATGGAATATTTAAAGATAGAATTGATTTGGATAAAATTACTAAGGTCAAATTAGGCAGAAGAAAGACTATTTTCTATGGGCAGGGAGAACCTTTGCTATCATGTAATTTGTCAATAGAGTCATATGAATTGGCAGATATACTTTTGCAGCAATATGCTTGTAAGGAAATGGAATATGATGAAAATTGTTTTGACCAGTGGAGAAAAATAAACGTGGGTTTATTGGAAGAAGAGGCAGCCATTAAGGAAAGAGTTTTAAATGCAGCATTAGATAAATTCAGGGAAAGGGTACAATTTGAACTTAGTGGCAGAATGATTTTAAATTATGAGAAGTTTTCTGCAATGTATGATGTGAGTGGTCATCAAGATGGTAAAAAGATAATTGTAAGTAATGGTAAAAAAAGTCTAAAGTGGGGAGTTGGGATTCCGGTTATTGCACCGAATATTATTAGTTCAGATAGAAGTAAGAATATTCTGGCAGTAGATGATCATTGCACTGAAATGTTTGAAATTCAGATGGATAGTGCTCTTCGATATTTGGAAGCAAAGAGCTATTCAATTGAGTCAAATTAATCCAGAATGTTACAATAATTATTGAGGCGGCGAAAAATCATGAAAAACAAGAAAAGCGTAAAAGTATTGATAATTGTAATTTCTATCATCATATTATTTGGCATTGCTGAAAATATACTTTTTTGTTTTATGTGCAGTATGACTACTACCATTGATTATATCAATGAAGCAGATAATAGTAACAAGATATCAATAAAGACAGGTGCTTGATAATAAATGTATTATTGTAGTATATGACAAGGAAACTGAATTCATGGAATACAACTTTATAAAAAAGGACATATATGATGGAGGATGGATAAATGGACAGAAGATTTGACCGGAAAATGAATAAGAAAGTACTTCTTATTTTTATGACTATTTTAATGGGAATTTTAGTCTTTTTGCTAATTGGTGTTATGTTAATTTATTATCCTGCATTTTCGCATAATAAGAATAAGGCAAGAGAAATTGCTGTCGAATATGTGAACGAAAATTTTGAACAGCAAATGAATTGTTTAGGTGTAAATGTTTCTGTATGGGAAACAGTTGTATATAGTGTATATTTTTCGCCGGAAAATGACGCTGATCTTATATTTGAAGTCATGCTTTCGCGAGATTTTGAGTTACTCGGTCATCCGGATAACTATATTTTAAAATATTATGAAAAGGAAATATATAAACGATTAGAATCTTTAGTGGCATCAATATGGTCGGAAGCTTCTGTACTGCTTATTGACCATCAACCATTGTTTGGTTTTCAAATAGCTGAAGGTCTTGATGAAACCTCAACATTTGAGGATATTCAGGGAGAGGTATCATATTCTTTATGGGTGAATATTAATACTGAAATGAAAGCTTCAAAAGTGCAGACTGAGGCGGCAAAGATTTATGAACTTATTAAGAAAATCCAAGAGGAACAGTATATATTTGAGGAAATTTCTTTTTTCTATATCGATGCGAGAATTGAGTTTACAAATTGGAAAGAAATCAATAGTGTTTTAGAGGTTGAAGATAAAATAAATCAAATATTGTGCGATTGAGAAGAAAGCTATATTTATTGAGGTGATGGGATGAAACATATATTTGATATCAATAAGGAACCGGAACAGATTGCTGCTGCGATGGAAGAATTTAACGAGTATTCTGACGAACACGCAAGAATCAAAGTGGCAAGAAAAAAAGCGGATCTGTTTGTGGCACGTGTTCATATCGGTGGACGTGGGGGAAACCCATGTCGGAATGTGCGCAGGGTGAAGTTTAGACTGGGAGAGCGTCTCCTCAAGATTCAATCCCATTTTGGGTTTTTGCAAATATTTGAAATTTTATGTTTATTCGCCCTTTTCTTTATGACGTTGGTATTTGTATTAGCTACTGTCTTTGCGTTTACCGATGGATATGCGGTAGAAGAAGGATATATGGATCCATTTTGGTTTGCTTTTCTTCTCTTTTTGTGTGTTATTCTTTTCTTTGGAGTACGAACCTTCCGGCGGGATAATTTTACATATTTATCTGAAATATTAGTTGATTATGTTGCAAAGATATTTGAAAAATGTCCACAGCAAAGAATTGTCAATATCCATGGAGTTGAAATCAATCTTGATTGTTATGTTAAAGAGCCTGTAGATGACGAGAAGGTCAAGAAAGCTTACCGAAAATATAATCAGAATGTAATGATCCATCAAATTTCGATCGTAGGTATTACGATTCTGGCATATTTATGTATCCTGTTAATTGCGGTTGGTGGATTTGCCATGGTGATAATAATAGGTATAATTGAGATCTTTTTGAGTGTAAATTTAATTCGGAGAATCCGGAATAATGAGAGGGATGTTAAGAATAGTTGTGAAGAGATTCGTCTTAAGGGACGATGCTATGATGCCTGTGTGAAGACGTACCAATATTCTGTCTTGGAAAAAAGGACGGCTGAGTTATGGTATGAATTTGAGGATGAAATGGGTGACCTTCATCTGTGTTCCGGATTGTACGAGCTTGAGCCCAAGGATGGTGAAGAACGTAACGGGAACTTCGACTGGGTCATCGGGAAAACATGCAAGATATGGTATTATCCCGGATATAAGGTACTGAATGATGAGGTGAAAAACTGGGGAAAGAAAATATAAAGGAGAACATACAAAACATGGATGACGATTGGAGAAAACAATTTGAAGAAAAATATATGGTTTCTCATGAGGATAACATAAGGCAGTATTGGGAGAGACGAGAGAAGGAAGAACGGTACGGATTGCTTGATGAGGAGAGGGAACAGTCCAAGGAGGAACGTATCTGGCGAATCAGAAATATTATAGCGATTATTTTACTGATTGTTCTTGTGGCTTTGCTTCTGTATGAATATTTCTTTTATTATCTGGACAAGAAGGCCGCAGAAGAGGAAAAACAAAGAGTTCTTCAGTATGCAAGGGAACATCAGATTGATTTTGATGAATCCGATTATGCGGAATATGTTAAATTATTGGCGGAATATTATGAAAATGATACTTCGCATAATTATATCGATGCAATTAAATATCGTAGTAAAAAGCGGGAAATCGGAAAGACAATCTATTATTATGACGATAAGGATCTTCAGGCGTTGGATCATGATTGCGATGCAAATCATATGAAACAAACTTATGAGGAGTTTTGTTCATTTTTGTCTGAAAGTGGTTTTGCAATAACGTTTCAGGCGGATGCAGAGATGAATGAAGAAACCAATTATTGTGTGAAGTATAACAATGGTGCAATTTATACTTATTTTGATACAAGATATTATGCAAATGATTCCGGACTACATATTGAATTAAATGTGGATACCTCAACCGGAAAGCTGCATAAAGTGACATTTTCCGGCAGGGAAACGGACGGCTTTTATTATATACCGTCAAAGTGGCTGACTCAGGCAGTATCGGATGTTTTCTGTGAAGAGTACTTGAAACAACAGGTAAATATCGCCGGGGAGAATGATATTATGTACTTTAGATGTGAGGAAGGTATTCTGATTAGTTTTTATACATCGGAGGATTATGTGTCAATTCATGTATATCCTGAGGAGGATAAAAAAATTTATGAGAGGGGGATGGAAACAAGTGCACAATTTTCTGATTAACATTAACTAAAGGATAAAACAAGAATAAAATTATACTGAATGCGAGGAAAAATCTCCAACAACCTGCTCATTTATCGAACAAGTTTATTGTTGACACCCGTTAAACATCTAAACTATAATAAATATGCGGATTCCTCTGTAGCATGCAAGGAGGAATTTGATTGTGAAATTTCTAAAATATGTAGGTGCAGAGCTGGAAGAAAGTCAGGATGATTATTCGGACGACTTTGTCAAGCGCCTACAGAAATCTGTTGAAAAAATCAAGTTTGATCGTGAAATGGGGAGGCGGTATATGCTTTTCGAGGAACTTATGAAAGATGAATATAACGCCGGAAAAGCTGAGGGAATAGAGCTTGGCAAGGCGGCTGCGGCGCAAAGTATTCTGGAGGGCGTATTGTCTGAAAAAGCCCCAATTTCTGATAATCTAAAGGAAAGAATCTCATCCGTAAAAGAGCTGGAAGAAATCATGCAGTTAACCATTAAAGCCACAAAGGTGGAAACGGTGGAGGCATTTGAAAAAGAGCTTGAGAAGATGGGATACTAGTCATGTCATATCGACACTAATCTAACAATTTGAAATTTAAACAGTCTTGAAATGTGTCATATTTTGCGATAGAATAGTATCTGTATAT
>JBJEJH010000046.1:0-6591 GCA_051877855.1 Lachnospiraceae bacterium | reverse complement strand
CACATATTGTTATATTAAATTCTGCCTCATCTTTATATTTTTCTTCAAAGGCATCTACCATTTCCCTCAGCATCTCCTGGTCTTCCTCAGCTCCCCACACTGACAGTGTTACGATTTCTTTCTTCTTTTCACATCCGCTAAATAATGATATAGTCAACATACACATTGCGATGCATATCGCCATTCTATTAATATTTCTTTGCATCATAAATCTCATCCTTTCGTATTTTTTATGGGCTAAACTTCATCCGATAATTTTTTCTCTTTTAACAAATCTTCAATGGTACCTAACAGTTTATCTCTGTCTGGTGGTTTTAAAATATATCCCGCCGGAATCGACTTCATAACATCATAAATCGCTTGCCGTTTTGCCACACTGGTCAGAAATACCACCGGTATATGTTTTATTTCATTATTCTCCAAGATAGCTTCGAACGTTTCCTTACCATCCATTCCCGGCATTTCATAATCTAATAAAATCAAATCCGGTTTTTTAGCCGGAATCATCTTCAATGCCTGTTCACCGGATGTAGATAAAAATACATCATATTTGGGGACAAGTATATCTTTTATATGCCTTAAGACCACCGGGCTGTCATCTACAACAAGAATTCTCTTTTTACTGTCTACAATAGTCTTATCAATGAATTCGTCATTTTGCCCAAGCATTTGCCTGCATTTGTCCAATAAATCCTTCTTTGATACCGGACGAAACACTTTATCAATATTATCGCTTTGGCAGTATTCTTTGCAGCTTTCCCATTCTGACATTGTGGTTATTATGAGAATTGGAACTGTCTTACAGTCGCTTTCAAACCATTGAAAAATTTCTAAAGCCGTATTCTCCATTCCTAAGTGGCATATAGCTATCATATCCGGTTTGATAATTTTTACCATTCCCCGCACATTATCCAACTGCTTTGCACAAATCTGTACAGCGTATTTTTCAGATAAGCATTCATTTATGTTTCTAACAACTTCACCTAATTCACCAACTAATAGAATTTTCTTCACCATTTTGTTCCTCCATTTTCATAGCGCAAAGTGAATTCTACTTAACAAAAGAAAAGACTTCTCTGTCTCCATTATATAATAAACATCTGCTAAATGGAACAAAAAAGTTCCTTTAGTCAATCACTTGCACTTTGGTCAATCACTGGGATTCTATCATCTAAAACGAGCTTGTTCCTACAACTTCCCCTTCCCAACATATAAAATTAAATACCAAAAGGATTTTCCTGACTGAACGGCAGATAAAAGATGATTCAACAGATTATCAATAAAATATAAGAAAATAAATGGTAAACCATCCCCGCCGAAACCAGCGGGGATGATAAATTAAATTCGAAATAGAATATTCGATTTTGAACAAGACATTCCATTACTTGCCTGTGATCGCTGCCTGTGCTGCGGCCAGTCTTGCAATCGGTACACGGAATGGTGAACAGCTCACATAATCCAGTCCAATCTGGTGACAGAACTCAACGGAATATGGATCTCCACCGTGTTCGCCACAGATACCTACATGAAGGTTCGGATTTTCCGGTTTGCCAAGCTTAATTGACATTTCCATTAACTTACCAACACCGGTGCGGTCTAATTTAGCAAATGGATCATTCTCAAAGATCTTGGTGTCATAGTATGCATCCAGGAACTTACCGGCATCATCACGGGAGAAACCGAAGGTCATCTGTGTTAAGTCGTTGGTACCGAAGCAGAAGAAGTCTGCTTCCTTAGCAATCTCATCGGCAGTAAGTGCTGCACGAGGGATCTCGATCATGGTACCTACCTGATAATCTAACTTAATGCCTGCTGCAGCGATTTCAGCATCTGCAGTCTCAACCACGATCTTCTTAACAAACTTTAATTCCTTAATATCACAGATGAGCGGAATCATGATTTCAGGCTTTACAGTCCAATCTGCATGTTTCTTCTGAACATTGATTGCTGCACGGATAACAGCCTTCGTCTGCATCTTAGCGATTTCCGGATAAGTAACGGCAAGACGACATCCTCTGTGTCCCATCATTGGATTAAATTCATGAAGACTTGCAATAATTGTCTTAATGGTTTCTACACTCTTACCCTGAGCCTTTGCCAGTTTCTCAATATCAGCCTCATCGGTTGGTACGAATTCATGAAGAGGTGGATCCAGAAAACGAATGGTTACCGGGCATCCCTCCAATGCTTCGTATAACTGTTCAAAGTCATTCTGCTGATATGGTAAAATCTTCTCTAATGCAGTTTCTCTTTCTTCTACGGTATCAGAACAAATCATCTCACGGAATGCTGCGATACGATCCTCTTCGAAGAACATATGCTCCGTACGGCAAAGACCGATACCTTCAGCACCGAGTTCACGCGCCTTTCTCGCATCCTTTGGTGTATCTGCATTGGTACGAACACCAAGCTTACGATACTTGTCAGCCCATGCCATGACACGTCCGAATTCACCGACAATCTGTGCATCCACGGTAGGGATTGCACCCTTATAGATATTACCTGTTGTACCATCAATGGAGATGAAATCACCCTCCACAAAAGTCTCCCCGGCTAATGTAAACTTCTTATTCGCTTCATCCATTGCAATATCTCCACAACCGGATACACAGCAGGTTCCCATACCACGGGCAACAACCGCTGCATGCGATGTCATACCGCCACGAACGGTTAAGATACCCTGTGCCGCCTTCATACCGGTAATATCTTCCGGAGAGGTTTCAAGACGAACAAGAACAACCTTCTCCCCTCTGGCTGCCCAGGTTTCCGCATCATCCGCTGTAAATACAACCTTACCACAAGCAGCTCCCGGAGAAGCTCCAAGGCCCTTTCCAAGTGGCTTAGCTGCCTTTAATGCAGCCACATCAAACTGTGGATGTAATAATGTATCCAAGTTACGAGGATCAATCATAAGAACTGCTTCCTGCTCCGTCTTCATTCCTTCGTCAACTAAGTCACAGGCAATCTTTAACGCAGCCTGCGCTGTTCTCTTACCATTACGACACTGTAACATATAGAGCTTCTTATTCTCAACGGTAAACTCCATATCCTGCATATCATGGTAATGAGCCTCCAATTTATCACAAACCTTAACGAATTCATCGTAAGCCTCCGGGAACTGCTCTGCCATCTGAGCGATTGGCATTGGTGTACGAACACCGGCAACAACGTCTTCACCCTGTGCATTTACAAGGAACTCACCCATTAACTTCTTCTCACCGGTTGCAGGATCACGTGTAAATGCAACACCGGTACCGGACTCATTATTCAGGTTACCGAATACCATCGGCATTACGTTAACTGCAGTACCCCAGCTATATGGAATATCGTTATCACGACGATATACATTGGCACGAGGATTATCCCAGGAACGGAATACCGCGCGGATTGCTTCCTTAAGCTGTGCCACAGGATCGGATGGGAAATCCTCACCCAACTGCTTCTTATATTCAGCCTTAAACTGTTCCGCTAATTCCTTAAGGTCTGCTGCGGTAAGTTCTACATCGAACTTCACACCCTTTTCTTCCTTCATCTTATCAATGAGCTCTTCAAAATATTTCTTACCAACTTCCATAACAACATCGGAGAACATCTGAATAAATCTTCTGTAAGAATCATATACGAAACGCTCGAACTTCGGATCCGGGTTACCGGCGATCATTGCAGCGACCACTTCATCATTAAGACCTAAATTCAAAATGGTATCCATCATGCCCGGCATAGATGCTCTCGCACCGGAACGAACGGAAACTAACAATGGATTCTTAAGATCACCGAACTTCTTGCCGTTGATTTCCTCCATCTTGGCAACAAACTCCATGATTTCTGCCATAATATCATCGTTAATCTGCTTACCATCTTCATAATACTGCGTACAAGCCTCTGTGGTGATGGTGAAACCCTGTGGTACCGGAAGACCGATATTCGTCATTTCTGCAAGGTTTGCTCCCTTTCCTCCAAGGAGTTCTCTCATACCTGCATTTCCCTCGCTAAACAAGTAACAATACTTCTTTGCCATTTTTACATCCTCCAATATTATATATTATCGTACTCTTAACATCGTTAATATTATAACAATACAAATGTAATTCGTCTACCATAAATTGTATTGAAATTTAAACAAAATTTTTCTTTTTCTTTGTATAAATTGTTAAATTTTTGCCAATTTTTATCTCTGTATGATCATAATATATTCCAAATCTTCGTTTCTATTCGCGATTTACAGCTGATTCCAACATATTCGTTCTTTCCTCACATACATATTTATTCCAATCAATACCCACAAGGTATCATTACAAGACCTAACTAATATTTTACAAATAATTTCTCATTTGGTAGTATAATCTCATAAATAAATCCTAAAAATAATTATAGCAAATCAAAAATAAAGCACAGGAATTAATTTCCCTGTGCTTTGTTTTTTTATATTCTTTTAGTCCAGCATGAAATACACCGCTTCCACACCTTGTTTTACTTCTTTTTTCTTTCCGGATGCCTTGCAACTGCAGAGTACGCCATCATCCACATAATAAATCACCCCATGACGCTCTAACACCGCTGTTTGGGTTCCGTACATATCATACTCCGGGATGAGCTGTACCGGTTCTTTCCAATCTCCTCCGATGCAGTACAGTGCGCCATCCCGCACATAGGTAACTTTATCCGAATTAGCTACACTGTTAAGTGTTCCGGATATAATTCCCCGATCAATACTTCCCACCTTACCAACCTGATAAAGTTCTCCGCCTTTGGTAAGGTAATAAGTCGTCCCTTCACTTGTATGAACGTATTCATTGCCGGTTCCATCATTGGAGGATTCAATCGCCACACTTTTTCCCTTACTGTATAAGTAGCCAAGCATCTCCCGGTCATAATAGATGAATTCATCCTCATTCTCACAGGGAGTGATTCTTGCAATATCCTCTGCAATCAACCGCCTTTTTTCTCCGTCAAAGCAGTACAATGTCATGGATTCAATGGCGCTATACGCCCCCACGGCAGACTCCACATAATAGATGTCACCGTTATCATTAACTTCAACAACATCAAGCTCATTGCTGCCCGAAGTCACAAGAATAGCATCACTACCCTTGACATCATCACGATTTTCCACCCGATAGAGAAAATATGTCATGGCATCGATATCATCACCCAGCATCGAGATCACAGCACAATACTCCCCCGACTTGCTAACCGCCTTCCGGCTCACATCTCCATCCACACCATTGGTATTCATCTTATTGACATAGACGTAATTACCATCGGTGGTATAGATTGCATTTTCTGAAGGATAAACTTCAAATTTTCCCTCACCGGTATCAAGGACGGTTCCATTATCATATACAAGGGTATACCTTTCCTGTGCAAGGAAGTTACGAATCATCTTCACGGTTCCCATTACTACACCAAATACGACCGCAACGAGTACAACCGCCACAAGCACTTTTTTCACCTTGGCATAATCGATCTGAATCTGAATCTTTTTTTTCTTCTTAACCTCCTCCGTCTCTTCCTTGGGAGCATTCTCATCCTCCCACTCCTGACGGCGGTTCTGATATTCATCATCTTTTACAAAAATTGCCAGTGTTCCGCAATTCGGACACTCACGTCCCTCATGAAATTCTATTCCACATTTTTCACAAATCATTTCATCGACCACTTTTCTAAAAAATTACACCCTCATCCCTCAGAGGTCATAGACCAATCTGTATAAGACAAGGGTGCATAACCACATTTTTAATTACAACTTCAATACCTGTGCGTCATAACTTCTGCAAATACTACCTGCACATATTAGAATGTGAACTTATCCGCAAAATACGTCTTCAGATCCTCAATCTTAACGCGAACCTGCGCCATGGTATCACGATCACGTACTGTAACTGCGCCATCTTCCTCTGACTCAAAATCATAAGTAATACAGAACGGAGTACCAATCTCATCCTGTCTTCGATACCTCTTACCAATATTTCCACGGTCATCATATTCACAGTTATAGTACTTAGAAAGTTCAGCGTAGATCTTCTCAGCACCTTCCGCTAACTTCTTGGAAAGTGGAAGAACACCGATCTTAACCGGTGCAAGTGCCGGATGGAAATGTAATACGGTACGAACATCTCCCTCAGCGATTTCTTCCTCATCATAAGCAGAGCACAGGAACGCAAGTGTCACACGGTCTGCACCAAGTGATGGTTCAATAACATATGGAATATACTTTTCCTTGGTCTCATCATCAAAATAGCTCATATCTTCACCGGATACGGTCTGATGCTGTGTCAGGTCGTAATCTGTACGGTCTGCGATGCCCCAAAGCTCACCCCAGCCAAATGGGAATAAGAACTCGATATCCGTTGTTCCCTTACTATAGAAGCAAAGTTCTTCAGGTGAATGATCTCTTGCACGCATCTCATCGTCCTTCATTCCAAGAGCCTTCAACCAGTTAATACAATATTCTCTCCAGTACTTAAACCAGTCAAGATCCGTGCCCGGCTTACAGAAGAACTCTAATTCCATCTGCTCAAACTCTCTGGTACGGAAAGTAAAATTACCCGGTGTAATCTCGTTACGGAAGGACTTACCAATCTGTCCAAT
>JBJEJH010000045.1:0-26571 GCA_051877855.1 Lachnospiraceae bacterium | reverse complement strand
CACGCCGCCAGCGTTCATCCTGAGCCAGGATCAAACTCTCATAAAAAAGTTCTAAATTGCAAAGCAATTTGAACGTCAAAATTATCTTCAGATAATTTTGACATAAAGGAAATTCCAAAGGAATTTCACTCTAGTTTTTTCCCGCCAGAATTCTTCTGGACTTTTTGAAGCTTTAAGCTTCCGATGTTTGGAGCCTCGCCAGACCTTCGGTCTGTTTCCTCCAAACTTATTTACTGTCGGTTCATTTGAACCGTTCGCGTAAAAGCTGAAAATCTTTGAAATTTTCAGGGTTGTTTCACTGTTTGATTATCAAGGTTCTTCGCTGTTCCCTCACGGGTCAGCTTGATAATAATATCATACACAATTTAGGAAGTCAACACCTTTTTTCAAATTTTTTTAGATTTTTTCTTACTTTCCATATTTAGTGTTTTTTCAATTTTATGTAACCTATATTTTGATTCTTTGCCCATTCTACTATTTGCATTATCCCAATTCCCACAGCTGCACCGAGGGTATTTAATATCACATCCTCCATCTCGGATATTCCGACACCGAATATGAATTGCATTACTTCTATAAATATAGATGTGCCACACCCAATTCCGATAATCTGCTTCCATCCCAGATCCCTTCCGGTTAGCCCTGCCCCTTTAAGGAACATTCCCAAGGGAATGAACCATACGATATTTCCGGCAAAATAATAAATAAACCAAAACCACTTACCTTCCAGAATCATTTCCAGATAGTCTGTAAAATATATTCCGGCATAAATTGTTCCGCTAAACAATTCATTTTCTCCAAATCCCTTACGAAATATTGTGATTTTAAAAAGTATCAATAAATAAAGTACAAATATTATCTTTTTCCAATTTGTTTTTATAATCTCTTTTATTCGTTTGATCTGCCGCATCTCTATCGTCCCACACTCTCCAGTGCCTTCTGTGCCTGAATATACGCTAAGTTCAATTTGCGAAGACTACTATTTCTTTCCTTACATTCATTATGAATTCTATCATAATAACGAAGTCTTCCTCCGCTTTCTCCTTCATATTGCACCAGCAACGGGATTGCATCCACTGACAAATCCACATAGTAGTTATTACAATACTCTATCGGATCCTTCTCGTTGGCAAGATTATATGCTGCGATCACATAGTCCGGACGGGCAAATGCCACGATAAGATATAGCGCAGTCACCACTACAACAAACGTCTTAAACAACTTAAAATCCTCTCTGTAAATATAGCGAATTACTGCCACCATCAGCACCGCAAGAACCACCAGACTCCACAACACCATAATACGAAGGAATGTCATGTGGTACACACTCACATATAGAATCATCTTATACGCACTGCAGAAGATCATCACGTAGGTACAGCCACACATTACATAAAGCAATATCTTCATCATTTTATTGACTTCGAATCTCGCCCTGCATACTAATACAATCAGCATATTAATCACCGCAAGCCATAGGAGTTCAAAGAATCCCTCCCTTGCATACTGTGCATAAGTATAATTTTCCGGTAACTTTACATTGGAGAACAGCATTCCACGAAGTTCCACTATTGAAAACACCACATACACAAATCCCACCACGCCAAGGATTGTAACGCCGGTAATCACATCACCGGAATTTCCCTGTGTGACCCTATGCTCCATCGGTTGTCTTGCAAGAATCTTAATGAAACCATAAGCCACCAGAAACATTGCACCAAAGGTAAATCCCAGACCCAATAGATCCATCTTAACAAATAGTACTTCAAAGATTCGATCGATATCAAAGATGGATGTGACCATATTTTCAAAAACTACATCCGCACCCATCATCAATGGCAGGATGACCAGCAATAAAGCCCCTGCGATAAGTAACCCCTTCCCAACTTTCCATAGATTCTGCCGCCTTGCAGCCCGATCCATCCCTTGTACACCCTGAATTTCTTCTAATTCCTTCTGCTCTTTTTTATATTTTCCACAATCGTTCAGGACTTCAAATCCCTTCCAGAAACTCTTGATGACAAATCCCATACATTTTCTTATATACTGCACATCCGTCCAGTCCCTGTCGTTGCAATAAAGATCTATTGCCAGACAAAGATATAAAACCAATACCACCGTCTTGCTCATGAAGATCAATTTAGCATCTGCCGTTAAAAATACACTCACCGCAATAAGCATAATGTTCACAACATAGAAACCGCTCCAGGGGTCATCCAATATTTTTCGTTGCTCCTGCAGAAAATACAATAATCCGATCCCTGCTGCCATTAATATAGGAAATGTGATGGAGGCACTATTGTGATACATGCAAAATGTGTAAATGAGTGCAAAGATACCTGCTGCACCTGCAGTTTTTCTAAAATCCTTCATATATTTATTTCCCCTATTTGTTTTCTTCCTCATCGATATACTGTAAAATGTCTCCCGGCTGGCAGTCCAATGCTTTGCAAATGGCATCCAGCGTCGAAAATCGAATTGCTTTTGCCTTGTTATTCTTTAGTATGGATAAATTGGCCATGGTAATGTCCACTTCGTTGGCTAGTTCCGTAACACTTTTCTTTTTCTGCGCCATCACCACATCCAGGTTAATCTGTATCGCCATTCCCCGCCTCCTATATCGTTAAATCATTTTCTAATTTGTAAGTAACTGCCTGATTAAAAACTCCTGCCAGTACCTTACTGAAAAGTCCCGCAATCACAAATACAATAATAATTACAAATACTGCCGAATTCAAATAACAAAATAATCTTGCCAGTGTAGTAATGGCAATGCCAAAACTATAGTTTCCCATACGCTTAAGGCTCAAGACATTTGCCTCCACGAAACAGTCTTCTGCAATGACGGTAGCAAACATCTTGCGAAGTTCCCACAGAATCAATACAGCAAACATTCCACAGATCATTAAAATCACACACAGCACAATATAATGCTCCGCAATCTGTGGCTCATAAGGCATTACCAATTTGTAAAGCAACGGTACTAAAAAGATTGTTACAATTCCTCCAAAAAACATGATATCCAACAGGATTTTGGTAAATATGGTTAATCTGTTCTTCATTAAGATCTCCTTAACTCCTTTTATTTATTTCAGTCCACCCTGCTGCATCTTTTGCCACAAACGCCTCTCTTTTGCGGCAAAAGGCAGTGGTTTCTCTGTCTTTATCCAGATATTACCACTGCCTTTATTAAATGTCAATATAATTTTATTGTTTTTCGATAAATATTTATTGATTTTCAAATATACTATAATCTCTTTCAATCAACGCATCAAAGGTCAGACGTCTTGCTTCCTCCTGCCCCAGCTTATCAATGATGAGGTTCTTAAGCTCGATCTTATTCCTTTTTGTTACACCACCAAGTTTATAGGCTTTCACAATACGAATCAGTTCCATGCGCCAGAGAAGATTCATCTGATTCTTCAGTTTATTCTTAGGGCGTTCCCCCTGAATGGGACCGGCCTCACGGTACATCTCAATGTGAAGCCTGCCTTCCTCATCCTTCGTGATATCAAAGATTCCCCAGTATGGGGGAATCACTTCCTCAACCTTATCAATATAGTGAATTCCCGTGGCAAGGTAACATTTATTACAGAAACGTTCGTAGTTTTTTACCTGGGTCTTAAGACGCACCAGACTATCCTTATCGCTCTTAATCTCCACACCGATCATCTCATTTTCCTTCACGATAATGGCATCTCCACGACTCTTTCCGATGACCAGTTCCTCGAAGATTCGAAGACGCTCTCCTGTATTTTCAAATGTTTCAAATAAGATCTCACGCATATCTGCGTCATAAAGCATTTCCTGATCCGTCATATTTCCCCCGACACCGGTTCCATCATCACCGGTGCTTTTTATTGTAAACCATCGCCTGTAATATCAATCTCAACTATACTAACTCAGGCCCCTTTGAAATCGCAAGCTTCAAAAGAACCGGTGTTGCCAGTGCAGACACAATAACCGTAAGTACGATTGCCGGCAAAATCGCCGCATCAATCATTCCCGCGTTAATACCCTTCTGTGCTACCATCAGGGCAACTTCACTACGGGCTACCATACCGATACCTACAACCAATGACTGGTGACCGGACATACCGCAAAGCTTTGCACCAAGACCACAACCAATAATCTTGGAAGCAATCGCAAATAAAACCAGAACTAAGGCAAAAACCACAAGCTGCATATTCATGGTCTTAAGATCCGTTTTCATACCGACACTTGCAAAGAAGATCGGTGTAAAAATAATATATGAGGCAACGGTAACCTTCTTCGCAATAAACTGACGTGATTTTGCAATATTACAAAGAATCAAACCGGCGAAAAATGCTCCTGTAATATCTGCTACACCGAAAATCCGCTCCGCGCAATAAGCCATAACAAAGCAGAATGCCAATGCCCAGGTAGCAACACGGCGACTGTGCCAATGCTTCTTCGAAATGTACTTAAACACCTTATTAAAGATAATGCCAACCACCACAACAAATACAAAGAACAACAAAATCTTTACGATGACCAAAAGGACATTTCCCTCACCGGATGAAAGTCCTGTAAGAACGGACAATACAACGATGCCGATAATATCATCAATCAAAGCTGCACTAAGGAGTGTTGTTCCGGTACGGCTCTTAATCTTACCCATTTCATTCAATGTCTCCACAGTGATACTAACCGAAGTCGCTGCAAATACAGATCCGACAAAGGCAGCCTTCAATACATCATAAACTGTAAAATCCAGACGATAAAAACAAAAATACCATGCACCACACATAATGAGGGGAACAAATACACCCATCACCGCAACAACGCAGGCCTGAAGTCCGGTATTCTTCAATTCCTCAATATCTGTATCGATACCGGCAGTGAACATCAGCATGATAACTCCAATTTCTGCCGCCTTCACGATAAAGTCCGTGCTTTCAAGAATTCCAAGGCCGCTTGGTCCGAGGATAATACCCGCAAGAAGCGCACCAACCACCTGTGGCATATGTACCTTTTCACTGACGATACCCAATAACTTTGTGGATATTAAAATAATCGCAATGACTAATAAATAAGTATAGTTTTCCATAAACGCTCTCTCTCTTTCTGTTTTTCAACGTCTACCATTATAGCATCGAAAATGAATTACACAAGAAAAATTTCCATATTATAGAGATTTTTTAAGAAAAAATACCTCCACATGAAAAATGTGAAGGCATCTTCTAATTATATATATTATTGTATGTTGAAACTTATTTATCCGAAATTTCAAATTAGTAAGCCATCTTGTATATCTCCAACATTTCCTCGTAGCCAAGCTTCTTGTATCCATCCAATACACGACCCTTATTCCTGCTGCAGGCAAGGGCTAACTTTGGAAGATCCTCTTCCTTGATTTCTAATTCCCGAAGACTGGTTGGCATGCCAATGGAACGATAGTAATCCTCCTGCATATCAATCGCTTTATTGATGGTCTTTTCCGGATGTTCAAAATCAATCTCAACACCCCATACATTATGAGCATACTGTAAGAATCGCGGAACATTGGCATCATAGACATATCTTGCCCAACTGCACCAGAGTGCTGCAAGACCTGCACCGTGGGCAACCTCAGGATAGAATCCGGACACCTCATGTTCAAACTGATGCACGGTGAGCTGGAAGCTTCTTCCGCATTGGGTCAAACCATTATGTGCAAGAGATGATGCCCACATCATATTGGCTCTGGCCTCATAATTCATAGGATCCTCAATGGCATCCTTCCCGGCTTTAATCGTGCTGCGAATCACCGCCTCCGCAATCGCATCCGTAAGATAAGTATCTTCTCCCGGACAAAAATATCTTTCGATGGTATGCATGGCGATATCCACTGCACCACATGCTGTCTGATATGCATTGACACTATAGGTAAGTTCCGGGTTCTCGATGGCAAAATCCATACGGTTAAAAGGACTTCCATAACCTCTCTTACAATTATGATCCAAATCCGTAATTACACAGGAATTCGACATTTCCGAACCTGCTGCTGCCAGCGTGAGAATTGCACCTTTCTTAAGGGTTCTCGTCGGTGCAGCCACACCCAGAGAGAAATCCCACACATCTACTTCCGGATTCGCCACACCATTGGCAATATCCTTGGCCGAATCCAAAACGGATCCTCCGCCCACTGCAAGAACAAAATCAACACCCTCTCGCTTACAAAGTTCAATTCCTTCCCGAACCAGGCTAAGCTGTGGATTGGCAACCACGCCGCCAAGTTCCACATAGGCAATCCCTTCTTCCTCCAGGTACTGTTTAACACGATCCAGTAATCCACTCTTTTTTGCAGACTGTCCACCATAATGAATAAGGACCTTCCTGGCACCAAACTCCTTTATGATCTTACCAACTTTTTTCTCTTCATCCCTACCAAAATACACCTTGGTTGGTGTCTCATAAATAAAATTATTCATGCGCGCCTCCTTCAATTAAAATAGTTCATCCAAATCAGATTTGGTAAAATACAGTATTACACCTAACAACTTGGCAAAGACTACTAAATAATCAATCTCCGTATTCTGCCAGATTCTTCCCACTGCACTTGCGGATTCCGCTCTCAAAAATCCATATACCTGATCAAAGGCCTCTATTCTTACAAGAACACAGCCCCCAACACCCTGCTTTTCAAAGCACCGATAAAAACTGGTCGTCTCTAATCCCTTAATCATCGATAACTGATTCATGACACAAATTCCGTTACTATTCACACGTGAATTCAATTCTTCATAAGGAATATAGGAGAACATCTGCACCGGTGACAACGGATACACCACCGTCTCACATATTTTCTGTGTGGATTGAATACATAGATGATCAATCATTAATGTTGATGACAGGTACCGCAGCACTCCGTCTATATTTTCCTTTACATTCAGAGAATGTGTCATGATTCCATAGATCTTACTATTCATATCCATGGAACTAAACATCGCTTTTCCTTCTTCACCAATCTTAATATTTGCATGCTTTTCAGGCAGATAGATAATAAAACAATTACGTCCCTTCTGCTTACCCCGATACAATGCCTTATCCGCCGTCGTAAATAATTTCTCGCAGTCCTGTTCATCTAACGGATAACGGGATGCGCCCACGGTCATGGTAAGACCGGCACCACGCAATTCATCAATGTTCAGGGCATTCACGCTAAAATTAACTTTCTGGCAGAATTTCCATAAATCATCATATTCCACCGTATTCGGTACAATAATGATGAATTCATCACCACCAAATCTTCCTACAACCGCTTTATCTTCAGCCACTTTCATAAGCCCTTCTGCGACATTGATCAGAATCTTATCACCAACTTTGTGACCATAATTATCATTTACATACTTGAAATTATCTAAATCACAAATTAACATGGCAAAGGGTGTGTTTTGTTCCTGCAGATTCCGTCCATATTCCAAAATGGTTTCCCGGTTCAAAACCCCGGTCAATGCATCATAAGAATAGGTTAAATCTCTTTCTGCAAAAAATTCATCCTCCAATAGTAACTTTGCTTTCATCTTATCATCTCCCAATCTAATCCTATTTTTCTTCAGATTAGTTAATTCATTATATCATATTTTCATTACTTTTTACAAATATTCATTGTGAAACGGTTAAAGATTTGATAATCTATTAAAGAAGACTTTAAACGGATTTTTTATTGTTACCTTAAAAGAGATGAGAGTGCTTTATGCTTATAAGTGAAATACCACCAAATACGGAAATTACCATACTGGTGCACAGAGGTCCAAACAGCATCACCTTCACCACGAAGGCTGCTGAGATTACCAGTGAGGAAGAAATAAAAATAATTGACAAACTTCGAAAAACTTATACCAATAAATTCTTTGTGGTTGTGGATGTTATCAAAGAGGATGATAACGTTGTTGGCTTCCCTGTGGGGAATATCCAGTATATCCTGGATTGCACTGTGGACAACAAGCCATATCTGTTTAACGATATTCAGATCAACGCCATCAAATTGCCTACCGGCAGTGAATATCATATTATTTTCAGTGATAAAAATATGGCTCCCTATAATCGCCGCCAGGAGTACCGCCTGTGGCTCGGCATTGATGGAATTGCCCAGCTGGGGCTTAATCGGGCAGCCCGGGATGTTGTTATCAAAGATATCAGCTTGAGCGGAATCGGTTTTGTAACGGGATTAGATTATGAATGTAAAATTGGCGACACCGCCCGTATTTCCTTCTCGGATAAACAGGTTGACCGCTACACCCGCCAGGTGCGGGAATTGAGGTTCTCCGTTAATGCCAGAATTGTTCGTATCGAGGAAGTGGATGACAAAAGCAAAGTTATCGGCTGCAGGATTATGTCCTGCAACAACCAAAGCAATCTTGAAAAATACATTGCCCTAAAACAACGGGAGCGCATGCAAACCGGTCGTAACGGTGGAAATTCCGCTTCTGATAACGACAACGATGAACCCAAATCCAATCGCTAATATACAAAAAATATACAATAGACCCTTCATTTTCCCACGGGCCACAACCCGTGGGAATTATTTTCTGTTTGAATCATTTGTTTCATCTGTGTAATCGTTGTCTCTGATACCGCCTGATTTCCATACCACAGCCCCTGCATCTCTTCTACTATTATGTTCTTCATCACATCCCCTTGTTCCTCAGGAAGTTCCAACCGGCCGATATACTCAGCAATTGTTTCGCTTTCTTTCCTTACACCATATTTTTTCCCGAACAATCGAAGGATTTCTTTCATCAGCACCTCCGGATTATTGCTGTGATTAATACGATATCTTTTGATTGCTATATTTCCCAAGATCATCAGTATGATAGATGCCAACGTTATCGCTGCAATAATACTGTACAACTTCAGTCTTTCAAATAAATCTTCCGAGTTCTCTTCTTCACTATTATTATCATCCAAATCCCCCTCATCGGAAGAATCATCTTCCAAATTATCCGTCTCTTCCGACCTTAATATTTCTTCCTCAACTTCCTCCCCACTCTGTGAAATGATTGTCTCGTCTTCCACCTTCGTGGATTCATTTTCTAAAAATGCAGGATCCTTTAATAACTCCCAGCCCGGATACTGATTGGTCGGATCCATGAGAACCCAGCCAATTCCGGTAATATACGCTTCAACCCATACATGGGCCTGTTGCTGCAGCACAGTGCTTTTATTCTTTTCACCATTATTGATAACAAATCCCTCTACAACCCGCGCAGGAATATTCTGATTCTTTAACATACAGGCAAGAGCCGTTGCATAGTGTGCACAATACCCTTGTTTACTTTCGCACAAGAACCACTCCACAATATCTTTGCCTCTTGGAACCCTAATCTCTGTACTATAGTCGATGGTAGAAAAGTATTCCTGCAACTTTAAACACTTAAGGATTTCTCTGTCATCCTGTGTAACCAGGGAATCCACAAGATCCCGGACTTTTCTTGACAGATAATAATCCTCCTTTAAATATCTTTTTCGAATGGATTTTTCATCCACCTTCATGGTATTATAGAAGGCTTCAAAGTTCATGTTCGGTTGGATTTTGTATTCTTTCCTGCAGTAATCCACCATCTCTTCCCATATTTTCCTGTCATACTTAATTTCTTCGGAATGAAGCAGCACTTTCTGCATTCCGGCATTTTCATAATCCACATCCATATACCTGCAGCTATAGGAAAATCCTTGTCTTCGCGCCTTATTAAGTCTTGGATTATCCCCCACTCTTGTAAGATCCTCCGGTAATTCAAGGATTTTACGTGGAAGAAATATGGAATTGGTACGTATATTCTCGTAGGTCACCGTAATATCCCGGACCTTAATAAATTCATCCATATCCGCTCCCAGATAAAAGCAGGCATAAAGCAGCATCCATAGCTGATTGTCCTCACTATAGGAAACTTCCTCTTCCTCGCTGCTCCACCTTACGCCGTCGAAAGAATCCATAACATTACCGCCAAGATAAAGGTATCCTTTTTTGTTATTTCCATCCACAATGAATACTTTGCTATAATTATCCTTGAGATTCCCCTCCCATACATCAATATTTTCGGAATATCCAATATAGTTCAGTCCATTTCTTCCAAAATCAAATACTGCCCTCTTTTCGAAACTATCATAGATATCAATTGCCGTATCCCTCACATACTCCGCAATACGAAAAACAAAATCCCATCCGTAAGGTTCTTCCTTCGTGGGAGTAAAGACCAGCAAAGTACTCGCTATAATATAAATAACCGACAACATCCGGTTATTACATTTGCTGATTTTACCCAATACCAGCAGCTCTGATATAGAATTCAAAAGAAGGAACGCCACAAGTGCAATTAAGATTTTGTCACAATCTCCAAAGGTAAAAAACACTGCAAGCAAGGTGACTATTCCTGCCATTCCTACCAAAACTCTTACCAATGAATACTTCATGCATCGGAAAATAATCAGATATAGCAAAAATGTAACTCCAATCATTAAGATTGTTGTCATGCTTTTGGTGGCATAATATGTCACAATGATCATTATTCCGATATAGACACTGCCGATTATCCAGAGGATTCTCTCCTGAAATACATGGAAAACAAGGCAGCAAATTCCGTAGTTCATTAACCAGAATACCTGTGATGCCACCTTCTGTTCAAAACCAAAGATCTCTTTTGCAAACCAGAAAAATGCCAGATAAGTAACCATCGTTAATAGGGAGTAATATAATTTGTTAAGTAAATTCTCTTTTTCCATCCCGTCAACCTCGATCCTCAAATGCATCCTCAATCTGCGCATAATGATTTACATTAAATTTCACTATATCCATAGTACTGTACGCAGATAAGTCACTGTCCCGATCAGTTACAACGATTACCGTACTTCCAAAACCCACCTCAATCCTTCCAAGTATATCCAAGGCATTCGTTTCTTTGATAAAAATATAATTTGAAACCCCTTCATACATCTGCATAAATTCAAATCGGCTCGCAACCACATAGGACTGTGCCGAATCGATATGACATTGTACCCCAAAGCCTTTAAGATATAGGTAATTTGCTACTGAAATATAAGCTTCCCTCAATTTGTCCGCCACGACAATTCTTTCCAATTCATCCGCCTTCTTAAGATTGGTATCAAAAAACAAAACATAACCGGCTGCCTCTTCAAAAGAACGGGTTCTTACCATAAGCTTGTTTGTTTTTGCCGTATTCTTCCAATGAATAAGATTCTTGTCGTCCCCATTTTCATAGACCCGCACCGGACTATCCACCACCATGTCCGACATACTCTGATTGCTGCTGTTAATGGTATTCTCATTTTCATCCAGAAATGCAAGACATTTCACCGGAATAATTCTCGGCCGGACATATACCTTTAATTTTTGAGGCATGTTAAACCGGATTTTAAAAATTCCAAAATAATCAATAATCTCCACATGGGATGCGCCTGCATAATAAAGACCGGAATACTTGCAAACCATCATAAGCCTGTAGGTTCTCTGCTCATTGGCATTTAGCCCAATATGTTCTAACTCTTTTGTGTCAAGAACTTCGGAAGTATCCTTTAGAAAGGATAGTCTCGCACTGGCAATTGGCAGAATTCCCTCATTGGCCAAGGTAAATGTAAGATCTACGTAGACTCCCTTATCCACACCATGGGCAGAAACTCCCTGGGATATTCTAATGCTGTAAAAAACATAAAAAATATAAAGAAAAGATAACAAAGCATTTTCCAGCAACAAAAAAAACATCATATAGGGTACATTTCCGCCGTAAAATGTCACAAAAACCAGGGACAATATAACCAGCACCAAATAAATACTTCTTCTAATCCGAATCGACTTATTATCCAATGGGTACCTTTACCTTTCTGAGAATGCGTTCTACAATATCCTTACAAATGTCTTCACTATCCAATGTGTTCTGCTTTAGTATTAATCGATGTGCCAGCACATATTGGGAAAGATACTTAAAATCATCCGGGATACAATATTCCCTCCCCTTAATCAAGGCATATGCCTTCGCTCCATTGACCCATGCAATCAGCGCTCTCGGACTTGCACCAAATAGTACCTTCTCATCCGTTCTGGTAAGTTCAATGCAATTTGCTGCATAGGTAATCAATTCATCGGACACAACTACTTTTGATGCTTTTTCGATCAGCATCTGCCATGTAGATATGTCAACAACATGGGAAAGTGCGGCAACGGTTTTCCCACCAATCTGTCTCTTTACAATCTCCACACTGGATTCCACATCCGGATAACCCATGGACAACTTCATCATAAACCGGTCCAGCTGGGATTCCGGCAAATGATAGGTTCCTCTTTGCATCACCGGATTCTGTGTTGCAATCACCACAAATGGTTTCGGGAGTTCATGTCTTACTCCGTCAATGGTCACCATTCCCTCTTCCATGGCCTCCAGCATGGCTGCCTGGGTCTTCGGCGAAGTGCGGTTAATCTCATCCGCTAGAATGATATTACCCATAATGGCACCGCTTACATATTGAAAACTATGGGTTTCAAAATTGTAGACGGAAGAGCCAATCACATCCCCCGGCATCGTATCGGGGGTAAACTGTATTCTTTTAAAAGTGCAATCAAATACTTTTGCATATACATTGGCAAGGGTTGTTTTTCCAACACCGGGTATGTCTTCTAATAAAACATGGCCCCGGGCAAGCATTGCTGTCAGAATTAATTCCTGTACCTGTTTCTTGCCAACAATTACAGAATCAACACTATCCAGTATCTTTTTAATATTTTCCATCCCAAACCTCCTGTTTTACCGGTCAAAGGTCTCTTATCTGATTCTATTGTACAACATGAATTTACAATATTCTATGCACTTTAACCGCATTTTTCTTGATGAATCTACAATTTAATGCTATAGTTTATATGATGAATACCCGGAAAGGAGATTTTCATGCCCGCACCGCTGAATCCCAATGAAATCGTATATGTGGAACGTCTCACCCTTAATAATTACTCCATGCCTGTCATGCAGGCTGCCACGGATCACTACAATATTGGTTTTATCCTATCCGGTGACCGCAAATGGATCTCCAACGAATACATCCGTATAGGCCATGCCGGAAATGTGGGAATTTCAAAGCCGAACGTTTATCACCGCAACTGTGCCATGTCCGATACACCCTATGAACGATATATCCTTAAGATTAAGACGGAGGCATTTTCTCCGGTTCTTGAAATTGTGGGTGAAAATGAGATGAACCGGTTATGTGCCGAATATCTTGAATTTTCCAAAGATCACCAGCGCGTAATCATGTCCCTATTTGAGGAAATGTTAACCGAATATAAAAAGAAAACACCAGCCTCACAGTTAGTTCTGCAAGGCATGGTGTACAAATTATTTTTCTTTATTTATGACAATCACATAAGAAAGGAATCGGGCCGGTTGATTTACCAGCCACTTTTCTTTGACGAACGAATTCAGGAAGCACTGGTTTACGTGGAGAATAATATCAAAAACACGCCTTCCATTACGGAAGTTGCAAACCATGTATCCGTCTCTCCATCACACTTTTCGCGATTATTTAAAAATGCCACAGGTACTTCCTTTTCAGACTACGTATCTGAGGTAAGACTTGAGCATGCCTGCATTTTACTTAAAATCGGAATGAAAAGCATCCACGAGATTGCACTTGAAGTGGGATTATCCAGTGGCAATTATCTGTGTAATCTTTTTAAAAGCAAATACAATATGACCCCCAGTGAATATAAAAGAAGAAATATCCTGTAAATATCCTTCCTACCTTATTTCAATCTCTATGCAAGTCAAAAAGAGTCGAAAACCTAAAGTTTCCGACTCTTTTCTAACAGCGGAGCAGGAGGGATTTGAACCCTCGCGCCGGTTTCCCGACCTATACCCTTAGCAGGGGCACCTCTTCGGCCACTTGAGTACTACTCCGAATTCATAATAAATATGAAATTGTGTATCTGATGTACGAACATCTATGAGATATTCTACTCAGACGCAAGGTTTATTATACTGATATATTCATAAAAAGTCAAGGGACTTTTTATGAATATCAGGCACCAAGTACCAGGCATTCCTTTTTCTAATCTTATCCTAGATCTTCTTATACTGCTCTATTGCGGTCTCATAAAGGTTATTTCCTTCTGAATCGATAACTACGATTACCGGGAAATCTTCTACTTCAAGTTCACGGATTGCTTCCGTTCCAAGATCATCATAAGCCAATACGGTGGACTTTTTGATTCTCTGGGAAAGGATTGCTCCGGCACCGCCCACTGCTGCAAAATACACGGCTCCATTTCGGATAATGGCATCCTTTACTGCCTGGGAACGCTTTCCCTTTCCGATCATTCCCTTAAGTCCAAGATCCAGAAGATCCGGCGCATACTTGTCCATTCGGCTGGCAGTTGTAGGGCCTGCGGAACCGATAGGACGACCTTCCCTTGCCGGAGAGGGTCCCATATAATAAATGATGTTGTTCTTCATTGATAACGGTAATTCTTTACCTTCTTTTAATGCTTCATACATTCTCTTGTGGGCTGCATCTCTTGCAGTATAGATCGTTCCCGTAATATATACATAATCCCCGGCACGAAGAGATTTTGCATCCTCATCGCTGATTGGTGCCTTGATATATTTATCCATTCTGATTTCCCCCTTAGATTATACGATGTGCATGTCTGTTTACATGACAGCAGATATTGATTGCCACCGGAAGTCCGGCAATATGGGTTGCATAAGTCTCCACATTGACTGCCAGAGCGGTCTTTGTTCCTCCCAGACCACCCGGTCCGATACCCAGCATGTTGATCTTTTCAAGCATTTCCTCTTCCAATTCTCTTACGTAAGGAATAGCGGAATGTTCCAACACATTGCGGGTTAATGCCTTCTTTGCAAGAAGTGCACATTTTTCAAAGGTTCCACCAATACCTACACCAACAACCATAGGAGGACATGCATTCGGTCCTGCATCTTTCACCGCAGTAAGTATTGCATCCTTAACGCCTTCAATTCCATCCGCCGGCTTTAACATAAATACACGACTCATGTTCTCACTGCCAAATCCCTTTGGTGCGATGGTGATTTCAATCTGATCTCCCGGTACGATGTCATAATGAATAATTGCCGGTGTGTTATCCTTGGTATTCTCACGGATAATCGGATCTGAAACCACGGATTTTCTAAGATATCCGTTAACATATCCTCTTCTTACACCTTCATTAATGGCATCCGTCAGATTTCCTCCTTCAATGTGCACATCCTGTCCAACATTGACAAATAATACCGCCATACCTGTATCCTGACAGATTGGGATCATATCATTGGCTGCAATCTCAAGATTCTCCTGAAGCTGGTTCAATACCTGCTTACCAAGGGGAGACTCTTCATTCTTAACCGCATCTTCAAATACCTTCTTCATGTCATCCGAAAGAAAATGTGTTGCCTCAATACACATTTCCTCCACAGTTTTGATAATAACTTCTGTATTAACTGTCCTCATATATTTATCTTCTCCATAGAAATATTTTACACAAACATACATATAAGGAAAGGACACCACCCATGGGTGTCCCTTTCCCTTATGCTTTAAAATTACTCTTCAGAGTTTTCATTGCTGTCTGAAACTTCACTTGATGTTCCTTCAATGACTTCTTCCGATTCATCTCCCTCAGGTTTAACTCTTACCTTGGCAACCTTGGCAACCTTAACTCCTTCGTCCAGATTAATCAGTTTTACACCGGAAGTAATTCGTCCAATAATATTGATCTGATTTACTTCCATACGGATAATGATACCCTCATTTGTAATCAACATTACTTCTCTTGTATCATCTACGGCCTTAACACCGATGACATTACCTGTCTTTTCATTGATCTTATAACACTTAACACCCTTACCACCGCGGTACTGTGGAGTAAATTCATTCATCATGGTTCTCTTACCCATACCATTTTCAGATACGAGAAGTAACGCATCACCCTGGGTATTAAGCTGCATTCCCACAACTTCGTCATCTGCGTCAAGATTCATACCGATTACACCCATTGCGCTTCGACCGGTTGGTCTTACGTCGGTTTCCTTGAATCGGATACACTGACCAAGTTTTGTTGCAAGGATAATGTCCTTGGTGTTATCCGTCAGCTTCACCTCAATCAATTCGTCTTCTTCACGAATTGTGATTGCCTGAATGCCCGTCTTACGAATATGAATATATTCCATAATACTTGTCTTCTTAACAATACCATTTTTCGTTGCAAAGAATAAGTAACTGTCGTCGGTACATCCATCCATGCAGATCATTGCTGAAATCTTCTCGCCCGGCATTAACTGCAGAATATTGACAATAGCAGTTCCTCTCGCGGTTCTTCCGGCTTCAGGAATTTCATATGCCTTCAATGGATATACACGTCCCTTATTGGTAAAGAACATCATATTACTATGTGAATTTGCCATTAAAAGATCTTCAATATAGTCATCCTCGATGGTATGCATTCCCTTGATACCCTTACCGCCACGATTCTGGCTCTTGAAATTCTCAGGAGTCATTCGCTTGATATAACCAAGATTTGTCATGGCAATGACGGTGTCTTCTCTCGGAATAAGATCTTCCATGGAGATATCCGTCTCATCATATCCGATGGCTGTTCTTCGATCATCACCGTATTCATCGGAAATTACCTGTAATTCATCACGGATCACTCCGAGAAGAACCTTTTCATTTGCAAGAATTTCCTTTAATCTCGCGATGGTTGCCATCAACTCATTATATTCATTCTCCAATTTTTCTCTTTCCAAACCGGTAAGAGCACGGAGTCTCATTTCAACGATGGCATGGGCCTGTGCCTGACTTAAGGAGAATCGCTCCATCAAGCGCTGCTCGGCAACACTTCCGTTTTCGGACCCACGAATAATACTGATAACTTCATCAATATTATCCAGAGCGATAATTAATCCCTCTAAGATGTGGGCTCTCTCTTCTGCCTTATTCAGATCGTACTTTGTTCTTCTGGTCACTACTTCCTTCTGATGAAGCAGATAGTAATTCAACATATCCAGAATATTTAATACTTTCGGTTCATTATTAACCAAAGCAAGCATAATAACACCGAAGGTGTCCTGCATCTGGGTATGTTTGTACAAATGATTCAATACTACATTCGGATTAACGTCTTTTCTTAATTCAATGACAACACGCATACCTTCACGGTCGGACTCGTCACGAAGATCTGTAATTCCGTCAACCTTCTTGTCCCTTGCCAATTCAGCAATCTTTTCCAATAATCTTGCCTTATTGACCATATATGGAAGTTCTGTTACAACAATACGATTCTTGCCATTCTGCATTGGCTCGATATCCGAAACCGCACGCACACGAATTTTACCACGTCCTGTACGATATGCTTCCTCAATACCTCTCTTACCAAGAATGGTTGCACCCGTTGGAAAATCCGGTCCTTTCACAATTTCAAGAATCTCGTTGATGTCGGTCTCGCGATCTTCCTCAATCTGATTATTAATAATCTTGTTAACTGCTCCAATCACTTCACGTAAATTGTGAGGCGGAATATTGGTTGCCATACCTACCGCGATACCGGATGTACCGTTCACCAAAAGGTTCGGATATCTTGCAGGCATTACCGTAGGTTCTTTTTCGGTCTCATCAAAGTTTGGTATGAAATCAACAGTATCTTTGTTGATATCTGCCAGCATCTTCATGGAAATCTTACTTAATCTTGCCTCGGTATAACGCATGGCAGCTGCACCATCGCCATCTACGGAACCGAAGTTACCATGTCCATCCACAAGGGGATATCTTGTGGAGAAATCCTGTGCTAACTTTACTAAGGCTTCATAGATGGAAGAATCTCCATGGGGATGATATTTACCCATGGTATCTCCGACGATACGGGCACACTTTCTATGAGGCTTATCTGGTCCATTATTCAATTCAATCATTGAGTATAAAATTCTACGCTGTACCGGCTTAAGACCATCTCTTACATCAGGAAGGGCACGAGCTGCAATAACACTCATGGCATAATCGATATAAGAATCTTCCATGGTTTTCTTAAGGTCTACATCATGAACTTTATCAAAGATATGTTCATCCATTTGATTACTCCTATTCTACGTCAATCTATCCGTTAACGGTTCCATTTCTTCCTTTAAATATCAAGATTCTTTACATACTTGGCATTTGCCTCGATGAATTCTCTTCTTGGATCGACATTATCACCCATCAATGTGGTAAATGTTACATCCACTTCCGATTCGGATTCATCGTCAATCATAACTCTCTTTAAGATTCTTCTTGCCGGATCCATGGTGGTCTCCCACAGCTGTTCTGCATCCATCTCACCAAGACCTTTGTATCGCTGAATCTTATTGTTCTGATCACGACCAACTTCCGCGATAATGTTGCTCAATTCTTCATCACTGTAGGCATACCATACCTTCTTGTTCTTTTCCAGCTTATATAAAGGTGGCTGAGCAAGATAAACATGTCCCTGCTTGATTAATTCCGGCATAAAACGATAGAAGAAGGTAAGCAGTAATGTACTGATATGTGCTCCATCCACGTCGGCATCCGTCATAATAATAATCTTGTCATAACGAAGCTTTGATATATCAAAGTCCTCATGAATTCCTGTACCAAAGGCGGTAATCATTGCCTTAATTTCTTCATTGCCAAGGATACGATCCAGTCTCGCCTTCTCAACGTTAAGAATCTTACCACGCAGTGGAAGAATTGCCTGTGTTGCACGGCTTCTGGCGGTCTTGGCAGATCCACCGGCGGAATCACCCTCTACCAGGTAAATCTCACAATTCTTAGGATCCTTATCGGAACAGTCCGCAAGTTTTCCCGGAAGTGCCGTAGACTCCAATGCAGTCTTTCTTCTTGTCAGATCTCTTGCCTTTCTCGCAGCTTCTCTCGCTCTTTGTGCAAGTACGGACTTTTCACAAATGGTTTTGGCAACTGCAGGATTTTGCTCTAAGAAATAAGTAAGCTGCTCTGTTACAATACTATCAACAGCTCCTCTCGCTTCACTGTTACCAAGTTTTTGCTTTGTCTGACCCTCAAACTGCGGATCTTCAATCTTAATACTTACAATAGCGGTAAGACCCTCTCGGATATCATCACCTGTAAGATTTGGATCATTTTCCTTAAGAATCTTGTAGGATCTTGCATAATCATTGAATGTCTTTGTCAAAGCATTCTTAAAACCGGCAAGATGGGTACCACCCTCCGGAGTATTAATATTATTAACAAAACTAAATGTACTTTCATTAAAGGAATCATTATGCTGCAATGCAACCTCTACATACACATTATCCTTCTTTCCTTCACAATAGATAATGTCATTATATAATGGAGTTTTACTGCGATTTAAGTATTGAACGAATTCCTTGATACCACCCTCATAATGGAAGGTTCTTTCCTGACCTTCGCCTCTCTCATCCTTTAAAATAATCTTGATACCTTTGGTAAGAAAAGCCATCTCACGAAGTCTTGCCTTCAAAATATCAAAATCGTATACTAAATCTTCAAATATCTCCCCATCCGGCTGGAAAGTTACTTCCGTTCCGCTCTTATGAGGCTCACATTCTCCCACAATTTCAAGAGGATACATTACCTTTCCTCTTTCATATCTTTGCTGGAATATCTTTCCCTCGGTATAAACCTTAACTTCCAGCCATGTTGAAAGAGCATTTACAACAGAAGCTCCTACACCATGAAGTCCGCCGGATACTTTATAAGCTCCGCCGCCAAACTTTCCGCCTGCATGAAGCACTGTAAAAACAACTTCTACTGCGGGAAGCCCTGTCTTATGATTGATTCCGACCGGAATACCACGTCCGTTATCCACAACCGTAATGGAATTATTCTCATGAATGGTTACTTCAATGGTATCACAAAAACCGGCTAATGCCTCGTCCACAGCATTATCCACAATCTCGTATACCAGATGGTGTAAACCTCTTGAAGATGTACTTCCTATGTACATACCGGGTCTTTTACGAACCGCTTCCAGTCCTTCCAATATCTGAATCTGATCTCCACTGTATTCAGTACTCATATTATTCCTCCAATTTCTGATTGTTTGCTGTGTAACTAATTTTCTGTAATAACCCTGCCCTCAGCCACTTTGTAGACTTTGTTAATTTCAAAGCGGTTATTAATAAATTCATCCAGACCCGTACAGGTTATAATGGTCTGAATATCCTTAATACTATTTAAAAGATAATTCTGACGATTGCTGTCCAGTTCAGATAAAACATCATCCAATAAAAGAATCGGATCATCATGAATTACTCTCTTCACTAACTCTATCTCAGATAATTTCAGTGATAATGCAGAGGTTCTCTGTTGTCCCTGGGAACCATATCTGCGCACATCCCTGCCATTAATATTAAAACAAATATCATCCTTATGAGGACCAATATTTGTTACTTTTGTTTTAAGATCCCTCTCTCTTGAGGATATCAGTTTATCCTCAAAAAGTTGTGCTTCCACATCAGGCTCATAAGTAAGGATTAATTCTTCCTTGTTGCCTGAAAGATTCTTATGGATTTTATGAATAATTCCGTTCAAGTCCTCAATAAACTGTGCTCTTCTCTCAATAATACGGGTTCCGTACCGAATCATCTGCATATCCCATATATCCAGAGTATCTTTAACGTTATCCCCAAAAGAAATATCCTTTAATAATTTATTGCGCTGCATAAGAACTTTATTGTAATTACTAAGATCACTGAGATAGATTTTATCAATCTGGCTCAGCTCCATATCAATAAACTTTCTTCTGGCTGCAGGACCATCCTTAATAATATTCAAGTCCTCCGGGGAGAAAAATATGATATTTATAATGCCAAATAACTCTGATGCTTTACGGATCGGTAACCCATTGATAGCAACACCTTTGGATTTATTTTTTCGAAGATGCATATCAATACGATATGTTGTATCTTTTTTTTCCACAATCGCCTTGATATGAGCCTCATTTTCATCAAAACGGATCATTTCCTGATCCTTATTGCTGCGATGGGATTTTGTTGTTGATGCAACAAATATTGCTTCCAGGATATTGGTCTTTCCCTGTGCATTATCTCCGTAGATGATATTGGTTTTTTCATCAAATTGAACACTTAACAGATCATAATTTCTGAAGTTTTGTAAATCAAGAGAATTAATCTTCAATTTTGATCTCCACTCCATTATAAGAAACTATATCTCCACCATAGAGTTTCTTACCTCTTTGGACTTCAACTTCACCATTTACCTTAACTTCACCATTGACAATTACATCCTTGGCTTCCACGCCGGACTCCACAAGACCGGCTGCCTTAAGAGCCTGTCCAAGCTTAATATATTCTGTTCTAAGCTGAATGACCTCCATTTCCCTGTCTCCTTCTTAGATAACTTCTTAAATATTTATTCAAAATAATTCATTTATTCGATTACACCTGTGAAAAATTAACCGGTAAAATCAAATATATGTAATTATCATAACTATCACGAATAAAGCATGGTGCCTTTGAATTAACAAGATAAATCGTTACTTCCTCATCATCGATAACACGAAGTGCATCCATCAGAAATTTAGGATTAAATCCTATCATGATATCCTTACCTTCTTTTGTGATATCAATGTCTTCCTGCATTGATCCAAGAGGAGAATTTACCTTTAATTCCACACTTCCGTCTGTGATATTGATAATGATCGGTTTCTTATCCCCTTCCTTTATCAACAAAGTAGCTCGGTCAATACAATTCAAAAACTCTTTCTTATTGATTACAACCTTTGTCTCATAATCATTGGAAATCATCTGATCAATCTTAAAATATTCACCTTCGATTAAACGTGAAACAACGATGGTCTGATCAAATTCAAACAAAATATGATTATTGGTAAAATAAATATTTACCTTATCTGCAATATTACCATTAACAATTTTGCTGATTTCATTTAATGTTTTACCCGGAACAACAACCTTCAGACTATTACCGTTTCCTTCAATCTCAACTTTACGAATTGAAATACGATGACCATCCAAAGAAACAACCTTTAATGAATCATTATTAACTTCAAATAATTCACCGGTCATCAACTTCTTGCTCTCATTATCAGAAATTGAGAAAATTGTCTGGCGAATTACTTCTCTTAATGAAAACTGTGACATAGTAATAAACTTATCTCTTTCAATATATGGAAGGTAAGAAAAATCATCACCGGACTTTGATGCAATATTAAAATTAGATTTTCCACATGAAATTAATGAATTAAAGTTCGAATCAGTTTCAAGGATCACTTCATCTTCCGGAAGCTTACGAACAATATCGGAAAACATCTTGGCATCAATAGCAATCTTACCACGCTCCATAATCTCACCCGGTACTTTCGTCTCAATACCAAGTTCCATATCATTCGTAGTAAATTTAATTTCATTTGTAGTGGCATCAATTAAGATACACTCTAAGATTGGCATTGTAGTTCTGGAAGGTACAGCCTTAAGAACAGTATTAACTCCCTGAAGGAGAGATGATTTGTTAAAAACTAATTTCATAGGTTTGTTAATAACTCCTTTCAACCTTAATAATTAATTATATATTATTAGAATTTAGCAGTAGTATTAGTAGAGGGTGTGAATTTGTTGAAAAGTACTTCAAACCCTGTTATTTACGACAAAGTCTGTTTTGAAAATGTTGTTTAACCCATGTGAAAGTGGAGTGGATAAAAGGTGATTTATAAACACTCTTATTCCGTTAAATTATTATCATAAAATAATCAACATGAAATCCACATCTATTTCACATTTAATTCACAAAAAAATAACATAAATTGTTTATAAATGAGATTAAATTTTTGAGTTTATTTTATATTTAACATTCTAAGTAAATGAAGATTTAAGAAGGATTTATTTTCTTCTTTAAAATTTCAATGGTGTTCTTGGTAGATTCGTCATTTTTAATGTCATCCTTAATTTTTTCAACACCATGATATACAGTGGAATGATCTTTTCCCATAATTTTACCAATATGTGTCAGAGTTTTGTTAAAACATTCCGAACACAAATACATGGCAATTTGTCTTGGATAAGCAATTTCTGCTTTTCTCTTAGGAGAAATGATATCTGTAATGGTTATTCCAAAGTGGTCTGCCACAATCTGGATAATGTATTCTACGGTAATTTCTCGATGGGCATTTGGAGAAATTAAATCGTGAAGAACTTCTTTTGCTTTATCCAGAGTAATTTCGGTTTTGGAAATTTTAGAAAAGGCCATTAATTTGTTAAGGGCACCCTCTAATTCACGGATATTGGAATTAATGTTATTAACGATGAAGTCCTTGACCTCGTAAGGTACATAGAAATTCTCCGCTTCAATTTTCTTGTCCAGGATGGCCATGCTTGTCTCAAATGTAGGTGTCTGGATATCCACGGTAAGACCCCAGGCAAATCGGCTTCGGAAACGCTCGTCCAGAGTTTTCATTTCCTTTGGAGGCTTATCCGAAGAAATAATAATATGCTTATTGGATTCTTTCAGTTTGTTGAAAGTATTGAAAAATTCTAACTGTGTAGCTTCCTTACCGATGATGAATTGAATATCATCGATCAGTAAAACATCCACAGTACGGTATTTTTCTCTGAATTCTACCGTTGAAAGATTGCTCTTTAAGGATTCAATTAACTCATTTGTAAAATCCTCGGAGCTAACATAGCGAACCTTTAATTGAGGACTGTTATCTTCAATATAATGAGCAATGGACTGCATTAAATGAGTTTTGCCAAGACCCGGTCCGCCGTAGATGAATAATGGGTTATACTGATCCGTTTCCATTGGCGATTCAGCAACTGCAAGACATGCAGCATGGGCAAAACGGTTATTTTCCGCAACAACAAAGGTATCAAAAGTATATTTTGGATTCAGATTAGAAACAGAAGATTTGTTGATATTGGAATTATGTTCTTTTTCTACAGATTGAGATTCGCCGGGGAGAATGAATTCAACATCGACTTTAGATCCGATAACCTCACTGATGGTAACCTGGAGAAGTGTACCATACTTTCTGCGAATAATATCCAGAGTAATCTGATTATTATCTGTGACTAATATATTAACTGTATTATTTTCAAAGGAATGAACTTTCAATGGGTTTTTCAACCATGTCTCAAAGGAAACATCGGAAATCTCATATTCTTTTTTGGTTAAATCCAAAATATGATCCCATTGACTTTTTATTAAATCTAACATCTTGATTTCTCCTAAACGATATAATCTCAACGTATATTATATTACATTTTTGCTTTTTTTTCAAGAAATAATACACAATATATATAGGAAGAAAGAGATTATAAAGAAGAACCTGTGGAAGATATATAATACAAAATAATTGATTTACATAACATATTTTATAAAAAATATAATTGTTGAAAAGTTGATAACTTTATAAATCTAAAAAAAGGCTTGTATTGTGGAAATAAATAGAAATTATAGAGGTTTATACAACACTTATCCACAAGTTTTACACAATTTGTGGATATCATTATGGTAAATTAAATCAAAATTAAAAGATGATGTGTTAAAAATGTGGATAACTTTGATAAAGAAAAAATAAACATCCTACTTACTATTAATTCAACATTTAATAAGCAGGATGTTTATAAATTAAGTCAATATTAGTTAATCTTGATTACTTATGAATTCCTGTGTTGCAGCAGCAGCTACCTGGGAATTTACATCATTTACCTCATCATCGGAAAGGCCTGAAATGTTAATGTTTCGGTTTACCTTGGCATCATATGTATTGGCTTTCATAATTTCGGTGATATCAAGACCGGTAATTTCTTTAACGGATTCTATGGTCTTAGCCAGAACCGTTGGAACATAATCCCCCATGGAAGATACACCATTGGAACTGTTACCTCCATCGATAATGGTAACTTTGTCGATGGACTGAAGTGGTTCTGCAATAGCACGTGCCATTTCAGGAAGGGCCTGAACAATCATTTCCATCATAGCTGCCTGACCGTATTTCTTCATGGCTTCTGCTTTCTTTTCCATGGCTTCAGCCTCAGCGATACCCTTTGCTTCAATAGCCTTAGCTTCTGCTTCACCCACCATACGGATACCTTCTGCCTCTTGTTCCTTAGCATATTTCTGAGCTTCCGCAGTTGCCTTCATGGCTTCTGCTTCTTTTTCACGTTCGAACTTCTCTGCCTCAGCCTTTCTCTGGCGCTCATAAAGTTCAGCATCCGATTGCTGCTGACGGGCGAATTTCTGAGCTTCCGCCTTTTTCTTAATTTCAGCATCTAAAGCCTGTTCCATTACTTCCGCTTCTTTTTGCTTTAAAAGAATCTCTTTTTCCTGTTTAGCAATGTTTGCATTGGCCGTTGTTACTTCAACCGTTTTACGCTGTTCCTCTTCCTGAATCTTATAGGCTGCGTCTGCCTCGGCCTTTTTAACATCCGCTTCCTTCTTTAATTCAGCGCGTTTAATTTCTAATTCATTTTCTTTAATTGCAATTTCGGTCTGGGCATTGATTTGAGCATCGTTAGCTTCCTTCTTAGCCTGAGCCTGAGCTTTTGCAATTTCCTTTTCACTTTCAGCACGGGAAATAGCTGCGTTTTTCTGAATTTTTACGATATTATCCACACCCAGGTTTTCAATAACGCCGTTGCCATCTACGAAATTCTGAACATTAAAGGACACAATATCCAAACCCATGGCTGCAAGATCCGGTTCAGCGTTTTCCTTAACCAGCTGTGCAAATTTCTGTCGATCGGATACCATTTCTTCTAGGTTCATCTTACCAACAATCTCACGCATATTACCTTCCAATACTTCCCGGGCTACGTGAGCAATGTAGTCTGACTTCTTATTAAGGAAGTTCTGTGCAGCAAGTTTTAACTTTGAAGGATTATCACTAATCTTTACGTTAACGGCTGCGTCCACATTAATATTGATGTAATCAGCAGTAGGAACTGCATTGGATGTTTTTACATCAATAGGAATCAGTTGAAGACTTAACTCATCCTTTTTTTCAAGGAAAGGTATTTTAATTCCTGCCTTACCGATTAATACCTTAGGATTTTTACGAAGACCGGAAATAATATAAGCTTTATCCGGTGAGGCCTTGACATAACCTGTCAAGAAAATAATGATGAGTAATACTACAACAATACCAATAATAAATGCCATCTTTCACTTCTCCTTTATTAAAATATTATATTTATAAATAATCTGGGAAAATTGGCTTTATTCCTGGATTATTCGATAATAATATAACATTTTTCGACATAGAAATCTATATTTTTCAGTATGACATTTCATTAATATTTTCATTAAATATTTACTGTAAATGCTTGACGATAGCGCATTTTTTCTATATAATATGCTTCGTATGTTTAATTATACTAGATAAAATATGCTTGCCATATATTATTATAGTTTGACAAGGAGGTGTTTTTGTAATGAAGATGACATTTCAGCCTAAGAAGAGATCAAGATCTAAGGTTCATGGTTTTAGAGCAAGAATGAGCACTGCTAATGGAAGAAAAGTATTATCAGCCAGAAGAGCAAAGGGAAGAAAAGTAT
>JBJEJH010000044.1:0-26602 GCA_051877855.1 Lachnospiraceae bacterium | reverse complement strand
AGGTTGAGGCGGTTGAGGTGACCGTGGAGAGTCATGCTTTTGAGGACGGTGCAACATTTAATCAGAATAATGCCTACAGTGAGCAGCAGGAGCAGGCAGCGGGCAGAACTCGTCGCAGTCTTCGGTTAGATTCACTGGATGACCTTTCGCTAGAGGAACTGACAGAGGAAGAACAGATTGTTCTGGATATGATGGAGCAGGAAGGCAATCGGGTTAATTTCATGGCATAAGACATAAATGTAAAGGAGATGAAAACATGGCAGTAACACAGGTGATTGATAAAGATGGTAATCTGGTGGAATCAGCAAGTTATCAGAATTCTACTTCTTCTTCGAAAAATAGTAATGATTCGTTGGATAAGACCGCATTTCTGAACCTTTTGGTAGCGGAGATGAAGTATCAGGATCCTCTCGAACCATCATCAAACACGGATTATGTAGCACAGCTTGCCACATTCTCGCAGGTAGAGTCCATGCAGAATATGCAGCTTACTTATCAGCAGCAACAGGGTGCGAATCTTGTAGGTCAGCCGGTTATTATGAAGACGGAAAGTTCTTCCGGTGAATCGGGATATATCTGCGGACGTGTGGAATACATGGTGACAGAAGATAGTAAGGTATTCCTTTCCATCAATGGTGCACTTTACAATATTGATGATCTGGATACCGTACTGGAGGAAGATTATTATCAGAATGTGGTATTGGGCAAGAAAGACAGCGATTTGTCGGATAAGACCGGTACTTCGGATGAGACGGATGCTTCAGATACAGAAGAATAAAGGGACAGGTGATACCTATGGAGAGAATTAATTCATATACATCCATTGACCAGATCGCCGGACAGCTGCTTAACAACCAGCGTGTTTTACAGACGGAGAGCAAAGAAATTGATGGTTCTTTTGCACAAGTGCTAAACAAACAACGTTCGATTGCCGAAATACTAGATGAACAGAATGTGAGGACGTTAAAATTTTCCAAACATGCAGGAAACAGACTTTCGGAAAGAAACATCAGTCTCACGGATGAACAGATGAAGCGTTTGGAGGATGGAGCGAACAAAGCGGGAGCTAAGGGAATCAAAGAGTCCCTGGTAATCCTGGATAATTATTCATTTATTGTGAATACCAGTAATAACACTGTAATCACAGCGATGGATCAGATGACCGAGGAAGATCATATTTATACAAACATAGACGGAGCCGTTATTATTTAGCTGGACCTTATGGAAGCTTATTGACCCTGACTGCCTGATGGGTCAAGAGAACGGATTCCCTCTGTGAAGAAACAGGAGGAACAATATTATGATGAGATCATTGTATTCTGGTGTATCGGGACTTAAGGTTCACCAGACGAAGATGGACGTTATTGGTAATAATATTGCCAATGTTAACACAGTTGCTTATAAATCAAGCTCTGTAACCTTTAGTGAGGTATTCTATCAGACAACCCAGAGTGCATCCGGTTCAAATCCTACCACCGGTAAGGGTGGTACCAATGCCAAGCAGATCGGTCTTGGTTCCAATGTGGGTGCTATCAGCTCTTCAATTACCACAGAAGGTGCCGCACAGAGAACAGATAATGCATTTGATTTAAAGCTCTCGGGACAGTCGTTCTTCGTTGTAGAGAGCAACGGACAGACTTTATTTACCAGAGCCGGTAATTTTACACTGGATGATGCAGGATATCTGGTAACTTCCAATGGTGCATATGTTATGGGCTGGCAGGTTGATGAGACTACAGGTGATATCCGTAAGGATACCGTTACACCGTTGCAGCCTAAGAGTAATGACTTTTCATATACCACACCGGAGGCGACAACGAATTTCACACTGAGTGGTAATATCAATAAGAGTGATACCAACTTCATCAATGGTGTGGCAGTTCCGTTGACGGTTAAGTTCTACGACAGTCTGGGAAGTGAGTATACGGCAACGGTTAACATGAAGCAGAATCCGGATGATGTCAATGAATATTCTCTGGAATTGGGTGATATCTATTGTAACAATAAGAAGACCAACTTAACGGGAGATCTTGATGTTACAACCATTAAATTTGACGCGAACACAGGTAAACCGATTTCTGCTGTGACCGATGCTACTACAGGTGAGATGATCTGTGAGTTCAAGGTGCAGAATCTTACAGCCAATACACAGACCGATCTTGGTATCAGTAACGAGGATTGGAACAATATGACGATTGTTTCAACGGATATGGATTTCAATGATATTACGGTTGATTACAGTAAGTTAACGACTTATGCAGATGAGACCAATGTTACACCGAAGTATGGTGACAAGGATGGACTTGGCGCCGGCAAGGGTGTTGGTAAACTGAGTGGTATCTCTATCGGTAATGACGGCCGTATTCAGGGTAATTACACCAACGGTGACGTTAAGTTTTTAGGACAGATTTCAGTAGCAACCTTTGAAAATCCACAGGGTCTTGAAAAGGTTGGAGATAACTATTACTCCGCGACACTGAACTCCGGTTTGTTTGATGGTGTTGGTTACGATGTAGTATCCGCCGGCGGATCGATTACTTCAGGTGTTTTGGAAATGTCCAACGTGGATCTTTCTTCAGAATTTACGGAAATGATCACAACCCAGAGAGGTTTCCAGGCAAACTCACGTATCATCACGGTGTCTGATACCCTGATTGAAGAATTGGTGAATTTAAAGAGATAGTATGAATCTGAAATTCTGACATTTTCGAAATTGCGCGAAAAATGTAGAATGCATAGAAATTTAAGAAAAATTGCCCGAAACAAATCATTATTTGTCTCGGGCTTCTCTTGTATTTATAAGAAAGTTGTGATACAATATCTTGGGGTTGTTGACCGAATTTATAACAATAGGTTGACATAACGAACGGGAGGAACCATAATGATTGAGTTGACGAGACTGAACGGTACGGTTTTTATGATCAATTCCGATTTGATTGAGATGGTGGAAGAAACTCCGGATACGGTCGTTTCCTTAACAACAGGGAGGAAATTTGTCGTAAAAGAAAGTAGACAGGATATTAAAAATCTTGTAATATCTTATAGAAAACATATTGCGGGAACGGATGAGTGAGTTTTTGGTTTGTTTTTGTTCCCGGGTTAGAAAGATAGATTATTGATTACATAGGCGGTGGATGATTCATGGATATAGCATCTTTGATCGGAGTTCTCTCCGGTTTTGCAATGGTTCTTTTTGGTATTATTTCTTCCGGTGGTGTGGCGGCGCTTGGCAACTTTATTGATGTGCCTTCGATTATCATTACCATTGGCGGAACTATGACGGCAATGTTGACGTCGAACAGCATGGCTGATTTTATAAGCAATTTAAAATCCATTGGACAGGGTTTTAAAGTCTCCAAGATGGATGAAACAGGAACCATAAAGAAAATTATTGAGCTTTCCAATGTGGCGCGTAAGGAAGGTTTACTTGCGCTGGAAGAAGCCGGTGGTCAGTTGGAAGATGAATTTATGAAAAAGGGTATCCTGCTGATTGTTGACGGTACGGAACCGGATCTGGTCCGGGGTATTCTGGAGACGGAGCTTACCTGTATAGAGGATCGTCATAAGTCTGTTATTGGATTTTGGGAGAATACGGCAACGATGGGCCCTGCATGGGGTATGATCGGTACTCTGGTAGGACTTGTAAATATGTTGAAGAATCTGGAGGATGCTTCTACCATCGGACCGAATATGGCCGTAGCTTTGTTGACAACGTTGTATGGTTCCCTTCTTGCGAACTGGATTGCAACGCCTCTGGCTACGAAGATGAAGGCGAATAATGCGTCGGAGGTAATGCTCAAGGAAGTAATCATAGAGGGTCTCCTGTCGATTCAGGCCGGTGAGAACCCAAGAGTTATTGAGGAAAAGTTGAAGTCCTTTATTGCACCTAAGAACCGTGATGCGATTAGTCAGGATGGTGCAGAAGGTGGAGGTGAATAAACCTTGGCTAGAAAGAAGAAAGAAGAAGGCGGCGGGGGCGGTTCACCGGCGTGGATGTCCACGTTTAGTGATTTGATGAACCTGCTTTTGTGTTTTTTCGTTTTACTCTTTTCCATGTCTTCTGTGGATGCAGAAAAGTTTGCAGAGGTTATGGCATCCATTCAGTCCAGCTTTAGTATTCTGCCAAGCGGCGGATCGGCACTGGAGGAAGGTGTTTTGATATCCAGCGGAGTGAGTCAGCTGTCGGAATTGAGTGAATATTATACATCTATGGGAATGAACACGGATGGTGATACGGATACGGATACAAAGGATGCCCAGGAAGAAGCGAAAGAACTGGTAGAAGAACAGAAGATGCAGGAATCCATGGAAATGGCAGAAGATATTGCGCAGCAGTTGGAGGAACTGAATCTTTCCTCAGAGGTGGAACTGGTAACCACATCTTCGTATGTTATGTTAAATATGAATGGCGGAATCCTCTTTGACTCCGGTAGTGACCAGTTAAAGGAGGAGGCTTTAGGAATTCTTGATCGTATTGGTGTGATTCTGCTGGATTACGATGGTTATATTATTGAAGTTGTAGGTCATACCGATAATGTTCCGATTCATTCGGAGAAGTTCCCGGATAATACCATGCTTTCCATGTGCAGAGCATATTCGGTATACCGCTATTTTACAGATACAGCAGGAATTGATCCGGTATATATGAAGAGCTCCGGACGAGGCGAAAATGTGCCGATTGCAGATAATACTACTGCAGAAGGAAGAGCACAGAACCGACGGGTTGAGATTAAGATCTATAATACATTTACAACAAATTAGTGATTGTGAGGCGAAAGACATGAAAAAGAATACCTTGAATATTATAATACTGACTTTGACATTGATTAATCTGGTGTTAAATGTATTGATTGTTTTTTCTGTTATTCCTACTGCAAACAGAACCAATAATCTGGTTATGAAGATTGCAGCGATTATTGATATGGAATTAAAGCCGGAATATATGCAGAATGCAAACAATCTTTCGGTGGATCAGATTGATAATCGTACAATTACCAGCGCAGACGGAAAGACAAGCCTTACAATTTCGGTTCCGAGTACTGATGGTAAGAATCATTATGTTGTTACAACGGTAGTGGTTTCATTGGATAAGAGCAATGGGGATTATGCGAAGCTTTCAGAGAGTTTTGCTAATGCGAATACCTTGATTGCAAGCAGAGTTGATGCAGTTATTTCTTCTTATACCTATGAACAGGCACTGGATGCGAAGGCAGAGATGCAGAAGAAGATCCTGGAGGAAGTGCGTGCGCTGTTCCAGTCCGATATGATTTATGATGTTTCCCTGCAGGGATTTGTAGTACAGTAAGATTGAGCGATTGGGCTTGAATAAACTGGCAGGGGAGGTGAGATGAGATGGCAGACGTAATGTCCCAGGAGGAGATAGACAAACTCCTGAATCAAATCAGCAGTGGCGAATTTGATGTGGATGAGATGAAAAATCAGCCGGAAAGACTGGTGAAGAATTATGATTTTGCACGTCCGGCAAAATATTCCAAAGAACATTTAAGAACACTTGAAATTATATTTGAACATTATGGACGTCTGTTATCGACAGAACTTCCGGCGTACCTGCGTAAAACGGTGCAGGTCGATGTAATGAACTCAGAGGTTGTTATTTATTCCGAGTTTTCCAACGCCCTTTCAAACCCGGTGCTGCTGGGTGTGCTGAACTTTTCTCCGCTGAAGGGCAATGTAATCATGGAGATTGGGGCGAACGTTGGGTATGCGATTATTGATCGTCTTCTGGGAGGCGAGGGTAATTCCCTGGAACGTAATCGTGATTTTTCGGAAATTGAGTTATCAATTTTAGAGAGAATTTTCACTATATGTGTTAATTTACTTAGAGAACCATGGAAGAATGTTGTGGATATTAATCCACGACTGGAACGAATTGAGACCAATTCGCAGTTTGCACAGATTATTTCACCAAGTGAGACGATTGCTATCGTGACGATTAATCTTAAGATTGGTGAAGTTAGTGGTCTTATGAATATATGTCTTCCGTATACCTGTATGGAACCGGTGATGGATAAGCTGAATACGAAGTACTGGTTTTCAACAATGCAGGAGAGGGACGACAATTCATACGAGGAGATTATTGAATCTTTGATTTCGAAAGCCCAGGTTCCGATTAAAGCAATTTTGGGTAAGAGTACAATTTCTGTTGCGGATTTTGCAAATCTTCAGGTGGGTGATATTATTCGTCTGAATCGTAATGTGGAAGAAGAACTGGATGTTTATGTTGGTGATATCCGTAAGTTCAAGGCTCTGCCCGGTTCATTTGAAGATCGTTATGCAGTTCGTGTTACGGAAATTATTAGAGAGGAGTGAGTAGGGAACAATGGATGGAATGTTATCACAGGATGAAATAAATGCATTATTAAACGGCATGTCCATGGGAGGAGACTCGGATGCCGGTTCGTCAGCACAGGAGGAATTGGAACAATTGACACCGGAGGAAGAGGATGCCTTAGGTGAAGTATCAAACATCAGTATGGGTACTGCTGCAACGACTCTTAGTTCTCTGTTAAATCAGAAGGTTAATATTACAACTCCTAAGGTTTCTTATATGAATTGGGACGAGTTGGCAGAAGAGTATGACCGGCCATGTGTTTTGATGCACATTTCTTATAAAGAGGGATTAGATGGCAATAACGTTTTGGTGTTAAAGGAAGATGATGTCAAGATTATCACTGATTTAATGATGGGTGGTAGTGGTGAGATTACCGATGAGCCTCTGAACGAACTTCATCTGAGTGCGATCGGTGAGGCAATGAACCAGATGATGGGTTCTGCCGCAACGTCGATGTCCTCATTGCTGAATCGTAAGATTGATATTACACCGCCTACAGCAAATCTGGTAGATATGACATCGGATGGCAGTTATGATAAACCGGATTTTTTAAACCGGGTTTTTGTTAAGGTCGCATTCAGTATGGAGATTGGTGATCTGATTGATAGTGAGATCATGCAGTTGTATCCGGTGGAATTTGCAAGGGAACTGTATTCCATGTTTGCTCCAAAGCTGGAACCGGAACCGGCACCGCAGCCGGCACCGCAACCGGCACCACAGCCGGCACCGCAACCGGCACCACAGCCTGCGGCTCAACCGGTGAATCCGATGGCTCAGCAGATGCAGCCAATGGGGTATCCGCCGATGGGGTATGCACCGCAGCCGATGGGATATCCGCCGATGGGGTATGCACCGCAGCCTGATGTGAATGTACAGCAGGCCGCATTCCAGGCATTTAATCCGGATCTGGCATCCATTACCCAGAAGGAAAATATTAACCTTATTATGGATGTTCCTTTGGAGGTAACGGTGGAACTTGGCCGTACCCATAAGTCTATTGCGGATATCCTGGAATTCGCCCCGGGTACGATTGTGGAACTTAATAAGATTGCGGGTGAACCGATTGATGTTCTGGTCAATGGCAAATACGTTGCAAAGGGTGAGGTTGTTGTCATTGAGGAGAGTTTTGGTATTCGTATTACAGAAGTGATTAAATAAAAATAAAAAAAAAGAAAAAAATATAGGAAATTTTGTAACATTATTGTATAATACTGTTATACCATTTCTTAATAATAACTACGATAGGAGATTATTACTATGGCAAAAAACATTTTAGTAAGTGATGACGCAGCTTTTATGAGGATGATGATCAAAGATATTTTGACTAAGAACGGGTATAATGTCGTAGGCGAAGCTGAAAACGGACAGAAGGCTGTTGAGAAGTATACAGAATTAAAGCCGGATCTGGTTCTTATGGATATTACCATGCCGGAGATGGATGGAATTCAGGCGCTGAAGAAGATTAAGGAGATTGATCCTAATGCATGTGTTGTTATGTGTTCGGCGATGGGTCAGCAGGCAATGGTTATCGAGTCAATTCAGTCCGGCGCAAAGGACTTTATTGTTAAGCCATTCCAGGCAGATCGTGTATTAGAGGCTGTAAAGAAGGTTGTTGGTTAATCCATGATTATACTTCAGGCAAGTAATGGCGTTTTGGCATCCGCAGCACAGTTTATTACACTGTTGTTGATATTTGTGTTAGTATTGGGACTAACTTATGTTACTACGCGTGTTGCGGGAGGATATAAGAAGCAGCAGATGCAGGGAAAGAACATCCGAATTATGGAGACGGTGTCGATTTCTGCTTCAAAATATCTGCAGATTGTACAAGTTGGAAGGCGTTATTTTCTTATTGCTGTATGTAAAGATACAGTAACCTACCTGAGTGAACTGAATGAAGATGATCTGGATTTTTCAGAAAATCCGGGGACAGGAGAATCCTTTAAAAGCATCTTAGAGAAGTTTAAGAAAAATATGCAGACAGAGGAGAATTCTCAGGATAGTAATAAAGACAATAATAAAGAATAAAGATAATTATGAAGACGATGAAGAAAAGAATAGTAAGTTTTTTTCTGATTTTCTTTGCGATGGTTGCCGTAATGAACATATGCCCCAAGAAGGTATATGCTACAGGAATTATGGATGCTGTGACGATGGAGGAACCCACCGGAGAAGATGAGAGTACGGATACCGAGGATAACAGGAATCTGATTAGTATTGGCATCGCGGCGGGAGACGGATCGGATTTGGCAAGTGTTTTGCAGATGCTGTTAGTATTGACAGTAATCTCCATTGCACCTTCTCTTTTGATTTTGCTCACGTCCTTCACCAGAATTGTTATTGTATTGCATTTTATACGGACTGCAATGGGTACACAGACGGTTCCGCCGAATCAGGTCATGACAGGGTTGGCTTTGTTTTTGACCTTTTTTATTATGATGCCGACCTTTACGGAGATTAATCAGAATGCGATTCAACCCCTTGCCAATGAGGAGATTACGGTTGAAGAGGCTTTTGAGCGCGGTGTGGAACCACTGAGAGATTTTATGATTCGCCAGACACCGGATAAGGATATAAAGACCTTTGTGGAACTGGCACAGTTGGAAAATATTGAGGATTATGATGATATTCCTTTGTCGGTATTGATTCCGAGTTTTATTATCAGTGAATTACGAATTGCTTTTACCATAGGATTTTTGATATATCTTCCGTTTATTGTAATTGATATGGTGGTTGCATCGACATTGATGTCCATGGGTATGATGATGCTTGCACCGACGATTATTTCATTACCGTTTAAGGTTTTGTTATTTGTTATGGTAGATGGTTGGAATCTTGTTATAGTGAATCTTGTAAAAACGTTCTATTAGCAGCCGTAGGGTTCTGATAGGACGTTTATTCAATACAAGACGACTGTTGGATGATGTGTGATTTTTGGGGAGAGAGGTGTGTTTTATGTCAGCAGGTGAAGTGATTACCGTTGCTCGAAATACCTTGTGGGTCATATTGGAGATGGCATTGCCGTTGCTTTTGGTGTCCTTGATTATTGGTCTTGTTGTGAGTTTGTTTCAGACTCTTACATCGATTCAGGAGCAGACATTGACCTTTGTACCGAAACTGCTGGCCATATTTCTCTGTCTGATGCTGATGGGGTCATGGATGGCAAATGTAATTGGTTCTTATGTTGTGGATCTTTGGTCCAATTTTGCAACATATATTAGGTAGTGTTTATGATTTCATATGATACTTTTCTTTCCCAGTGGGAACTTTTTTTGTTAATACTTATGAGAATAGCGTCCTTTGTCTATGTGGCGCCTTTTTTTAATACGGCAAATACACCTCGAAGAATTAAGGTTGGATTTGCTTTTTTTCTTTCTCTTATAGTGTTGGAACTTTATCCGGATAAGAGTTATGAATATGTTGGTATGATTGGGTATACAGCACTTGTTCTAAAAGAGGCGGTAGTTGGTCTGATGCTTGGTGCAATTTGTAATCTGACGATTCAGATTATCCATTTTGCCGGCCGATTTATTGATATGGATATCGGACTTTCTATGGCGTCGGTTATGGATCCTACCAATCGAACCCAGAATGGTATTGTGGGTAGCATTTATTATTATATGGTGCTTTTGATTCTGATGGCATCCGGTTTACATACCTATCTGATTTCGGCGATTGTGGAGACCTTCCGATGGATTCCTGTGGGGCAGATGACGGTCAATCCATCTTTATATAATACCGTGATTGAATTTATGGGACAGTACCTGACCATCGGATTTCGTATTGCGTTGCCGATTTTTGCCAGTATGTTGCTGGTGAATTCGGTGCTTGCCATTATGGCTAAGGTTGCTCCTCAGATGAATATGTTCGTTGTTGGTATGCAGATCAAGATTATGTTTGGTCTGATGGTTCTCCTGCTGACCGTATATATGTTGCCAAGTGTAAGTAATCATCTGTATCAGTTGATTCAGAAGATGCTCTTTGAAATGGTACAGGGCATGATGCCGATGTGACCAAAGGAATAGGAGTCGGAGTGAAAATGAAAGAATTCGTATTAAAGAAACCTCTGACAATTGAATATAACCTTCAATTCTTTGCCAAGGACGGCCCCGGCGGTGAGAAGACAGAACCCGCTACAGCGAAGAAATTAAATGATGCCAGAAATGAAGGACAGGTGGCCAAGAGTAAAGAATTGGTCAGTGCTCTGTCCATTCTGGCCTTGTTTTTGATTATTAAATTCTATATTCCATCCATGGGAAAAAGTTTGTTAGGCATCTTTGAGGAGAATTATAAATTATTCCCAAAGATTATAGGGGATCGTCGCATTGCCCCCAATAATAATTTACTCTGGACGGCTGTGACGGAAAATATCAAGGAAATTTTGTTCATTGTTTTGCCGATACTTCTGGTGTCTTTTATTGTGGCTTTTTTGGGGAATGCCATGCAGTTTAAATGGAAGGTGACGGCCAAACCATTGCAGCCTAAATTAAGCAAGCTGAACCCTCTGGCAGGGTTTCAGAAGATTTTTTCCGTAAAGCAGCTGGTTGAATTATTAAAGAGTATAGCGATGGTGGGTGTTATTGCATATCTTGTGTATAGTACGGTAAAGGATCAGTATGAGATCTTATTTTCATTCTATGATATTTCACTGTACCAGGCATTGGACGCTGTATGGCAGATTATTGTAGATCTGGGAATCAAAATCAGTGTGGTGTTTTTGATTATTGGCATTGCAGATCTATTCTATCAGAAGCACAAGTTTAAAGAAGATATGAAGATGACCAAACAGGAAACCAAGGATGAGTACAAGAACAGTGAAGGTGATCCGCAGGTTAAAGGACAGATCAAGAGTCGAATGAGAGAGGCTTCAAGACGTCGTATGATGCAGCAACTTCCCCAGGCAGATGTGGTTATTACCAACCCGACGCATTTTGCGGTGGCTATAAAGTATGATAATACCGTGTCGGCAGCGCCGATTGTTATTGCTAAGGGAGCAGATTATCTGGCCTTTCAGATTAAGGATAAAGCCAAAGAGTACCACATTGAAATCGTGGAGAATAAGCCTCTGGCACGACTTTTATACCATAATGTTGACGTTGGGGCGGAAATACCGCCGGAGTTGTACCAGGCGGTGGCAGAGGTTCTGGCCTTTGTGTATTCACTGCATCACAAAATATAATCGCATCATTTATATATTTTTTTCTAAATCAATGGAAATTAAACTCGAATTTTGTTATACTATTGACAAGAATGATTAAGAAGGGAGAATTTTGCGGTGAAAAAGACAGAATTTTTGACAGGTATATACATTTTAGCTGCCGTAATTTTCTTCATTGTGCCAATTCCAAACACATTGTTAGATGTTATGCTGGCCTTGAACCTGGTTTTTGCCCTGGTGATTCTTTTTAATTCGTTGTATTCGAAGGAAGTCCTGGATATGCAGGCATTTCCGACGATGTTACTCTTTACCACAATTTTTCGAATTTCGTTGAATGTGTCTTCCACACGTTTGATTCTGTCAACGGGAGACCCGGGAGAGGTGGTTTTGGCCTTCGGTGAGTTCGTTGGTGGTAATGATCTTGTGATTGGTTCGATTATTTTTATCGTGTTGCTGATCGTTCAGTTTATCGTAATCAACAAGGGTTCTGAGCGAGTGTCCGAAGTTACGGCTCGATTTACACTGGATGCCATGCCCGGTAAGCAGATGGCTATTGATGCCGATTTGAACACGGGGGCGATTACGGATAAGGAAGCGATCATCCGACGAAAGAAGATTCAGGAGGAATCCAGCTTCTTCGGTTCCATGGATGGTGCTACGAAATATGTAAAAGGAGATGCTACCGCAGGTCTCATTATTACGGTTATTAACCTTGTAGGCGGAATTCTCATGGGAGTTCTCCGGCAGGGTCTGCCGATTACGGAAGCATTAAATAAATACGCAATTCTGACCATTGGTGATGGTCTCGTAAGCCAGATTCCTTCCCTGCTGATTTCGTTATCCACAGGTATCCTTGTAACCAAGGGCGCACAGCAGGAGGGTATTTCCGATGTGCTGGTGGGCGAGTTATTCTCAATACCGAATGTACTGAACATGGTTGGAGGAACCATGATTTTCCTTGGACTCTTCACTCCGTTGCCGACGCTGATTTATTGTGGCTTTGGTCTGGCATTTCTTGCAATCGGAGTGATGGTTAAGAAGAAGGATAGTGTTAAGAATATTGAGGAAGAGGTTGAGAGTGAGGAGGAGCAGGCAAAGGAGATTCGAAAGCCGGAGAATGTTACGTCCCTGCTTTCGGTGGATCCCATCGAGCTGGAGTTCGGCTATGGTATTATTCCTCTCGCCGATGTGAATCAGGGGGGTGACCTTCTGGATCGTGTTGTTATGATTCGACGTCAGATTGCCCTTGAACTTGGTACGGTTGTGCCGATTATTCGTCTGCGTGATAATATTCAGCTGAATCCAAACCAGTATATTATTAAGATTAAGGGTATTCAGGTCAGTGAAGGGGAGATCCTTTTCGATCATTATATGGCTATGAATCCCGGTTATGTAGAGGAGGAAATCACGGGTATTCCGACATTTGAGCCTTCCTTCCATCTGCCGGCAATCTGGATCACAGAGAGTCAGCGTGAACGTGCAGAGTCTTTAGGATATACGGTTGTTGATGCGCCTTCCATTATTGCGACGCACCTCACAGAGATTATACGTGGACATATCGCAGAGCTTCTTACGAGACAGGATGTTCAGAATCTTATCAATAATGTTAAAGAAAACAATCCTACCATTGTGGAGGAACTTATTCCGAAGTTGGTGGGTGTGGGCGATATCCAGAAAGTACTGCAGAATCTGCTGCAGGAGGGTATTTCTATCCGAGATCTGGTTACAATCTTCGAGACGATTGCGGATCATGCTACGGCTACAAGGGATACCGATATCCTGACAGAGTATGTAAGGCAGAGCCTTAAGAGAACGATTTCCAACAAGTTCTTTATGTCAAATGAGACTACAAGTGTGGTAACTTTGGATCCGCAGATTGAACAGGAGATTATGAACTCTGTTAAACAGACGGAACAGGGAGCTTATCTTACTCTTGCACCGGATCGTGTGAAGAAGATTATGAGTTCGGTTGAGGAAGAGTTAAACAAATTAGAACAGATGGGCAAGAATCCGATTATTATTACATCACCGATTGTGCGTATGTATTTCAGAAAGCTTGCCAGCGACTATTTTAAGGATATTATTGTCATTTCATATAACGAAGTGGACTCCAATATAGAATTACAGTCAGTTGGGATGGTGACGGCATAAGATGATAGTTAAAAAATTTGAAGGACGTTCAGAGACAGAAGCAATCATGAAGGCGAAGGAAGAACTTGGATCACAGGCGGTTGTGCTCAGCGTTAAGACGATTAAACAACGTGGAATCATGAAGCTTTTTAAGAAGGATATGGTGGAAATTACGGCGGCTCTTGAGGAAAAGGATTTTGTTCAGGAGATTAATGAACGAAGACCTACCGCGGATGGCGGAAGAACGCATATCGATCTTGTGGCATCGGATGAGGTGAAGACCGGAACTAAAGCAACAGCTAAGACCGGGCCTTCAGATAAGCTGGAACAGAAGTTGGATGATATCTCCGAACTTCTGAAGAATCAGATAAACCAGAAAGAACATGAGATGCCAAAGTCCGGTGTGGCGGAAAAGCATCCGGAGGATAAAGAGACCGGGGAGAAGGAAAGTGCAACAGATCTTCGTCAGGAAAATATGAATAATAACATTAAGACACTTCGACTGGTCTACAATAAGATGATTGATAACGAGGTGGATGAAAAATATGCCAATGCACTGGTTAATGAAATTGAGAATTCTTTGAAGAAGGAATCCAATATTGACAGTATCCTGGCCGGCATCTATCAGAAGATTATCTTGAAACTGGGTGAGCCAAGTATTATTCAGCTGGAGGATAAGAAGAAGGTAGTATTCTTCGTTGGACCAACCGGTGTGGGAAAGACCACGACCATTGCCAAGATTGCATCGAAGTTCAAACTTAATGAGCATAAGAAAGTAGCCTTTGTCACTTCGGATACCTATCGTATTGCTGCAGTGGAGCAGCTTAATACCTATGCCAATATTCTTGATGTTCCGGTTCGTGTGGTATACACGGAGGAGGAAATGAAGAAGGCGCTGGATGAATTTAAGGAATATGATCTTGTTTTGGTGGATACAGCAGGTAGATCACATAAGAATGATGAGCAGAGAAATGCAGTGGTTGATCTTTATAAGTCGATTCAGAACGGAGAGAATGATTTCGAATGTGAATGTTATCTGGTTCTCAGTGTAACGACGAAGTATCGTGATCTGATCAGCATTGCCAAGGCTTATGAGAACCTTGGAAAGTATAAGTTGCTTTTTACCAAATTAGATGAAACAGGAACCTTGGGAAATATCCTGAATATCAAACTTATGACGGGGGCAGACCTGTCATATACTACTGCGGGACAGAATGTTCCGGATGATATTGAAACAATTAATGTACAGAAACTGGCAAAGCATTTACTTGGAGGAAGTGTATAGAATGGATCAGGCTGAAGGCTTAAGAAATATAATTAAACAGCAGAATCAGAAGCTTGTAAGTAATGCCAGAGTAATTACGGTTACCAGTGGTAAAGGTGGTGTTGGCAAATCCAGCACGGCAATCAATCTGGCGTTGCAATTTAGAAAGCTTGGGAAGCGAGTTATCATTCTCGATGCGGATTTTGGTCTGGCAAATATTGAGGTGATGTTTGGGGTAATTCCTCAGTATAATCTTGCCGATATTATGTATAAGGGAAAAGAATTAAAGGATATTATCGTTGAGGGACCGGAAGGGGTAGGATTCATTTCCGGCGGCTCCGGTATAGCGAAATTGAATAACCTGGATAATGAGCAGATTAAGCGATTGGTTTATAAATTATCCGAATTGGAACAGTTGGCAGATATTGTTATTATTGATACCGGCGCAGGGATTGCACCGAGTGTGTTGGAATTTGTGGCATCCAGTGCGGAGGTAATGCTGGTGATTACACCGGAACCCACATCTATCACCGATGCCTATGCACTTTTGAAGGCGTTGAATATGTTTCCGGGGTATAATAAGAACGATACCCAGATTCATGTTCTCTGTAATCGTGTGAATTCGGAGGCGGAAGGAGTTAATCTTTTCGAAAAGCTGAACATGGTAGTCAGTAAATTCTTAAATATTCATTTGACGATGCTGGGGTGTGTTCCGCATGATTATTCGGTTGCAAAAGCAGTGATGAAACAGAAACCGGTATCCATCATGTACCCGAATGCAACATCCACCAAAGCATTTGAACAGGTGGCTCGAAAATTGATGGATAACAATGATCAGGGATATAGTCAGAAAGTGGGGATTGGAAGATTTTTTGTTAATGTATTTAACCGTCGTAGATAGAAGCTAGAAAAGTTTGAGGTACATTATGATAGAAGAAATTTTAAGTTTAGGTAACAAGGTAGAAATACGCGAAATTAGTCGAAATATGGGAGAAGCGGATCTTAATGACGAATCAAGAAAAACCTATGTAAGTCAGATTCTGGAGTTTGATGATGAGGATGAAAACTTGATTTCCGTTGCCATGCCGATTTATGAGGGGAGACTGGTTCCTTTGGAGATTGGAAGCCGGTTTGATGTGTATTTTTACGCCAAGAAGGGGATTTTTCATGCCCAGGCAACCATAACAAAACGATATAAGAGCGGAAATATCTATATTATGGTCATTGAACTCAATACAGCCTTGAAAAAATATCAGCGCAGACAGTTTTTCCGATTGGATACCAATGTGCAGTTTAAGTATAAATTATTTACAAAGGAGGATGAAAAATATTTCCGTACCATGGGGAAACTCTCCGAGGAAATGCTTAACCGACCATTCAGTGGTGGTGTGTCGTTGGATATCAGTGGAGGCGGAATTCGGTATGTGTCCCGAGAGCAGCTTAATAAAGGGGATACCGTTTTTGTGCAGATTGAGGTAAACGATGAACATGAGAAGTTTGTCAGTGAACCCATCGCACGGGTACTTAGCTCGATTCCTGCCAAAGGGAGGAGCGGTGTATATGAAACCCGCATTGAATTTGTGCAAATCAAGGATTCGGAACGAGAAAGATTGATTAAATTTATTTTTCGTGAAGAACGTCGAATGAGAAAAAAATAGCAGATTAGGAGTTAAAAATGTCGAAAAAAATATTGATAGTTGATGACTCTGCACTTATGAGAAGAGTTGAATCTGATATAATTAATTCAGAAAATGAATATGAGGTTGCGGGATGTGCCCGGGACGGCCTTGACGCTTTGAATATGATTACCGGTTCTCCGGAAGCTTATGATGCTATTATTCTGGATATTAATATGCCAAGAATGAGCGGTATAGAGCTTTTGGAAGAACTTCAGAAGAGGAAGATCAGACACTGTACAATCGTTGTCAGTACGGTTGCGGTTGAGGGAGCTAAAGAAACCATCCGAGCATTGGAACTGGGAGCATTTGATTTTGTTACAAAGCCCGTGAATTATGCGGAAGTATCCGGTGTGGGATTTCGAGAGAAACTGATTCAGACACTGGATCTCGCAATGAATTCATCGATATATAGTAAGGACGTATCAAAAGCAGCTATGTCCGGGAGAACATCGGATATTTCGATGCAGACAGGAAGCGAAATGAAGCGGAATGACAGCGGTGGAAATGTCGGTTTTGCGAGTAAAAATGCTCCGAAGAAGACGGTGGCAGACAAAGAACCGGAGGTATCGGTTAAAACGGCGACAACGTCGGCAGGCAGAAATGGCATGAAGAAACTGGTTGCATTGGCTTGTTCCACCGGTGGCCCGAAGTCTTTGCAGAGTGTCATTCCAAAGCTTCCGGCAAATATGGATGCACCGATGGTGCTGGTTCAGCATATGCCGAAGGGATTTACATTTACTCTGGCACAGCGTCTGAATGAATTGAGTGCCGTGACGGTGACGGAAGCTGTGGACGGAGATGTTCTTGAAAAGGGACATGTTTATATTGCACCGGGTGGACGACATATGCTTGTCACAAAGACAACAGCAGGCTCATATCAGATTCGACTGCGGGATGATCCGCCTGTTGATGCATTAAGACCATGTGCGAATGTCATGTATGACTCTCTGATTAATACAGACTATGACGAAATCACTTGTGTTGTGTTGACAGGAATGGGATCGGATGGCACAAGAGGAATTACACATTTATCGTCTATGAGAAAGGTGTATGTCATTGCACAGGATGAAGCATCCAGTGTGGTGTACGGAATGCCGAAAGCAATTGCAGATAGTGGTCTGGTCAATGAGGTTGTGCCTCTTGAGGAGATCGCAGCTGCTATAATAAAAAACGTGGGGGTGTCTTAAGATGGACGTTAGCCAGTATTTGGAAATTTTTATTGATGAATCTAAGGAGCATTTGCAGGAGTTAAGTGATGCACTCATGGTCCTTGAGAAGGAACCGGAAGATAAGGATACGATTAATGGTATCTTCCGTGTAGCTCATACTCTAAAGGGTATGGCCGGTACGATGGGATACAAGAGAATGCAGAATCTTACGCATAATATGGAGAATGTTCTCTCTGAGATTCGTAATGGCAAGATGAAGGTATCAAGCGGTCTTGCAGATATCTTATTCCAGTGTCTGGATGCATTGGAGAGTTATGTAGCTAATATTCAGGCGTCATCGGATGAGGGAACGGATGACAATACACCGATCATTAATGAATTGAATGCGGTGCTTTCCGGGGAAACACCAAACGAGGCCAAGGAGGAGGCTGGCGTATCGGAAGGAAAAGAGGATGCACCGGCGGAGAATCCGGAGGCATCCTATAAGAAACTTTCATTGGCGGATTTTGAAAAAAATGCGGTTAATGAGGCAATTGCCAAGGGATTAAATGTATACGATATTACTGTAACCGTTGATCCGGCGTGTATCCTTAAGGCAGCAAGAGCTTTTCTTGTTTTCAAGGGTTTGGAGGGACATGGTGAAGTAATTAAATCGGAACCTTCCGTACAGGATATTGAAGATGAGAAGTTTGAGGAGGAATTCAGCATCGTATTCCTTTCATCCGAATCCTATGACAAAATCATTAAGATTATTAAGGGTGTTTCTGAAATTAAGGATGCCGTTGGTACGCAGATTAAACAGCCGTTTGCTGTAGAAGAAGCGAAGGAAAAAGAGACTAAGACTGTTGTTGAGACTACAGAAAACAAGCAGTCTGCAGGCAGTGCACCGGCACCGGCAGCGAATAACAATCATGCACCGGCAAAGGCCGGAAGTAATAAGGCGGTTGCAAGCCGTTCTGTACGTGTTGATATTGAGAAATTAGATGTACTGATGAATCTTGTATCGGAGTTAATCATTGCTAAGAATGGTCTTGTTTCTGTTGCTAATTCAGATTCTTACAGTTCGGGTTCCAATGGATTTAACGAGCAGATTGAATATCTTGAGCGTGTGACCACAAACCTTCACGAGTCCGTTATGAAGGTTCGAATGATGCCAATCGAGAGTGTTGTCAGCAAGTTCCCACGAATGATTCGAGATCTTTCTAAGAAGCTGGACAAGAAGATGGAACTGTATATGACCGGTGAAGATACAGAACTTGATCGTACGGTTATCGATGAAATTGGTGATCCGTTAATGCATCTGTTACGTAATTCTGCAGATCATGGTCTTGAAACGGCACAGATTCGTGCGGAACGTGGAAAGCCGGAAGTTGGTTCGATCTTCCTTGATGCATATCAGGATGGTAACAATGTTGTCATCGAAGTAAGGGATGACGGTAATGGTATTGATACTGAGAAGGTTAAGAGAAAAGCTGTTGAGAAGGGTATTATCACAGTTGAACAGGGAGAGACAATGACCGATAAGGATATCATCGATCTGCTGTTCCGTCCAAGTTTCTCAACCGCAGATAAGATTTCGGATGTATCCGGACGAGGCGTTGGTCTCGATGTTGTGAGGTCTAAGATTGAGGCGTTAGGCGGTGATATTGAAGTTCGCAGTACATATGGCGAAGGTAGTGTATTTATTATCCGCCTTCCGTTAACACTTGCAATTATTCAGGCATTGATGGTTAACATTGGACCTGAAAAGTATGCGATAGCATTAGGTTCTATTCAGACAATTGAAGATATTCCTGTGACAGATATTAAGTATGTTCACTCAAAGGAAGTAATTCACTTAAGAGGCAATGTTATTCCGCTGATTCGTTTGAGAGAATTACTGGATGTTCCGGCAGAAGCTGATTATGAAGAACCGGAGAGCCTGAACGTGGTAATCGTTAAGAAGGGCGATAAACTCGCAGGTCTTGTTATCGATAGCCTGATTGGACAGCAGGAAATTGTTATTAAGTCACTTGGCAAGCATATTAACATCAATAAGATGATTAGTGGTGCAACAATTCTGGGTGATGGTGAAGTCGCACTCATCATTGATGCCAATACACTTGTTTAGGAGGGGTTGTCATGGAAGATAATAGAATCGAAACATCCGTTGCGTCCGGCAACGAGAATATCATTCAGTATATTGTTGTTAAGATTGGTAGTGAACAGTACGGAATTAATATTCAGTATGTAGATAATATTGTTCGTATGCAGAATATTACAAGAGTACCGAAGGCACAGATTTATTATCGTGGAGTAATTAACCTTCGTGGTGAGGTTGTTCCGGTAATGAGCCTTCGTTTGAAACTTGGTCTTGAATCCGATCAGTTTACGAATAAGACCCGTATTATCATCATAAAGATGGAAAATGCCACGGTGGGTGTCATCGTGGATGAGGTTCGGGAGGTCGTAAACCTTACCGATGACTGCATTGAAAAGAGAGGCTATGAAGCCGGTGTGGCAGACGATAAGGGAGATTATATCAATGCAATCGGAAAGAGCGAGGGCGAATTAATTTCCTTGTTGGATATCGGTGCGGTGCTTTCAGAGAAGGAGAACGCGTAAAAACAATGATGGAAAGGGAAGAGGCATGGATCCTTGGAATAAAATTGGGGGATCGGTACTTGCCTCTCCCTTTCATATTCATTTTTAGAATGATTTTTTGTGTGGTAACAATCCATTGGGAATAGGAGGAAATGTATGGCTAGAATTAACTTGGATTCGATGGACACAACATATTTGGATGTATTGAGTGAAATTGGAAATATAGGTTCCGGTAATGCAACCACTGCGCTGGCGCAGATGCTCAATCGTAAGATTGATATGTCTGTTCCTAAGGTGGCATTATTGGGATTTGATCATATATCGCAGATGGTGGGGGGCGAAGAAGACCTGGTTGTTGGAATCCTTTTTGGGATTGAAGGTGATATTTCAGGCATGATGATGTTTATTATGAAGCCTGATTCGGCGCACAACCTGACCAATGCATTATTGGGAAAAGACAATCATGGTGATGAGTTTGATGAGATGGAATTGTCTGCAATCAATGAAATTGGAAATATTATTTCCGGTGCATATCTGAATTCGATTGCAACATTGACCAATCTTAAGATTATTTCAACAGTACCAAGTATGACTACGGATATGGCAGAGGCGATTTTAAGTGTGCCTGCGATTGAATTTGGTAAGATTGGGGACAAAGTTTTGATGATACAGACACAGATGGGACAGGGAGAAGAGATTAATGGATTCTTTCTGTTGATACCGGATCTTCCGTCTTATGAGAAGATTTTAAGCGCACTTGGTATAAATTAGGAGGAGTTGTTGTGTCAGAAATGATAAAGGTTGGTATGGCAGATCTGAAGATTTGCCGATACCCGGATAAATTAACTACCCTGGGATTGGGTTCCTGCGTGGGTATTGCTTTGTATGACTCGATGACTAAAGTTAGTGGCCTGGCACATATTATGCTACCGGATAGTACTCAGATAAAAAACAATACGAATATAGCAAAATTTGCTGATACCGGTATTGAGGAACTGATTCATCAGATGGTTATGGCAGGAGCAGTGAAAACTCATCTTACTGCTAAAATTGCCGGGGGAGCACAGATGTTTGCTATGAAGTCTTCCAATTCTGATTTTATGCGCGTTGGTGAACGCAATGTGGAAGCGGTGAAGGCTGTGTTGGCAAAACAGGGCATTCGTATTATTGCAGAGGATACCGGTGCAAACTATGGAAGAACGGTGGAACTGGATTCTGCAAACGGCGATTATTATATTAAAGCGGTTGGCAAGCCGGTGAAAATAATTTAATGCTCGGATCATAAGAAGCGGATTGTATCATAGAGATCTGTTGAGAAGACATTTAATGGGAGGCATGCAGGAATGTCCTTTAAGAATTTACCTACGTTGCTGTCTTTGACGGCGGGACTTCTGGTATGTATAGTGACATTTATATACCAATATGAAGGTTTGACCTGGTTATGGCTTGTTTTAGGAGCATTACTGTTATTTTATGGATTAGGACTCTGTCTTAATAAATTATTTTCGGTAGTTCTTGTTGAGCCAAAGGATGAAGACGAAGATACCGATGAGGATTCTGACGGAGAAGAACGTCAGGAGGATAGTCCGAAAGAAAATGATTCTGATGGAAACATTCCTTAGGACGATATTTTTATTCAGTAAGAGATGTAATGTTTCAGATGGAGGGATTAACCGATGGATGAAACCGCTAGAAATAAATTGTGGGAAGAGTATTCCAAGACAAGACGCAGCGATCTGCGAGAAAAACTAATACTGGAGTATTCACAGCTGGTCAAGCTTGTAGCGGGGCGTCTAAGCATGTATCTGGGCTACAATGTGGAATTCGATGATCTGGTGGGATATGGTATTTTCGGTTTGATTGATGCGATAGATAAGTTTGATTATGGTAAGAATGTTAAGTTTGAGACATATGCCAGCCTTCGAATTCGAGGAGAAATTCTGGACCAAATCCGTAAAATGGATTGGATTCCAAGATCTCTCCGACAAAAACAGAAGAAAATCGATGCGGCTATGGCGAAGATCGAGGCGGAAGCCGGGAGACCGGCCAAAGATGAGGAAATTGCCAAAGAGTTGGGAATTACAGAGGACGAGTTGATTGCATGGCAGGGCCAGTCCAATGTAACCAATCTGATTTCGCTGGATGAGTTTACCGAGGCCGGAAGTGATGTGAAGATGGATGCAACTTCGAATTCACATTTTGAACAACCTGAGACTGCGATGGAGAAGCAGGAACTGAAGGAGAAGATGGCGCAGGCATTGGACAGTCTTACCGAGAAAGAGCGCAATGTTATTGTATTGTATTACTATGAAGAAATGACCTTGAAGGAGATTAGTCTTACACTGGATGTTACAGTATCCCGTGTTTCACAATTACATACCAAGGCACTACAGAAGATGAAGGGGCAGTTAGGTGATTACATTGGAATCCTTTTTTCTTAGGCTATAAATTTTTAACATCAAAATGGAGGATTATTTATGAACGGATATTTTCAATTTGAAAATCTTGAAGATGGTCTCTATATACACATTTATGCCCCGGAGGATGGGAAACGTGCTGCAATGATGGATGACATCATTCACTATATGGATAAGGCTAAGATTGTTGATTGTGATCTTCCTGCGATTAAGACTGCACTGGTAACCTGTAAAAGTAAGAATACGGTTCGTGTAGGAGAGAATGTTATGCCTATGAACGAATGGGGAGAATATACAATTTCAAATGATTGTCTTCGTGTTGAGGTGGTATTCTATCCTCCTTTTGTTGGTGCATCAAGTATCACCGCCGGTGAAATCCTTGGTGATCTTGCTCATATGGGTGTTAAGTTTGGTATTGATGAGGAATTAGTGAAAAAGCTTGAGGTTGAGAGAGATTTCTTTGAGGCTTATGTGGTTGCAAAAGCGAAGGAACCTGTCGATGGTGTGGACGGATATATTACTTATCAGTTCGAGTCGGAGAAGAAGGCTAAGCCTAAAATCAAAGAAGACGGAACCGTGGATTTTCACGACCTTGATACATTAAATCATGTTAAAGCCAATGATGTGGTTGCGGTGATGACCCGGGAAATTCCGGGAATCGATGGTACGGATGTTTACGGACGCATTATTGCTCCGAAGCGTGCAAAGAAGGCTGTGTTTAAGTATGGACGTAATCTTAAGATTTCTGAGGATGGTCTGAATCTGTATTCAGAGGTTAGCGGGCATGTTACCTTGGAAAATGATAAGGTTTTTGTATCCAACGTTCTTGAACTGGTGAATGTGGATGCATCCACCGGTGATATCAATTATGATGGCAATGTGGTGGTATCGGGAAATGTGCAGGCCGGTTTCACTGTGAAGGCCAGCGGTAATATCGAAGTACGTGGCCTGGTTGAAGGCGCAAACATTGAAGCCGGTGGTGACCTTACACTGGTTCATGGTGTACAGGGGATGGGCAAAGCGGTATTAAAATGTAATGGTAATCTGGTTGCCCGGTTCATTGAGAGTGCTGCTAAGATCAATGTTGGTGGTAATCTTGAGACGGACACATTATTGCATAGTACAGCAGAGGTGCGTGGAAATGTTCTGGTAACCGGTAAGAATGGTTTGATTGTCGGCGGTGACATTCGTGCTACTGTGATGTTGACAGCGAACTATATTGGAAATTCCATGGGAACTGCAACAACCGTTGGCGTTGGTGTGGATCCTGCAGACAAGCGTCGTCTGGAGACCTTGAAGAAGGAAATTATGGCACTGAATGACAGTAAGGTTAAATTAAACCAGATTGTTACCGCACTTCGCAAGAGGCAGGAAGTGGATGGAACACTGGAACCGGATAAACTTGAGATGCTTCAGAAGTCCACTCGTAATCTTATTATGGCAGAGCGTGATATGCAGAACAAACGTAAGGAATTTGAAGAAATAAATCAGATGATTAGTGAAGATTCCAATGCGAGAATTCGAATTCTCCGGACGATTTATCCGGGAGCAAGAATGGTTTTCGGTGATACATTTATGTTCATTAAGAATCGTTATGACTATTGTCAGTTCCTTAAATCAGGAGCGGATATCAAGAGCATACCTTTATAAGGAGGCGATGGTATGGCAGTTTCACCAATCGACATTAGTATGATGCAGCGGTTGACAGATGTGGCACAGATGAGGCAGAATGAGATCACAAAACCTGAGGTTCAACAGACTGTTATTACCAGGGAAATTGAGAAACAGACCAATGCCAATTCGGAGCAGGTGGTCAAAAAAGAGGATGCGAACAAAAGTGACACGGAGCATGATGCCAGCGAAAAGGGAAGAAATGAGTATTTCTACCTTGGTGGAAAAAGAAAGAAAAAAGAAGAAGCCGGAAAGGTTACGATTAAGGGAACCGGCGGTTTTGATATGAAAATATAGGTATTTTTTGAATAAGAGGGAAAAAATATGACGGCATTGGAAATGATTATGCTGGTCATCGGAATTGTGTGTTTTGTGGCAAGTTTTATCTTGACCAAGGACGATGAGGAACCAGTCACCAAGAAGAAAAATTCAACATATAAGCCAGAGTTGACGAAAGAACAGATTAATATGATCAAAGATCAGGTGGAAGAGATTATTTCCAACCAGATGGCTGAACTGGAGGAGTCCACAGAAGGCGCTCTGGATAAGATTTCGAATACGAAGATTCTGGAAATGGGCGAGTATGTGGAGACCGTTCTCAATGATATTAACAAGAATCATAATGAAACGGTATTTATGTATGATATGTTGAATGAGAAGGCCAAAGAGGTTAAGGTGGCGGTGAAAACCATCGGAGAGGTCAAGGAGCAGGTGGACAACACTGAACGTGAATTGAAGGATAGCACCATCTATCTGGAGGGATTAATTCGGGATGCGAAGAAGTCCATTAAGGAAATGGATATTGCAATAAAGGCGGCATATAAGACCAAGGCTGCGATGGATGCTTCAATGGTAATACAGAATCCGATGCAGGAAATGGTTGTGGAAAGTGAACCGGAGCCGACGGTGCCGGATAATGTCATTACACCGCAGTTCTTTGAGGAGAAAAATACTGCAGTAGCGGAGGAACCTGCTTACGACGCAGATGTTGCATATATGCCGAAAGCTGAGCCGGAGAGCAATGTGGCACCAAACTGTAATGAACAGATTCTTATGATGCATGCAGAGGGAAAGAGCAATTTGGAAATTGCAAAGACATTGAATCTTGGCATGGGTGAAGTAAAGCTGGTAATTGATCTCTTTAATAAGAGGAGATAATGTTTTTGAGGAATGGGAAAAGATGAAGTTAAAGTCGTACTTGAGAGGCCTTGGATTGGGAATGGTTGTCACCACGTTGATTCTGGTTATCGCATTTTCTGCGAGAAATCATGAATTGACAGACGAGGAAATCATCGCTAAGGCGAAGGAACTGGGAATGGTGGAAACCTCTGCTTTTGGCAGTGACAAAAAGGATGAAGAAAATTCATCCAAGGAATCCACAACGGAGTCGAACGAGGGCAGTATTGCGCTGGAAGTAACTACAGCTTCCGGGGAAAATAATACAGAAACCTCCGGGGAAGGTCTGATTAGTCCGGAAAATACAACATTGAAGAATGAGGAGGATACTACCTCACAGGGTGTTACAAAGCCGGAGGCAACAACGAAAGAAACAGAAACCACGAAGACGGAGACTACTACCAAGGCGACGGAGGATGAGACGAAGACGGAACCTTCAACAAAGCCAACGGAGGAGGATACAAAGAAGGAACCGGTAACCAAGGCGACGGAGGCGGAGACGAAACCGACGCCCACAATGCCTGCAGGCGGAACCGTTACAATTGTGTTTGAAGATATCCGGTCCGCCGACATGGCCTCGAATTTGCTTTATGAGGCCGGGGTGATTCAGGATGTGGATGCTTTTAATAACTATCTGACGGAGCAGGGTTTGGCAACCAAAGTTGGTGAAGGCGAGTTTGAATTTAAGAAAGGGATGACCTTTGAAGAGATTGCCCGGATTATCACTCGTCAGAGATAGAAGAAATAAATAAAAAAACACTTGCATCCTATGGTTACTTTGTGATACTATAGTATGCGGTGTAAAAATCACGTGTGCGGATATTCCGAAGGGTGCCTATACGCTTGAGGTTTTCGGAAAGCGGAAGTACACGGAAGTAAATTAAAAACCATGGAGGTATTAAAATGAGCGTAATTTCAATGAAGCAGTTACTTGAGGCAGGTGTTCACTTTGGACATCAGACAAGAAGATGGAACCCTAAGATGGCTGAGTACATCTACACAG
>JBJEJH010000043.1:0-27603 GCA_051877855.1 Lachnospiraceae bacterium | reverse complement strand
GTTCCCTCACGGGTCAGCTTGATAATAATATCATACACAATTTAGGAAGTCAACAACTTTTTTTATTTTTTTCTTACTGATTTTTCTCACCTTTTTATAATCTAAACACCGTAATCAATTCAATTCCTTTGATTTTTATTCGAAATCGATTTCGTTCCTAATTTAGTACAATATGCCTTATTACGACTACTTGAATGTTCCTTTTCACTTCGATATACTATAATTATCAAGAACAGATTGTGGAGGTACTCATGGAACAAATGAAAAAAAACGCGGGTTTTTCTACATTAGAATTAGTTGTCACGATAGCAATCATAGCAGCCATGACATCTTTGATTACTGCATTTACAGTTGGACAGATTGAGAAATCCAAACGTGTGACAGCGCTTACAAATGCGCAAGCAATTTTTGCCACTGCACAGTATGCTATTATCGATGCTAACGAAATGCCGGATTTTAAGTATGCCGTCAAATTTGAAGAAACCATAGACGGAAATACAATGAAAATGGGTCGTTTCAGCAACCAGTCATTGTACAAATATCTTCAGGAATCCGGTGGTTCCGAAAGTTTGTCTTCAGCAAAATCAAAGAAAGTTGATTACTATATTGCCTCACAGCTTGCCAATAGTATTCCGGGAGCCGCTGACGAGATAACCGAATCAACATTAAAAAATAAATCGCCAATCGGCGATTCTCATTCTGTAAAATATATGTCCGAGCATCCGGAAACATATGGCAAGGTTGTTTTTGCAATGGCATACGATTCCTCCGGACAAATCATATATTTCCAATGTGTTTATGACGGGTATTTTATTTATAACAACGGGCGAACCCTGGAAGCAGAAAAGGTAAGGGATGACTTATACTTTAATGACTGGCCAACACAACGTTTTGCCCAATCTCAGGATGAAAAATGGTAATACATGCTAAAAATTAACAACCTCGTATACGGACTATGAATCCACGGTCGGTATACGAGGTTGTTCGATTTCACAATGATACTTTAATATTACTTCTCCAACAATTCTTTTAATTCATTCATCGATTCAACAATATAGCTTGCTCCATGTTCAATGAATTCTTCCTTATCACCATATCCCCATAACACGGCAGCACATTCCATATTGCATTCCCTGGCTCCCTCAATATCATGCATGCGATCCCCAATCATTAACACCTCATTCGGATGCTCCACATTACATCGTTTCATCGCATCACGTATAACATCCGCCTTAGTTTCCAGACATGCATCCGGATGACTTCCACACATGTGATCAAAATACGGATCCAACCGGAAATGTTTCATGATTTCCACTGCAAAATGCTCCGGTTTGGAGGTTGCAAGGGCCAGGTGATATCCTTTCTTCACACACCACTCCAGAAGATCATGCATTCCTTCATATACTTCATTTTCCAGAAGGCCTTTGACACCAAAATACTCACGATAATATTTTACCGCCTGTACCGCCGTATCCTCATCAAAGCCATAGTACTTCATAAAGGATTCCACCAGAGGCGGTCCGATAAAAGGATACAGCACGCTGCGTTCCTTTACATGGATATTATATTTTTCCAAAGCATACATAATGGAGTTGGTGATTCCAATCCCCGGATCAGTAAGTGTCCCATCCAAATCAAAAAATAAGTACTTATATTTCACTATCTACTTCTCTCGCTTCTACTTCAATAATACCATCTCTATCCTGCATCCTCATGATATTTTTAGTCACCAGGATCAATGTAATAAGATCCGTCACACCACTATATACAAGACCAAATCCAATCAACATAATCAAGGTTTCTACAGCCTTAAAAGGATTCAGCATCAACAATATACCGAATATGATGTTAAGAACCGCCAGCACGTATACATAGATGGAACCGCCATAGCGCACCCTTTGAAACGAAATTGCGTCCTGTAACTTAGTAACTCCGCTAATTGTAATAATGATACCTAAGAAAAACGGAATAACGGATACAACGCTGTCCACCCGCAGGAAAACAAACAAGCTCAGAGCCACAAGTACAATACCGGTCACCAATTCATTTCCCACAAACAACACCCTGACATCTTTTGAAAAATATCGATACAAAAATCCCAATCCTACAATTAAAACCACCGTTGCAAATGCATAACCTATGGTTCGCGCCGTAGATCCCGGAAAAATTGCCAGAAGCAATCCCACAATGATATAGATCACTGATGAAATTATCGTACTTTTCTTCATATATTTAATAAACTTCATCCTCTTCACCTTCTTCGCTTACTTAAGATATAAACTCATCATACCTTAAAGATACTACCGCCAATGAATTCCCTGATAATTGAATTCTTAGGAATGTCTTCGCTGTTGATTCCAAGGAAATAATCCAGGAATTTTAACAGACGCTTTGCCTCATAATATTCCGGTTCATCCTTGTCAATGCCAAAGAGTAATGGTTCCGCACTCTGCTTTAACACTGCCAGCTCATAGATAAGTGCCGAATTAAACATGACATCCGCCGATTCCTGATATGGGAAAATATTCTCCTCCTCACCACGGCGAACGGAATCCCACATCTGCAGCGTTCTCTTCGCACTTGACCCTCTTGTTCTCGCATCTCGCACCATACGGCGAATCAGCCGTCCATCTGTGGTAGGAATACGATTATGCTCATCAATATTCAGCTGTGTCAGCGCACTAATATAGATCTTATACTTATTTTCCTGCGGAATGTTATGGGACAACCGGTCATTCAAGCAATGAATTCCCTCAATAACCAGGATTTCATCTTCCCCAAGAGTCAGATAATCTCCCTTATATTCCTTCTTGCCCGTTTTAAAATTAAAGCTCGGAATCTCAACAGTTTTACCATTTAAAAGATCCGTCATCTGTGTATTGAACAATTCAATATCAATCGCCTCAAGACATTCAAAATTATAATTGCCCTTCTCATCCAACGGAGTATCTTCCCTCTCCACAAAGTAATTATCCACTTCAATGGTATGCGGCTTCAAGCCATGTGCCTTAAGCTGGACCGCAAGACGATGTGAAAATGTAGTCTTGCCGGAAGAGGACGGACCAGCAATCATAATAAATTTCTTATCCGGCTTTGAGGCAACATCCGCAGCAATATCTGCAATCTTCTTTTCCTGCAAAGCCTCCTGAACCAGAATCAATTCACTGATATTTCCGGATGCCACCACATCATTCAACGCACCCACCGTATCCACATTTAACATATTTCCCCATTTTGTAGATTCCTTTAGTACATTAAATAACTTATGCTGTGGATTGAATTCCGGAACCGAATCCGGATCATCCTTTGTCGGAAGCTGTAATACAAACCCTTCATCGTATGGATAAAGATCAAAGGTATCCAGCATTCCCGTAGATGGTGCCATATATCCGTAATTATAATCTTCGTATCCATTCAATTCATAAATATTTACTCTTGAGACACGGCGATATTTAAAAAGCTTAACCTTATCCTCCATGCCATGCTTCTTAAATAATTTCACCGCATCATCCGTATTCATGCTGCGCTTCTTAATCGGAAGATCCAGACTGATTAACTCCAGCATCTTTAACTTAATTTCCAGCAAAAACTCTTCGGTAACCTCAACATCTCCCTCTATGTCACAGTAGTAACCCTTACTTAGAGAATACTGTACACAGACTTTCTTAATCTTCTCTGCCGGCACAATATCATACAGGGCAGAAAGCATGAGCATACAGACACTTCTCTTATATGTAAGATTGCCAATCACCGTGTCCGTTGTAACAAATTCAACCACATCCTCATCTTCCACTTCCTTGGTCAACTCGGTTAATTTTCCATTAACCTTTGCCAGAATGATATCATGTGCATAATCCTTCTTGGCATACTTTGATAATTCTAACAAAACCTTCCCCATAACCATTCTCCTTTACATACTTTATATATTGTCCGTTCCTGTTACTAATCTTTACATAATCTGATATGGCATTCCGGCCTTACAGGTAACAATCCGTACTCCGTTGCATTCCCTTTCAAGAAACTTTGCCATATAATCAATAAAAATATATTCCAATCCATAATGCCCTGCGTCAATCACGGTAAGTCCGGCCTCCACGGCATCAATTCCGTCATGATGTGTAATATCCCCGGTAATGAGAAGATCTGCCTTCTTTTCCACAGCTGCCGGTATCATGCTTTTCCCGGATCCCGGTGAAATTGCAACTCTCTTTACTATTTTATCCACATCTCCATAAACTATGACATTTTCCAATTCAAAGCAAGCCTTAACCTTCCCGATCCAGGTTCTTGCCGAACTTTCAAAAACATCCGAGATGCGACCGATTCCTTCCTCCACACCCTCTGACACATCCGTTACCTCCAGGACTTCCGGTGCCTCCAGACCCAGCATGGACGCAGACAAAGTGGCCATCGCCTTCACGTCAAAATTCGTATGGGCAGCATAATAATTAATGCCATTCCTCATCAACTTTAATATACGTTTTCCCACAATATCATCTGTGTTGATCTGACTGATTTTACCAAATATAAGAGGATGATGTGTTATTAACATATCCACCTTTTCCTTAATTGCTGCATCAATCACTTGGCTTGTAGCATCCAGTGCCACCATAATGCTATTTACCTGTGCATCCTTATCTCCGGCGATCAGTCCGGGGTTGTCCCAGACACAGGCCGAAGATTTGGGGCAAACATTTTCAATAATACTCATGATTTCACTACATTTCATAATATCTCAATCCTTCCCTTATGCACTGCATTTCATCCTTCAGTTCTTCGCTTCTTTGCCGGGCAACATCCGTGTTAACCTTCTGTAAATCACTCCGGATATTCTGTGTTTTCTGTAACTCACCCTGCAGAAACTCCTTCAAAACCGGATTCTTATCCCTTAACAATAACTTTCCGAACCGATATTCACACTCATTGGCATAGGAATCATCCCCATGCACTGCTTTCATGATTACGTAATATTTTCCTTCATCCTTTAGAAAATCTTCCTGAACAATCCTGTAATGATTTTCCCAAAGAAATTGACGGACAGCACGAACATCCGTATGCGGTGAAAGAATAATTTCTTCCACCTTCTGTAGTTTTTTCTCGCCTTTTTTCAGCAAGGACTGTATTAACATTCCACCCATTCCTGCCATAATGACGGTGGATGCTTCACCATCCTTTAATTGATCCACACCATCGGACAAACGGGTCTCGATCTCATTTTCACAGGCATATGCTTTAATATTATCCCGAGCCTTACCAAGGGGTCCCTTAGCTACATCCATCGCAATGACTCTGGACGCAATCTGTTCTTTAACCAGATAAATCGCAAGATATCCATGATCCGTTCCCACATCACAGACACAAGCCCCCCGGGATACCATCCCTGCAATTCTTCTTAAACGCATGGAAATATCCATGTTACCTCCTTTAGTCAAGGTAATCCTTCAACTTTCTGCTTCTGCTTGGATGACGTAACTTTCTAAGTGCCTTCGCCTCAATCTGTCGAATACGCTCTCTTGTTACACCAAAGGTTGTACCAACTTCCTCCAAAGTTCTTGCCTTGCCATCATCAAGACCAAAGCGAAGACGCAGTACCTTCTGCTCTCGATCCGTCAAGGTAGAAAGGACCTCTGCCAACTGTTCTTTCAACAGGGTAAATGCTGCTTCATCTGCCGGAACAGGCACATTATCATCCTGAATAAAATCTCCCAAATGGCTGTCTTCTTCCTCACCGATTGGTGTTTCCAAGGATACCGGTTCCTGTGAAATCTTCTGAATTTCACGGACACGTTCCACAGGAAGATCCATCGCTTTAGCAATTTCCTCCGGAAGTGGTTCTCTTCCCAATTCCTGAAGAAGCTGTCTCTGAACACGAATTAATTTGTTAATGGTTTCCACCATATGCACCGGAATACGAATGGTTCTTGCCTGATCTGCGATAGCTCTTGTGATTGCCTGACGAATCCACCATGTTGCATAGGTACTGAATTTGAATCCCTTATCACAGTCAAACTTCTCAACTGCCTTGATAAGACCCAGATTGCCCTCCTGGATAAGATCCAGAAACAACATTCCTCTGCCAACATAGCGTTTTGCAATACTTACCACCAGACGAAGATTGGCTTCTGCCAGTCGCTTCTTCGCCTCCTGATCCCCTTCCTTCATTCTCTGAGCCAATTCCACTTCCTCTTCTGCTTTAAGAAGCGGAACCTTTCCAATTTCCTTCAGATACATACGCACCGGATCTTCAATGCTGACGCCATCCGGCACAGACAAGTCTTCAAGATCCAGCTTTCCAAGATCGATATCCTCTGCACTTTCATCGATCATGCGCTCATCCGGATCCGGATCAAGATCATCATCCTCTTCACCCGGATTAAAGATCTCAACGCCATTATTATCCAGATATTCAAAAACCATATCCATCTTTTCACTGTCAAAATCCATGTCCGAAAAGAAGTCCAGAACTTCCTGCTGTTCCAGAATCTTCTTTTTCTTCTTTGCAATTTCCAATAATTCCTTTAACTTCTCCGTAAATTTTACCATTGTTTCATCCATTACTAATGTCCATCCTTCCTTACCGTTTCAAGCGATAATTAACTATATTTTATCCTTACTTCAATGAAATATGCATTTTGCTCAATTGCGCAAGGTCTGTCTTCTCCTTAACCAGCGCTTTAAGCTCTTCCATCGTGGTGGCATTTCTCGAATGATAATCCACGCTGTTTTTCTTTACCTTGTAAATTGTTTCATTCAACACCTTTTCCCGTTCCAGATCACTCAATTCCTCTCTCAGTTCCTCATTGAAAATTGCCGCAACCTCCTTGTGGTCCTCCTCATTTTCATAAGTACTGATGATGGATGCAGGATTAATCGTTCCTGTATCCAGCTGTGCGAACAGTTTCAGAGCCACATCATGATAGAGAGGATCGATAAAATCATCCCCACTGATATATTTTTGAATAATTTTATAAATATGCGGTTCCTCAACCATCCAAGTCAACAGAATCTTCTGTGCCTTTTTCGTTCCCTCATCCCTGTTATTTTTATTCGCGATGGCTTTGGTCTCTTCTTTCTGCCTTTTCAATTCCTGGGAAACAAAGTGTTGTTCCCCATATTCTGTGACCATCTTCTGAAAACTATCATATTCAATAAAATACTTTTCACAGACTGCCTCAATGTAGTTATTACGTTCCACAGGCTCCGTAAATTCGGCTAACTTACGTGCCAGTGCCTTGTAAAACTCCGTCTTGCTTTCCGGATCTTTAAGGTCGAACTGTTTTTCCAGGATCTCAACTTCATAATTAAAGCTGCTGACCGCCTCATCAATTCGCTTCTGAAATTCCTCCGCACCAAGAGCCTTAATAAATTCATCCGGATCCTTGTATGGTTTCATGTTGATAACCTTAATTCTAAGACCCGCTTCTTTCAGTATCGGTATCGCCCGCAGAGCCGCCTTAACGCCGGCCCCATCACTGTCATAGGTTAATAAGATCTCATTGGTATATCGTTTTAACAAGGAAGCATGTCCTGTAGTCAACGCTGTTCCAAGGGATGCTACCGCCTCATTGAAACCTGCCTGGTGCAGGGCAATCACATCCATATATCCTTCACATATAATCAGATGATTCTTCTTGCAGCTTCTTGCAAGATTAAGACCATACAAGTTACGGCTCTTGTCAAAAAGCATTGTCTCCGGTGAATTCAGATACTTCGGTTCACCTTCACCCATAACACGACCGCCAAAACCAATGACCTTGTTATTCACATCAAGAATCGGATACATCACCCGGTTCCAAAACTTATCATTGACACCTTTCGCATTCATGGTAAATAGTCCGGTTTCTTTGAGTACTTCATCCGAATACCCTTCCCCACGCATATATTGATAAAGGTCATCACTGTACATATTCGAATAACCCAGACCGAACTTCGTTATGGTATCCTGTGACAGCTGTCTCTTTTCAAAATATTCCCGCGCCTTGGATCCATGATCGGATTTCAACTGATAATGAAAATACCGCGCTGCCTTCGTATTGATTTCAAGCAGGGTCTGTCTTAAACTCGCCCTTTCCCTCGCTTCCTTCGAATATTCCATCTCCGGAAGCTGTATCCCGGCACGTTCCGCAAGATACCGGATACTCTCTGCAAATGTGAACTTCTCATATTCCATAATAAATGTAATAACATTGCCCCCGGCTCCACATCCAAAGCAGTAATACATCTGCTTGCTCCGGGACACCGAAAACGACGGAGACTTTTCATTATGGAACGGACATAATCCAAAATGAGAACTTCCCTTTTTTTGAAGTTTCACATAACTCGAAATGACATCCACGATATCATTGCGGGCCCGAACCTCCTCTACTAACTCCTCAGGGTAATACATATTTTCCATCCTTCTTATGGTTTAACCGGTCTATTTATTCCAGGATAAAGGAATAAATATTTCCGAAAACTTTGTTACACAATAACTGTCACTCATACCTGCAATATAATCACATACGATACGTTCCGGATGTTCATTGCGTTCAATCATGACACGGAAGTAATTTTCCGGAAGTTCATCAATATTATCCATATAATACCGATACAGCTCAAGAATCATCTTTCTAGCCTTAACTTCCTCACTCTTCGCCTTGGGATTGGTATATAAGGATTCAAACATAAACTGCCGAAGTTTCTTCATTGCCCATTCCACATCCTCAGACATCTTAATATCCGGCTGATCCTCACTCTGTCGGATAATGTCATTAATCATCGTGTTCAGTCGTCCCTTGGTGGAATGACCCAGAATATCCGAATACTCCTTCGGTATATATTCTTCCGTAAAGATACCTGCGCGAATTGCATCATCAATGTCGTGATTGATATACGCAATCTTATCCGACAGCCGAACCACCTTTCCCTCCAATGTGGAAGGATTACCTGTGGTACGATGATTCAGTATTCCGTCACGAACTTCCTTCGTCAGATTCAGTCCTTTTCCATCTTTTTCCAGAAATTCCACAACACGAATGCTCTGCTTATAATGGGCAAATCCCTCACTGCACACTTCATTCAGTGCCCGTTCTCCCGCATGGCCAAAAGGTGTATGACCAAGATCATGCCCCAATGCAATTGCTTCCGTCAGATCCTCATTCAGCCGAAGGGCTCTGGCAATACTGCGGGCAATCTGCGCCACCTCCAGGGTATGGGTCAAACGGGTGCGATAGTGGTCCCCTTCCGGATCCAGAAAAACCTGGGTCTTATGCTTCATACGTCGAAAGGATTTGCAGTGTAAGATACGATCCCGGTCTCTTTGATACACCGTTCGCACATCACATTGTTCCTCCTCCACATCACGTCCCAGAGAATTCACACTCAGTGCCGCATAGGGACTTAACATACTTTTTTCACGTTCTTCTTGTTTTTCTCTAATATTCATAGATTTATCCCTCTAAAGCCTCATACTTTAATATTCTACATTTTTTTCATATTTCCTTTTTTTATTTTAAATTTTTTACAAAAATTTTGACCAATTTATTTTCCAACAAAAAAGGCTCGGAATATCCAAGCCTTTTCCAAGAATAATCTCTATTCAATTAAATTATTCCTTATACTACTCACTACGAATTGCAGCCAGCGGACTAAGTTTTGTTGCGCGCTGTGCCGGAAAGAACCCGGCCAGAATACCCACCAATGCTGCAAAAACCACTGCTGCCACCGCAAGCCACCATGGAATCAAAGAAAGCTTCGTTCCGCCATATCCCATAGCCTCCGGCAAAACACTGTTACACAGTGCCGACAGGATATAACTTATCACCAGACCTACCGCGCCACCTAAGAATCCAATAAAGGCCGCCTCGGCAAGAAACAGCTCCCGAATATTACGAAGGCTGCAGCCAAGAACCTTCATTACACCAATTTCCTTGGTTCGCTCATAGGTGGACATCATCATGGTATTGGCAATACCAATCGCAGCAACAAAAAGTGCTACTGCACCTATTCCTCCGAGCACCGCCTGAATAATACCTAACTCATTTTCTGCCTGCTGGATCCACTCTGCCTCACTATATCCCTGAAATCCCATATCAATGATTGTGGAAAGCACCTCATCGATATTCTGAGTGTCATCCACAGATACAATCACATTGTTATATACGAATTCTTTCATAGGCTTTCCGTTCTTTCCTGTAGGTTGTCCCGGAATCACCTTGCCCTTATAGGCCTTCTTAAGATATGCCTTGAGCACATCAATATCAACATACACTCCATAGCTGTATGCATTCCAGCTTTCGGTGCCACCGGCTACCACCCCGGCTACCGGGAATATATTTTTCTTAGCCGGCTGTTCATTGCCATCCTCCGTATATGTAGATTCAAACTGTGTAAATAGAGTCTTATTCATAAAATCCACATCCGGTAATGTTCCATCCTCGTAATAAGGATAACGTCCGTTACTTACCTGAAAGAAATCCTGAATAACCATATTACCAATCAATAATTCAGGCTGTTTGGAATTGGCATCCGGCAATCTTCCTTCTCCCACCGTAATCTTACTCAGATACTCCTGGCTCACACCCTGAATACTTGCCCACGCCTTATATTTCCCCTGATAGAGTTGTGCACTCATATTAAGGATCGGTGAAACGGCAGTTACATGGGGAATCGCTCTGATCTCATCCAATGTGGAATCCGTCAACATTTTGGATGTATCGGAGGATCCATAGCTGTAGTTATATACCTGAATCTCTGTCATACTGCCGTAGGAAGCATATTCTGCCATAACCGCAGTCTTAAGACCAATACCCAGTGATACCATGGTAACAATGGAGGCGGTACCAATCATAACTCCCAATACCGTCAGAAAGGTACGCAGTTTTCTTCTCCACAGATTACTGGCACTCATTCCGATTATATCAAGAAATCTCATCCTCTAATTCCTCTCTTAAGGCCTTCACCTTTTTCTTCTTTATTACTACAACAACCACCGTAACGATAATAACAACTACTACAATTCCCACAATCAGACCAAGCCATGGGAAGCCCTTTTCTTGTGGTTCTTCAAACATTCCTTCATCCACGAACCCCTCATTCATACCCGGATCATCGTAATACGGTTCATATACAAATAAGTTAATGTCCTGTTCAAAGGTACCAATGTCACCATTGGCATCCTCGTAGGAAATGATAACCTTTACAATTCCGTCATCTTCTGTTGCCGCGATTCCATTTACCATAAAATCAGCATATCCCGTGGTTCCCGGCGCAATATTTCCAACAAAGGAATCTTCTGCCTGGACGGATTTATTCTCCGGATCCACACTGACCTGAACATTATACAGCGTCGACTTTCCTGTATTATTAATGGAGAACATGACATTCGCCTGACTATAGGTCTCAATACTCTCCGGGCTCACTTCTACATTGGTGATCTTTGCCTTTGCCTCCTGGTATACCGGCACCGAAATACTCTCGTCTGCAGTGTATGGAGCATTTTTCTCACCTTCATATTCACATTTTACCGTGAGTACGTATGGCTTTTGCTCCAAACTTGCCTGTGCCTTCATCTTGATGGTGATATCCTTCGTGGCACCACAACCCATAGAACGAATAAACTGGGTGCTGGAACCGGACGCCGGTAAAAACTCATTATTGGCTGTATTCAGTGACACCTTTATGTTCGATACCGCTGTACGGTTGGAGGTATTCTGCAAATGTACCGTGAGTTCAAACTCTTCCCCGGCCATGACCTTTGCCGGATTTGTCTCAAAGCCGGTAACGATAATTCTCGGTACTGAAGTTGACTCATCGGTTTTGGTCGTTTCCTCTTCCTTACCGAAAAGCGCCACGTCAATAGACTTTTCTACACGATAATGCGTACCATTCTTTTCATATTCAACTTCAAATGCAATGGGATAATAGGCCGTTTTAATATTCCCCTTTACGTTGAATACAAAACCACACCACAGACTTCTCTCCTCTTCTGCTTTTGTCGGCATCGCCACAGCATACATTGCATTGTCCGAAACCATCGGACCGGAACTGTCTTCAACAGGTCTTACCGAGATAATTTTATACGCTTCATATTCATTTCCCACATATTTCTCATCTATGGAGACCCAAAATCCTATACCTGCCTGTCCGCTTGCTCCTGCTGATTCAGTAATTACACCACTAACGGAAATCTCATTTTCATTGCCTGTTGCAATGCTCTTTTCCGATGCTGTTGTTTCTGTTGTTGTTGATGATGTTGTTTCTGCGCTCAGGTTTTCCATCATTCCCCCGGACGCCATCACCACCGTTACCATCACAACCATCAGGGCCAGTGCAACCGCCCCCACACTCTTAAACTTCGTCCACTTCATTACCATTGTTCTCCCCTTTCGTATTCTCCCTCTGAATACTTGTATTTTCTTCTAACTTCACAATCTTTCCATCCACAATACGGATGATACGATCTGCATAGCTTGCCAAATGATCATCATGGGTAACCATCACCAAGGTCTTATGCTGTTCATTAACCACACGCCGCATCAACTGCATCATCTCTGCCGATGTTGCCGAATCCAGATTACCCGTAGGTTCATCCGCAAAAACGATCTCCGGATCCAGAACCAACGCCCTTGCCATACCCACTCTTTGCTGCTGTCCGCCGGACATCTGGTTTGGACGATGTTTCTTGTGGGCTCCCAGTCCCACAAGTTCAATCATCTTCTCTGCCTTCTGTGTGCGTACCTTCTTCTTCATCCCACGAAAAACCAGGGGCAATGCAACATTTTCGATGGCATTCATGGTTCCCAAAAGGTTAAAAGATTGAAAAATAAATCCCACATGTTCTCTTCGAAACTTTACCAGTTGATTCTCATTCAACTTCTCGATATGCGTTTTCTTGATTACGATCTGCCCCTTCGTCGGTTTTTCAAGTCCCGCCATCATATTAAGAAGAGTTGATTTGCCGGATCCTGACGTACCAACAATAGCACAAAATTCACCTTCATAAATCGAAAAGCTGACTCCGTTCAGTGCCCGGACCTTGTTCGTTCCGATCTTGTAAATTTTGTACAAATCAGTGACCTCAATAACCGGTTTCTTCTGATTTTCTCCCATATTAATTGCTCCTTCCTCATACGATGCTTATTATAACACTTACACCATATATTGGGAATAGCAAATAGAAAAAAACACAATATTTAGTTTGTTTAACTGCACATTCCACCCAGTGCCCCACCAAGAATACAACAAAGAATACTCAAAACCAGATTATTTACTCCCGTATACTCTGTATGCAGGATCATCGAGACCAGAAGAAGTACCAGCAGATAAATTACACCTGCCGCCATCCCCCATAAGAGTCTACGACAGTTTCTGGTCTTAGCCATGATCATTCCGCCTAAGAATGTGGAAACCAGATAAATTCCAAGAATCATAAATTTAGCGGTTGCCTGACTCAATCCCACACGATACATAAAGAACGCCAGGATTAGAAGAAAGACTACAGAAACCACAAACTCAAACAGGATTACTTTTAAAACAGAAATTACATTATTCATGAGATACCCTAAAAGTCTTTTTAACATTATATTCTCACAGGATCTTTTTATGCCAAAACAAAAAACCGGATTACAACCCATGCATGCCCTTTGGCATCACATAAATTATAATCCGGAATGCATTTAAACTTTTTAGGAAACAGCTACTTTTCCCTCATCATCATTTATTTCTAAATCACGATCCACCGATTGGGAAGATTCCTTTGACGCATCCTCTTCCTTGTGCAGTTCAACTTCATGTTCTGCCACATCCGAGGTCTTCTCTTCATCTTCACTGTGTAAGAATACCCGCAGGGATTCAATTCGGTTCTTATCAACCTTCTCCACCAGAATATCCAGTCCCGGGAGTTCTAATCGATCTCCCTCCTCCGGCAAACGATCCAGAAGCTCAATGACCAGTCCACCCACCGAATCATAATCTTCGGATTCCAAATGGGTTCCAATCACCTCATTAAAATCATCCACCTTGGTCATACCGGCAAGCACATATTCCTGATCACTGATTTTCTCGATCGGATCTTTCTCATCCTCATCATACTCATCACGGATCTCGCCCACAATTTCCTCCAGCAGATCCTCCAGAGTGATCATACCCACCGTGGAACCATATTCATCCAGCACAATCGTAATGTTGTTGGCTGTCTTTTTCAATTCCTCCATCAATTCAGAGGTTTTCTTGAACTCATAAGCATAATATGGTTCACGGAGAATGTCCTTCACCTGAAACTCATCATGAGAATCATATAATAAAAGATCTTTTACGTTGATAATACCTACCACATTGTCTGTGGTACCTTCATACACCGGAAGTCGGGTGTACTTTTCCTTACGAAAAATCTCAATAATCTCTGCATAGCTGCTGTTAATATCAGCAAAGGTCATGTCGATTCTCGGGATCATTACATCCCTTGCCTGGGAATCACCAAAATCGAACACGTTATTAATCATCTTCTTCTCTTCACTCTCAATAACGCCCTCTTCATGACTCACTTCCACAATGGTTCGCAGTTCATTTTCTGTAATGGCCGCACCCTTCTGGTTCGGATCCACACGAAGAATCGCCAGCACTCCCTTAGATAAGGTATTGACAATCCATATAACAGGAGTCAGAACCCACATGAGAAATGAAATCACCGGCGCATATTGCAGGGCAATCTTATCGGCATGTATCGTGGCAAGTGTTTTCGGTGTCACTTCGCCAAAGATCAATACCAGCAATGTCAAAAGTCCTGTGGCATAGGCAATGTACTGATTGCCAAAGACATCCGCCGTCAAAGTGGTTGCTAAAGAAGAAGCACTAATATTGACAATATTATTACCAATCAGGATGGCACTCAGCATTTTCCCCGAGTCATCCGTGATACGAGTCACCGTCTTTGCACGTTTGTTGCCCTCCTCCATCAAAGAACGCATACGGATCTTATTAACCGTAACAAGCGCCGTTTCTGCCGATGAGAAAAAGGCAGATAAGAAAAGTAAAATAATTAAACAAATAAGTTGTAAGCCACTGGGGTCTACCAAAAAAATCATCTCCTATTTAAAATATTTTGAGTAACATTGTATCCTACAACACGATCCGTTGTCAAGTAGGATATCCCGGTGACCAAATATATTGACAAATGTATGCAAAAAAACAGCAAAACCGACCTATTGTTCTTTTAAAAACTCCACGATTTCACTAAACTTCATAAAATGCGAAGCCTTAACCAATACCGCATCTCCCGCATGCAGCTGGTGGCAAAGATCCTGCAAAAGCTCCCCAACGGTATCGTAATGCATGATCTCCCCTGTAGGACGAGCCATACGATAACCCTGTTGCATTTCCACAGACAGATCACCAACGCAAAGCAACAGATCTACATCTGATTTTGCCACATACTCACCCAGTTCATAATGCAGTTTCTTCTCATCCGCTCCCAGTTCACCCATATCACCAAGGATTGCAACCTTTCGGGTCTGCGCCTCGCAAAGCACATCAACGGATGCCCGCATGGACATAGGATTGGCATTGTAGCAGTCATCAATAATCGTGTATTTATTCCCAAAGATCAAATTATTTCTTCCATTCATCGTGGTCAGCTTCTCAACACCGCGCTTAATCTCTTCATTGGTAAGTCCAAGAAGTTCCGCCACCATTGTTGCTGCCAGCACATTATGTACCATATGTTTTCCCGGGATCGGAATGGTCACCTCATATTCTCCCCGGGCATCATGTACCCTGCAATAAGTTCCATACAGGCCTTCACTGCGCACATTCTCCGCCCACACATCATGTTGCGGATTCATTCCGAAGAAACGGGGCAAAGCACCGTGAATCATGCCAATCGTACTCAGCTTATCATCATCGCCGTTTAAGACCACGGCACCATTTGGATTCATATAATCAAAGATTTCAGACTTTGCACGCAAAACTCCATCCCGGGACTTGAGATTTTCCAAATGACAGATGCCGATATTGGTAATTACACATATATCCGGCTTTACAATTTCACTCAGACGATGCATCTCACCAAAATCACTGATTCCCATCTCTACCACAGCGACCTCATCCTCTGTTGAAAGACGAAACAGTGTCAACGGGACACCCAACTCATTATTGAAATTTCCCTCGGTTTTAAGAACGCGATACTTTTGTGAAAGAACACCTGCAATTGCTTCCTTCGTACTGGTCTTCCCCACACTGCCGGTAATTCCCACAACCGTAAGGGATAACTGACTGCGATAAAATGCTGCTATTTTCTTCACAGCCTCCAGGGTAGATTCCACCCGGATATATGGATAAGTACAATCCTTTAGTTCCTTTTCAACAAGAACCGCCAGAGCACCGTAGACATATGAACTTTCGATAAAATCATGCCCGTCAAATTTATTTCCCTTAATTGCAACAAACAGGCATCCTTCCGAAACTTTGCGACTATCTGTGGTAATCGCCGTCACTTCCATATTCTTCTCATCTTCCGTTCCGTGATAAATACCATTACATGCGTTGGCTATGTTGATCAATGTCATATTCTTCATCGTTCTTACCTCACTTACCCAAAACCATTCCCTACAAATTCCATCCCTGCAATACTTATTTCTGATATTTTTCCATGGATACCTGAATTAACTTCTCACACAACTGTTCAAAGGACTCACCTCTTGCCGAAGCCTCCTGGGGAAGAAGACTTGTCGGGGTCATTCCCGGCAGGGTATTCGCCTCCAGGCAATAGATTTCTCCGGTTTCCTTCATAAGAAAATCCATTCTCGCATAGGTTTCAAGTTTTAAAGCATGATATGCTTTCACTGCATATTCCTGCATTTTCTTAGTCACATCCTCCGGAAGATCTGCCGGACAGGTCTCCACCGTGGATCCTGCCTGATATTTATTCTTATAATCATAGAAGCCCTGTAACGGCGCAATCTCAATAATCGGATAAGCTTCACCATTGACCACGCCAATAGAGAATTCCCGTCCCTTGACATATTCCTCTACCACAAGCTTTTCCTCCCAGAAAAATGCTTCATCCAGAGACTTCCTGTATTCTTCCTCATTGTTGGCAATGCTGATTCCAACACTGGAACCACCACAGGCCGGCTTTACCACACATGGAAATACCGGTTTCACCTCATTCTGATTCTCTCTTGTCAGAGTGTATCCTACCGGGGTAGGCACATTGTCCCGAACAAAGAATTCCTTTGCCATATCTTTGTTCATTGCCAATGCGGAACCAAGATACCCTGTTCCTGTATATCGGATGCCAAGCAGATCAAAAGCCGCCTGAATCTTACCATTTTCACCATCTTCGCCATGGAGTGCCATAAAGACAATATCCGCAGCCTTACAAAGTGTCAAGATATTCTTCCCAAAGAATCCATCCTCACTCTGTCCTCGCATTTTCTTCACGGTTTCAAGATCCGGCGCCTTCTCATCCACACGAAGGGTCGACCCTTCATGTGCATGTGCAAATTCCTCTGCCACATCTTCATAGTTCATCTCATATCCCATAAATACATCCGCCATAATTGCGTGATGTCCGTTCTTGATCAAAGCATTCAGCACCATAGTGCCCGTTACCAAAGAAACATCTCTTTCTGTACTAATTCCACCGGCCAAGACTACAATGTTCATTTTACTACGCCTCCACATAAACTAACATTACGTTTCATTGTATCATATTCCCTGTATAAATGCAAAAACAGATTCGATAATAAAATCTATTATCGAATCTGTCTGATTATGCTTTATTATTGTGTTCCCAAGCACTCGATCCGCCCGCACCTTCGTCTTACTTCTTATACATTAATAACTCTGTGTAGGCAAGAAGGAACGGACCAACACCCTTCGCATCATCTTCAACGATAGGTTCTGACATATAATAGTCATATGTACCCGGTCTTCTCGCTGCTCCGCCAAGACCGGCAACAAGACAGATACCGCCAAGACCCATACCGGATTCATCGGATCTTAAATACTTCTTAATGATACCATCAATAGCTCTTTCTGCATAAGTTCTGTAGCTTTCAGGAAGAACACCCAGACGAACACCCTTAAGAATTGCATAGGCAAAGATAGAACTGCCGCTGGTTTCAAGATAATTCTTGTCCATACCGCCATAGTTAACAACCTGATACCACATACCGCTTTCATCCTGGTACTTAAGCATGGAGTCAATAAGATCAACAAATGCATCCTTAAGCATCTTGTTGTCCTCTTCATAGGCTGCATCTGCAAGATCGGTCTTCTCCAGAGTATCAAGAAGTGCCATCGCATACCAGCCGGAAGCACGTAACCAAGTACACTGTGAAAGTCCCGTAACCTTATCACACCAGAAAGCCTCTCTGGATGTATCCATCGCATGGAAATACAAACCATTCAGAGGATTTCTCATGTTGTTGATTACATAACGGAACTGACTGTAGATATCGGCATAGTTCTTCTTATTGTTGAAACGGGTTTCATATTCCATGTAGAATGGCTGTCCCATATACATACCATCCAGCCAAACCTGATTCGGATAAATATTCTTATGCCAGAAGTTACCGCTCTTACAACGTGGCATAATCTCAATCTGGCTGTATACCAGATCAATTGCCTTGCGGTACTTCTCCTTACCTGTTAAATCATACAGTTCGAACAAGGTCTTACCGGCATTGACATTATCAATATTCTTCTCGTTAATGTCATATCCGTTGATTGTTCCATCTTCATTTACACGGTAATCGATGAACTCATCCGCGAACTTCAGATACTTCTCTTCCTTCGTAATAGCGTACATTGCAAGTACAGCCTTGATCATACATCCGTCAATATAGTTCCAGGTAGAATCATTGCCCTGCTTTAATTTCTCAATATTCCACATTGGTACCTGCGGAGTACTTTTTTCAAGTAATTCGTCAATATATTTTACAACAATATCCATATATTCTCTCCTTGTTCGATATACTTTGTATATTGTACTAAAAAAAATACCATTTTGCAACTGAATTATTAAACAATAAACTATAAACTACTCTTATTTTTCTTCCTGAACTTCAATCTTACGGATCTCCTTTGTTCTGATTTCTTCACAGATATCATTGATAAATACGTTAAGATCCTTCGCTCCCTCGTCGCCAAGATAACGACTTCTTACAGAAACTGTTCCGTCAGCCTGCTCTTTCTCACCCACAACAAGAATATACGGAACTCTCTTAAGTCTTGCATCACGAATCTTAAAGCCAATCTTTTCTGAACGATAATCCACCGTTGCATCAATTCCGTTTTTCTTTAACTTATCCAGAACTGAGTCTGCGTAATCCGTATACTTATCCGAAATCGGAAGTACTCTTACCTGCTCCGGACACAGCCATGTCGGGAACATACCTGCATATTTCTCAATCAACCACGCAAGGGTTCTTTCATAGCATCCCATGGATGTTCTGTGAATAATATACGGTCTCTTCTTATCTCCGTTCTCATCAATGTAATACATATCAAACTGCTCAGCAAGAAGGGCATCCCACTGAATGGTAATCATGGTATCTTCCTTGCCATATACGTTCTTTGCGTTAATATCAACCTTTGGTCCGTAGAATGCTGCCTCTCCCACATCCTCACTAAACGGAATGTTCAATTCATTCAAGATATCGCGGATGTGCTGTTCGGTCTGCTCCCAAACTTCAGGTTCTCCAATATACTTTTCCTTATTGTCCGGATCCCACTTTGAAAGATGATAGGTTACATCTTCCTCCAGTCCCAGTGTCTGTAAGCAATACTGTGCCAGTGCAATACAATCCTTAAATTCCTTTACCATCTGATCCGGTCTTACAATCAGATGACCTTCTGAAATGGTAAACTGGCGGACACGGGTAAGACCATGCATTTCACCGGAATCTTCGTTTCTAAAAAGTGTCGATGTCTCGCCATATCGGCATGGAAGGTCACGGTAGGACTTCTGGCTTGCTTTGTATACATAATACTGGAATGGGCAGGTCATCGGACGAAGTGCAAATACTTCTTTGTCCTTCTCTTCATCACCAAGTACAAACATTCCTTCCTTATAATGATCCCAGTGTCCGGAAATCTTATAAAGATCGCTCTTTGCCATAAGCGGAGTCTTGGTTCTCATATAGCCACGGCTGGTTTCTTCATCTTCAATCCAACGTTGCAATCTCTGCACCATCTTCACACCATTTGGCATAAGAAGCGGAAGTCCCTGTCCAATCACATCAACCGTTGTGAAAATTTCCATTTCACGGCCTAATTTGTTATGATCACGAAGCTTAATATCCTCAAGATGCTGTAAATACTCATCCAATTCCGCTTTCTTGGTGTATGCTGTACCATAGATACGTGTAAGCATCTTATTTTTCTCTGAACCTCTCCAGTATGCACCGGAAGAAGAAATCAACTTAATGGCCTTTAACTGCTTTGTGCTCATCAGATGTGGTCCTGCACAGAGGTCTACAAATCCTCCCTGATCATAGAAGGAGATTTCTGCATCCTCCGGAAGATCTTCAATCAACTCTACCTTATATGGTTCGTCCTTCTCCTTCATGAAAGCAATAGCCTCATTTCTTGGAAGTGTATATCTTGTAAGTTCATGTCCTTCCTTGATAATCTTCTTCATTTCTTCCTCTAACTTGTCAAGATCTTCTCTTGTGAAAGAGTGAATATCAAAATCATAATAGAAACCTGTATCAATGGAAGGTCCGATGGCGCATTTAGCCTCCGGATATAACCGCTTTACAGCCTCTGCCAATACGTGGGATGCGGTGTGACGGTATGCTGCCTTACCCGCTTCATCATCAAAGGTAAGAATACTCAGGTTACAGTCTTCCTCGATAACGGTTCTAAGGTCTACCACCTGACCATTTACTTCGCCTGCACATGCAACTCTTGCAAGTCCTTCACTAATACTTGCTGCAATTTCGTATACGCTCATCTTCCCGTCATAGGATTTTACTGATCCGTCTTTTAATGTGATGTTCATTTTTTCTTCTCCTATCTCTTCCTTAATAATATAATGATATTTTTCATTGTTTTACTTTGGCATCCTTTTACTTTTCCAGGAATGTTTTGCCGTTTCCGTTTCCATTATTGCTGTTTTGACTACCATTATTGGAGCCAATGGAAACCCTTGTATTGATTCCCTTTCCCGCCATGCCCGTGATCCATCCAAAAACGACTCCTGCCAAAAAACAAAGCAAGGCGCCGACAAGAAGCTCACTTCCGGTCACAGTTACGGAAGTTTGTAAATTTTCTCTTACCAATTCCACCTTTTGATTCATTCGACTTCCTCCCATTCTTCACTTTTAGATATAAAAAAATCCCTTATGCCGGACATCCGGCATAAGGGACGAATATATCAATACACGTGGTTCCACCCTGATTTACCAAACCAATTCTGCACTCTTGCATCATCAGTTCAGCACTCCTTATGATTGTAACGGAATCACCGGACCGGATTAGGGCCACTCCGAGGTAGTTTTCACAGTTGCGCGGGTAAGGAACTCTCAGCACCGTCCTCTCTCTGGAACCCTTCTACAAATGTTACTCTTCTCATCAACGTATTCATTGTATTCAAGATAGGAGTAATTATAACACTTGATTTTTCAACTTTCAACCTACTTTTTGTGAATTTCCAATATTATTCTAATTTTTTTCTAATTTAGGGTAGTATATTGTATACAAAATACAGCTCAACTTTAATCCTCATTTAACTGTTGCACGATAATTATCTAATATTTATTTAATTTATCTGTCAATATCAATTTATGTTAATTGATTTTCTATTATTTTCTATAAATTCCTTTGGAAGTCCCGAAAAATCTTAAAGTTTTCCACTATATTTTGTGTCTGTATAAAATAAAAACACAAGATTTAGTATTTTCATCTAGACAATAACCAGGTGCTTTGCTATAATCAATTCTATCGAGTTATCATTAGCTCCAAATAAAAATAACACTTTATCACTGAAAGGGAATGTTAGAAATGAAGGTAATTAAACGAGACGGTCGTGAAGCAGTATACGACCGCAACAAAATTATTGTTGCCATTCAGAAGGCCAACGATGAAGTGGACCCAATCGATAAAATATCCGATGAAAAAATCGAATCCATCATTGCTTCCATTGAAAATCGTGGTTACGAAACGATGCATGTAGAGGATATTCAGGATATCATCGAACAGAAACTTATGGCGGAGAAAAAATTCACACTTGCTAAGACTTACATCATCTACCGCTATTCCAGGGAATTGGTTCGTAAAGCCAATACCACCGATGATTCCATCATGAGCCTTATTAAGAATAGTAATAAGGATGTCATGGAAGAAAATTCAAACAAAAATGCAACCATTGCCTCTACCCAGCGTGATCTCATCGCCGGCGAGGTATCCAAGGACTTAACCAAGAGACTTCTCCTTCCTGAGAAGATTTCTAAGGCTCACGAAAACGGTGTTCTGCATTTCCATGATGCAGACTACTTCCTTCAGTCTATTTTTAACTGTTGTCTGATCAACATCGGCGATATGTTGGACAATGGTACTGTAATGAACGGAAAACTGATTGAGACACCAAAGAGCTTTCAGGTTGCCTGCAACGTGACAACACAGATTATCTCATCGGTAGCCTCAAGTCAGTATGGCGGACAATCTGTAGATATCCGACATCTTGGAAAGTATTTGAGAAAAACCAAGGAAAAGTATGCAAGCCATTACCATGCCGAGTTAGATGGCAAGGTTTCCGGTGAGGTCATTGACCAGATTGTTGCCGACCGTTTATACGACGAGTTAAAGTCCGGTGTGCAGACCATTCAGTATCAGATTAATACATTAATGACCACCAATGGACAGTCTCCGTTTGTTACCTTGTTCCTGAACCTTGATAAGGATGATGAATATATTGAAGAAAATGCCATGATTATCGAGGAGATTCTTCGCCAGAGACTTCAGGGCATTAAAAATGAAAAGGGAGTTTATGTTACTCCTGCATTCCCTAAATTGATTTATGTATTAGATGAGCACAACTGTTTAAAAGGCGGCAAATATGATTACATCACCAAACTTGCCGTACAGTGTTCTGCTAAAAGAATGTATCCGGATTACATCTCTGCCAAGAAAATGCGTGAGAACTATGAAGGCAACGTTTTCAGCTGTATGGGATGTCGTTCATTCCTTTCTCCATGGCAGGATGCCAATGGAAATTATAAGTGGGAAGGTCGTTTTAACCAGGGTGTTGTCAGCCTGAATCTTCCTCAGATCGGTATTATTGCCGGCGGCAATGAAGAGACTTTCTGGCAGTTAATGGAAGAACGTCTTGCACTTTGCTTTGAGGCATTGATGTGCAGACACCGTGCATTAGAAGGAACCCTCTCCGATGTAAGTCCAATCCACTGGCAGTATGGTGCCATTGCAAGATTAAAGAAGGGCGAAACCATTGATCCTCTTCTTCACGATGGTTACTCTACACTCTCCCTTGGTTACATCGGTTTATACGAAGTAACCAAGTTAATGACCGGCGTAAGCCACACCGATCCTAAGGGAACGGAATTTGCATTGAAGGTCATGAACCGTCTTCGCGAAGCAACGGATACCTGGAAGAAGACCACCGGTCTTGGTTTCGGTCTCTACGGTACACCTGCAGAGAGCCTTTGCTATCGTTTTGCAGAGATTGACAAGAAGAAATTCGGTGTCATCAAGGATGTTACCGATAAGGGTTACTACACCAACTCTTATCATGTGGATGTACGCGAAAAGATCGATGCATTTAGCAAATTCACATTTGAGAGCCAGTTCCAGACGATTTCTTCCGGTGGTGCTATCTCTTATGTAGAAATACCTAATTTACGTCACAATCTCGAGGCTTTGGAAGAAGTTGTCAAGTTCATTTATGACAATATTCAGTATGCAGAGTTCAACACCAAATCCGACTACTGCCATATCTGCGGATTTGATGGTGAGATTGTAATCAACGACAAATTAGAATGGGAGTGTCCACAGTGTCACAACAAAGATCACTCCAAGATGAATGTAACCAGAAGAACTTGTGGTTACCTCGGTGAGAATTTCTGGAATGTCGGTAAGACGAAGGAAATCAATTCCAGAGTACTGCACCTGTAATAACATAAAAATGTAATCCCTGCAAAGGAATACAGCAAAAGTTTAATCTTTTGATGAGACCATTCATTTGCAGGGATTTTTTGCAAGGAGATTGATACCATGAATTATGCAGATATTAAACAATACGATGTTGCCAACGGCCCCGGAATCCGTATTTCCATCTTTGTCAGCGGATGCAATCACCACTGCAAAAACTGCTTTAATCAGGAGACCTGGGACTTTAATTACGGCAATCCTTTTACAGAAAAAGAGATTGATAAAATCATTGAATATATGAAGCCATCCTACATCAAAGGACTGACGGTTCTGGGTGGAGAACCCTTTGAACGTGTAAACCAGCAGGGACTCCTTCCATTGCTAAAAAAGGTGCGCGAAGTTTATCCCGAAAAAGATATCTGGTGTTTTACCGGGTTTGATTTCATGCGCGACATCTATGGAAAAATGTATAAAGAATGGGATGAAACCAAAGAAATGCTCTCTCTCATTGACGTCATCGTTGACGGTCCCTTCATCGAAGAATTAAAGGATCTCTCCCTACGTTTCAAGGGTTCCTCCAACCAAAAAACCATTATGGTAAAGGAAACTCTTGCAAAGGGGGAAATTGTGCTTTGGGACGACAGACAGCCACAGTACTAAATAGAGCTGTTTCCATGAATACAAGCTATAAAAATATAAGGAGATTATTATGACTGCAGATGTTCGAATCAAAAAACTCAATGAAAAAGCAACCATTCCAACCTACGGAACGGAATTTTCTGCCGGTGCAGACCTCTATGCCTGCGCCGATGAGGCAATAACCATTGCACCCGGTGAAACCAAATTAATCAAAACCGGCATTGCCATGGAAATTCCTGCAGGATATGCCGGACTCATCTATGCAAGAAGCGGACTCGCCACCAAGAAGGGCTTAGCACCTGCAAACAAGGTTGGCGTTGTGGACGCTGACTACCGTGGCGAAGTGATGGTAGCCCTGCACAACCACTCCCTGGCGGAAGCATCGGTAGAACCCGGCGAGCGCATCGCTCAGATGGTCATCGCACCATTCCTTGCCGCAAACTTCATCCTTTCCGATGAACTTGACGATACCGCCCGGGGCACCGGAGGTTTTGGATCTACAGGGAGAAAATAACCCGGTGAAGTTCCTAATCTCCTATGGAGAAAAGAACCTGTTAATCATATAAAAAAGGTACCCAAATGTCACAATGACGAATGGGTACCCTTTTTAGTCTACTTTTCTCCCAGAAGATTCTTTAAACGTGCGATCTCCTTTGCCTGCTCTTCGATCTCATCCCGTTGTTTGTTAAGTTTCTGCGCCTGCTCGTTAATCTTCTGTTCCTGCTCCTCTGCCTTCTTCATCTGTTCATCAATCATATACTGCATCGTATTGCGGTCCAGCTCCCGCAATGCATCCGAAAACATCATAAGCACCTCCTTAGGATTATCCCTAAAGGATGCAATCTCCTGATAGATTTCCAAAAGCCATGGATAATCCGTAATCAGAACTTCGGCATCCTCGAGACTATCTGTTGTCAAAAACGACAACCACCCTTCCACCTTGCTTTTATCTTTATGATAAGGAATCTCACAGAATACGTCAAGGGCTATCAGGCAGTATTCCTGCAATAGTTCCAGTTCCAGTCCCGTATCAAACTTCACCTTGCCATGGTGAATAAACTTATCCGGTAGTTTATGGAAAATTCCTTCTGTCTTTTCATAGAGGACAATTGTATAAACTTTTTTAAGATCCTCATATATAAAGTCCTTTCCTTTCTCACCCCGAATTCTGCTGTACTGTCGCAACACAATATCCGACGAATAACAGGAAATCCGCTCTCCCGGAAAGAGATATGGAATCTTCTGTACCTCCACATTAGCAATGGATCCATCCTCCGCCTCAACCAGAATATCCATGACCATCATGCGTGCACCGGCAATGTAATTATCCTCCAGTGGAAGAATCTTCTTTATCCGAACTTCTTCCCCAATCAGGCTTGAAATAAGACTGGATAGACGCTGTGGATGAATATCCGGATTGAAAATCCTCTTAAAAAATGTGTCATACAGAATCGGAAGAGTCTTCTTGCCGGTACAGAAATCCATGAATTTCTTCTGCCACTCATCGCGCATCACCGAATACTCACGATAGGAATACGAATCCTTTTTCAAATAAGCAAGTACCTCTTCATCATTCGTAAATCTGTTTGCCAATAATTCATTTCTCATAGGCAGTTACCCCACTAAAATATAGTATTTCTTCAAACTTGGAATTAAGAGGTGAGACTTCACCAGAATTTTTGATTTCTTTAAAGATAGGTATATTATAGCATATTGCATGGAATTTGCAAGGAAATTCCATGCATAAGATTTTAAGTAAAATTTCACTGTAACATTTTATTGAAATCAAATTTCCCTATTGCATCTTCAAAATCTTCTGTCCACTCTTCAAATGCCAACTCTTCATATTGTTTTTTTTGATTAATATAAACAATCTTCAAATAATGTGTACCTTCTCCACAATTTTCATATAAATCTTTTGTTTCTTTGGCATCTGTAACCTTAAGAATTTCATAGCATTCACTAAATTCCATATTAAACTTTTTATCAAATTCAACTTTCGAAAAAGTGTACCTATCATATATTCCGGAATATCCCGAATAATATATGATCTGATCCCCTAAGATAAAATAATATTCATCAGAATCGCTGATATCCCATAAAATCCGTTTACAACCATCTTGTGTTAATGCGAAAACGCCTAAAACAGAATATATTTCTTCCTTTTTTTCACACCAAATAAGTTCTTTTTTTCCGTCCGAATCAAGATCTGCATATATCCATTGACTAACATGCTTATAGTTTTCAAACACATTATTTAATTCATTAATCTGTTTTGTATCCAAATTACTTATGCCATCAAACTTTCCATACTTAATTTTAGCAAACTCAGCTTTTTTACCCAATTCATCTATAATAGAAAATCGAGTACAAACATAAACACCTATTATTAATAATATTAACAATACCGGAACTTTCTTTTTAAATTTGTACATATTCACAAATACAGTACCTCATCTCTATATATTGACTGCTTTTATGTTTCTAAAACGGTTCCCTCCGAAGAAAGACCGGCTTTTTTCAACTGTAAAAATAAAAATGGACCATCTACTAATTTCTTAATAAGACGATCCATTTTTTAACGAGCAAAACGATAAGCCGGGTTATGTCGTGGATGATCATCTATCTAGACCTGCTGTTGCCAGCAGGCTCAAGCAACCTACCCGCAAAGCACGACGGGCAGCCGTATCGCTTCGCTATTTGGTCTTGCTTCGGATGGGGTTTACATGGCTATGCCTGTTACCAGACACACGGTAGTCTCTTAAGCTGCCTTTCCACCCTTACCTGACGAGTCAGGCGGTATATTTCTGTTGCACTGGCCTTGGAGTCGCCTCCACCGGACGTTATCCGGCATCCTGCCCTATGAAGCCCGGA
>JBJEJH010000042.1:0-6941 GCA_051877855.1 Lachnospiraceae bacterium | reverse complement strand
TAGAGAAGCAGCAATCCGTGCTCTTCAGGCATGTGGTCTTGAAGTTGTCAGTATCAAGGATGTTACTCCGGTTCCACATAACGGATGTCGTCCACCAAAGCGTAGAAGAGTATAATAGGAGGTGCATTTAAGATGGCTATTAATAGAACACCTGTGTTAAAGAGATGTAGATCACTTGATTTAGATCCATTTTATTTAGGCGTTAATAAGAAATCAAATAGAAAGTCAAGAATCGCTGGTAAGAAGGTAAGTGAATACGGCTTACAGCTTAGAGAAAAGCAGAAGGCTAAGTTCATCTACGGCGTATTAGAGAAGCCTTTCAGAAACTACTATGAGAAGGCTGAAAGAATGAGCGGTATGACTGGTGCGAACCTCATGATCCTTCTTGAGAGAAGATTGGATAACGTAATTTTCAGATTAGGTTTCGCTAGAACAAGAAAAGAAGCTAGACAGATCGTTGATCATAAGCATGTATTAGTAAATGGAAAGTGCATTAACATTCCATCTTACTTAATCAAGGCTGGTGATGTTATCGAAATTAGAGAGAAGTCTAAGGGCTCAACAAGATATAAGGAAGTATTGGATGTAACAGCAGGTAGAGTTGTTCCGGAATGGCTTGACTGTGATGCAGATAACCTTAAGGGTGTTGTTAAGAACCTCCCTTCAAGAGAAGTTATCGATGTACCTGTTAACGAGATGCTTATCGTCGAGTTGTACTCTAAGTAATCCCTAAGGATTAACTAGATGACAAACCATACCCAAAAAGGAGGGGCTTATAGTGTTCGATTTTGAAATACCGAAAATTGAGATTGAAGAGATCTCTGAAGACCAGAAGTATGGAAGATTTGTTGTAGAACCACTTGAAAGAGGTTATGGTACAACACTTGGTAACTCACTTAGAAGAATTATGCTTTCTTCATTACCGGGTGCAGCTGTAAGCCAGATTAAGATTGATGGTGTTGTCCATGAATTCAGTTCAATTCCTGGTGTAAAGGAAGATGTTTCTGAAATTATTATGAACATTAAGGGATTGTCTATTAAGAATAACAGCGATTCTAACGAACCTAAGACTGCCTACATCGAAGTAGAAGGTCGTGAGGGCGTAGTTACCGGTGCTGATATCAAGGCTGATTCTGATATTGAAATCATTAATCCAGATCAGGTTATTGCAACTTTAAATGGTGGCTCAAAGTGCAAACTTAACATTGAGTTAACAATTACAAAGGGTAGAGGATATGTAAGCTCTGATAGAAATAAGACACCGAACATGTCCATCGGAGTAATCGCTATTGATTCTATCTATACACCGGTAGAAAGAGTAAACTTGTCTGTACAGAACACTCGTGTTGGTCAGATTACAGATTACGATAAGCTCACATTGGATGTATACACCAATGGTACATTAGCACCGGACGAAGCAGTTAGCTACGCAGCTAAGGTGTTAAGTGAGCATTTACGTTTGTTCATTGACTTATCTGAAAATGCTAAGACTATGGATGTCATGGTAGCTAAGGAAGACAATGAACAGGCAAAGGTTCTCGTAATGAGCATTGAAGAGTTGGAACTTTCCGTTCGTTCTCACAACTGTTTAAAGAGAGCAGGTATCAATACAGTAGAAGAACTTTGCAACAGAACAGCAGATGACATGATGAAGGTTCGTAATCTCGGACGTAAGTCAATGGAAGAAGTTGCAGCAAAGTTAAAGGAACTCGGCTTATCATTAAAGCAGAGCGAAGATTAAGATTATTATTCATATAAATTAATTTATAATTACTTGTAATGTATATATCCTCCATGGATTATATACCTTACAACATATGTCTAATAAGACCGATGAGCATAGAAATATGTTCCACAAATGGCGACAGAGATTCGCCCAAATATGGAGGTAAAGAACAATGGCAGGCTATAGAAAGCTCGGAAGAACTTCAGACCAGAGAAAGGCTTTAATCAGAAATCAGGTAACAGCAGTGATCGAGAACGGTAAGATCGTTACAACTGAGGCTAGAGCTAAGGAAATCCGTAAGCAGGTTGAGAAGTTAATCACATTAGCAGTTAAGGAAAAGGATAATTTCGAAACTGTAACTGTAACAGCTAAGGTAGCACGTAAGGATGCTAACGGCAAGAGAGTTAAGGAAGTTGTAGATGGTAAGAAGGTTACTGTTTACGATACAGTTGAGAAGACAATTAAGAAGGATCTTCCTTCAAGATTACATGCTCGTCGTCAGATGGCAGCAATCCTTTACACTGTAACAGAAGTACCGGCAGAGAACGCTGGTAAGAAGAAGGGTACAAAGAAGGTTGACTTAACTAATAAGTTATTCGACGAGATTGCACCAAAGTATGCAGATCGTAAGGGTGGTTACACCAGAATGACTAAGATTGGTCTTCGTAAGGGTGATGCAGCAATGCAGGTACTTTTCGAATTAGTTTAATTCCTATATCGAAATGATATTACAAAGGTCGTGTGATTTGTCACACGACCTTTTTGTGCTATGATACGTTACTAGTAATGATTGAAAACCAAGAAATTTCGTGATAAAATATCTTTTAGTTTGTTTTGTAGAAGCACCGAAGGGAAAGGAAGTGAGTTGAATGAAGATTGTAAAAGCGCAGGATTTGTCTTTTGATTATATTCGAAGAGATGAGGATGGTAATGTGGATGGTATTGTCAATGCAGTGAAGGACGTGAACTTAAGCATTGAACAGGGTAGTTTTGTGGCAATTCTTGGACACAATGGATCCGGTAAATCCACATTTGCCAAGCATCTGAATTCACTCCTGATTCCAACGGAAGGAACGGTGTGGGTGGATGGTATGGACACCATTGATGAGAAACATCTTTGGGACATTCGACAGACAGCAGGTATGGTATTCCAGAATCCGGATAATCAGATTATCGGTACGATTGTCGAAGAAGATGTGGGATTTGGACTGGAGAATATGGGGGTTCCCACAGAGGAAATCTGGGTACGTGTTGAGAAGGCACTGAAGGCAGTGGGAATGTATGAGTTCCGCATTGCCTCACCAAATAAATTGTCCGGCGGACAGAAGCAGCGTGTGGCCATCGCCGGAATTGTAGCCATGAAGCCTAAATGCATTGTGCTGGATGAACCAACAGCAATGCTGGATCCAAACGGACGTAAGGAAGTCATCAAGACACTCCATGAATTAAATAAACAGGAAGGTGTTACGGTGATTCTTATCACCCATTATATGGACGAAGTGGTGAATGCGGATCGGATCGTTGTCATGGACGGTGGAAGCGTCGTGATGGATGGTGTACCGAAAGAAATATTCTCTCAGGTGGATCGGTTAAAGGAACTAAGACTTGATGTCCCTCAGGTAACACAAGTCGCATATGAATTAAAGAAAGCCGGAATTTTGATAAATGACGGAATTCTTACGATAGAAGAATTGGTGGATGCAATATGTCAATTATAGCGGATAAGATTAATTACATATATGATAAAGGTTCAGGACAGGAAGCCTATACGTTAAAGGATGTGAGCTTTGCCATTGAGGATGGTGATTTTATTGGACTTATCGGCCATACGGGGTCCGGAAAATCCACATTAACACAGCATTTGAATGGGTTAATCAGGGCAACAAGCGGAACGATCTATTACAATGGGCAGGATATCTATGATCCGGACTTTGATATGAGAACACTTCGAAGCAAAGTTGGTCTGGTGTTCCAGTATCCGGAGCATCAGCTTTTTGAGACAGACATTTTTAAGGATGTGTGTTTTGGTCCGTTGAATCAGGGATTATCCAAGAAAGATGCAGAGTTTCGTGCATTTGATGCACTGCGAAAGGTAGGACTGGAGGAAAATCTGTATTACCAGTCGCCATTTGACCTCTCCGGTGGACAGAAACGAAGAGTCGCCATCGCGGGTGTGCTTGCCATGCAACCGGAGGTGTTGATCCTGGATGAGCCGACGGCAGGTCTGGACCCCAGAGGCAGAGATGAGATTCTGGATTACATCGCAAAGCTTCACGCTGAGATGAAGATAACTGTTATTCTGGTATCTCACAGCATGGAGGACGTAGCAAAATACGTGAACCGTATCATGGTCATGAATCATGGTGAACTGATGTATGATGATGAACCAAAGAAAATATTTGCACATTACAAAGAACTGGAGCAGGTGGGTCTTGCAGCACCGCAGGTGACCTATCTGATGGCTGAATTAAGACAGAAGGGCTTTGATGTACCAATTGATGTAACTACGGTAGAAGAGGCCAAAGAAGCGATTTTAAAGGTGATTAAATGATTCGAGATATAACCATAGGACAATATTATCAGACCGACTCGGTCATTCATAAGTTGGACCCAAGAGTGAAACTGGTGGGAACAGTGGTATTTCTGATTTCATTGTTTATCGGGCGCAGTGTGCCATTATATCTGGTGGCAGGACTGTTCCTTGCAGCAGTAATCAAGATTTCGAAGGTACCGTTTAAATTTATGATAAAGGGACTGAAAGCAGTGCTCTTTATCCTGGTATTTTCCGCTGTATTCCATCTGTTTCTGACACCGGGAACGGAAATCTTTCATATATGGAAGCTCACCGTCACCATAGAAGGTGTAATTACCGCATTATATATGGTGGTTCGATTGATGATGCTGATTATTGGATCATCACTTCTCACATTGACCACCACACCGAATAATCTGACGGACGGACTGGAGAAAGGACTTGGATTTCTTAAGATTTTTCACGCTCCGGTACATGAGGTGGCCATGATGATGTCCATTGCACTTCGTTTTATTCCGATTCTTATTGAGGAGACGGATAAGATCATGAAGGCCCAGATGGCCAGAGGCGCCGACTTTGATCATGGAAATATTATTCAGAGAGCAAAAGCAATGGTGCCGATTCTGGTTCCGCTGTTTATCTCTGCATTCCGTAGAGCCAATGACCTTGCTATGGCAATGGAAGCCAGATGCTATCAGGGGGGCAAGGGAAGAACGAAAATGAAGCCTCTTACCTACAAGAAATATGATGTGCTGGCGTATCTGACTTTGGCTGTGTATATGGCGGTTATGATTGTGATAAGAAATGTGTTCCCTGTTTTTTAAGTTTTTAAGATGCTCCGCGGGACTCCTGCGGAGCACCATTTCAGTTTAAGGAAAATGAGTGTATCAATATGAGAATTAAGTTGATCGTGGCGTACGACGGTACCAATTACTGTGGATGGCAATTACAGCCGGAGGCAGTGACCGTGGAGGGAGAACTGAATAAGGCCTTGTCCAGGCTTCTGGGTGAGGACGTTAAGGTTATCGGCGCAAGCCGTACGGACTCCGGTGTGCATGCTTTGGGAAATGTGGCGGTCTTTGATACCCGGGCCAACATCCCGCCGATGAAGTACGCCTATGCGCTGAATTCCATGCTTCCGGAGGATATCCGGATCCAGGGCTCTTGGCAGGTGGAAGATGACTTCCATCCAAGACATTGCGATTGTATTAAAACTTACGAATACAAGATATTAAATCGGGAATTTCCATTGCCACTCAAGCGTTATGATAGTACTTACTATTATCGCAGGCTCAATGTGGAGGCGATGAACGAGGCGGCATCTTACCTTGTTGGGGAGCATGATTTTAAGAGCTTCTGTTGTGTGAGAACTCAGGCAGAAAGTACTGTGCGAAAAATCACCTCAGTGAAGGTATCAAAAGATGAGTCCAATGATCTCATCACCATCCGGGTATGTGGTAATGGTTTCTTATATAATATGGTGCGCATCATTGCAGGAACCTTAATTAATGTGGGCAATGGACACACCAGCCCTGAAAAGGTGAAGGAAATGCTTGATGGACTGGATCGTACCATCGCAGGACCAACTGCACCGGCCAGTGGTCTGACTTTAGTCGGCATCGATTTTTTGTAATTTGTCAGAAAATATATGGAAACATTGAAAAAAGAAGAACAAATTCTGTGGCAAAAAAAGGTTGACACACGCGGGTCAGTATAATATAATCAATAAATGTGACAGTAGAGGCAAATGTTTCAACCAAAGCCCCGGATGAGACATTTATCATACAATTAAACAGAATATTCTAGGAGGACAACTATGAAAACTTATATGCCTAGTGCATCATCAGTAGAAAGAAAATGGTATGTTGTTGATGCATCACAATATACATTAGGTCGTTTAACATCACAGGTTGCTGCTGTGTTAAGAGGTAAGAATAAGCCTGTATATACACCAAACCTTGATATGGGTGATTACGTAATCGTAATCAACGCTGATAAGGTTCAGTTCACAGGTAAGAAGATGGATCAGAAGATCTACTACAACCACTCAGATTATGTTGGTGGTATGAAGGAAACAACTCTTAAGGAAATGATGGCTAAGAAGCCTGAGAGAGTTATCGAGCTTGCAGTTAAAGGCATGCTTCCAAAGGGACCTTTAGGAAGAGAAATGTACAAGAAGCTTCACGTATACGCTGGACCAGAGCATGATCATGCTGCTCAGAAGCCAGAAGTATTAACATTCTAATTAAGGTAACGAAAGGAAGGAAATAACAATGGCTAAGAAGAGCAATAACGCAAAGTTCTACGGAACAGGTAGAAGAAAGAAGAGTATCGCCAGAGTATACTTAGTACCTGGTACAGGTAATATCACAATCAACAAGAGAAGTCTTGATGAATATTTTGGTCTTGAGACACTTAAGGTTATCGTTAAGCAGCCTTTAGTTCTTACAGAGACTGTTGATAAGTATGATGTATTAGTAAATGTACACGGTGGTGGATTTACAGGTCAGGCCGGTGCAATCAGACATGGTATCTCACGTGCATTACTTCAGGTTGATTCTGAAGAGTACAGACCATCATTAAAGAAAGCTGGTTTCTTAACAAGAGATCCAAGAATGAAGGAAAGAAAGAAGTACGGCTTAAAGGCAGCTCGTCGTGCTCCACAGTTCTCAAAGAGATAAT
>JBJEJH010000041.1:0-28086 GCA_051877855.1 Lachnospiraceae bacterium | reverse complement strand
AACGACATCATTATTATTGGCAGTGCTCTGACGTTTAACGATAATTTGGTCACCTTCATAAATTCCCATATTAATCATACTGTCACCCTTAACAACCAGCATAAAGGTTTCTTCATTCGGGAGAAACTCCGCCGGAATAGGAAAGTAATCCGTAATATTTTCTGTAGCTAAAATCGGATTACCGGCAGCTACACGACCCACAAGAGGTACATTAACAACTTCACGTCGAGTGAGATTAAAGGAATCATCCATGATCTCAATGGCACGTGGCTTGCTTGGATCACGACGGATATAACCATTTTTCTCCAATGTTTCAAGATGTGAGTGAACCGAAGAAGTAGACTTTAAGTTGACCGCTTCACAAATATCACGAACCGCCGGCGGGTAACCTTTCTTCAGGATCTCACTCTTAATAAACTCTAAAATTTCAGACTGCTTAGCAGTTATTTTACCATATCCCATAAAGAACCTCCTAAAAGAACCTATGTTTTGATACTTTAGAACATAATATCATATTATTTTTGAAAATGCAAACATATATTCCGAAAATTTGTTCGAAAAAGTGGTTGACAAACATTTGTTCGTATAATATATTATATACAAACAAGTGTTCGGAAACTATGTTCGAACAATGAATCCAGGAGGAATAGAATATGAGAAGTGTTATTATGAAGAGTCAAAGAAAAAATAATCGGAAGAGAAAGCTGCTTAAGAAGAAAGTTATTTTATGTCTGGCCTTTTTTGTATTATTAAGTATATTGATATTACCTTTAAGTACACATGTTATGGCCGGTAGTGAGAGAGAGGAGCAGGTATATACATATTATGCCTCGATTCAAATTCAGCCGGGAGATACCCTTTGGTCCATTGCGAATACCTATGCCCCAAGTACTTCACTTTCTGTTAACGAATATATTAAAGAAATTAAGAAGATGAATTGTTTAAATTCGGATCAGATAACTGCTGAAATGTATTTGAGCGTTTTTTATTGTTCATCTGAATATAAATAATTACGGACGGATGTGAAGATTCGATCTTTTACACCGGGATACTTTTTTGATAATTCCTTTAATAACACTTTCATTTCTTCACGTTTGGTAAATCCGTCCGCAGGACAGAGATTTTTTACAACAGGAAGCTGATATTTGTTTTGGAAACCAATAACATCAGATTCGGATAATAGCATCAGAGGGCGGATCACCGTCAGACCGGTTTGATCAAGATAGGTTTTAGGCTCGAAGGTGTGAATCCTACCTTCAAAAAATAAGGACATTAATAATGTTTCTATAATGTCATCTTTGTGATGGGCGTATGCTACTACATTGCAATTTAATTTTAGTGCAGCATCATTCAATGCTCCTTTACGTAATTTAGCACAGAGTGAGCAGGGATTTTCTTCCTTTCGGACGTCGAATACAATCTTTTTGATTTCGGTGGAAACGATCGTATAGTGAACCTGTAATTCTTCACATAATGATTGTATTGGTGTAAAATCCATACCATCAATTCCCAAATCTACCGTAATTGCCTCAATTTCGAATTTTTTCGGATAAAAACGTTTCAATCCGGCTAAGGCATAGAGTAGTGTGAGGCTGTCTTTTCCACCGGATATCCCCACTGCAATACGGTCTCCCTCCTGAATTAATTCATATTGATCAACGGCCTGTCTTGTTAAACTGTAGAGTTGTTGTAATTTCATTTTATTTCCTCTTATCAATATTATTATATAGACATTTGCGAAACGAACGATCAATCACATAAGATAATGTTTGTGTATAATTATTTCGTGGCAATTGCGAGCCGTCGGTACTTAGACGCTGTCTTTTAGCGTCTTATGTACCGCTACGGTAAGATTTTATACTAAATTTATTGTTTATTATAGCATGATTTGATAAAATTAATATATGTTGTTTGAATTTATTTCGTTTTATGAAAGTATATAGTTAAGAGGTAAAAGAATGAATTTTAGTGAATTTATTAGAGATAATTCGATGATTGAAGCCCTTGGAAAACAAGGGATAACAGTACCTACGAATATTCAGAAGGATTCGTATCAGCCCATTTTAGAACACAAAAATATAATTGCCCGTTCCGAGACCGGATCCGGCAAGACATTGGCTTATCTTTTACCATTATTTGAGGAAATAAACGTTGAGAAACGAGAGTGTACGGTATTAATATTGGTCCCAACCCATGAGCTTACAATACAGGTTCATCAACAAATCAGCCTATTAGCTTCAAATTCGGGCAAATTAGTGCGTTCTGTTGCAATTATAGGTAACGGTAATATAAATCGTCAAATAGAGCAATTAAAGACTGTTAAACCACATATCATTGTAGGTACTTCCGGACGTATCCTGGAATTAATTAAAAAGAAGAAAATCAGTGCACATCCAATAAAGACTCTTGTAATCGATGAATCGGATAAAATGATGGATAAAAATAATTTGCAGCCGATGCTCGATGTCCGTAAATGTTTATATAAGAATATTCAGATTCTGATGTATTCTGCAAGTATGAATAAAAAGGCGCTGGAGCAGGGAAAACAACTGACTACGGAGGATGTTTTGATTATTCGCTATCAGGATAAAGAAAGTATTCCGGAAAATATTAAGCATTTATATGTTAAAGCTTCATCCAGACGTGAAAAAACCGACATTTTAAGAAGTGTTTGCAGTGCAATGAAACCGGATCGATGTATCATCTTTGTAAATAGTCAGTATGATGCTGAAGAAGTTTTTCAGAAACTTTCATATCATCATTATAAGGTTGCAGATTTAACCGGTGATAAGGACAAGAACGGGCGTAAAAATGCGCTGGATCATTTTAAAGCAGGCAAAGTCAATTATCTGGTTTCTACCGATCTGGCATCCAGAGGACTTCACATTGACCATGTAGATCTTGTCATTAATATGATGTTGCCGGGGGAATCTAAGGATTATCTGCATCGTTGCGGACGTTGTGGTCGTAATCAACAGAATGGTATATGTCTTTCTATTATAACCGAAAACGAACTGGAACATTTAAAAGGATTTCAGAAGGCATTTGGAATTAATTTAGTTGCTAAGAAATTATATAACGGGCAACTGGTGAAGGGTTAATCATAGAGAGATCGAAGTTTTTGAACCGATATGTACTGGTTCGCTAAACCCGAGTTTTACGAAAAGTGAGTGGAGAAAAATGACTGAAAACGCGAATAATTCCTCAAATCATCATAATATAAACACCAACGCTAAAACATACCACGAACAACAAACCATTAATAATACAATTAAATTACGTCAAATTCTTAAAGAATTACCACCATTTGTTTCTGATTTTTTTCGTGGAATTGAATTTACAACGGAATCCAGAACGAAATTAGCTTACGCAACGGATTTAAAGACATTTTTTTATTATATAATTGAAAATAATCCTTTATTCAAAGATAAATCCATGCATGATATTCAATTAAATATTCTGGAGCAAATCGAATCCTATGATATTGAGGAATATTTAAGCTATATGCGTTATTATGAAAAAGATGGAAAAATTCATACGAACAATGAACGTGCCATTAAACGTAAATTATCTTCCATTCGTAGTTTTTACCGTTATTTCCATAAGAATAAACGCATTAATGTGAATCCTGCGGAACAGGTTGCTGTACCAAAGCTTCATGATAAAGCTATAGTTCGTTTAGAAATTAACGAAGTCGCCGAGTTATTGGATCATGTTGAATCCGGGGACAAGCTTACGAAACAGCAATTAGTTTCCCATGAAAAACTTAAAGGCCGTGATCTTGCGATTATGACCTTACTTCTGGGCACCGGTATTCGTGTTTCGGAATGTGTTGGACTGGATTTGTCCGATGTGGATTTTGATAATGAATGTATTAAAGTAATCCGTAAAGGTGGATATGAAGATATTGTTTATTTTGGTACGGAGGTTCGTGAGGCAATATCCGAATATTTAGAAGAACGTAATTCGATTACTCCTCTTCCGGGACATGAAAATGCACTCTTTCTCTCCTACCAAAAGAAACGATTATCGGTTCGAAGTGTTGAAAAATTGGTAAAAAAATATGCACAAACCGTTACAACGTTAAAGAAAATTACGCCACACAAACTTCGTAGCACCTATGGTACGAATTTATATCAGGAAACAGGCGATATTTATCTTGTTGCAGATGTTTTGGGCCATAAGGATGTTAATACAACGAAAAAACATTACGCAGATATCCTGGATGAAACCAAACGTCGCGCCAGAAATGCAGTAAAGTTACGTGAAAACCGAAATAATGAATGACATATTATTATACCAAACCGAGACAACGTAATATATATAGCCATAAAGTTAATGTAAATGCACTGAAAAATGTGGTAATCATAACCGTATTGGAGGACACCGTTCCCTCATGCCCCATACTTTTGGCCATAACAAAGCTTGAAACCGTGGTTGGGGAAGCCAGCATTACCAACACCGCTACCAGTTTGTCCGTTGTATATCCTATATGAACTGCAATTGGAAGAAAAAGTGCGGCAAATACCACCAGTTTCAGGACACTGGCTAAAATTGCCGGTTTTAATGTATTTGCTGCTTTTTTCGGTTCAAAACTTGCACCAAGGGCCATTAAACCAAGAGGTGTGGCTAAATTTGAAATATATTTCACGGTCTTAACCATAATCACCGGTTGCGGTATGCGAAGCAATGACCAAAGCATACCGGTAGCAATTCCTATGATAATTGGATTCGTAACAATACCCTTTAATGTTTTTTTAATTAAATTCTTATTAATCCTTTCCCGTTCAGGCTTAAGGAAGGAAAGAAGAATTACTGCCATAACATTGTATAAAGGTACCGTTCCAATGATCATAAGTGGTGACATTCCCGAAGTTCCATAGATATTCTGAATAAAACCGATGCCGAGTAAAGCTGCACTGGAACGATAGGAAGACTGGGCAAATTCTCCCTGGATGGATTTATCTTTAAAGCAAAAGGACAATCCAATGGCTATGCCAATTGAAAGCAGGGATGCGATGAAACAAAACATGATATAACTTCCGTCCCACACAGCAAAGAAATCCTCCTGTGACAGATCCTGAAAAACAAGAACCGGTAATGCAATTTTAAAAACAAAGGAATTCATTTTCTTTGTAAAATGTTCATCAAAGATATGTAATTTCATGAACATATAGCCCAAAACCATTAAAAGAAAAATCGGAACCGTGGCATTTAAACAAAACAATAAATTATCCATTTATAATCTCCATATAACTATATTATTCATATACTATCGCAAAACAAACACCTCCGGCCAAACAAATATGTCCAGAGGTGTTTTTCTTTAATTTTTTATAATCATTAACTTAACTGACCATTGAGAACTTCTAAGGCCTTATCCAATGCCGCCTGAATACCTGCGGCATTCTTACCACCGGCCTGAGCCATATTCGGACGTCCACCACCGCCACCACCAACAAGTGCTGCAGCCTCTTTGATGATGTTACCTGCATGAGCGCCCTTCTTAATGGCACCTTCCGTAGCTGTAACGATTAAATTCACCTTATCAGCAGCCGGACTTGAGGCAAGTACAACAACGGCTTCGCCAAGCTTCTCCTTAAACTGATCTCCCAGTGTTCTAAGAGCATTCATATCAGCATCTGCAATCTGAACGGCCAGGAACTTAATTCCATTGACATCCTTTGCCTGGGATAAAGCATCTCCGGCTGCATTACTTGCCATCTTAGCCTTAAGGCTTTCATTTTCAGAGGAAAGTGTTTTGATCTCAGCCTGCATTGCTTCAATCTTCTTAACAAGACCTGCAACATCGCTCTTAGCAGCCTTTGCAGCCTCATTTAACTCTTCCTCAAGATTTGCATAGTACTTTGTTACGTTCGCACCTGTAATAGCCTCAATACGACGAATACCGGCTGCGGCTGAAACTTCAGAAAGAATCTTGAAGGACTGGATTTCTCCGGTATGCGCTACGTGAGTACCACCACAGAATTCCTTTGAAAAATCACCCATGGAAACAACACGAACGCTTTCACCATATTTTTCGCCAAATAATGCCATAGCACCGGTCTTCTTAGCTTCATCAACAGACATTACTGCAGTATCTACAGCGATATCTTCAGCAATCTTCTCATTAACAAGCTGCTCAACCTTCGTCAATTCTTCCGGTGTTAATGCAGCAAAATGACTGAAGTCAAATCTTGTTCGATCCACATCCTGGTATGAACCGGCCTGCTCAACATGTGAACCAAGAGTTTCACGAAGTGCTTTCTGAAGAAGATGTGTTGCAGAGTGGTTACGGCAGGTAGACTGACGTGCAGCCTTATCAACCTTTAGTACAGCCATTGAACCATTCTGAAGCATACCCTTTGTCACATAACCAATATGACCGATTCGGTTACCTACAAGCTTTTCTGTTGCAGTAACCCTAAACTCACCATCGGCGGTGGTAATGACACCAACATCACCAACCTGACCACCCATAGTAGCATAGAACGGTGTCTTTGCACAAACGATGGTACCACGCTGTCCCTCCGAAATTGCTTCGGCAAATTCAGAGGAATCCTCTGTATTTAAAGCCAGGGCTGTAATCTTCTGCTCTAATTCCAACTGTTCATAGCCAACAAATTCTGATGTAACAGAAAGATCAAAATTATCCCAGATCGTTGCATCGGCACCCATGTAAGATGTGGTTTTACGAGCATTTCTGGCTTTTACCTTCTGCTCCTGCATGGAGGCCTTAAAGCCATCCTCATCTACAGAAAGACCCTTTTCCTCAAGGATTTCCTTTGTAAGATCTAATGGGAAACCGTAAGTATCATATAACTTAAAGGCATCATCGCCGGAAAGTTCTTTTGCGCCTTCAGCGGCCAGTTTGTCCTCTAATTCAGCAAGAATCGAAAGACCCTGATCGATGGTCTTATTGAACTGATTCTCTTCCTGTGTCAATACCTTGAAGATAAATTCCTTCTTCTCATCTAATTCAGGATAACCATCCTTTGATCCCTCAATGACCGTCTTCGAAAGCTCTGCAAGAAAAATACCATCGATACCAAGCTTTCTACCCTGACGGGCTGCACGACGGATGATACGACGAAGAACGTAACCACGACCTTCGTTGGATGGCATAATACCATCAGAAATCATAAATGTAGCAGAACGGATATGGTCCGTGATAATACGGATGGAAACATCGGCATCGGCATCTTCTTTATATTGAACACCGGCAAGCTCACATACTCTGCTTCTTAAAGCAAATATAGTATCGACATCAAAGATTGAGTCAACATCCTGCACAACGGAGGCAAGTCTTTCCAGACCCATACCGGTATCAATGTTCTTCTGTACAAGTTCTGTATAATTATTGTTTCCGTCATTGTCAAACTGTGTAAATACATTATTCCAGATTTCCATGAAACGGTCACAATCACAACCTACGGTACAGCCAGGCTTTCCACAACCGTATTTTTCTCCACGATCATAGTAGATTTCTGAACATGGACCGCAAGGACCTGAACCATGCTCCCAGAAATTATCTGCCTTGCCAAAACGGAAAATACGCTCCGGAGCAATGCCGATTTCCTTATTCCAGATTTCGAATGCCTCATCATCATTTTCATAGATCGATGGGTAAAGACGATCTGCCTCAAGACCGACAACCTCTGTTAAAAACTCCCATGACCAGGCAATGGCTTCATGCTTAAAATAATCACCAAAAGAAAAATTACCAAGCATTTCAAAAAATGTACCATGTCTTGCAGTCTTACCTACATTCTCGAGGTCACCGGTACGGATACACTTCTGACAGGTGGTTACTCTCTTTCTTGGCGGAACCTCCTGTCCGGTAAAATATGGCTTAAGTGGCGCCATACCGGAATTAATTAACAATAAACTGTTGTCATTGTGTGGAATAAGAGAAAAACTCTTCATTTTCAAATGACCTTTGCTCTCGAAGAAGTCCAGATACATTCTTCTTAAGTCATTGACTCCATAGTACTTCACTTCGATATCCTCCTCAAATTAAGCTTCTTCTTTGTTGGCAGACTTCTTAGCATCGGATGAATCCTTTAACTTCTTGCCAACCAATACTCCCAAAACGGCACATGCAGCAAGCACAACTAAGCGAACCGCTTCAAATACAATATCACTTACTAATGCATTTAATAATACCATAGAACCTACCTCCAATATATACTTGATTCCACCATCATTATTCTGCTGGCGGGTAAAATATCCCATAGGATTTTAACTAATTAATTTTATCACAGAATGATAAAAATCACAAGAGAAGAAATTATCTTAAACCTGCTTGTGTATTACACTTCAACATCATCCATTAAATCATCACCATCTGCTGCGGTTGTGGCCAGGGTATCACATCGCTCATTATATTCGTGACCATCATGACCTTTCACCCAGATCCAGGTAATTTGGTGTGGTTTTGTGGCTTCAAGGAGGCGCTTCCAGAGATCCACATTCTTAACCGGTTCGTTCTTTCCTCTCTTCCATCCTTTCTTGATCCACCCCTCCAGCCAATGATCGTTAAAGGCCTTAATCAGATACTGCGAATCCGAATACAGTTCAACTTCACAAGGCTTCTTTAAGGACTCCAGTCCAACGATGGCAGCCATCAGCTCCATACGGTTGTTTGTTGTTTTCTTATAACCCTGAGAAAGTTCCTTTTCATGAACTTCACCATCCGGAGTAATATATTTTAATATCGTACCGTACCCTCCCGGTCCATCCGGATTTCCCCGGGCAGATCCATCGGTATAAATATACACTTTCATTCTAATTTCCTCGTTTCTCACTTTTTTTATTAATTTTTAGCTTTCCAGATTCCATTGGTCTCAAATTCCTTGGTCATCCAGACTGCTTCATCGATCAAGTCCTGATCATAGCCGGTCTGTGCCAGTAACCGGATTGCATTTCGGGTAACTGCCGGTCCCTCTTTTAACAAATAGTTGTATTGTACATCATTATTCTCGAAAGATTCCTCAAAATGATAATTTGCATATCCTCCAGCCAGCAACTGCGTCAGTTCTATATCATGGGTTGCTGCAAAACACAACACATTTCCTCGGACAAAGCTTTTAAGAATCTGTGTGGATGCAGCAATTCGTTCCACGGTATTGGTTCCGCGAAGAACCTCATCCAGAAAACATAATACCGGTTGACCTGGATTTTTTACCTGATCCAGTATACGCTTTAATGCCTTAATTTCCACCATATAGTAGCTGTCACCACCCGTCAGGTTATCCTTGTGGGACATCGATGAGATAATCCGGTAATATGAACCATAATATGATTTAGAAGGACTCGTTGCAATGGTTTGGGACAACAAAGCATTCACGGCAATGGCCCGGAGAAATGTGGACTTACCCGATGCATTGGAACCGGTAAGCAAGATACATTCTTTGGTCTTAATTGAATTTGCTATAGGATTCTCTAAAAGAGGATGATAAACCTCCGTAACATGATACTCCTTCGATAACCGATCCTCCCGGAGCTTGGGCATACACCAATATGGTAACTTATTACGGTATGCTGCTATGGCAATACAACTTTCTATAAAGCCAAGGGTCTTATATATATCCATGATCTCGGCCTGATGTTCCTTAATGATTGCGGTCAGCTGATTAAACCGAATTAAATCCACATGGAACAGAATACGCATGTAATCCAGACCTATCTCTAAAAGAGAACCGGTATAACCACTTCCGGTATTAATCAGAAAGAAATTTTTGGTAATCTGTTTCGTATTTTTAAGGTATTTCGTCAACTGATCCTTGTAAAGGTCAATAAATGATACATCCATCCTGGTAATAGAATCTGCAGAATCCACCATTCGAACAATACATTTCATACTGGACAGATAACTTTCAATCTTTGCCTTATCTTTAAAATAGCTGATAATACTATAGGCAATGGCACCAATGACTGCAAGAAGACCGATATTCATGTTAACAAATATCAGAATAACAAAGGCTGCGACGATAAGCACCTGGGCAAAATAGTGCATAACATTATTGGAATCCTTTAAATCAAGGATATCATGAATATAGGAATATGCATCAGAGATATTGGCATAACCCAGAGCAATAAACTGCTCCTGAATCTTAATACGCTCATCTTCATTCTTTGTAAATTCTTCCGCCAGACGATGAATCTCCTCCAACTGTTCCGTTTGATCGGTTGGATTGTGCAGCAAATGATAAAGACATTCCTGACCAATGGCGGAATTTGTACAGTTCATCGCATCAAAGATCTCATCCATATTTAGATCATCCCAGGTATCCTCATCGATATGAAGCGGATTCTCGGACGCAGTCAATTGATCATAATTTCGTAGATTTTCCCTTCCACGGACATCCATTTTACGTGATAAAGGATTTGAAAACTCCTCAATAAGCCGTGCACGATTTTTTCGTCGGATTTCACGGCTCGATCGAATGCTTGTATAGATCATGATCACTAGAACTAAGATTAGAAAAATGATTGTATTCATGACAAATCTCCCCTAAAAAATAAAGGCGCTGTCAAGGAACGCCTTTTGTAAACTAAAATATTATTTATTCCCCCAGATAATGATGCAGTTGTTGGTAGCTGAAAGCGGCTCTTCAGGGATTACCGATGAACCAGGAATAAGCTTTAATAACTCGTCCAAAGTATAACCGTCAAGAACATCACAGGATAAAGAATTCCATGTCATATATCCTGCCTTAGACTTTAAAATTACCTCTTTCAAGTAACAATCCTGAACATCACGAATCAACTCTGAAAATGCGTAATTACTGATTACAAAATCATAAGATTCATCGGTTTCCTTCATATTCGTTGCATCAACGAAATTAGCCTTATTCACAACCGTATCACCAAATTTACCCAAATATCTCTTGGCAAGTCCAAGAACTTCAGGAAGATCGAATAATGAGTACTTCTCAATGGATGGAACAAAGCTTGTCATCATTCTGCATTGTCCTGCATAGCCGATACCAATCTCTGCTACGGATTTGATCTTTTCGGTATCAAACAAGGTTACAACATCCTGTAAAACCTTAGCATAACGCAAGGTTGTCGGAGAAAGCACCATCGTTTTATTATTCACTTCATACGGAAATACCCTTGGATTACCATAGAGATCATTCTGACGGAAATTATCCCAGTCTGCATCCGTATATTTAAGCTTATCATTTTTCTTGATTACATCTAAATATTCCTGTCCCTGATACTGTGGAACATGCTCTAAAACGGTATTGTAAATAAAGTTACGACGAAAATCCTTAAAGAAGGACTCTTCCTCCGCTGCCGCATGACAAAGTGCCGGATAAGCATCATCATCGGACATACTGGTCTTACGACCCTTTGAGACCATATATTTCTCCAGCTTATTATAATTAATCTTATAACTAATCTTGTCTGTGTAACGGATATATAAATCTTTAACTTTTCTTAAAACCCTCTTCATGGCCAACCTCACTTAATATAATATTTTCACATAGAATACATTATATAGTTTTCAGGACAATTTGTAAACCTCTTATAAAAAGATATATTTACAAACAAATATAATTGCAAGCACATACATCAAAGGACTAATCTTCTTTTCTTTTGCTTTTCCGGTTACTAAATTAATTAAAACATATGAGATAAAACCAACCGCAATTCCCTCAGAAATACTGTACATCAACGGCATACATACCAATGTAAGAAATGCCGGAATACCTTCGGAGTAATCATTAAAATTCACCTTAAGTACGGATGAAATCATCATACATCCTACAACCACCAATGCAGGTGCTGTGGCAAAAGATGGAATGGCCATAAACAGCGGTGCAAGGAATATACCGGATAACAGGAAAAGGATACCCGTTACCGTTGCGGTAAGACCTGTCCTACCACCTTCGGATACACCGGATGAGCTCTCAACATAAGTTGTTGTCGTGGATGTACCAAGAATTGCACCGATACTTGTTGCAATGGCATCCGCAAGCAATGCGCCACGAATCTTCGGTAACTTGCCATCCTTGTCCAGCATATCTGCCTTAGAAGCAACACCCATCAAAGTTCCAAGAGTATCAAAGATATCTACAAAAAGGAAAGCAAATACAACAACGATAAAATCCATTACACGAATGCTTGAGAAGTCTGCCATAAAAATCTGACCAAAGGTTTCCTTAAGGGAACCTAAAACAAACCAGTTGGAGAAATCCGGATATAAACTATACATTCCCACTTCAGGATTCGGTACATAAATACCCAAAAGCTCAGCAATGACACCTAAAGCATAAGTTGCAATAATACCAAATAAAATGGCACCCTTAACATTCTTTACAAGAAGAACCGCGGTAATAACAATTCCGATCAAAGCCAGAATCGCACCTACACCGACAGAGCTTACATTTTCCTTGAAATTCTGATAGGTAACTAATGTGGAAGCATCAGCAACCACAAGATTAGCACCCTTTAATCCGATAAAGGCAATAAAAAGACCGATACCACCGCTGACTGCATACTTCAAGGTTAACGGAATCGCATTAAAAATTGCCTCACGTACATTGGTAATGGAAAGAACAATGAAAATCAAACCTTCCACAAATACCGCAGCTAATGCAATTCGCCAATCCACACCCATACCAAGGCACACCGAAAATGCAAAATATGCATTTAAACCCATACCCGGCGCCAGGGCAAAAGGATAATTGGCAAGAAGTGCCATCAGGATACAACCGATGAAGGATGCAACTGCTGTTGCAGCAAGGATTGCACTGGAATCCATTCCGGAAGCACTTAAAATACTAGGATTGACAGCTAAGATGTATGCCATGGTCATAAAGGTTGTGATACCGGCAAGCACTTCTGTCTTGACATCTGTTTTGTTTTCTTTCAATTTAAAAAGTTTTTCTAACATGATATCCTCCGTTAAAATATTTGATGTAAAGATTTTATCATATTTAACGGAGAATATCAATTGAGAAAGATTTTCGATTCATATGTATTTGAAAACACAAATGATATAAAAATTTTATAATTTCGTATAATAGATTACATAATTATATTATGTAATCTATTATACGATTAAACATACCAAACCTGAATTTTCATTCATTACTTTCTGTAACGTATCACGCAATTTGTTCATATTATCCTCGGTCATGTTGTGAATCTTATCGTTCATGCCATCCGCAACAATCTGTTCGATGGTCTTACCAAAAATATTGGTTTCCCACAATCCTTCCGGATCTCCTGCAGCATTGTTTCCGATATATTGAATTAAATCATTCGCCTGTTGTTCACTTCCTACAATCGGTGCTATTTCCGTATGAATGCTGGTCTCAAGCATATAGATTGTTGTTGCATCTGCCCGGATTTTTACTCCGAATTTATTTCCGTTTTTAATTACTTCCGGACTGGCTAACTGAATCTGCTCTCTTGTTGGCATAACAACACTGTATCCATTGATATGTACCTGACTTACGGCATCACCGACTTTTTCAAATTCTGTCTTTTTCTGAGTAAGTTCCTGAATCAGGGAAACTAACTGATATTCATTTTCAATAGTTTCACCGCACATGTCACTTAACATATTAAAGTAATGACGATTATCGATTTTTATATCAATTCGGACACATCCGTCAGAGGATTGTATGGCACTTAAAGCCACTGCCTCAATGCAATCCGGAATCTCATCAAATGAAATATTCCGTGCACTTTTAATGCTCGAAACATCTTGCAATATATTGCGACAAAATGTAATTAATTCTTCTCTTATTCCACTATCTTCCGGAAGCATCTGCGCCCATTTTGGTAATTCAAATTGAATCTCAGAAACCGGAAATGTATTCAATAACTCCGAAAAAATTTGATTAATATCATTGTAATTGAGATTCTGACAATCCATTGGGATTACAAGACAACCATGTTTTTGGGCTAATTGTGATGCTTCTGACCGTGTCTTTTCCGAAGATGGTTGACTGGAATTTAAAAGAACCACAAATGGTTTACCAAGTTTCTTTAATTCTGTGATCGTCTTTTCTTCCGCATCAAAATAATCCTTCCGCTCAAAGTCCCCAAAACTGCCATCTCCTGTAATTACAATTCCCACGGTGGAATGGTCGTGAATAACCTTTCTTGTTCCGATCTCTGCAGCCCTGGTGAAGGGAATCGGTTCCTGATCCCATGGAGTCTTAACCAATCGTTCTTCATTATTTTCGGTATGCCCTGCTGCACCTTGGACCATAAATCCAACACAGTCAATCAAACGCACTTTAAGCGGTATTCCCTCCACCTGAATCTGCACCGCTTCCTTTGGCACGAATTTGGGCTCCGTTGTCATAATGGTTTTTCCGGCAGAACTTTGTGGCAATTCATCGGTTGCTCGAAGTCGGTCCGCCGGTTCTTTGATATTAGGGATTACGATAAGATCCATAAATTTCTTAATAAACGTAGATTTACCTGAACGTACAGGTCCTACCACACCAATATAGATTTCACCATTGGTGCGGGCTTTAATATCCTGATACAAGTCAAATTCCATCGAATGATCCATCAACATAAAAATACCCCTTCCATATTTTATAAAAATATATGAAAAAGGGGTATTGATTATTCGTTTTATTAAAGGAATCTTTACAAAAGAAATCAAATCTTGAAGTGAAATACTAACTCTCAGAGTTCACCTTATCGGAAACTCTTTTATCCAGTGCAGAGGAAGAACGACGTTGCATATCCTGACGCTGCTTTTCATTAACGTATTTCTCAACCTTGTGATTCGTCAGCTTCATTTCACAGCCATAAACGATTTTCTTGCCCTCTGAGACCTCCTGTTTACGTACAATTTTGCAACGAAGAACAAAGTTCTGATCCGCATCCGAAAAACTAACAATCACATCCGTTCCAACCTCAAAATCATCACCGGATACAAAGGCACATCCCGTTGCGCTCACATCCTTAACGATAACCGGATGAGTTTTATCGAGATTATTAATCATCCCCTCCACACCAACAAACTGACGATAATGCCTACGACGATTGTAGTGTGCACCGGGTTGGGCTGCAATCAGCTGATGATAGATTTCATTATTGTATTTTACTAATTTTATGGTGACACCATTCCACATATAGGGCTTATTTTCTTCCGCAACACAGATAACCATGGCTTCGTGTTTGGCAAATCCAACGGTTTTATCCTCCTGTGTAACCGGATCAATTAAAATACTGTCATCTAAAATCTCTCGTACTTCTGAATTAAACTTTAATTTCCGACCATCCAGATTTAAAATAATCTCAATGTTTTTTCCCACTTCAACTTCGTTCAGATTCAATGTCGTTTCTCCTTTGAGTAATTATTCCCAATCAAAACTGTGACTTTCCAGCTTTTTATCACGTAACATTAATTCCTTAACTGTCTCTTCCGGTTTTTTTCCTTCAAACAGAATCTCATTAACCTTGGTTACAATTGGTAAATCAACATTATATTTTTGAGCAAGCTTCATGGCCGCTTTGGCAGCATAAACGCCTTCAACAACCATATTTACTTCCTTCATTGCCTCTTCATAAGATTTGCCCTGTCCGATCAAGATACCGGCACGACGGTTACGGCTGTGCATACTGGCACAGGTAACGATTAAATCTCCGATACCCGTTAATCCGTAAAAGGTTTCCGGTTTACCTCCCATGGCAATACCAAGCTTTGAAATCTCGTAGATTCCACGGGTAATCAGTGCTGCTTTACTGTTATCACCATAACCTACACCGTCGGAAATACCGGCAGCCAATGCAATAACATTTTTAAGGGCTCCCCCCAGTTCCATTCCAACAATATCCGGACTGGTGTAGACACGGAACACCTCAGACATAAAGATGTTCTGAAGATACTCTGCTGTTTCCCGATCCTTTGCCCCCACTACGCATGTGGTAGGAACTCCACGACCAACTTCTTCCGCATGACTTGGACCGGACAAAACCGTTACATTCGCCTGCGGAATCTCATCTTCAATTACATCCGTTAAGGTATACAAAGTTTCTTCCTCGATTCCCTTCGCCACATTTACGATAATCTGTCCGTCACGGACAACATCCTTGATACGATGTGCTGTGGAACGGGTATAAGGAGACGCAACTGCCAGAATAACCACATCTTTTTCCGTTAATGCTTCCTTGTCATCACCGGTAAATTTAATCCTATCCGGAATGGTTACTCCCGGAAGACATCTCTTATTCTCGTGATCTTCCTTAATTTGTTCAAGTTCTTCCGGAAAAACGGACCACATGGTTACGTCATGTCCGTTGTTATTCAATAATATTGCAAGTGCTGTTCCCCAGCTTCCTGCACCTAATACACTAATCTTTGCCATAGTAACTCCTATTATCCTATAATATATCTTTCACACTTATATCGTTTACTGATCTTCTTTTTTCTTCTGAAATACCTTACGTTCTGTACCATTAATTAATCGCTTAATATTCTCACGATGCCGAACAAATGCGAGAATCACAATAACTAAAGTAACTGCATAGGCTTCATAACAATAGTTCTGTGGCATTTCAAAATAACCCAACTGTCCAAAGGTCACAATTTCAATTAAAACAACTGAAACAAAGATTAATGAGGCCAGAGAAACATATTTGGTGATGAACATGGTTCCAAAGAAGGAGGTTGCACCGATGAGAACAATCAGCCAGTTGTATGGCAATAATGAAAGAATAAAACCGGATGTTGCCGCGATACCTTTACCACCTTTAAATCCCATATAGAATGGGAAGTTATGACCAAGAATAACCCCCAATCCGCCATAAAGGATTAATAAGAATTCCATGTTATTCTCCGGTGTTCCATAAGTACTTCCAAATACACAATGAATAAAGAGGGCGCAAAGAACCGCCTTCATACAGTCTCCGAAATATGTGATAAATCCGGCCTTCTTTCCCAGTGTTCTCATGACATTGGTTGTACCGGCATTACCACTTCCGTATTCACGAATATCAATGCCCTTAATCTTTCCATAAATAAATGCAGTCTGAAACAGACCAAAGCAATATCCTATTGCCAAACAAATCAAACGAACCATTACTGCTCCTTTTCCTTTCTCTCACGAATAATGAACTTCAAAGATGTTCCCTTAAAACCAAAGGTATCCCGAATCTTATTCTCAATATATCTTGTGTATGAAAAATGCATTAATTCCTTATCATTAACGAAAATAACAAAGGTTGGCGGTTTTACAGCAACCTGGGTAATATAATAAAGCTTTAAACGTTTTCCCTTGTCAGAAGGAGGCTGCTGCATTGCTACAGCCTCGGTAAGAATCTCGTTTAACACACCGGTCTGAATACGAAGATTCTGATTCTCAATAACCATATCAATAAGATCAAACATCTTTGTAAGACGCTGCCCTGTCTGAGCAGAAACAAACATAATTTCAGCATAAGGCATAAAGGAAAGTATTTCCTTGATCCTCCTGGTGTGTTCATAGATTGTTTTATCATTCTTTTCAATGGCATCCCATTTATTGACAACAACAATGATACCCTTTCCGCGTTCATGAGCAATCCCGGCAATCTTGGCATCCTGCTCGGTGACACCTTCTGTGGCATCGATTACAATTAAGACCACATCGGCACGCTCTACGGCAGTAACGGTACGAATGATACTATATCGTTCCAATTCTTCCTTAATCTTGTTCTTACGACGAAGACCTGCGGTATCAATAAAAACATAAGGCTTACCGTTATGAACAACTTCAGTATCAATTGCATCACGGGTTGTTCCGGCAATATCCGAAACAATCACACGGTTGCTGCCGGTCAGTTTGTTGATAATAGAAGACTTACCTACATTAGGCTTACCAACGATAGCTACACGAGGACGTTCATCTTCCTCCTCGGTCTCAATTCCCTCAGGAAACTGCTCAATAACCTGATCCAGAAGATCACCAATACCCAGTCTTGATGCCGCTGAAACCGGTATCGGTTCACCAATACCCAGATTATAAAATTCATACACATCGGCCATAAATTTGTCAAAATTGTCCACTTTATTAACCGCCAGAATAACAGGCTTCTTCGAACGACGCAGCATATCTGCAACTTTTCCGTCCGCATCCAAAACACCCTGCCGGACATCTACGATAAAAATAATAACATCTGCAGTGGCAATGGCAATTTCTGCCTGTTCTCTCATCTGTGAAAGAATAATATCACTGGAATCCGGCTCAATACCTCCGGTATCAATCATGGTAAATGTATGATTCAGCCAAGAAACATCTGCATATATACGATCTCTGGTTACACCAGGAGTATCTTTAACAATCGAAATCTGTTCTCCGGCAAGGGCGTTGAATAAGGTTGATTTACCCACATTAGGTCTGCCTACAATGGCTACTACTGGTTTACTCATTTTATTTCTCCTTTTCCTGCCTATCGCAAATACAGCTTTGAAAATGACCCATTTCATTTCAAAGCCTATATCAATAATATCAATAGAATTGATTTTTGTAAACAATTAATGTATTATAAATGCATTATAATCTAATTTTAGAATCGTTTTAAGGAGTTTGTTATGAAGAAAAGTATGATATTAAATCGTTTACTGGGAATGTTAACAATTTCCACTCTGATATTGGGTTCTGCTTCGAATGTATTGGCAGGTAATACTGAGACGAATACATCCACAGATACGAATGAATATGCCATCTCATCCATTGATTTGAAAGTTATGGTTCCATCGGATCTGAATGTTCTGACCCGGAATGTCTCCTCCGGCAATGCAGCTTTGGAATTGCTGGATGCGGATGCAGTAAGTTTACAAAATTCATATATTCAGAATCACATTTATCTCAATGCATTTCCGGATGAATTGAATTATGAAATTGTCGTAAGTGCAACCGCAATCAATACTGGCAATGCAGTTAATTTTAATGAATTACCCATCGAAAACTTTGATGAATATATAGAACATGTAAAACAGGAATTTGAAAAAAGTCAGACCGATGAACTGCTGGATCTTGAAATTTATGAAAACAGTAATGGACGTTATGTGCTGACCCTCTCCCATAGTAATCTAAATGAAACTTCCACTTATGTTGCACGATACTATACGGTAATGAATGGTCACAACTACTATTATACCCTTCAGACCGACGGTACAGAGATTACAGAGGATATCCTTGATAAACTCACCACCATCGTTGATAGTGCCCAGTATGTCGAAGTAAAGCATTCCATCAAGGAATCTGCGTTATTCATGGAACTGTGGGAAACTTTCATTGGATTTGGTTTGACTGTTCTTTTCCTTGGCGTTATCATCTTCCTGATGATTCGATCCACCAAAGTCAGACATTAATTGTCCGTCATCCATATAAAGCAAAGAAGAACCACCATCATTTGTTCATTAATAAAACAAATGAATGGTGGTTTTTTGTATGTACAGGATTAAATCGTATGCTTCACATCCTCAACATAGTCTAATTTTCTTCGTATCTGTTCCATCTTTGTATCGGTTGCAAAGATGGTATCGGCACATTCTTTTAATTCACGTACAATGCTTTCATCTTCATTTTCGTTATACTTTTTATAATGAATCTGATGCTCCAGGGATGCCCAGAAATCCATGGCAATGGTACGAATCTGGACCTCCACCTTCATATTCTCTTTGCGGTCTGATAAGAAAATCGGAATTTCAACAACGATATGTAAACTGCGATATCCATTTTCTTTAGGATGCTGGATATAATCCTTGATCTGGACCATCTTAATATCATCCTGATTTGTAAGCATCTCCGCTACCGCATAAATATCCTCAATAAATGGACAAACCACACGAATACCTGCAATATCATGCATATTCTGGCGGATGCTCTCAAAGGTTAAGGGATATTCCTTGCGCTTTGCCTTCTCAAAAATACTCATCGGTTCCTTGATACGGCTTTTGATTGTGGCGATAGGATTTCGCTGACTCTTTACCTTAAATTCCTCACTTAAGACTTCAATCTTTGTTTGGACTTCCTTGATTGCACAGGCGTACATCATCATTAACTCTCGAAACTGAACTGCCTGGGAACGAAAATCCACAAGTTCATTTTTATTCATTAAAGCTTCTGCTAATTCATAAGTAAAATTCTGATCCATATATTTCTCCTGACCTGCATCAGACCGCTTTGTAAAAGTCTATGCACAAATAAAATCCAGCGTTTGCTACTAAGAACATTGTAACAAATACTTATGTACAAATTGTGTACTTTCCATAAAAAAACTAAACATTTTTTCACTTAATCATCAAAAATGCACAAAGGCCACCACGTTTTCCCTGTGAAGCACGGTGGGAATGCAACCAGGATGCGTTACATGCCGTGCATAAATCCGGTAAGGCAATATTATCACTTAGGATTCCTGCATTGACCATATTAAAATAATTTGCCATCGTAAGATCTAATTGATATTTACCGTTTTCTTTCGGATGGATGATATCCTCTGCCTGCTCCTTCGGGTAAGCTTTCTGAAACTGTTCTGCCACATCGGCACTAACCTCATAACAATCCACACAAATCGATGGCCCGATGCAGGCAATCAGATCATCTGGACAGGTCCCATATTTCTCATGCATCAATTCTACGGTGTTTTTACATATATTCCCTACAGTGCCTCTCCATCCGGAATGACTAAGGGCAATGGCCCTATGCACCGGATCCACAAAATACAATGGAACACAGTCGGCATAGGATGTCACCAGACAAAGCCCCGGTTCATTGGTCATAATTCCGTCAACATCCGAATAAGTACGTTCTTTAAGGATTCCCATTCCGGCGTGTTCTCCGGTCACCGGCATCACATTGGCAGTGTGGGTCTGATGAGAATAAACCATCCGATTTACAGGAATCCCGTAGGCTTCACCGATGATTTCAAAATTTTTACGAACATGTTCCCTGTCATCTCCCAATGTAAAGGAAAGATTCATGCTTGCATACTGATTCGTGCTGACACCGCCAATCCGGGTGGAAAACCCGTCCCACAGCCATGGATGTTTAGACAGCTTATGATAGCGGATCATTGGAACCGTATTGGGATTTTCGATATATGTTGTATTAAGATTCTTTCTTTTGACAGCGTTGATTCGGATCATATTCCACCTCATTCATTTACACAAACAATCGTTAAAATGCATTCTTTAATAATGTAATATCTTCACCGAGAATTCCAACCACATCAAACCGCACCGGAACATCCACAAGTCGCTTTTCCATAAGATACCAGGAACAAGCCTTTCGAATACGTTTTTGCTTCTTTACATCCACTGCTTCGAAGGGTTCGCCGAAAGATGCATCCTTTCGAAACTTCACCTCGATAAAGACATAGTAGGATCCATCCATTCCGATAAGATCGATCTCACCCAGCTTGCACCGGTAATTTCTTTCCAGAATGGTATATCCCTGCTTTTCAAGATAATTGGCTGCAATACTTTCCATCGCACTGCCAATTTGTCGTTTATTTATCTGAGCCATAAAGTTACTCCATTATACTTTCAGGTAATCAACCCTATTAATATTCACTTACCGACTTTACCTTTAATTTTTTCCATTTCATCTACAAAAACCAAAATCTCGGCAACAACCTTATATAATTCAGGCGGGATCATATCACCGATTTCCAGACGTGATAAAGTGTCGGCAAGTTTATCGTCCCGATACAGCGGAACATCATTTTCCTTTGCCTTTTCAATAATTTTTTCAGCCAGGGCACCTTTACCGGTGGCAAGAATCTTCGGCGCCTGATCCCCGGGATTGTAGGCCAGCGCAACTGCCTGTTTTGCCTTATCATGCTTTGGTTGATTCCGATTACTTTGGTTGTTTTTTTCTTCCGACATCCCGGCACCTCCTTATGCCTTGGTATCAAAGATATAGCGATTCATAGAAATTACAGGATCCGATACATCCAGAAAATCCCGAACAAAATCAATCGAACCCGGATGACCATTTTCATCGATCTGACCCACCGGATCTTTCAGAGTCATGGTAGGATTAAAATCGTACCCCTGCTCCTTTAGCCGTTTTGTTAAGAGATCTATGTGATCATAGATAAAGTCCAGCATTTCCTCGGATTCCAGACAAAAATTAGTGGACACATGATTGCCATGGCTCATCTTTACGTAGACATCCATAGGCCCCAGATGCTCCATATCCAGATGAAGAAGTGCAGTTAAATCATCCTCTTTACTTAGTCGTTTCTTTCGGTTGGTGTAGACATACAGGTCTCCCCTGGTCTCTCCATTGTGTATTTTAACAGGAATCTGTAAAAATGACATCTGATGATTCAATTCATTCATAAATTCCACATTATTCTTTACGGCGTTCAATCCCTTAGACAATGCAGATTCCGATAAACCGGCCTTCTCGAGAACCTTTTCTCCCTGTGTAACCACTTTAAGAAGATTCTTATAGTACTCCCGTACCTCTTTTTTTTCTGCCACATCCTCCGGTTTAATGAACATGGATTCCCGCAGGTTTTCCTGCAAAATCTCCTTTACTTCCTTGCTTTTTAATATTTTTCCTAATTCCCTGGATAATTCCATGGAATCATTTTCTTTTAATTCATTGACGCTCTTCAATAGGTTCTGAAGAAAATCCAGTTTCTCGGACGGACTACGGGAATCATCTTTCAGATGCTCAATGATTTGATCGGAAACGCTATTCGAATCTTTCAAGGAAGTATTGATCCGTTGTTTGATTTCATCCTTTAAGCTCTCCTGCTCCGGGAAGGAATCCGATGGATGAAATACTTCCAACAATTTTCCGGCAATATCCGGTGCCATCTTCGTATCCTGCTCCACCAGTTGTTCCATAAGATGGGAAAAATCATCGGATAGGTTTCGAATCGTACCGGTCATATCATGTTCATATGCCTTATAAGCATCAAATACGGCTACATTTTCTGCTGTGACAGGAATTTCCAGTTTGGTAAGACGAAGAATCGTATCCGTGGAAGTCCCCGGAAATTGGGTCATTAATTTGGACATATCCCCCAGGGTTTTCTTATCAATGGGCATATTTAAATCCACTAAATTCTTCACCAATTCAAGATTCTCCTTTGTCTTTGCAAGACCCGAGGCCTCCAGCGCTTTATTGGCAAAGATCATCTCCTGTGCGGTCCCGTCCAGAGGCTTTAGCGAAACCATGGAATCCGTCTTTTGCTGCACGAGAAATGTCACCATATCGCCCTTATTCACATTCATTGAACCGGATTCCGATAATAGATTCGCATTGATGAACTGTCCGTTGCCATATCGGATTGTGATCTGATTTTGGGATTGATCCGTAATTTCACCGGTAAATATATCCCCAACAAGTAAATTCTTAATCTGTTCTACGGCATTTTTAACCGCAGAAGTATCGATGGGAGAGCTATGGACTGCATCCTTCCCGTTTCCCGTTTCTATGAGATTATTATTTCCGTTAATTTGATGAAAGAAATTAGACAAATTAATGTTCGTCATGCACATTCCCCATTATAAGAAGTTCTTTATAAATGTTTGGCGATGAATTGGGCATGGACCATACTGACGAAGAGCTTCCTGATGCTTCTTATCTCCTCCGTAACCCTTATTCTTATCAAAACTGTATTCCGGATAAATCTTTGCATATTCCACCATCATACGGTCCCTTGTGACCTTGGCAACAATACTTGCCGCACCGATGGAAATACTCTTGGCATCTCCCTTAATAATCGGAACCTGAGGGATATCCACTCCCGGAATTGTCACCGCATCATTTAATAATATATCGGGTTTTACCTCCAGTTTATCAATAGCCTGGCGCATCGCCTCATAGGTCGCCTGTAAAATATTGATCTCATCAATACGCTGTGGAGAAACGATACCAATTCCAACCGATACAGCCTTTTCGAGAATGATATCATAGAGTTCTTCACGTTTCTTTTCAGAAAGCTGCTTCGAATCATTTACATAAAGGATTTCGCAGTCCCTTGGTAAAATTACGGCACAGGCCACCACCGGCCCCGCAAAGGGACCACGTCCCACCTCATCAATGCCACAAATGTAGTCATTTTCCGCATATTTTCGCTCATATTCACGAAGTTTGTAGATTCGTTCCTTCTCTTGCACCAAAGCCTGCTGATCGGCTTTGCATTTTTCAATGATTTTTAAAACACCACTTCGCGTATCCTGCGCGTATTTCTCCAGGAGTTGGTTTTGTTCTTCCAAAGTCTTAGCCTTGGCAAATTGATCCTTAATTTCACTAATTTTATCTGCCATTGATTTTCTCCAATCGTCTACATAAATCCTCCAATTTACGGTAATTCCAGGGAAATCTTTCCCAGAACACCACTGCGGAATTCGTCTATAATTATTGCCGCAGCTTTGTCATAATCCGGTTCATTCCCCTTTTTAATACATTTTCTTGCCTGGGCAATGTCCATCAGACACCGGGCTGCATCCTCATTTTCTTCAATACCGTAACGATCCTTTAAATAACCCGGATAATTCTTTAAGACAATCTTTAAAAGTTCCATGGACAATTCCGTAATGTTTAGGATTTCATCATTCATGGAACCGATTAATGCCAGATGCAGACCTACCTGCTGATCATCAAACTTTGGCCAAAGAATTCCGGGCGTATCCAAAAGTTCTACATTTTTATTAAGACGAATCCATTGCTTACCCTTGGTTACGCCTGGTTTATTACCGGTCTTGGCACAGGCTTTTCCTGCAAATGAATTAATAAAGGTAGATTTTCCCACATTCGGAATACCCACCACCATGGCTCGCACCGGACGATTGAGAATACCTCGTTTGCGGTCACGTTCGATTTTCTCCCGGCAGGCTTTATCAATGACCTCATTTACCTGTTTCATTCCTGCTTTGCTACGGGAATCTAATTGAACGACATAGAATCCTTTTTCTTTAAAATAAATCATCCATTGATTGATTGCATCATTCGAAACCAAATCCGCCTTATTCAGAATGATCAGACGATATTTATTCTGTCCCAGCTGATCAATATCCGGATTACGGCTGGCTAAGGGTACTCTTGCATCAACAACCTCGATTACAAGGTCAAAGAGCTTAATATCTTCCTGCATCATTCGCTTAGCCTTGGTCATATGACCGGGATACCATTGAAACTGCATATTACACACCTTTTCTTTCTATACTTATATTCTATTCGATCCAACCAAAGTCACTGAAAGGATATACCTTCAACCAAGGTCGTCCAATAATATTTTCTTCTTTAATATTTCCGATTGTATAAAACCGGCTGTCTTCACTGTTATTGCGATCATCGCCCATAACAAAATACTCATCCGCCCCAAGGGTAATCGGTTCACTTGCAAGCCCGGGAGTCAACACCTGTGTGTCTGTCACGTCATTGACTAAGGTCATTCCGTTAACAAATATTTTCCCATCCTTGATCTGAATCTTCTCACCCGGAAGAGCAATAATTCTTTTTACGTAAGTTTTTCCTGCATTTACTCCATTAGGCGAAAACAGTACTATTTCAAAACGCTTTGGGCTTCGAAGCTCAAAGGTTGCTTTATCAATTAACACCATATCCCCGTGAATCAGAACATCACCCATAGAATTTCCGATAATGGAATATCGCGTGCCAAAGGAAATAATAATAAAATACGCCATGCATATTGCCACAAGCGCATCTGCAACAAATTTAACCGCCACCTGAATTTTAACATGTTCACGATATGGTTTTCTATACTTTCTCACAATAATCCCTCTAATCTAATAAAAAAGGGACAATATACACTGAAGTACTTGTCCCTGTGGTTAATCCAGTTTATTATTTTACTAACTCTTTAACCTTAGCAGCCTTACCTACTCTTGATCTTAAGTAGTTAAGCTTAGCTCTGCGAACCTTACCAAGTCTAACAACTTCGATCTTATCTACGTTAGGAGAATGTAATGGCCATGTCTTCTCAACACCAATACCGTTGGATGTCTTACGAACAGTAAATGTCTCTCTTGAGCTTCCGCCCTGTCTCTTAATTACTGTACCTTCGAAAACCTGGATTCTTTCCTTGTCTCCTTCTTTGATCTTAGCGTATACCTTTACAGTATCACCTACATTGAATGCCGGAACTTCAGCCTTTAACTGAGCAGCTTCAATATTCTTAATAATATCGTTCATTTGTGAACCTCCTTAAAATTAGATGTTCTTAATATATCAATACCAGAGGACCATCCCTTATCTCACAAGAATATAATTTATCATAAGTTTTCGCTTATTGCAAGCCTTTTTTATGATTATTTGCAAATATTCGTTCCTTTTCGGAAAGTTGTGCTTTTTCCAACAAATCCGGTCTGTACTGCGCCGTGCGAAGTATGGATTGCTCCCGTCGCCATTCATCCACTTTCTGATGATTTCCTGACAAAAGAATTTCCGGCACCTTTCTGCCCATAAACTCTTCCGGACGGGAATACTGCGGATATTCTAACAGATTATCCTGAAAGGATTCAAATTCTGCCGATACATCGTTATGCAAAACCCCCGGAACCAGACGGGAAATACAATCCATTATCACCATGGATGGAAGTTCTCCGCCGGTCAGAACATAATCACCGATACACACCGGGTCCGTTACAATCATCTCAAGAACACGCTCATCAATTCCCTCATAATGACCGCATAGAAAGATTAATTCCTCTTCCTGTGCCAATTCCTCCGCCATACGCTGGTTGAAGGTATGACCGCATGGCGTCATAAAGAGAACCCGAGGCTTTTTTGACGTCGAATCAGTCTGAATTTTTTCAATAATACTTTGATAGGCCAGAAAAACCGGCTCTGCCTGCATGACAAGTCCGGCGCCGCCGCCATAGGGATAATCATCCACTTTCATATGTTTATTTTGCGAAAAATCACGGATATTCACTGCATCCACTGAAATCAGCCCTTTTTCCATGGCACGTCCGGTAATGCTGTGGCTCATTCCATTCATAATCATATCCGGGAATAAGGTCATTACATGAAATTTCATTAATCCATTAATCCTTCCAACAAATGTACAACCATTTTCTTTTCCGAAATATTGACTTCCAGAATACACTGACGAATGGCCGGAATCAGAACTTCCTTCTTTTCCGGTGTTGTAATGACATACACGTCATTCGCTCCGGTTTGAAGCACATCCGTTAATATACCAATACTTGTTCCATCCTCCGTTACGGTATCAAGACCGATGAGATCACAGATAAAGTTCTCATTTTCCTCTAATGGAACTGCCTGGGTTCTTGCAATCATAAGATCTTTCTTAACCAATCGTTCCACATCATTAATATTATTAAATTCCTTAAACTTTAAGATCACCATGTTCTTAAAGAATTTAACGGAAGCAATATTCAATTCTAATTTTTCTCGACCCAAATCAATTTGAACCTTTTTCAAGGACTTAAAACGTTTCGGATCATCTGTTGTGGGAAATACCTTCACCTCACCTGCAATTCCGTGAGTAGAGGTAATTACGCCAACCCTTAATAAATCTTCCATATCTTCTCCTGTCTTGTCAGAGATATAAATCTTCGCTTTAAACGTTACGATAGAGAATAAAAAACGGAATAAGAAATGATTGCACTTCCTATTCCGTCAATTTCCAGATTGCGTTCTCGAATATCGAAATGTCAAAACATTACATAATCTTAACGTTAATCTTTCTTGAGTCCTTAGACGCAGCTGCCTTAACAACAGCTCGGATGGACTGGGCAATTCTGCCATTCTTACCAATAACTTTACCCATATCGGACTGCGCTACAGTTAAAGATATGGTAACTTCCTTGTCATCCCCTGATTCTGTAACTACAACTTCGTCAGGATTATCAACTAGTGCTTTTGCAATAACTTCAACTAATTTTTTCATCCTAAAACCTCCACTAGTTCAGACATTCAAATTGCCTAACGAGAATTACTTCTCAATACCAGCTAACTTGAAAAGCTTACCAACAACTTCTGTAGGCTGCGCACCGGAAGCAAGCCACTTCTTTGCTGCTTCAGCATCTACATTGAAAGTACTTGGATCAGTGTTAGGATCATAAGTACCAATCTCTTCGATGAACTTACCATCTCTTGGAGATCT
>JBJEJH010000040.1:0-92770 GCA_051877855.1 Lachnospiraceae bacterium | reverse complement strand
ATTTAGAATTGTCTGATTTTGTCTTGCTTGGTCAAAGAATAACACATCTGTCGGGAAAAGGCAAGAAAAAAATCGAGCAGGCCGTGATTTCTACAAAATATATTCTGTAAAAATCACGGTCTCTATTCTTGCATTAATTATTGGGCAATTCCGTACTCTTTATATAATGCTTTTCTCATCTTTTCATCTGTTGCTGCTTTCTGGGCATCATTTGTGCGCCCATCCTCAAGCAAGCGGGATATCAGTAAACCAAGCTGTTTTTCACCCTTCTTGATTCCCTGTTCCATTCCTTGCTGTCTGCCCTGCTCCATTCCTTGCTGTCTGCCCTGCTCGAGGCCTCGTTCCATTCCACGCTTTTCGCCTGCTTCTACCATATCTTTAATTGCTTTACACATATTATATCCTCCAGTTTCTCCTGATTTCCATCATGTTTTACATAGCCAAAGAGCAGTTTCACCTCCGACCCAATTCCCTCAATCTGTTCATCCGTCAGCCTCCTCACATCAATTACATTGATTTCGTAATTCTGTACATATTCCTGTAAAGTACTAAGCAATCCTCCTGTGTTTTCCTGTATGTCCGACAGCCTCTTTGGTGATTCCCATGGCTCCTTCCCGTAATAAATCACGATGGTTGTCACCGGGATCAGCCGGTCTTTTTGTGAAAATCCGGCAAGGAATAGTTTCGATACGCTGTCTGCTTTTCCCATTTTTCCTCCTTTTTGCAGGAATCACAAACAACACCTTCTTGTTAAATTTTTTCAAGTTATACTTATCGAGAGTTAAAGATGGTTTATTATTAATCCCTGCTTATTTTGTTTTGATATTGATTGTCGCAAGGATAATTTCACATTTAGAATAATAGAATTCCAGAACACGGCCTTAACCGATCATGAGATTGTTTTCTTGCTTCTTTGATTTTAATTAATTTACCGAGATATGTCAATATAATTCATTATTTCATCCAAAAGTAATTTCCTACAATGGCATCCTATATGCACATAACAAAGAAAGACCATGGCTTTCCCAATGAAAACCATGGTCCTTCTTGTATTTGATTATCTGTTCCTGTTACAGACTTATCTTTTTATTCTTTCATTCCCGCGTAATGAAACTTCTTAGTCATTTTTCTTTGCAGACTTTCTCTTCTTTCCTACGAAGACGAAGGATACACATACTGCAAGAGATCCAACCATCAATATTACGTATGGAATGATTGGTGTTGTGTCACCGGTTGCAACGCTGGTGATTGATGCTCCGCCATCGCCGCTATCCTCGTCAGCTTCTGTCCATCCGATAACGAATGGGGATGCCGCCATAATGTGAATTCTCAATCCATTTGCATCCTTTACCGGCTTGAAGTATTCCATAGTACCTGCAGTCAATCCGTTACAATCCTCTGTGATCAAATGTCCGATGACAAAATCATATCCATAGCGATTGGTTCCCTCCGGATATGGAATCGTTACATCCACACCATTCTTAGGGAAATTATCCGGTGTTGCCTTGATCCATGTTACACCATTGTCATAGCTTATTAACACATTAATGTCAACAACCTTTGTATCCTTTACATTGACACCGGTTAACTTTGCTTTTGCTCCTGTACTCTCCACAATAACCTTCTGAAGATACTTAATCAGATCTGCTACAGTCGTAGCACCGGTTGCCTTCTTTACAGCCTCTGTCAAAGATTCTTCGGATAATGTATCCGAAACCTCTGCACGTGCCTCCATCACCGGAGCAACAGAAGCAGTTGCATTCAATCTGGCGCCTGTATCTGCAGGTGCTGAATCCTTAAGCTCTAACAAACCATGCATGTTGATAGAACCATCCGCATTTCTTGTAGGCTTGATGGATACATCTGTACTTACAAACCAATCCGATGTTGCCTTAACACCCTGTGTATTAAGGGATGCCGAACCATCATAGAGATAGTTGCTTGAGCTTCTTAATGAATAGATAACTCCGTTGCTTGCACCAAGTTCTGCAACCGGATATCCGGCTGAACCAACACTTGTAGGAATGTTTTTATCAACTACAGAAAGCATACCTGATACAACCCATCCCTTAACATTTGATGTCTTGGTATATAAACTCAGGTTATATGACGAATTACTTAACGAGTTATTAAATGCTGTACAGTTAATTACCTGACAGTCCGGTCCGGAGTTACTTGTAATACCCTTGGCATAGTTATCGTAAGAGATACTGTTAATCAGCTTGTGGGCACCATACATGTTCTCACCACCAAGCTTAAATCCATTACCTTCACCGAACTCATCCTTCGTCAATGTCTTAGGATCATCCGTTGATAACCATCCGTTATTATAGGTTACACAATTCTCAATCGTTACTGCACCGATTGGTCCCGTGGTTGACTTCGCATAAAGATCCCAACCATCATCAATGTTATGATGTGAAATACATCCATAGAACTTATTACCTTCACCAACCGTTAACTTTGCCGCAAAACCATCGGCATCGCTTCTGCCCGGATCACAGTTATCATAAGAATCACAGTTCTTTACTAAGTTACCCGTTGGCCAGAGTTCTAACATATTAGGCTCACCGCCGCCACGGCTGATCTGAAGACCTGAATTTCCATTATGATGGAACTGGCACATCTCGATGGTATTGTAGTTACCATTTACTCTCATACCGGTACCAATACTATTACGGAATTCAATTCCATAAATGTTCCAGTAGCTACCTGTTATACTGAATAATGCAGCGGTCTGATCCCAGTCAAGCTTAGAACCGTCTACTACAACCTTCCCCGGATTCTGTGCCGTTAAGGTAATTGGTCTATTTGCCGTACCATTCTGGCTACGGTTAACGGTAAGGGTCTTATTTGGATAATATACACCATCCAGCATTACAATGGTCTGTCCAGGCTGTGCATAATTCAATGCAGTCTGAAGATCCATTGGTGAATCCTTGCCACCGTTTCCACCGCCGTTCGGTGATACATAAATATTTTCACCCTGATCACCAAAGGTACGCCACTCTACAATATATTCATAGTTCTTAATATAGCTATAATCTGTCAAATTCGGTGTAGATGGATCAATATAAAATTCATAACAGAAAGCATTATATCCACCCTTATTCCGCAACTGATGAGGAACTCGAACTGCTCCATCAGCATCAATGTGAACACTTACCTGATCTGATCGATCGCCTGTCCACAATAACAATGTACCCGGAACATTGGACATTGCGATAAATTCATAGTCCGGATTACCGGTCTTGGTTCCGGAAAGAACTGTAAACGTTGGTTCTACAAGTTCTGCTACAGCACCACCTTCAACCTTACCCTCGGTCTTCTCAAACTTAATATCAGAAATTCTGACACCAACTCTCGCTGCTGCAACACCGACTACGATGGAACCATCTTCCTGAACCATAATGTTCTGTGCACCATTAAAGGTGATTGGTGTGCTATCGCCATCCATGGAGCAGATAAATCCTGTATTGGTCTTCTCTAAAGTGTATGTAAACTTATCACCATTGGATGAATGATCATCTGTGCTCTGTACCGAGAACAGATTCGTATTATTAAGATTTCTTCCCGTTCCCGCTGTGCTTGTAGGGTCATAGGAAGTATATCCGGTAATTAATCTTGCACCATTTGAATGGTATGTTCCGCCGAACATCTTGAACTGTCCTACAGATACAGAGTTCATATACTTCGCATCCTTGGTACCAACACCCTGAATATCCATTGCAAAGATACCATATGCGGACTGGTTATTTACATAGAAATCATCAATAACTTCAAAGGTTGCTGTCAACTTAAAGTTTTCCGTATTAGGATTGATCTTCGTATAATAAATCTCAATACCTTCCTCACTATCTGCAACCTTACCATTGTTTGCCTTAGCAATTTCAACCGTACCGGAGGTATTGGTTACATCCTCAACCTTGGTTCCTTCACCGTAGCTAGCGTCAACACTCTTTAATGAATACTCTGTTCCATTAACTGTAATTGTTGCTGAGGTTGCTGAACCGAATACGTCTGCATACCACTGCTGTTTTGCATCACCTACGGTGATTTTCTTCTCACTGCTTGAATCACCCTTAACACTGTTATGAGCAACAACTTTAATGGTGTATTCTGTACCAGGTGTGAGACCTTCCACTGTATAGTTACCCGTGGTATTACCGGTCACTGCTGTTGTATATTCACTTGCGCCGGATGCCTTGTATAATACATCAAAGGTATCTGCCTGAATATTGTTCCAGTCTACGTATACAGAGCCATTGCCAAGATTATTAACCCAGGTAATTGCCGGAGACTCTAACGGAAGTTCGTAGTTCTTTAACTCATATACGTTACTTTCCTTGTCCCCACAACCATTCCTTGAAATTACAACCTTAAATGTATAATCGCCATCTTCCTTTGCTGCAACCTTAGCAGATGTACCACCAGTGATTTCTGTATTGGATACTTCGAATCCATTCTGATATGCAAATACTCTAGCTGTATCAATACCGCCATTATCAAAATCCACTGTATAGTTCACAGTAAATGTTCCATCGCCATTATTCTCTACACTTGTAATAATCGGATCATCCACATAGGTCCAATCCATAAGCGGAGCAGCACCTTCACCGATACGGATACCGTATACAGCAATACCGCCGCTCTCCGAAGAGATACAGTAAGTACCGGCCTCTAAATCCATTGTAGAGGACGCAGCACCGCTGCCAAAACCTCCAACATTAATCTGACCCTTGGAAGTATATTTATCGTTACCTTCTGCATCTTTTTCAAGAAGGAAAACATTCAACTTTCTTGCATCCGTCTTATTGGTACTAACCGCAAAGACTTCAATATATCCTTTTTTCTCCAATTCAACCTTAATTGCACGATTCGTCGGTTTTGTTTTGCTGGTTGGAGTACCATTTAAATTAATAACCTTAGAAAATGTTTCTCCTGAGATTGACTTTGTCGATCCGGTTTGCTTTTCATCAAACAAATCGGAACTCGTTGTATCCCCTTTTTCAGGTCCCGACTCCTGAATATTTACATACTTATCAGAAGTTGCAAGAATCGTAATCTTATGGTTTTTAGCCGTTGTATACTCCAGATTCTCAGAGAGTTTCTGAACGGTTAAATCATCTGCCTTAAAGAAATCCGCTTCACTGTCAACTGCCTTCGGACGAATGACCTCGGACAATTCAGATTCTGACTGTTCATCGCCTCGATTAGCAATCACTTTGAACTGATATTTCCTACCATTAGTAAGATTATTCACATCCAAATATTGACCTGCTATATTATCTATTGTTCTATTATCAGTTCCATCGAATAAATCATATACCACTACATCATAAGATGTGGCTTCCTTTACTTCTGTCCATGATACTGTAATCATCGCATTTCCAGCAGCTGTAGTAACTGATGGTTTAGCAAGAGGAAGCTTATATGTTATTATTTCTGCCGCAGTAATCGCGTCACTGCTTGAAGTTCCTTGTCCATATACCTTATATTTATAAGTTCCTGATGAAGTCAATGTATCTGTAATGCTGAATTCAGCAATTGCACCATCCGTTGTTCCAACTGTTGTTGCCTCGTCAGCTTCATTCACTCTTACAATTACATACTCGGAATCAGCACTACCTGCTACACCGCTACCACTAATTGTAACCTTTGATTTATCTGTCTGATCTTGAAGCACCTTTACCTCTGAAACTGTCGGAGCATTTATCAACACGCCCGAGGTTTCATCCACCTTAATACTATAAATATAACCTCCTGCGGTCATACCTATGGCATAACTTCCTTCTGGGACATTCTTATATGTAGAACAATATAGTGTATCTTTAGCCGGTGTTGCTGAACAATCATTACCACTTGCATCCTTTCTAGATGCCGGGGTAAGCGCAGTACCAAGCGAAGTTTCATTAATTGGCTTTACCGCATCAAATCTAGCGTCATCTCCACCACTAGCCCAAATAACCTCAATAGTCGCTGTTTTCCCCGCTCCTACAGTAGTTGCAATATATCTTCCACTATCCTGTATTCCGCCCTGTGTTTCAAGTCTTTTTCCACCGCTCTCACTGCCAAAACTCCAGCTTTTATCAGAATATCCCGTCTTTTTACCTGTTCCAGAATAAAAAACAAACTGATAATTTCCGACCTCTGTTGCAGCGATCTCCTTCATAGTGCCATCACTTGCAAGACCGCCATATACAGCAGTTGTTCGTTCACTGTTTGGTTTTGCAAGGTTAGCATCACAACCAGTGACATTGTATGTTTTCGTTGCCGCCTTAACCTGTTGCACCCCCCCACCTAGCATATTTGCAGGTAGTAGGCTAATTGCCATCAATAAGGTCATTACCGATGCAATTACACGTTTCATTGCTTTGCTTTTCATGATTTCCTCCTAAAAATAATATTGTCTTTGTTGGTCTTTTTCGTCCTTAAATATTTTTGCCATAATAAACCAAATATAGTTTGAGTTTACCATTTTATTATGTATACAGCAACAGATTTTTTGTACATTTTCTGTATACATGACGTCATTTTTTTGCAAAAAAAGCACAGAGCCTGTTGATGGGATTCCCCATTCCGGGACAAATCCCATATCAACATTTCTCTGTGCTTTTGCATCTCTTTATTAAACTTATTTCTTGGTCACTTTTCTACTTCTGCGTGTTGAAACTGCCATTGTAAGACACAAGGTCAATGATACGAACATCATCACTGCCATCGGCACAATCGGTGTTGTATCACCGGTTGCGACGCTTCGAATTGGATCTTCCTCATCATCACTTTCCGGAATTTCCTTCCATCCAATTACGAACGGAGATGCACTATTAATGTGAATCTGAAGTCCATCCGTTACCTTCTGTGGATTGTAGTATTCCATAGAACCAACCTTTGCACCATTGCATCCCATTGTAATAAGATGCCCAATTACAAAATCATAATTATATGGATTTATTCCTGTTGGATATGGAATAATAACATCCATTCCATTCTTAGGGAAGTTCTGTGCAGTTACATTCTCCCAAGTCTTTCCGCCATCGTAACTAATCTGAATTGTCACATCAACTGCAGATGTATTTACCGGATCAACTCCCGAAAGAATTGCAGCAGCTCCTACGCTATCCGTAATCATTGCTCTTAAGTAAGCAATTAATTCTTTAACCGTCTTACATCCGGTTGCTTCCTTAACTTCATTTGTAAGTACAGTTGCCGGAATCTCACTCACCTTAGCCTTGAAAACTGTTCCAGGGACTTCCGGAGCAGCCTCCTGAGCATTATATGAGGTTTTCTCCCACTGAAGTACTGTAAAATTCATCTTACCAGCACCAACATAAGGTACAATAATGTTCTTTAAGTTCTCAGCATCATAAAGTGTATATTCACTATATGGCAAAGAAGCCTTAAACTGATCTGCATCAGTTACAAGAACTGTTGTTCCGGGTATTGTATTATTTACCTTTGGCTCCAGCTTGGTTGCTTTACCATTCATATAGTATACTGAATTGATTGCATTGATATAACCCGCCGGACTATCTCCATTACCTGAATTCAATGCATTTTCAATACCACTGATATAACAGTTCTCAAGAAGCACGCTACCTCCGCAAGTCGATGAAGCACCGTTACTTACGATATGCTTTGCTGCACTTTCATTGCTAATCGAATTTCTTGCGTTCAAAAGATCCTGTGCATCCATGATACAGTTGTATACATGAGAAGCACCATATCTTAAACGCGGCATTCTATCCATTGAGTTCTTGTAGTAATTATTTGCAAGAGTTACTCGGATTCCTGCTGCATTGGTTGCCGTATCAGACTGTCCAAGAAGATGTGTCTTCTTCTGACCATATGCATACCACCAGATCTGATCTTCTGTCATACCACTGTCTAACAAGCTCTTGTAGTATGGATATGCACTTGGATTTGATGACATTAAATCCATCATTTCATTGAAGAAAATATTATCTTCACTACCCGGCAAGAATTCACACCAAGAAATTGTTACATTTGCTGTTGGTGCAGGATTCTTAATATCGACAACTCCATCGTATGCCTTGAAGAATGTACAGTGGTCAATCCAAACACCATCCGTCGACTCATCGATGGTCATATAATCCCAGTCATTTCGGTCATACGCACCCGAGGTATCTTCATCCCACTCCCACAATTCATCAAACTTGATGTTACGGATAATGATATTACTTGAATTCTTCATTGTAATGTTTGCATGCTTAATCGATGATCCATTGGATGAGAAAATCGTTAAGTTGTGCATATCTGTAATGTTCAGTACAGATACACCGGACTTAATTAATGTAGGATGTGTCAGTGCCTGTGCTTTATAAGGTGTAATGATACTGTTATATGAGTCAAAATTCTTAATTTCCTTAGATCCAAGATTAATATCAGCGGTTAATTCAATAACTGAATTCTTACCGGTCTTCTTGATGTTAACTAATGCATCCAGGAATTCTTCTGCTGTAGCAACCTTATAGTAATTGCTGTTTACTTCCTTTAACAATCCACCACCGGACACACCAAAGGCAGCTGAATATCCTTCCATATCGTATGCCTTAAGTCCGGTATCATCACCGTCGGTCCATGCATATTTATCATCGTTCGGAACTGCCGTCGTACTTCCATCGGTAAGATTTGACTGCAATGATCCTACATAATGATTTGCTGAGATTTCTGCGCTATTAGCCTTCGGTGTCCACTCAAGATATGCATCGGTAAGCATCTGTCCTGCCTTGGTTGGGGAAATCTGGCGACGTTCCTCATTAATGGCTGAACCCGGACCATAGCTATAGTATTCGAAGAATCGAGCTTCTGTTGCCAGATTACCACTCATATCACCATATGGTGTAAGTGCATTGATTGTCTTACCCATATAGCAGTTGATCCATGTTACATACGCATCCGGTCCCCATGGTCTGCAGAGAAGATATCCTGTTCCGCTACATCCTTCTTCACCCGTTACCGTACAGTTGTAGAAAGTCAAACCGTAAGTTGCGGTGTTCTTGGTTCTCGGTGCACATACATAACCGGAGGTCTTGGTAGATTCATAAACAAACTTAATATCACAATCATTGAAGAAGCTTCGTGCATCATCACCTGAATAAATGAAGTCTACTACACCTTCAATGAGACACTTGTAATAATACTGATGTCCCGCATGCATATAGAGTGTATCCTGGATACTGCTCATCCTTACATTAACGAACATCGCACCATCTGCCTCCACGCGAATGGCATCCGCAGACTTATTGGACTTGCCGTCCGGTGTAGAATATACATAATCGTTCTTAAATGTAATATTCTCTGCACTGAATCCTGTTGCGCCACTCTGGATGTAGGTAGCACATCTCTTATCCATATCCGCACCGGCTTCATACGCAGATCCAAGTATACCCGGATAGTAATGGATGGATGTCAATTCACGATCCTGACCTATAATCGAGATATTTGGCGCATTCACAACCAGACGTTCCTCGTAAGATCCGTTCATAACAAGAATAACCTTAGTATCTGTATTTCCGGACGAAACCGCATTTACTGCAGCCTGAACCGTCTTATATGTAGGCTTTCCATCAACATTTGCATCACCATCATTACCTGTAAATGATGCATCTACTGCATAATCGTAATTTGTAAGATATACAAAATTATAGGTCTTTCTGGTAACCTTACCGTTGGCATCGGTAAATAAGAGATTTACATCATTTCTACCCTCTGCCAGAGTAAGTTCAAAACTAAATGTATCCTTTGCTGCCAGAGTCTTCGTGCCCTGTTCTGCCCCGTTGACCATCGCCTTCATCGTACCTGCACGATCTACGATTCCTTCCAGCGTTGCCTTACCGCTAAATACTGTGTCATAGGACTTTTGGGTAATAAAGATCTCTGCTGCTTCATTTTCATATACGTAATCTCCGGTATGTCCAGGGGTTGCTACCGCCCATACCACTTCGGAAGGATTGGTATTATTGGTAGAAGAATAACCAATCACATAATAGTAATATGGCATTTCCGCCACAACATTGGTATCCTTGTAGGTTGCCTGAGTCACGGTTGCAACCTTTACTGCATTTTCAGCACCTTCATCGAAGGAATAACGGTATACATCATAGGATGTTGCTGCCGCAATAGCATTCCAGCTTGTTGTAATGGAGGTTGCATCCGATGTAATCGTAACCTCTAATGGCGGGAGTGCTGCAAGAATATACTTGCCCGCAGACTCTACAGGAGTGTTCGGTGTCCCGTTAACGCCAAGTTTGCCGGATACTCTAAACTTATATGTACCTGTTTCCGTAATCGGATACTTGTAAGTGGTTGTCTCAAGCTCGGTTGAAACGGTCGTCCATGCTCCACCATCCTTCGATACCTCAAGAATATATCTTCCGTCTCCGGACGCCGGTGTACTACTTACCCAATCAACGGTAAAGTAGTCTCTAGACGATGCCGCTGTTGCGTTTACCGTTGAAACAACCGGTGCTGTTCCAACAGGGTCATAACATTTATTCTGATCGTATAATACGGTTCCTGCTGCATTCGAATACTTCATATTACGAATGGTTGCTGTTGCATTTGAAACGATAAAACCGTAGGATACATTCTGATTCTTTCCATCATCCTTTAACAGCAGATATGATGAGTCATTATACTTAAATACTGCCGTCTGTGCCGTTCCACCTTCCGGTGTTGCGGTAACCACAAGTCCGGCGTCCGTCTTCTGAACATCAAAATGTACCTTCTGTCCATTTTCAATGGCAAGATCGACAATACCTGCACCTGCCATATCCGAAGAGGACTTCGAATAGATTCCTCGAAGACCCGTTGAGTTACGGATACCAACGGTCATGATGTTATCCCCGTCAAAGGCACCAAAGAAGATACCTGCTGTATTCGTGGAGCCACATGTGTTCAGTACTACATCTGCCTCCAAGTGATATGCTTCCTTGGTTGCATCAAATGCATAGTAACTTACCGAAGGATCCACTGCTCCGCTATTAGTCTGAAGGATTCCACCCGTCTGGGCAAGGATAATCCTCTGACCAACCGGAGTAACCGTCAGACTGCTCTTCGTTCCGTAATCCATAACCTTAGGCATCGCTGCCTGTGTATGTTCTTCTGATGCCTGTGCCTTATTGGTTACAGACATCTTGTGAAGATAATTGGTTCCTTCATTCTGGAAGGTGAAGACCAAGGTTGTTGCATCACCCGTATATGTAAAGGTTGCATCCGTTGCATCAGTTGCCGGCTTACTTGTTACCGATGCCGGAGTGATTGTTGCCCCAGAAGCCATGCCGGATGCAACGATATTACCTGCATTTCCTTCCTTACATGTTGTAAATGTAATCGTTGCATCACCTGCAACCGCTACACTGATCGTATCATTATTCTTGATGGCAATACCATGAGTTGCATCATTAACAATAATACTATTATTTCCTGTTACCGTGATGAACTTATCCGTAGAAGTTGTTGACTTTCCACCGGTTAACTTATATGCGCTACCCTTCGCATATAGCTTGGATACCACACTGCCATCCGTAAAGCTATAACTACGAGGAGTTCCATCGGCTGCCGGAATACCTGTGGCACTGTTATCCCGTACCAGAATCTTGTAACTACTTGGATTCGTTGATGTATCTGTGTATGTTACGGTAATCTCATTGCCACTTACGCTGGTGGTAATATTGCTACTCTTCGCAGTAATCTTATCTGCTGTAAGAGTACCGGAACCTGCACCACCCAGGTTCGCCCAGATCAGCGCTGCTGTGTCTGTTGCAATTTCTACCTTAGCATTCGTATCCGTTCCCGTTACGCTTCCGGTAAACGCATCCGCTTCCGTTGCTCCCGGTGTAAATTCGAACTTCGCTCCTCCGATGGTAATATCAAATGTCTTGGTTGCATTCCATGCAGCATATGTAATATCGTTTGTTACCGTTGTTCCGGCTGATGTATTTGTAAGGTCAATTGTTCCGCCTTGCACAACTTTATACATAGTACTGCTTTCAAACTCAACCGTATATTCACTTCCCACAGGAAGTGCTACCGAATATGTTCCGTCAGCCACAGTAGCTTCTGCTACCGTAGAACCGGATTTCTTGAATAACAGCTTCTGTCCGTTAACTGCCGTACCAATTGTACCGCTGACTGTTGCCGTAGGCTGTACGGTTTCCGCCTTGGCTGAAAGCCAATGAAAATAGCCCGATCCAGAACCTTCTACCTTAAGCACCACCGTTGCAGGAGCATCTGTTTCGCAGATTAAAGTCCTCTCTGTCTTATCCACACTATCATACAAATCTACATCATCAGATACCTTTGTCCCACTTATATATAAACTTGCAAATAAATTACCCGATGCCTTGCCTCCTGCATACTGACATGCAGTAACCGTCACTGTTGTCTGCCCTGCCGGAACGGTAATTGCAATCTCCGAACCATTCTTTACTACTAATCCATGTCCGCCACTATTCCATGACATATTTACGCCATTCAATGTAACTATGCCATCCGGCGACATCGTATCCGCTTCAACTGTACCTGTACTACCGAATATACCACTTGTAAATGTCCATGTCACCTCTTCACCATCCAATGTGAGTCTCGGTGTTGGTAATGCACTATATGTAATATTATTAGTCACTGTTTGACCTGATGAAACTTCCGTAAGATCAATTGTTCCACCGGAAGAAATTTCATATAATGCACTCTTTTTAAATTCAACCGTGTAGGAGCTACCTACTTCAAGTTCAACAGTATACTCACCATCCGCTATTGTTGCTTCTGCTGCTGCCACACCATCCTTCTTAAACACAAGTTTTTCACCGTTAACCGAGGTGCCTACTGCACCGGTAACTGTTGCTGCCAACGCAGGAGTTACTGTCTGAGCCTTAATTCCGTGCAGAAATCCGCCATTTGTAATCACCAAATCTACCGTTGTATCCACTGACGAAGTATATGTAAATACTACTTCCCCACCTTCTGTCAAACCACCTATCGGCTGTTCTGCAACCACATCTATACCATTAACTTGTAATTTAGCTTTACCGCTACCGTATGCACATGCTAATGCAGTAATCGTTGTTGTTCCCGCCGGTACCTTTATTGAGAAAATATTCCCAGTAGAAATATCTGCTCCGTGTTGTGCTCCATAATAGCTTATTGCCCCTGTTATCTTTAAGATCTTATCATTCGATGTCCAACTATCTCCGCTATTACCATATGCCCCAAAATCAGCATTTCTTAAATCCCACGTTACAGCCTCCGCATCAAGAGTAAGCTTAGCATCCGTCTCTGTTTTTGCCTTAATATAATGAATACATCCACTGCCGTTGATGACCAAATCTACAGTTGTAGCGCTATCTGATGTATACACAAACTTTACTTCCTGACCATCAATAGGCAGTTGTCCTAACGACTGGCTTGCCACTACCACTGCACTATTAACCTCAAGTGTAGCACTAGAAGAGCCATATGCACATCCTGACACTGTTATGGTTGTCTTTCCTGCAGGTACATTTATAGAAAATTTATTACCTGTACTGACATTTGCTCCGTGCTGTGTTCCATTATAGCTTATGGAACCCGTTACTGTTAATATTCCATCACTCGATGTCCAGCTACCTTCTCCACTATAAGCTCCAAAGCTTGAATTTCTCAAATCCCAAGATACTTCTTCACCATCAAGTGTCAATGACGCCGCTTTAACCTCTTGCACCTCCCAACCTAGCATATTTGCCGGCAGCAGGCTTATTGTCATCAATAACACCATAACCGATGAAATCACACGTTTCATTGCTTTGCTTTTCATGATTCCCTCCAAAAATAATTTGTTGTCTTTTGTTGATCTTTTTCGTCCTAAAATATTTTTGCCATATTAAACCAAATATAGCTTGAGTTTACCATTTTATTATGTATACAACAACAGATTTTTTGTACATTTTCTGTATACATGGCGACATTATTTTGCATACTATTACAAAAAATCACAGAGCCAATTGATATAATATCCCGTCCCGAGACGAATCCCACATCAACGATTGTTTTCTTGCTTCTTTGATTTTAATTGTTTTACCGGGACATGTCAATATAATTGTTCTTGAATTTCCGTACTTTTTAGTTCTATCAACCTAGATCACATATCGATTTTTATAAGCGCTTCTTTAACTTCTTCCAAACTGCAATTCAATTGCCCGGCAATTTCTTCATCGGATTTACCTTGATAATTTAACTTTATTTTCCATATTTTGAAATAAATATCCCATATTGCTCCTTATTTTCTGTACACATTTTCTACTTCTTTCCAGGATAGATTTGCATGAAGAAAGAGACATTTTGCATCCTTGCTGTTTCTCACCTTATTTATCAACATTACAAGAGACATCACATCATTATGCTCCGGGATCTCCACATTACTGTTAAAAAACAGGAAATTCCGTCACAGCACAGAATTTCCTGCTTCATCATAAATTCATTCACTTATCGTAAAAGCCTATTATTAATAGGTTTCTCCTCAAAACCTCTTATATTATTAAATAATTCCATATTCTTTGTAGAATTCTTTTCTTATTCTTTCATCTGTTGCTGCCTTCTGGGCATCATTTGTGCGGCCATCTGCAAATAAGCGGGATATCAGTAACCCGAGCCGGGTTTCACCCTTCTTGATTCCCTGTTCCATTCCTTGTTGTATTCCCTGCTCGAGGCCCTGCTGTATTCCCTGCTCCATTCCACGCTTTTCGCCTGCTTCTACCATGTCTTTAATTGCTTTACACATATTATATTCCCCCTGTTCTTCCACGTCTTTCATAATCTCTAACAGTTTCCCAGTTCCCGTCATGATCGCTATCATTTCATAGGTCTCATTCCTTCTATTACGCAATTCCGTACTCTTTATATAATGCTTTTCTCATCTTTTCATCTGTTGCTGCTTTCTGGGCATCATTTGTGCGGCCATCTGCAAATAAGCGGGATATCAGTAACCCAAGCTTGGATTCACCCTTCTCGATTCCCTGCTGTATTCCCTGCTGTATTCCCTGCTCCATTCCACGCTTTTCGCCTGCTTCTACCATGTCTTTAATTGCTTTACACATATTATATTCCCCCTGTTCTTCCACGTCTTTCATAATCTCTAACAGTTTCCCGGTTCCCGTCATGATCGCTATCATTTCATAGGTCTCACCGGATAAATGCTCAAAGCTTTCCCTGTTCTTCTGTATAAATTCCTCCAGTTTCTTTGGGTTTCCATCATGTTTTACATATCCAAAGAGCAGTTTCACCTCCGACCCGATTCCCTCAATCTGTTCATCCGTCAACCTCCGCACATCAATCACATTGATTTCATAATTCTGCACACATTCTTGTAAAGTACTAAGTAATCCTCCTGTGTTTTCCTGTATATCCGACAACCTCTTGGGTGATTCCCACGGCTCCTTCCCGTAATAAACCACGATAGTTGTCACCGGGATCAGCCGGTCTTTTTGTGAAAATCCGGCAAGAAATTCATCATCACGAAGGTCTCCTTTATCCTCATGTGTCCACTGAATGAGTTTTCTCTGCCGTTCATATTCCATCGCGTCATACAGCATGACCCTCACCGGTTCTGAACGATCCATGTAACTCTGATTTTCAATTCCGACTACGATTCTTGCCTCTCCAAGCCGTATCATTTTGACTGTGTCACGATGCCTTTCCAGAACTTTTTTCTTCTTTTGTTTTCCTTTTTCTTCCATCAGCCGCTCGATCATAACAAGCAGATTTTCACTGATATCCTGTAAGTTCTGCTCCGATAGCCTGTCATTCGGATGTAACAACTTCACAACCGAGAGAAAGTTCTTTGGTTTTGAATAAAATAGTTTCGATACGCTGTCTGCTTTTCCCATTTTTCCTCCTTTTTGCAGGAATCACAAACAACACCTTCTTGTTAAATTTTTTCAAGTTATACTTATCGAGAGTTAAAGATGGTTTATTATTAATCCCTGCTTATTTTGTTTTGATATTGATTGTCGCAAGGATAATTTCACATTTAGAATAATAGAATTCCAGAACACGGCCTTGGCCGATCATGAGATTGTTTTCTTGCTTCTTTGATTTTAATTGTTTTACCGGGACATGTCAATATAATTGTTCTTGAATTTCCGTACTTTTTAGTTCTATCAACCTAGATCACATATCGATTTTTATAAGCGCTTCTTTAACTTCTTCCAAACTGCAATTCAATTGCCCGGCAATTTCTTCATCGGATTTACCCTGATAATTTAACCTGATTATATGAATTGTTCTTTCCATTTGCTGTTCTTTTTTTGCAATCCGCTTTTTTTCTTCCACTTGCCGTCTTTTTTCCTCTAATTGCTGTCTTCCTTCTTCTAGTTGTCTTCTTCCTTCTTCTAGTTGTCTTCTTCCTTCTTCTACTTGAAGTCTTCCTTCTTCCAATTGCCGTCTTCCTTCTTTAATTTGCAGTCTCCCTTCTTCGAACCTTTTTTCCATAAATGCCGCCCACTTCATAACTAGCTTAGTTCTTCTTCGTTCTGCCTGCACATCAATTTTTTCCATTCCTTCAAATAAATATCCCATATTGCGCCTCCTAATTTTCTGTACACATTGTTCTACTTCTTTTGAGGTAAGATTTGCATGAAATAAAAGTGAATTGTTGGCGATCTGCCAAGACTTGTATCTGTATAGAAAACAGATGATATTCACTAAAAAAGCACAGAGCCTGTTGATCTTCTGCCATCACGACAGTTCATCAGCATAACCTCTGTGCTTTTATGTTACATTACTCAAGAATCAATGTCAACACGATTCTTTAATTTACATCTTGAAAATATGATTACTTATTTTCTTCTTTTGTTTCGTCTTTAGCCTCGTCCTTGCCATTGCCCTTCTTTCTAAGAGCTAATGCCCCACCGGCTGCGACTACGACAACAACTGCGATACCGATTGGAAGTGCCGCATTCTTGCCTGAACTCTCACCGGAAACTGCATCGGATGATGCACCGGAAACTGCCTTGCAGAGTACTTTGGTTGAAACCGTTGTTGTGATACCCGGCTGAACGGATTCTGCCTCCTCACCGCTGGTTACCAGTCTTGCACCGGTATCCTTTGGAGCTGCCGGGGTAAGCTGTAAGAGACCATTCATATCAATCGTACCATTTTCTGCACGTGTAGGAGTCTTGCTTACATCCGTCTTTAAGAACCAGGTTGCTTCTGCCTTAACACCCTTGGTGTTCGTGCTTGTAGATCCATCAAACAAGTAGTTGCTCTCACTTCTGAGGGAGTAGATTACACCATTGCTTGAACCAAGTTCTGCTATGGTCGTTCCGTTGTCTGCGTAGGATAACATACCCTCAAGTTTCCAAGCCTTAGGATTCGTGTTCTTCGTATAAAGGCTGACACAGTATGCCTTGCCATTTAAGGAGTTGTTGTAAGATGTACAGTTCATTACTTCAACATCCGGGCCGGAGTTACTTGTAATACCCTTTGCGTAGTTGTTGAAGGAAATACTGTTAATCAGCTTATGAGCTGCCGGCATGTTCTCACCGCCGAGTTTAAAACCATTACCTTCACCGAACATTTTCTCATCCAATGTTGCAGGATCGTCGCCCGATAAGAAACCATTGCTGTAAGCTACACAGTTTTCAATCGTTACCGCACCGATCGGTCCTGTGGTTGACTTCGCATAGAGATCCCAACCATCATCGATATTGTTATGAGAGATACATCCGTAGAACTTGTTACCCTCACCACAGGTAAGCTTTGCAGCAAATCCATCGGCATCATTTCTGCCTGTATCACAACAGTCATAGGCTTCACAGTTCTTTATTAAGTTATTGCACGGCCACATTTCACCATCGTTTGGCTCCCCTGCATAACGGCTGATCTGAAGTCCCGAATTACCTACATTGTGAATTACACACATTTCAACAATATTATTATTACCGCATACGCTGATACCCTTAGCCGATCCGTTGGCAACTTCCAGACCATATACATGCCAGTAGCTTCCGACAATGCTAAGAATTGATGTGGACTTCTCAATCTTTGATCCATCAATCAACACGCCACCGGTGGTCTTCGCCATCAATGTGATGACTGCATCTTCTCTACCGTTCACGCTTCTGCCGATAACATAATCCGCTGTTGGCTGGTAGGTTCCGTCCAACATAACGATAACCTGACCCGGCTGTGCATGGTTCAGTGCTGTCTGCACATCCAGAGGATCTTCCTCGGTACCTGCTGCAGTCTCACTACCGGTTGGAGAAACATAGATGGTCTCTCCCTCTACGCCCCACTGCTGTACAACAACCTTAAGGTCGCCGCTCTTTGCGTCGTAACTTGTAAGATTTTCCTCATTCTTATCCGGAGTAAATGTGTATGTAAAGCAATTTTCTGAACCTGCTGTTAATGTTGCAGGGAGCTTAACCACCTTATCTACTTCCACCGCAAGTCCTGTTGCAAGGGCTGCACCGGAAGGATCTGTCACATCCAGTGTACCATTTACATTAGCGGATGCGATAAATTCATAATCAACGGTACCTGTGGTATTGCTTGAATATACCTTAAATGTCGGTTCGGTCATAGTAATGCTCTGACCGCCGGCCTCACCCGGAGTCTTCTCGAACTTGATATCCGTTACTTCTGTACCAACCTTACGTGCATTGACAACACCCACAAGGATCGAACCATCCTCCTGCTTCATGATGCTGTCGCAGCCTTCAAACTCGATATTCTCACCATTCATTGATGCGATATAACCAGTGTTTGTTTTCTCTAAAGTATAGGTATAGGTATCGCCTACCTTAACGCTGTCATCTGCGCTCTGGGTAGAGAATAAATGTGTATTGTCAAAGTTTCTCTGTGCGCCAACGTTATTTAACGGATCATAAGATGTATAACCTGTGATAATTCTGGCACCATTGGAATGGTATGTTCCGCCATACATCTTGAACTGACCTACCGAAACGGAGTTAAAGTACTTGGTATCCTTGGAACCGATACCTGCAATATCCGATGCATAAATACCGTAACCGGTCTGGTTATCCGGACCATCCTTAATATCTGTTACAGTAAATGTTGCTGTCAGCTTGAAGTTCTCAGTATTTGGATTTACCTTGGTGAAGTAGTAGAATACACCATCTTCACTATCTGCAATCTTACCGTTGGTTGCGGAAGCAAATGCTACCTTGCCGGAGGTGTTGGATACATCCTCTGCCTCAGTAAGTTCTGCAGAACTCTTTACCTCATGAACGGTATCGTTAACAGTAATGGTACCTGCCGTAGCAGAACCGATGGCCGCTACATACCACTGCTGAACCGGAGCACCTACCGTAATCGTCTCGGTAGCCTGTGATGTCTTGCCATCCTTGGTTGCCTCCACCATAACTTCATAGGTCTTGCCCTCTTCCAGTTTCTCTAATGTATAGTTACCAACCTTAAGGTTATCTTCTACCTTAGTATAATCTGCATCTCCTTCTGCCTTATAGGAAATGGCAAACTTCTCTGCATCAATATTGTTCCAGTCTACATATACCTTTCCATCGCCAAGGTTGTTAATCCATGTGATGGTTGGCTTTACCAATGGAAGTTTGTAATCTGTAACCTTCTCGGTTGCACTTTCCTTATCTTCACATCCGCTTCTGCCGGACACTGCTTTAATCTCGAAGTCTCCCTCGGTGATCGGAGCAAATGTAATCACACCCGGTTCCTGAACGGATTCGCAGGTTACCTCAAAACCATTCTGGAAGAGGAAAAGATGTACGGTGTCTGCGCCTTCACGTCCTACAACAGCATCCACATCAACATCAATCAGACCTTCTTCATTGATGGTTACACTCTTGATAACCGGTGCTGCCACCGTATCCCATTCCGGTCTTGGCTTTGGTGCTTCACCCTTGCCTTCGAATTCACCCTTAACATAGTATACGTTAATTGCAGCATTTACACGGATCTGGCACATTGTAGCTTCTTTGACTTCGAAGACAAATGGCTTAATCTCATTCTTCTCACCGGCCTTTACCGGAGCCTTCTGCTCTTCGCCGATAAGTTCCTTGGTTTCTGCATTGTAAAGACCAAGTTTTCTGCTGGCATCACTGCTGTTCGCACTCATCATGTACACGGTTACGGTACCCGGACCCGGTGCGTAGAAATTAATGGAACGATCATCGCCACCGGCTTCACCACCGGTCTTACCATTCGACTTAAGTCTCTTTGTAAATGAAAGTGTTCCGTCCTCGCTGATCTTATTGTTTGAATCGACGGTGTAACGAGACTCATTCGATGCTTTGATTGTAAATGCACCTACTACCATCTCTGCTTTAATGTCTCCGTCAGGCAATGTACTTGCATTGAATTCAATGATGGTCTTCTCTTCCTCTGCCTGAACCTGAACGTTACCGCCAAGCATCGAAACAGGAAGTAAACCAACCATAAGAAGCAATGCCATCACACTTGCCATGACACGTTTTGTAAGTTGTTTCATTGTATCCTCCTTAAATAAAAAAATCTGGATTTAGTATAGCATTTTTCATGTATTTTTTCAAGTACATGAAATTGTTGAAACTGTCATCATTTTGGAGATTTTGCTTTTACACTTTTCGACAAACAGCGCAAAAAAGGAAGACTGCAAGCCAAAACCTGCAATCTTCCCATCCTTATATTCCCATATAGACGTTTGCAAAACAAACAACCATTTAGTCTAACTCAACCTTAACTTTCTTAAGCTTCCAGATATCCTGAACATACTCTTCGATGGTACGATCTGATGTGAACTTGCCTGAACATGCCACATTTAAGATTGCGGAACGAGCCCAGCCCTTCTCATCCTTGTACTTCTCTTCAATCTTCTTCTGAGCTTCCACGTAAGAACGGAAATCCTTCAGAATAAAGTAGGTATCCGCCTTATCGCTGTTCTGCGTATTAAGAAGTGAGTTGTAGATCTCTCTGAAGAGATCCGGATCTTCCGGTGAATAGAAACCATTGATGAGCTGCATCAGTACCTCACGGATATCCTGATCATTGTTGAAGATTTCCATTGGGTTGTAGCCGCCATTCTGCTCATAACTGATGACTTCATCCGAAGACAGACCGAAGATTACGGCGTTGTCCTCGCCAACTTCCTGAACAATCTCAACATTTGCACCATCCATGGTACCAAGTGTCAATGCACCATTTAACATGAACTTCATGTTACCGGTTCCTGAAGCCTCCTTGGAAGCTGTAGAAATCTGCTCGGATACATCTGCACCTGCAAAAAGGATCTCCGCATTGGATACACGATAATTCTCAATGAATACAACCTTGATCTTGCCATTGATGGACTTATCGTTGTTAATCACATTTGCCACATTATTGATCAGCTTGATTGTAAGCTTCGCTCTTCGATATCCCGCAGCAGCCTTCGCACCAAAGATAAATGTTCTTGGGTACATATCCATGCCCGGGTTCTTCTTTAACTGGTTGTACAGATACATAACATGAAGAATATTGAGAAGCTGTCTCTTATACTCATGAAGTCTCTTAACCTGAACGTCAAAGATGGAACGTGGGTCAACATCAATACCATTGTGCTCCTTGATATACTTAGCTACACGAAGCTTATTCTGATACTTGATCTGCATGAATTCCTGCTGGCACTTTGCATCATCTGCGTACACTGCAAGTTTCTTAATCTGTGCAAGATCTGTGATCCACTCATCACCGATTTTATCCGTTACCCAGTCCGCAAGGAGCGGATTGCCGTGTAATAAGAATCTACGCTGTGTAATACCATTGGTCTTGTTGTTGAATTTTTCCGGATACATCTCGTAGAAATCCTTTAATTCCTGCTTCATTAAGATGTCTGTGTGTAATCTTGCAACACCATTGACAGAGCATCCTGCAACGATTGCAAGGTGCGCCATCTTAACCTGGCCATCATAGATAATAGCCATCTTCTTAATCTTCTCCTGATTGCCCGGATACTTCGCCTTGATCTGTTCAACAAAACGACGGTTGATCTCCTCAACGATCTGGTAAACTCTAGGAAGTAAGCGGGAGAACAATTCAATCGGCCACTTCTCCAAAGCCTCTGCCATGATGGTGTGGTTGGTATAAGCGGTTGCCTTGGTTGTTACCTCCCATGCCTCATCCCACTCAAGACCTTCCTCATCCATAAGGATTCTCATAAGTTCTGCAACCGTAACGGTTGGATGTGTATCATTTAACTGGAAGATGACGTTCTCATAAAGCTTTCTTACATCACTGTGCTTTTCCTTATACTTGGCAATTGCTCTCTGCACCGAAGCCGATACAAAGAAATACTGCTGTTTAAGTCGAAGCTCCTTACCTGCATAGTGGTTATCGTTCGGGTAAAGTACCTCAACGATGTTCTTTGCAAGATTCTCTTCTTCAATGGCCTTATGATAATCACCCTTATCAAAGGAATCTAAGTTAAAATGCTGAACCGGTTCTGCATCCCAAATTCTTAAGGTGTTAACCACATTATTGCCATAACCGACGATTGGCATATCGTATGGAATCGCCATTACGGAACGGTAATTCTCATGTTTGAACTGTGTTCTTCCCTTCTCATCGATATATGAACGGACATATCCGCCAAACTTAACTTCTACGCTGTATTCCGGACGCTTCATTTCAAATGGGTTACCATTGATCAGCCAGTTATCCGGGACTTCCACCTGATAACCGTCTTTAATCTGCTGCTTGAACATACCGTATCTGTAACGGATACCACATCCGTAAGCCGGGTAGCCAAGAGTAGCAAGAGAGTCAAGGAAACATGCTGCAAGACGTCCAAGACCACCATTACCAAGAGCTGCATCCGGCTCCTGATCTTCGATCACATTGATATCAAGGCCAAGTTCTTCCAAAGCTTCCTTAATCTCGTCATAACACATAAGGTTGATCATAATATTACCAAGGGCACGGCCCATCAGAAATTCCATGGACATATAGTATACCGTCTTGGCATCCTGCTTCTCGTATTCCTTCTGTGTTGCAATCCACTGATCCATAATGGTATCCTTCACTGTATATGCTACAGCCTGGAAAATCTGCTGCTGATCAGCTTCATCGATCTTTCTTCTGAAAAGGACCTTAACATTGTCCGTAACGGACTTCTTAAATTCTTCTTTGTCAAAAGTAGGTTTTGTCATATTTTCCTCCATTCTCCTCGGCTTCACGAATCTTACGTGATTCATGTTCTCCCGTTGTCGGATCTTACTTTGTGAAAAAAATCACTTTCAACTATTTTACCTTATTTTACCGTATAAGTCCACTAAAAATTTATCATTCGATACTTTATAATATTCAATTTTTGTCCGCCTGTTAAATTCTCTTCGGAATTAGTTCTTCTTCACACCGATGGTTACGTCCTCACCATTGATGTTCCAATCCTTAACAAAGCCCTCTGTGCTGCCGAATACAATATCCGTTGCAAGAACGTCTTCCTTAAGAATCTGTGTGTTGCGGCCGACAAGATCCACAATCTTATCATTGTCCTTAATATATACCGTAATCTTATCCGTTACTTCAAAATCGGCTTCCTTACGCATGGTCTGAATCTTGCTGGTTACCTCACGTAAGAATCCTTCCTCAAGAAGTTCCGGTGTAAGAGTTGTATCCAGCACAACCGTTACCTTTCCATTACCATCGGATACATATCCTTCCACCTGAGCCATGTCGATAAGAAGATCTTCCTTAAGAAGCTCCACCGTGTTGCCATCCTCAAGTGCAAGTTTTAATGCTCCCGTAGCGTTGATTTCATCCATGGCTGCATTACCATCAAGGGTCGTAAGTGCCGTACGGATCTGGTTCAACTGCTTGCCGAACTTCGGTCCAACGGTCTTAAGCTGTGGTTTGAAGCTGTAAGATGTGAAATCTCTTACGTCATCCCTGAATTCTACACTCTTAACATTCAACTCATCACGGATGATATCAAGGAAGAACTCAGATAATCTGCTCTCCGCCTTGATGAACATGTTGCCGATTGGCTGTCTGTTCTTGATATTGGCTGCATTTCTGCATGCACGGCCAACCACAACAATGTTCAGTACTTCTTCCATGGACTTCTCAAGTTCCGGATCGATCCACGCCTCATTAGCCACCGGATAATCACACAAATGAATACTCTCCGGTGCATTTGCATCCACGCTCTTTACAAGATTCTGATAGATATCCTCTGTCATGAAAGGAATCATCGGTGCTGCAGTTTTAGCCAGTGTAACCAATGTGGTGTAAAGTGTCATGTAAGCGTTGATCTTATCCTGCTCCATGCCCTTTGCCCAGAAACGCTCACGGCTTCTTCTTACATACCAGTTACTCAGCTCATCCACGAAATCTTCCATGGCACGGGCTGCTTCCGTGATCTTGTAGTTTTCAAGATCATTGTCCACTTCCTTCACCACGGTATTTAATTTACTTAAAATCCACTTATCCATAACCGGAAGCTTATCGTACTCCAGGCTGTACTTTGTCGGATCAAATTCATCAATATTGGCATATAATACGTAGAATGCATAAGTATTCCAGATGGTTCCCATGAACTTTCTCTGGCCTTCGGTTACCCACTCATCCTTGAAACGGTTCGGAATCCAAGGTGCTGAATTCTCATAAAAGTACCAGCGGATAGCATCTGCACCATGCTTATTTAATGCATCAAACGGATCTACCGCGTTACCCTTGGACTTACTCATTTTCTGTCCGTCTGCATCCTGCACATGTCCAAGAACAATTACATTCTTATACGGAGCCTTGTTGAAGATCAGGGTTGAAATGGCAAGTAATGAGTAGAACCATCCTCTTGTCTGATCCACTGCCTCTGAGATAAAGTCTGCCGGGAACTGCTTCTCGAAAAGATCCTGATTCTCAAATGGGTAGTGATGCTGTGCAAATGGCATTGAACCGGAGTCAAACCAGCAGTCGATAACTTCCGGAACTCTCTTCATCTGCTTACCGCACTCCGGACACTTAATGGTTACGGCGTCGATGTATGGTCTGTGAAGCTCAATATCCTCCGGACAGTTATCCGATATTTCCTTTAACTCTGCGATACTGCCGATGGAGTGCATGCATCCGCACTCGCACTCCCATACATTCAGCGGAGTGCCCCAGTAACGGTTACGGCTGATACCCCAATCCTGTACATTTTCAAGCCATGCACCGAATCGTCCGGTACCGATACTTTCCGGAATCCAGTTGATGGTGTTGTTATTCCGAATAAGGTCATCCTTCACGGCAGTCATCTTGATAAACCAGGACTCTCTTGCATAGTAGATGAGCGGAGTATCACATCTCCAGCAGTGTGGATAAGCATGCTCGAAGTTCGGAGCTTCGAATAACAATCCTCTCTCCTCAAGATCCTTAAGTACCATTGGGTCTGCCTTCTTTACGAAGGTTCCCGCAAATGGTGTCTCCTCGGTCATTTCACCCTTACCATCTACAAACTGAAGGAACGGAAGGTCATACTTTAGACCTACCTGGTAGTCATCCTCACCGAATGCCGGAGCGATATGTACCACACCGGTACCATCGGAAAGAGTTACGTAGTCCGCACAAACAACATACCAGCCCTTCTTGCCCTTGGTCTTTGGACCATCGTATGGGTAAAGCTGTTCATATTCCTTATATTCTAATTCCTTACCGGTATATGTCTTAATTACTTCGTAAGCAGGAACTGCCGGTTCCACAACATTGCCGTCCCCGTCCTTAACTTCCTTCCCTGCAAGCTTACCTAAGACAGAATCAAGAAGTGCCTCTGCCATGTAGTAAGTATTGCCGTCCGCTGCCTTAACCTGTGCATAGGTCTCCTGCGGATTTACACAAAGTGCCACGTTACTTGGAAGTGTCCAAGGTGTTGTGGTCCATGCCAGAATGTAAGCATCCTCACCCTTAACCTTGAATCTTGCAATGGCTGAACGTTCCTTGACATCCTTGTATCCCTGAGCTACTTCGTGGCTTGAAAGAGGGGTACCGCAACGAGGGCAGTAAGGTACAATCTTATGTCCCTTGTAAAGGAGCTTCTTGTTCCAGATCTCCTTAAGCGCCCACCACTCGGACTCGATGAAATCATTTTCATAGGTAACATAAGGGTCGTTCATATCTGCCCAGAAACCTACGGTTCCGGAGAAATCTTCCCACATTCCCTTATATTTCCATACACTTTCCTTACAGTGCTTGATAAATGGCTCAAGACCGTATTCTTCGATCTGCTCCTTGCCATCAAGGCCAAGCATTTTCTCTACTTCAAGTTCCACCGGAAGACCGTGGGTATCCCAGCCGGCCTTACGAGGTACCATATAACCCTTCATGGTACGGTATCTCGGAATCATATCCTTGATAACACGTGTAAGTACGTGACCGATATGTGGCTTACCGTTTGCTGTCGGTGGTCCGTCATAGAACATATATGTAGGACAACCTTCCCGGTTCTCGATACTCTTCTCAAAAATCTTGTTCTCTTTCCAAAAATCTTCTACTTTCTTTTCTCTCTCAACAAAGTTGAGATTGGCTGACACTTTCTCGTAAACCATCGTTTTCCTCCCTGTATCTATACTTACTATGCGTTGCTCGCAACGCGGGCAAACTGCATCTCGTGTGCACGCACACTCGATGACTGTTTGCTCGACCTCAAATCATTCCTTGAATTGGCTTACAAGTATGCATACTTGTAAGCCAATTCTTCGTCATAATTTGCGTTGCTCGCTTTTCACACAAAGAAAGCTTCCGACCGTAACGGGCCGAAAGCTTCAATAACTAAACCTATTACGACATACCATCATATGCGCCCCTGATATCGGAGGGGAAGCCGCCAGTTCCTAATCGCAGGTTTGCCAAGATTGATGCATGATTGCACTTTCTCACCTCTAAACTGCTTTCAGACTGACACTCGGAAGTGATCTTCAGATCAGGTCTACTCGCACCGGGCTTACACCATCCCCGGCTCGCTTGCGAAACTTCTGGTTTCTGCTTTCATTCATGATCCTACTGTCTTCGTCATCGTGTTCTTATTTATTGGAACGTAAAACAACGTCACTTAGTAATATATGCAATTTTACGGGGTTTGTCAATGCCGTTTTAAGAAAATTCCAAGAATCATCGCCAAAAAAGATTTGATCCCCACACGAAAACTCTTTTTCGTGTTCTCATCCTCCCCAAGATACGTTTTTAAAATGATTCCCAAGTTCTTTCCGCCCCCTGCCAGCAATTCCGTCAGACTCTTTGCATCCGTGGCTCCAAGAAGTTCATACATCACCGTCACAAATTTCTTCGCTTCCTTAGGATCCATCCCTTCCATCCATTGTCCTATGGACTTATGCACCGCAAGCGCCTCCTTAGATAGTCCCTCCGCCTCTACCAGATGGGTTCCCAACACCTCCCAGGACAGGGCATCATGCTGTCTTAGTCCGTTCCGGGTGCTTCTTACCACCTTATAATCCCCATCCTGCCAAAAGAGTATTCCTACTACGCCAAACTGTGGTACATATTTATGAATACGCCCCCGAATCTGTTGCCATTGAAAGCTGTCTGTGATTTCCCGTGCAAATCCCGGACCATCAAAATCGTAAATATCCGTGATATAATCCTGCATTATTTTTCTATGGTTTTCTTCGAGGCCCTGCACACCTACAAATGCCGCTGCAAAAACCGCTAAGTTTCCGCCCTTGGAATGTCCACCCACCCGGACTCGGATGGAACTTCCTTCTCCTTTGTCGCATCCTTCTGCCCGGCTTTGGGATTTTAAGATATTTTCCAATACATTTTCAAGATACTTGATCGCTGCAATCTGGGAGGGAACCAGGGGCATATATCCCATGTTCAGATCCTCTTTCCATCCATTGAGGGTATCATCCGTTCCGCGAAATGCCACAAATACCTCTTGTATCTCAGGGATAAGGATCGTTATGGCGCCAAACTGGATTTCCCGTGCACAATCATTTTCACTCCTGTAGTTTAGAAGGAGAACATCGCGATACCGCAGACTCTCTGCCATCCGGCGAAAGAGATCAAAGATTTCATGGGGAAGCAGAACGCCAAGACTGGACTTTGCCTCATCAAACCGGTCAAAAAAAAGCCCGACCGCCCTGCTTAGCGTAATTCCACCGCTTTCCGGTGCCGGCACAATGTGCTCCAGGGGCAGATATATAATCTGACTGAACACCAACGCATCCACCTCACAAAATGGCACCCCGGCAAAATCTTTTTTCCCATTCCATCGCACATAATCCAGAATACTTACCCCTGTCGTCCCCATACATCCCATCCTGACCATCCACATTTTCGAATTCATCTGCTTCTATTTTCCCCAAAAGAACCCGAAAATATTTGTCCGGAATGTATGGATATTGCAATCCCAATTACAAATCCTGCCGCAAAATAAAGTTGCTTTTTTATCTTATCTACATTAAAATTAATAGGTAATTGCAAAACAAACTTAACAAAAAAATAAAACATGCGAGGTAAAGTAATGATCCGATTAATATTTTTCTTACTTTATGCACTGATTGTGATAATACTATCACCTTTTCTCTTCTTATTTATCCATCTGTTCTGGCGCAATAAGCAGGAAAAAATCGATAATTTTTCACAAAAATTTGTGCGTACCGTTTTTCGACAGGTACTCTTTATCATAGGAGTCAAAGCCACCGTACTGGGCACCGAAAACATTCCGGAGGATGAGGCCGTACTCTTTGTCGGAAACCATCGAAGCGACTTCGATATTCTGGTTCCTTACCTATACTTTAAGACGCCGACAGGCTATATTGCCAAAAAGGAGCTGGACAAAATTCCGATTCTCCGTACCTGGATGAGAAATATCCACTGCCTGTTCTTAGACCGGACAAGTCCGAAGGAGGGGTTAAAGACGATCCTCGCCGGTATCGAAAATGTTAAAAATGGTTATTCGGTTGCTATTTTCCCGGAAGGTACAAGGGCAAAAACCGATGAGATGCTACCTTTTAAGCAGGGATCCCTCAAGATTGCCGACAAATCCGGCTGTAAGATTATCCCTATGGCACAGAGCAATACCTCTGCCATTTTTGAGGATCACAAGCCTTTCTTTAAGAAGACACATATGGTTCTGGAATTCGGTAAGCCGATTGTTCTTTCCGAACTTTCCCCAGAGGATCGCAAGGCTTCCGGGGCTTACACGCAAAGAATCATTCAGGAAATGTTAGACAAGAACAAATCCCTTGTATAGACTTTATGTTACCGGATTTACCATTTGATGTGGGTACAATGAAATGTATTTGATTTTTACATTTTTTATGGTACAATAAACAAGTTAAACGAAATACAGGAGGGTTATTCGTATGCCTTTAGCATTAAAAATCGTTTTGATCGTCCTCGCTGTTCTTCTTGTTGCATTTATTGCACTTATTATTTATGGCAACAGCCTTCGTAAGAAAGCAGATGCGCAGCAGGCTCAGATTGAAGCTGCCAAGCAGGTCATGTCGATGCTGATCATCGATAAGAAACGAATGAAGATGAAAGACGCCGCTTTACCTAAGATTGTGCTGGATCAGACACCAAAGTATCTTCGTGGTGCCAAGCTTCCAATCGTTAAGGCTAAGGTCGGTCCGAGAATTATGACTTTAATCGCTGATGAGAAGGTTTTTAATAATATTCCTATCAAAGCGGAAGTTAAGGCCGAAGTCAGTGGTATTTACATCGTGGGTATCAAATCCGTTCGCGGTGGTATGCCGGTGAAGGAGGAGCCTAAGAAAAAGGGTCTCTTCGCAAAGTTTAAGAAAAAGAAATAATCATTGAAAATGCCGGGTATTTAAACCCGGCATTTTTTGCTTAGATTTATTTTTTAATCTCTCCGGACTTGTAAATGAATCTCACACTGGATTCAATATCATCCCTGCATCCTGCAAAGGTCTTATACTCTTTTGCATAGTCTGAAACCGCCTTCAAGCGATCATAATATACGACCAGAGAATCATTTACCGTGTCGTATAATTTGCTGATACCTTCATCATTATACTTTACAACACCGTCTTTGAGTTCCACACTACCGTCAAGGAGTGCGGAAACACCACTTACAAGATCACCAACACCATTCTTAAGATCCGTCGTACCATTGGCAAGTTTATCCGTTCCTCCGGCCAAGCTGTTCGAACCATTCTTTAATTCTAAAGTACCATCCGCAAGAGTATTTGCACCGGCAGATAACTGATCGATACCGCCCACCAAAGATGGCACCATACCATTCAGGGAATTCAGTCCGGCATCCACACTGCCAATTCCCTGTGCAACCCGGTTAACACCATCCGTGTAAACCGATATACCACTCTTTAACTGTGTCGATCCGGCAGATAACTGACCTACGGCTTGGGATACATTCGTAAGATTTCCTGCCAGACTGTTTATTCCTCCGTTAATCTGTCCATAACTTCCGTTTAATGCGCTAACTCCGCCGGCCACAGCACTGGTGTTATCATACAAACCTTGATATGCTCCGATCAATGCATTGATATATCCGCCTACTTCCGCCGTATCCGGATTTGCCGCAAGTGTTTCTGCATATGCGCTAAGTCCGCCAATGACCACTGCCAAATCTCCTTCACTATAATTGTAACCGGCGACGATTTGTTCAAGACCTGCGGAAGCATTTCCCAATCCTGCACTAAAAGTATCCGAACCTTGTGTGAGCAGTACAATCTGATTTACTGTATTTTCATCAGTCAATGCAAGATTCAGCTGCATCAATCCGTCACTGAGAGTTGCCGCCCCCTGATTCAGTGCATCATTATTGGCTGTAATCTCAGCAATTCCACTTGCCAACTGATCGGCTCCGCTCGTAAGCTGACCAACCCCTTCTACCAAAGCGGGTGCGCTGTCACTTAAAGACTTGAGTCCATCCTTCAAACGATTCGCACCGTCATTTAACTCACTGGCACCATCCGCAAGTTTATATGCACCTTCCTTTAATTCTGCAGCGCCATTACTCAGATCATTCACACCATTAGAAAGTGTGTCTGTTCCGTCAGAGAGTTTCACCACACCATCCGATAATTCTGTGGCACCATCCGTTATCTCTCCCATTCCATCTTTCAGTTTATCTATATCAGCTTTTAAATCATCGATGGAATCAATGTCATCAAGCCCTAACTTTTCGAGTGCGTTATTGGAAGCAACCGTAATTGTGGTCATCAACGAGAAATCTTTGACATCTGCCTCGATGACAACTTCCTCAGGAATCTCCAAATCCGTTACATCGTCGAATCCAAGGCTTTCCTTAAGTCCCGGCATTGCAATACCGAAGACGGTGGTCTTATCTCCACTGTCTGCCACATCTCCGTTGGTCACAGTAACATTTTTAGCCTTTTCATTGTCAAGTATAATTCCGGAAACCAATGAAAATGGTTGATATATCGTACATTTTTCTCCGTCAATCACCATTTCTTTTTTCACATTGTTATCATAGGAAAAGGTTATTTTTAAATGTCCTGTAGCACCGGCCAGTTCTTCTGCAGATACTTTTTTCCCATCCAGTTCATAGGCAATATGAACGGTAATCGGGAGTTCCTTATCCGTAGTTCCCTGATAATAAATATCTCCGCCATCGGTCTTCCACTCAATATTCCCCGCTTCATTCTTCACGCATTTTGTATGTCCCTTAACTACTTCAATATCCCTTAACTCCGAATAATCCTCTAAGGAAGTATCTCCTTCGGGATTCTTCAAGGTATTGCTTACGATCGTTTTCTCCACATTACCATTTGAATCAAGAACTACGTATACCGTTTCTGTTTTACCCGCCGTAAGGCTGTGATGCAGAAGTTCGGTCTCACCCGCCGTTACAGTTTGTGTATTAACATTTGGTGTTACGCAGGTACAAACCATCAAAACAACCAATGTACATGCTATAATTCTTTTAAGATTTTTCATAATCGTCATCCTCCTATTAATTTCATATTGAACTGTTAATTTAATGATTCAATTTGCTCATTCCTATCGTGGTCTTACATATGATACGGTCAAATATATACAACATGGTAGGTAACATTACAATTACAATTACCATACTCATAAGGGCACCTCTTGCAAGAAGCATACAGATTGCACCGATGAGGTCTACATCGGAATATAGAGCCACACCAACGGTTGCCGCAAAGAATCCTAACGCACTTGAGAAAATGGAATTAATCGAAGTGGACAAGGCAATTTCAATTGCTTCTTTCTTCTCACAACCTGACATTCGCTCTTTCTTATATCTGGTGGTCATCAGGATTGCATAGTCTACAGTTGCACCTAACTGAATGGTTCCTACACACACCGATGCAATGAACGGAAGCGTTGTTCCCATATAAAATGCAGTCGCCATATTCACAAAGATGGCAAATTCAATAACAAGTACTAAAACAATTGGCAATACCGCAGACTTTAATACAATAAATATCAGTACAAAAATTGCTCCTATACTGATGACACTAACAACATTAAAATCATGATTCGTAATCTTTACCAGATCTTTTGTTGCTGCCGCCTCACCAACAAGCATTCCCTCCGGGTCGTATCTTTTAATAATCGACTCTAATTGTTCACATTGCTCATTTACCTCATCCGTCGCAACCTGATAAGCAGATGACACAAGAAGAAGTTTTTTATTGTCACTGCTCAGCTTACTCTTTATTTCATCCGGAACGAATTCCTCCGGAATCATAGCGCTTACAACGGAGTCATATCCTAACGAGAATTCAACTCCCGGAACATTTTGAAGTTCCTCTAATAATTCCTTTGTGTCCTTGGAAGACATATTGGCACTGACCAATACCATGGATACTGAATTCATATTAAAATTTTCTTCAAGCTTTATATTCGCCTGTCGGCTTGGCAGATCAATCGGTAAACTTTCATCGAGTTTGTAATATACGTTGACATTATTGTTACCATAGATTGCCGGAATCCAAAGCGCAACCATCAGAATTGCAAACGCTACGTGATGCTTTGTTATAAATCTCGTAATTTTTTCGGTTTTAATGGTAAGTGCTTTATGTGATGTCTTCGCAATCCATTTATCAAAAACAAGAATAAGGGAAGGGAGAATGGTTACACAACAAATTACACCAAACACAACCCCTTTTGCCATTACGATTCCCATATCCATACCCAGGGTAAAGGACATAAAACACATTGCCAGAAATCCTGCAATGGTTGTAAGGGATGAACCCGTAACGGATGTAATGGTAGCTTCAATGGCGTGTGCCATTGCTTCTTTACTATCTGTATACTCTTGTTTTGCTTCTTTGTAGCTGTGGTATAAGAAGATGGAATAGTCCATTGTAACACCCAGCTGTAAAATCGCAACCAATGCCATTGTGATATAGGAAATCTCACCCTGAATAAAATTCGTTCCAAGATTATAAAGAATTGCCATTCCGATACTAATCATAAAGAGCACCGGCAACATAAAGGAATCCGTTGTCAATCCCAATACCAACATACACAAAAGGACTGCAATGACGGTGTACACAAACATTTCGCTTTCTACAAGATTCTTTGTATCTGTTGCAATGGAGGACATACTGGATAAGAAACACTGCTTTCCTGCAATCTTTCGAATCTCTTCGATGCCCGCCATCGTCTCATCCGCTGAACTCGTTGTATCAAAGAAGATGAACATCAACTCCACATTGCCATCGGTTGAGAAAAATACATCTTTTATTGAATCCGGCAGCATTTCCTTTGGCACGCCGCCATTGGTCAAGTCACTAAAACTGATTACCTCTGCAACATGATCAATCTCTTTTACCTGTTGTGCCATCTCAATTGCCTGTGCGCTGTTCATATTCTCACAGACAAGCATTCCATACGCACCTTTTCCAAAGTCTTGCATCAGGATGTCCTGACCCTGCATAGTTTCGATATCATCCGGAAGGTAATACAAAATATCGTAGTTTACTTTTAAGTTAATAAATCCTATCCCGGCCGGAATCAGAAGTGTGATGCTTAATAATAGTATCAGGAAACGGTATTTAACTATTTTTTCTGAAACCTTTAACATAATCCCCCTCCTATATTTTTGACCATTGGTCATTTCTAGATACACACTATAGCAAATTATTGACCAATAGTCAATAATAAATTGACCAAAAGTCATTTATTTTTTATTTTAGTATTGCAAAATCCAATTCTTATGTTAAGATAGTGTACAGATTGAATAACTTGAGAGGGCGTATTTATGGGAAAAGCAGAGGAAAACAAACAAAAAAAGAGAACCGCACTTTTATCGCATGCGTTCTCTCTTTTTATTAACAAAGGTATCTCTAACACAACAATTTCTGACATTGTAAACAATGCAGGCGTTGCTAAAGGGACATTTTATTCTTATTTTAAAGACAAAGATGACCTCATTGAGAAGCTCGTTGCGCAAAAGGCGGAACAACTTCTCATGGCTGTCATTAATGATTTAGAACAACATCCTGAAGTTACTTCAGTTGAGGAAAAGATTATATTTATCGCCGATGACTTACTGAACCGTTTATCCGTTGATACGAAGCTTTTAAAGTTTATCAATAAAAATCTTACTTACGGATTTATTTCCAAGGCTTTATCGAGAGAGGATGTCAAGAACAAATTGGATGTCCTTGCCATCTACTATGAGATGCTTGAATCCGATGGTTCAAAATGGGACAATCCGGATTTAATGCTCTACACGATCTTCGAACTGGTAAGCAGCACCTGCCACTCCGTAATTCTTAAGGGCGAACCTGTTTGTTTTGAAGAGTATAAGCCTTATTTATTCAAATGCATATGTGGAATTATTGAAGTTTTCAAAATTATATAAGGTGTTTTATTATTCTGTAAGATTCACGTTTGCAGTTTTTCTAGGCTCTACCTTGATATACACGTTCGAATCAGACATCAATTCCCCATTGATCTCAATATCATAGGCAACGGTAAGTTCTACGAGATTTTCCTGTACATTGCACTCAATTTTCTTGGTATATACTACCATCATCAACATACCAAAAGGAGTATCATAGCAGGAATTAATCCGCTCTTTTTCACGAAACAACATCTGTGCTCCCACCGCACCTTTTTTTGTCATTTCCACAGAATCCTCTGATATTTTGATCATATTGGTAATTACGCCACTGCCGTCTTCCATATGTTCTTCGTAGCGAATATATTTCTTTCCGTTTTTCTCATGGTAAGTTCCTACATTAATTACTTCAATATCCTCTGACTGTCCGTCGACAAGCTGCTTTCCGCACACTGTCACCAACACATCTTTCGTCATATTCCAAACCTCATTTCATTGATTAAAATCCTCCAACCAGGGATTTAAAAAAGTCAGATACTTAAATTCTACAGTGCAATCCTCGGTCAAACGAAAAGCTTCTTCTCCGACAATCTTCTCCATCTCTTCTTTCGACTCCTTGGGAACCACACCGTATGTTATATCGACAAAACACAGCGGCGGATAAAGGACACACCACCAGTTTTTTCCTTCCGCTTCACCGATATCGATACGAAATGCCGTATATTCTCCCGGCGGCAATGCCACATCGCCATAAACCTTTAAGGGAAATTTCTCCTTTGTCATGTATCCCTCAAGGTCATAGTCGTATCCATTTTCATGGATGACCTCCATGGCCACCGCCAGAATATCTTCCATATGTACCTGTATCCGGCGGGCCGACTCCTGCACATCCGAAGAATCCTCAAGGAGTTCCTCCATGTAGCAAACCACAGCGTCCTTTACCAGAAGCTTAAGCTGCTGATCCTCCTCGCTGTCGCTGTTTGCCCGCACGTGAAACCGAATCAGACTCCTGCTTAATTCCTCCTGCTTAGCCTCCACATCTTCATTTAAAATAATATTGCCCGCTACAATGAAAAGAACTGCCAACACAGCAGTTCTAATTCTTAGCAACCATCTTGATAAATCCATCCGGTCAACCTCCCGTGTTTTATGTCTACATTATTGACCAAATCCCGGAAGGTATTCATCATTTTCTAACTATTTATTGCACGAACAATTCCACGTTCCTGATTACTAATGTGTTCACGGATCGTCTTCTTTGCCGCATCCACATCCTTCTTTTCCATACATGCCACAAGGTCATTGTGTTCGCTGATGAGAATGGAGTGGGTTCTTGCATCCTTAATATATTCCAAACGATATCGATACATCTGCTCGCGAAGATTACTGATGATCTGAATTAAACGATTGTTTCCCGTCTTGTTGTAGATAATATCATGGAACATCACATCCGCTTCCACGATATTCACGATATCCCTTGAAATAACTGCATCTTCAAATGCTTTTCCGGCCTTCTTCAAGGTTTCAATATCCTCCGTCTGCATGTTCTGAATTGCCAGTGTTACCGCCAATTCTTCCAAGGTGATACGAACCTCCAGCACATCTTTCATATCCTTTTCCGAGATGGATGCAACTATAGCACCTTTCCTCGGAATCATATTTACCAGACCTTCCAGCTCTAACTTTCGAATTGCCTCACGAATCGGCGTTCTGCTGACTCCCAGCTTATTGGCCAGGGCAATCTCCATCAGACGCTCTCCCGGTTCCATCTCACCCTTGAGAATCGCCTGTCTTAATGTATTAAAAACCACATCACGCAGGGGCAAATATTCATCTGTTACCATCATCGTCAAATCCTTTCCCATATCGTCAACCTCCATATCTCCTATCACTTTATCTTGGCATCGTCTGTGTAAATACATCCGTCACATATACCTGCTTGGCCAATCCGCTTTTTTTCAACGCCGATGCACATGCCTTAGCCTGTTCCACAGTTTCAAATATTCCAAATACGGTAGGGCCGCTTCCACTCATCATGGAATTGATGGCACCCATTTGTATCATTTGCTGTTTCAACTCTGAAATGACCGGATACTCCTTTTCCGTAACGCTTTCCAGTACGTTGCCCATCTTATCACATAGCCCCCGTACATCCTGACGCTGAATACATTCCAACATTCCGTCGATGTCCGGATGAACGGTATGCTCGTCCAATACCAAATGGGTATATACAAACTTGGTAGAAACATTGATTCCCGGCTTTGCTATTACAATCGGGCAGGACGGCATGGACTTAAGAGGCGTCAGGATTTCCCCGATTCCTTCCGCAAGAACCGTTCCACGCATAATGCAGAAAGGTACGTCAGCTCCAATCTTAACGCCCAATTCCATCAGTCTCTTCCGTGGTACATTCAATCCAAATAACCGACTCATCCCCACCAGTGCTGCTGCCGCATCCGAGCTTCCTCCGGCCATTCCTGCTGCCACAGGAATCACCTTCTCCAACTCAATGGAAACTCCCGATGTAATGTTATATTCATCCATCATCAGCTTAACTGCCTTGTAGATCAGATTATCCTCATTGGTGGGAAGAAAAAACAGATTGGTGGAAATCGTCACCCCAGGCTCGTCCTTCTTCGTCATGGTCAGCTTATCATACAACTTCAAACTCTGCATGATCATGCGTACCTCGTGATATCCGTCCTCTCTTCTTCTTATAACATCCAGTCCAAGGTTAATCTTAGCTCTGGCCTTTAAAACAATTTTGTCCATATTTTTATCCTTTTACCAGCATATATAGAATTATACTTTTAATATTGTTTTTTTTCAAGTACAATCTTAATTTCGTGTATTTATTTTGTTTTTTTAAGTTTATTAGAGTGTCAAATGATTATTTTAATTTGTAAACTTGGCAAAATGCACAAATAAAGTTGTTTGCATTCCATTGCGCTAACCGTTCCGATGAGCCTCTTAAGGCAAAAATCGTGTTCAGCAAAGGCTTCCACGATTTTTTGAGTCTCATCTCCACAGCGCAAAAGTCATTTAAACAACTTTATTTGTGAATTTTGCCATTCAAGTTTTTCATAATGCATTTGACACCGGAATCAAGATTAACGTTGATCAATTTAGTTCGCAGCTCTGTTCGGCGCATCCTCGTCGCCATGGACACCAACGGCATCTGCGTCTCCGCCGGTGATCACAGCATCCTCGTCGCCTCCGGTAATTGCGGCGTCCTCATCCCCGTGCACGTTCCCGGCATCTGCATCACCGCCGGAAAATGCAGCGTCCTCGTCCCCTCGGACATTCCCGGCATCCTCGTCTCCGCCGGTAACCACGGCATCTTCATCGCCCCGGGCATTTCCGGCATCTGCGTCACCTCCGGTAATCGCTGCGTCCTCATCTCCATGCACGTTCCCCACATCCTCGTCGCCTCCGGTAATCGCAGCGTCCTCATCGTTTCCCGTAAAAGTTTGACCCAGTTCATCCGCAATCAGGATTGCATCGTAATCATTTTCCCAGAGAAGATCCAGGTCAATCTCACCCTCCTGCTGTTCATAAAGCAGGTACTTCTGACTATCCAGTTCTTCATTTTCCTGAGGCTCAACATATTTCCCCTCGCGAAATGGAACCGGAATCTTTCCAACATGTATACTCTCCATATAATCATGCCAGATGGTAACCGCGAGATTTCCATTATCCATGCTGATTTCCCTCGGCATATCAAAACCTACCCAGACACCCGTGGTGTAATAAGGTGTATATCCGATAAACCACATATCTTTATTCTGGTTCGTGGTTCCCGTCTTACCTGCCGCCGCCTGCAGAGTGAGTCTTGCTTTCTTTCCCGTTCCTTCTTCGACAACCGAACGAAGCATCGAGGTCAGAAGTCGCGAAGCATTTTCAGGATAAACGAAAATTTTCTCCGTCTCATAACTTTCCGGTTCTGTGCCGTCCTGATACATCATCTCAATACAGGTAGGGGCATTATACACGCCGTCATTATAAATGGCATGGAATCCTGCAGTCATTTCCTCCGTGGATACGCCATAGGTAAATCCTCCCAGCGCTCCTGCCATGTATTTCTTATCCATATAGATCCTTTTAAATCCCATACGCAGAAGATACTCGCTCCCCTTCTGAGGGGTCAGATACTGATAGATCTGCCATGCAATGGTATTCTTGGAATATTGCAAAGCCTCCCGAAGCCTGATGGCTCCGGCGTAGGCACCACCGGCATTGCGGGGGCCATTGCTGTTATAGATATCATACACAATCTCCTCGGTGGAATGACCCATAGCCATATACGGCCCATACACATTCAACGGTTTGATGGAACTTCCCGGCTGACGATAGCTTTGATAGGCACGATTAAATCCATAACCGAAGGTCTCCTCATTACGTCCGCCTACTACTGCCACCACCTTGCCACTTTCATTATCGATGGATACCGCCGCAGCCTGCAGCGGATTATCCTCATATCCGGGATCATTTTCTGCAATCACCAGGTCCACGGTATCCTGCAGCATTTTCTGGGCTGCCGGGTCAATGGAGGTATAGATACGGTAACCATTGGTGAATAATCCCTGTTGAAAATAGTTATACCAGGCCTCATAACCCTCATCATAAAGTTCCCGTTCTTCTTCTGAATTAAAATCATTGCAAAAAATAAAACCATTCTGCTCCATAAGGTAACGCACCGCACAGTACGTCACATAGGTATAGACATAGGAATCCCCGGTAGTCCGGTTCAGTTCCCGTCTCCCCGACCCGGCATTAAAATTCTTCACAAAGGGATTCTCCTCATCCCCGGATAACAGAAGATAATCAAGATCTGACACCTTCCCCGCATCATAAAGATTTTTAAGAATCCTCCGGGCGCGTCCCACGGTATTTTCCTCATGGTTAATGGGATCATAGCGGGATGGGTTATTCGGTATGGATGCCAGGAAAATGCATTCCCCCATGGTGAGCTGAGATACCTCCTTCTCCAGATACCCATGTGCAGCCGCTCCGATACCATAATATCCATTTCCAAAATAGATGTTATTAAGATAAAATTCCAAGATATCCTCCTTGGAATATTTTTTCTCTAACTCCACCGCCATAAAGGCTTCCCGGATCTTACGATCCCAGTTTACATCCTGATTAAGGTAAATGTTTCGTGCCAGCTGCTGGGTAATGGTACTGGCCCCCTGGACCACATCATTGGCCGAATAATTTGCCAGTGCCGCACGCACCACAGCCTTAACATCCACTCCACGGTGATTGTAAAAGTCCCGGTCCTCCATAATGATAAAAGCTTCTTTTAAAACTTCCGGAATATCCTCGGACCTCACATAATAGAGATCCTTTTCCCCGGAATAGGTCATCAGCACCTCTTTGTTACAGTCATAGACAATACTTGTCCGGATTGTGGTGAAATCCTCCCGGCTTCCTGCCTTGACGATATCCACCGCTTCCTGACGCAGGGTAAGCACATGGCGGACCGTAGGCCAAAGACAGCACCCAAGAACCAACACGGCGATTACGAAGATTCCCACCAACGTTATGATCATGTATTTTACATATTTTTTCATGCTACCACGCCCTTTGCCTTGCCACCACTTCTACACTACTCAAGTACCAGGAAAAGATTATCCCACTGAAGGAATTTTTTCACTGCCGTCTCCCGGTCCAGTGTGACCTCCTTCTGCACCACAGGATCGTAATAAATGATGTCATTCTTATCATAATCGTAGATATAGACAAATTTATCCTCACCCATACGGGCTGCCACTACTTTACCGATACTGACATAATAAAGCACGTTATCCAGATTGATACCCGATACATTGTACTGATAACGGTTGACGTCTACCACAATATGCTCCGGATCCCACGGATAGGTAATATTGCCCTCGGTTTTCTTCCAGACACATTCTCCGTTGCGATTAAGCACCATGCCATCATAATTTGATGCCGTACGGATCGCCTTACTGATATCCGAAGACTTTCCGATAAAGCCTCCGTATCCGTAGATTACATACTCTTTTCCAAATTGATATTCCTTCTCCAGGTCATACTGTCCGTTTTCCATAAATTGTATTTCCTTGGAATAACGCACCGCCAGTGTTTCCAGGCTACCCGACGAGGTAGGAATGTTCAGATACAGTTCCTTTTCCCTGCGGGAAGTGGTAACAATTTCTGTAAAAATGTGATTGTTATTGGTATTTTCTTCTTTATTCAGAAGCTGGTCGATACTAATGGTCTCGTAGCCACCCCCCTCGGTTTTCGCCACACGGTAAAGGGTTACACGCATACCATCAATTTCCGTATCATATACATAGGTGTTATCATCCTCATAACGCTTTATGAGGTCATATTCATTACTGATAACCACCACACGGTACATCGGATGAATCATATTAAATCCATCCACCACAGCGACATCCGAAGGCTCAATCAGACCATATACCAGATCATCATTGATGTATCCGATAATTTTTACATAATCCGTTTTCTTTCCGCCGCCATAACTTTGTCCGTTAATTTGTTTCTTCGTTCCCGTCTCCAGATCAAAAATAGTGATTTCCCGGGCTTCGTTAACCTCATGGTTCGTATGGTACGCAATTCGTGTTCCCGATGTGTTGACGGCATAGGTGTCATCATAAAGCTGATCCGTGATCTTCATATATTCTCCACTGACAAGATCAATGGAATATAAATATTGATTGATCTTAACGTAATACAGATCTCCCACCACATAGGATATATCTCCCACATTTCCCCGCATCATGGTAAAGGAAAGATCAATCGGAATAAATAAAAGTTCTTTTACGATATTGTCCGAATAGTTGTAGTAAAACAATGACAGTCCCATGTATCCATCATGTTCACCACCGTTCATATATCCGCTGACAGAGAAGTATGCATTGCCATCCCCGTCCACATCAATAATCCGGATCTCGTGATTTTCCAACAGTTCCCGTCCCCGGTAGTCCGTTCCGGAACCAAAGGAAAACACATTGGTAAATTTGTTATCGTTTCTGGAATAGCACCAGAGATTTCCGTTCTGTACAAAATACGATGCCTTTCCGGTCTGGTTGGCCTTCGCCTCAATATCCTTTAGCTCACTCTTAACACCCAGATTAATTCGTCCGCTGGACTGAAGGTCATTATAGGCATCAAAGATCTGATTGGCCTCGCGCTCATAATCCATAAGGTAAATAGTATCTCCCCGCTGTGCCAGACGATAATAATCCTTAACGGTATATGCCTCATATTCCGTACTACTCATGGAGGTTACCACGCGATAATTCAGCCCAATCTGTGCACTCGTCGGGGTAATATCCCAGATAACCGGTGTCACATTACCTTCAATACGGGGATTTAAATCCCCCCAGCCAATCTGTGCTCTCGTAGAATATATATTAACACGGCCAAAATTCGTGTTGTCACCCGTCTCATTGGTTTCAATCCATTTTGAAATATTGGACAACTGGTCTTTGTTGTAGGTGTATGCGTTAAATGTCAAGGCAAAATCCAGTTTCTCATCCAATTTTAAGTTATCCGTCCAGAGGATCCTCTGGTAATAGTGAATATCCGTATCCTTGTCCGTATTGACCGTCAGGGTAAGCAAATACTCTTTGTCCTTCTCGATTAAGTTCTTAATGTTCAGCGTTGCACCGGCATAATCATCCTGGTTTACAACATTTTTAACCGTTGTATCTTCCAGAAGCTGATCACTCTCAATGTCTCTTACCTGATAGGACAATCCAATGATCTTTGATCCATAGTTATAGAAGTACACATTGACGTCCCTGTTTTCATAAAGGGGGGTAATACCTGCAAACATTTCCCTGGCATCAATCTGCGTTTTATAACCATATGCAGGATTGATCAGCTTCCCTCCTTCCGTCTGCATATAGAGCACCGGAATGTTGGAGCTCTGAAATGTGGTATACATTTCTTCCCCCACCCCTTCATAGGAGGTCAGAAAGGTCGTCACCAGAACTCCCACAAATAAGATCCCTATTACGATTGATTTGATAACTCCAAACTTTTCTTCCATATTACTTCTCTTTTTTCCCTTACTAACCCATTGATATTAATCCCGGACTTGATCCCTATACCTTATTCCTGTCTTCCGTCCAGTAACCGGTCCAATGTAAGATCTAATGAGAGAAATTCCTCCACCGATCTTGCACTTTTCTCCTTTGTCTTCCCCATAGTTCCTTCTTTTCTGCGTTCTTTCACTGCACGGATCAAGAGATTTTTTGGGGTGTGCTCCATATCGATAAATTCCAGTATCTGCACCTTATATCCCTGTTCCTCCAGCAGATTGGCACGAATCCCATCCGTTATCAGTGCTGCCATCTTTTCTTTCAGTATGCCGTATCGGAAAATGCTCTGCAATTCTTCATTCTTAATCTGTCCATTGGCCTCATGCTGACAACATGGTACGGAAAGAATGACATCCGCATCCCATTTGACTGCTTTATAAAGGGCATAATCGGTGGCTGTATCACAGGCGTGAAGTGTCACCACCATATTGACTTTGTCCACATCATTGTAATCGGCGATGTCCCCCGTGAGAAAACGAAGGTCATGATAGCCGTACTTTTCTGCCAGTTTCTGACAGTGTTCCATAACATCACGTTTTAAGTCCAGGCCAATGATATTGACCTTATAACCCCGGAGCACCTTAAGATAGTAATACATGGCAAATGTAAGGTAGGATTTCCCGCATCCAAAATCAATGATGGTCTGAGTCTTTTGGGGATCAAGATTTGGAAGAATATCTTCAATAAATTCCAAAAATCGGTTAATCTGCTTAAACTTGTCATAGCGGGCTTTGACGATTTTTCCCTCCGGTGTCATAACGCCAAGATCCACAAGAAAAGGTACCGGCTTTCCTTCTTCCAGAATATACTTCTTCTCACGGTTGTGACTTAAAGGAGCCTGTACTCTTGCCGGGGCCTTGCGCTGCACTTTAATCGTCAGATTGCCCTTCTTTCCGGATAGTACCGTGGCACTGCAGCTTTTCGCCGCAAACTGTGCCTGCTTGTACTCATTTACAATCCAATCCTTAAGCTTATTTCTTAATACGACTTCACTATAATTATCATGTAGAACCTGATTTCCCACATAACTTGTGGCCTGATAATTCAATGAATCCTTTATGATCATCGGGCGAATCTTAATTTTGGATGCCACCTCTTTATTCTTCGGATTACTAAGTATAATGTCCACAAGCTCTTTATTTATAAATTTATCCAATAATTCATTAATATCCATATTTGTTCCTTTTATTAATTTAATCAATCCCTGCCTTCGCAGGCATTCTGTCCGATGCCATTATAACACTAACACTCCCATCAATAAATATCTTTTTGCAGGAATTACTATAAAGAATATGCTAAAGCACAAAAAAGCGGTGCCGGATAGCTGACAACAAAACCATCCGACACCACCTTTTATAAAAGTTTCAAGTAAGAAATTTCCCTTTTAACCCTTAACCGCACCAAGGGCAACACCCTGTACGATATACTTTGACAAACAAATATATACAATAATTACCGGGAAGATTGAGAATGCAATCATCATATACACCTGACCCATATCAAACTTCAACCAGTCCGCATCTCTTAACTGTGCGATAAGAATCGGAAGTGTCTTCATCTTATCGGACTTAAGAATAAGCGCCGGCATAAAGTAATTGTTCCAGTTCTGAACAAATGTAAATATTGCCTGAACCGCAATCGCAGGTTTCATAAGAGGAATAACGATTGTGTTAAAGGTTCTGAACTCGCCCGAACCATCGATTCTTGCAGCTTCAATAATGGACAGTGGCAGTGTACTTTCCATGTACTGCTTCATATAATAGAAAGTAACCGGTGCCGCAACGGTCGGAACGATCAATGGAATAAATGTATTCGTTAACCCTAATGTATCCATGAATTGGATAAATCCTAACGCCGTTACCTGTGTAGGAATCATCATGATTGCAAGGATGAATGTAAACATAATCTTTCTGCCCTTAAAATCATATACATGAATGGCATATGCAGTCATTGCTGAAAAATACGTAGATAACAATGCACACATACCTGATACAAATATACTGTTAAACATACCGGATAAAATTGGCTGTGTTCCGGTAACCAGATTGTGCCAGTTCTTCCCAAACTGATCCCCCGGAAGGAACGAAAATCCTGACTGAATTTGCGCATGTCCTCTGGTTGCATTGATAAACAGCACATAGAACCAGAATAAACACAGAATTGTTAAAAAAACAAGTACAATATATGCAATGAATCGTCTGGCTTTAATAGAAAGACCAGCATTCACTTTATTATTTATCTCATTACTCATGACTAATCCTCCTATTAATTATTTTACCTTTTTCTTAGCTTTTCCGCTTGTATCTCTATACATAAAACTGTATATTATCAAACTAAGTATTGCGGTAACCACAAACAGGAATACTGACAGGGCACCACCCATACCATAATTCTTACTATACAGATGTTTATTCAAATACATAATCAATGTCATTGTTGATTCAACCGGAGTACCTTCACCCTTTGTCAGGATCTGCGGTACATCGAACATCTGAATACCACCAATCATTGATGTAATTACTACATAAATAAGAATTGGCTTTAACAATGGAAGTGTAATCTTTGTAAAACGCTTCCACGAACTTGCGCCATCAACTTCGGCAGCCTCAAATAAGGATACATCAATACCCATAATACCCGCCATAAGAAGAATTGTTGTATTGCCAAACCACATAAGGAAGTTCATAAAACCAACCAGGCCTCTTGATGCTGTAATACTTGCAAAAAAACGGAATGGTTCATCGATAATTCCCATATTCACAAGCATTGCATTAATCGGACCTGTATCTGAGAACAGTGCAAAGAACAACATCGAAAATGCGGATGCCATGATAAGATTTGGCAAATAAATAACTGTTTTAAAGAAACCACTACATCTTAACTTTAATCTTACGTCAGAAAACCACTGAGCAAGCATCAACGAAACAATAATCTGTGGAACAAAACCAATAATCCACATAATCAAAGTATTTTCAGTATACTTAAATAACTCCGAAGTAGAAAAAATAGTTTTATAATTATCCAATCCAACAAAATTCGGACCCACCTGAACGAGTCCACCCATTGCATAATAGTTCTCGAAAAAACTGCTGTAAATAGTATTAAGTAACGGTACTAACTGAAAAACAAGATACACAATAACAAAAGGAGCTAAGAAAATGTATCCCCATTTGTTATATCTGACAACCTTGCTTTTTCCCTGTTTTTTATTCTGGGAATCTTTCATGTGATCACTCCTTCAACCCGAATTATAAGACAAAACATGCCTGCCCCGCTGTGGAGCAGGCATGTTCCTCTAAACATCCTAACTTATTAAAACTTAATAAATAATTATTCAGCCTTTAATTCCGGGAACTTAACAACGATGTCCTTCTTGAATTTTGCAAGAGCATCATCAAGTGTTGCATTACCATCGAAGTAATCCTTCATAGCAGCCTGGAATGTATCATTACATCCCTGATCGTATGCAGATAAGTTGCTTAAGTCAATCTTTTCAGCACCTGCACAGAACATTGCTAATGGATTCTGTCCGCCGAGTACTGCATTCTTGTAAGATGTATCCGCTGCCATTGCTTCCATTGCCGGCTTGTTGTTTACGAAATCGTTATCAGCAACTACGATTTCCTTCATGATTGTTTCATTGGTTGTTAACTGCTTCATAATATCAGCTACAAGAGTCTTGTTATCGGTTCCGTTCGCAGCACAGATCCATGTACCACCCCAGAAGAAGCCCTGTGGACCTTCTGTTGCAGCCCAACCGCCGTTGGCAGCAATAGACTTAGAATCATCAACCTGCATACAGAAATCTACGAACCAAGCCGGTCCAAAGTAGCAGAATACTTTTCCATCTGCATAGAATCCCTTGTTCCATGTATCACCCCAAAGTGATGACTTATTGTTGTAACCCTTCTCTGTAAAATCCTTGGTCTGCTCAACCCATGACATTAATGCCGGATCGATAACAACCTTGCCGTCCTGTACCCACTTGCCGGATACGTTGTTAGAGAATACACGGTATGTATCATCATAACCGGATACCATGTAGTAACCCTTAGCCTTAACTTCTTCTGCTGTCTTGTTGAATGTATCCCAATCCTTAACCTTTTCCTGAACCTTAGCAGGATCATCTGTTCCGAATACATCCTTAGCTACTTCCCTGCTGTAAATTAATACACCAGGACATCCCTGCCATGAAACACCCTTAAGAACTCCCTTAGAGTCTGTTACAATATCCTTGGTGTACTGATACTGGTTAGCAAGGTCAGTATCTGCAATTCCAAGATCCTTAACTGCTACTGTATAATCTGTATCCACATACTTTAATGCATAGTCAGCTTCTACCAGGAAGATATCAATCTTATCATCCGCTGCCGCTGAAGCCTGCTTCTGTAATGTTGCATCAAGATTCTTCTGGTATGCCATATCCTTACTTGGAGTAATGTTCCACTTAACTGTTACATCGCCGATCTTACCTGTTGTGTCATCTACCTTCTCATATCCAGGATAGTGATCTGTAACTCTGCTCTTAAACTCTTCATTCCATACATAGATGTTTAAAACCTTTCCACCATCTGTTACTGAGCTTGCTGCTGCGCCGGACTTGGAACCGCATCCTGCAAGCGATGCTACTGTCATGATTGTCGCTAATGACAGAGCCATTACCTTTTTAAACTTTCTCATATTTTTCCTCCTTCTGCCTCACGGGCTGGTACAGAAAGTATTCTCACTTTCTGCGGAATAAATTATTCTCCGTGTCTCCTTACGCCTGAAGATTTTTCACGGAATTTCCTATTGAAACGTCCCCTGGGATCACATATCGCTCAATCAATGTGGTCTTCGGTTTCTCAATAAGTTCAATTAAGTGTGATACGGCCTCCCGGCCCATCTTTTCGCTGGACTGCTCCAGAGTTGTAATCTTCGGATCGTGTACGGATGTAAAACTGATTCCGTCATATCCTACCACCGATATATCTTCCGGAATTTGAAGCCCGCGCTTCTTAATAACGCCAATTCCGCCCATCGCGGTATAATCATCCGGATATAAAATGCAGGTCGGCCGTTCTTCCATGTCCAGAAGTTTTCTGGTACATTTGGCAGCACGTACTGTATCACGATACTTGCACTCCATTGTATATTCCGGTGGAATATGAAGGCCCAGACGTTCCACACACTGATAAAAGCTCGTCAGCCGATCTCTCGTCACTGTGGAATCCCCGCCGTGTATATATGCAATCCTGCGGTGTCCCATTGAATAAACATACTCCATCAAATCCCGGATACCTTTGACGTTATCTGACATTACCGAAATGGTATTGCTGAAAATATGATCTATAGTGACAATGGGTACGCCACTTCCAACGAGTTCCACCACCTGTGCATCATTAAAATCTGTACATGCGATAATCACACCGTCGAATTGCCGATACCGACAATATTCACTATAAGTAATTTTCTTTCCACCGATCCGGTTGGTAATGAATGAGATACCGTATCCCGACATCTCTGCCTGGGTACGAACCCCTTGCAGAACCCTTGCAAAATATTCATTCCTCAATCCGCTGTTCGCTGCATCTTCAAATATTACTCCGATGTTGTACGTCCGATTGGTCTTTAGCGTTACCGCCGCCATATTCGGAAGATACCCCATCTCGGCAGCTTTGGTCTTGATCATATTCCGCGTTTCTTCGCTTATATCACTATAACCATTTAATGCTTTGCTCACAGTAGCAACGGAAACCTTGCACTCTGCTGCGATGTCTTTTACTGATACCATTCCATTCCTGCCTTCGAGATCTGTGTACATTCGGTAACTTGTCATTTACTTAATCGTTTTCGTGTTTTTATATTACAACACTTTGACAATAAAAGCAACTATTTTTTTGATATTTATAGGTAATTTTGTATAATATGTTGTATTATTAACAGCAATTTAGGGCAAAAATGATAAAAAAATAACGCTTCCGGGCATATTTCCCCCTTTATTGAAAAAAGTTGCTATTCATTTTTCCAAAAATGTCGGTAATATTTCCTAATAAAATAATATAAATAAATCTTGATTTTATTCGTGTTTTTTAATATATTTAAAGCAGTGGATATATTTCCATTAATCTTTTGGAGGTTCTTTTTTCATTTAGCTAAATCGTTTTCGTAATAACCTTGAATGGAGATTATGTTTTATGAAATTTGGACATTTCGATGACGTGAATCGTGAATACGTCATTACAACACCTAAAACTCCGCTTCCTTGGATTAACTACTTAGGTTGCGAGAGTTTCTTTACACTCATGTCTAACACTTGTGGCGGATATTCTTTTTATAAGGATGCGAAGCTTCTTCGTCTCACAAGATATCGCTACAACAATGTTCCTTATGATACCGGCGGACATTACTACTATATTAATGATAATGGCACGATCTGGAATCCGGGCTGGCAGCCTACCAAAACGGAACTTGATGAATACAGCTGCCGTCACGGTATGGGTTACAGCGTATTCACCGGCAAGAAGAACAATGTTAAGACAGAAGTGACCGCATTTGTTCCTATTAATAATAACTGTGAAGTTCATAAAGTGACCATTACCAATGAAGGAACCGACAAGAAAGACCTTAAGCTCTTCTCTTTCATCGAGTTCTGCCTCTGGAACGCCATGGACGATATGACCAACTTCCAGCGTAACTTAAGTATTGGTGAAGTTGAAATCGAAGGTTCTACGATTTATCACAAAACCGAGTATCGTGAAAGACGTAACCACTATGCTATATTCAGTGTCAATACACCGGTGGATGGTTTTGATACAGACCGGGATACCTTCCTGGGTGCATACAATGGCTTTGACCGTCCCGATGTTGTTGTTAACGGCAAGGCCGGTAATTCCAAGGCCAGCGGCTGGGCTCCAATCGGTTCCCACCAATTAAATGTTTCCCTGAATGCCGGCGAGTCTAAGACTTACGTATTCGTTCTCGGTTATGTGGAAAATCCTGAAGATCAGAAATGGGAGTCTCAGGGTGTTATTAATAAGAAACCTGCCCATGAAATGCTTGCAAAGTTTGACACCGTGGAGAAGGTTGATGCAGCGCTTGCAGTCCTTAAGGCTCACTGGGACGGACTTCTTAATAAGTTAACCGTAAAATCGGATGACGAAAAGTTTGACCGTATGATTAATATCTGGCACCAATATCAGTGTATGGTTACATTTAATATGTCACGTTCCGCTTCCTACTATGAATCCGGCATCGGTCGTGGTATGGGATTCCGTGATTCCTGTCAGGATCTTCTCGGTTTCGTACATTTGATTCCGGATCGTGCAAGAGAACGTATCATTGATATCGCTTCCACACAGTTTGAGGATGGCAGTGCATATCATCAGTACCAGCCACTTACCAAGAAGGGTAATATGGATGTGGGTAGTGGATTTAACGATGACCCATTATGGTTGATTGCAGGTACTGCTGCATACATTCGTGAAACCGGTGATTTCGGCATTCTGGATGAGACGGTACCTTATGATAATGATATGAGCAAGGCCACCTCCTTAATGGAGCATCTTCGCCGTTCATTTAACTATACTTTAACTCACCTTGGCCCACACAATCTTCCGCTCATCGGTCGTGCAGACTGGAATGATTGTTTGAACTTAAACTGCTTCTCTAAGGAGCCGGGTGAATCCTTCCAGACCACCGGACCTTCCGAAGGACCGGTTGCAGAATCTGTATTTATCGCAGGTATGTTTGTTAAATATGGCAATGAATATGCAGAGCTTTGTGATCACGTAGGTCTTACGGATGAAGCCAAATCCGTTCGTGCAGAGGTTCAGAAAATGTACGACACCGTTCTTGACGCCGGCTGGGATGGGGAATGGTTCTTACGTGCTTACGACGCAAACAGCAATAAGGTTGGTTCAAAGGAATGCGAGGACGGCCAGATCTATATCGAGCCACAGGGATTCTGTGTACTTGCCGGTATCGGCGTGAAGGAAGGAAAGGCCCAGAAGGCCATGGAATCTGTGAAGAATATCCTCGACACCAAGTATGGTATCGTTCTTCTTCAGCCTGCTTACAAAGATTATCACCTGGAGCTTGGCGAAGTTTCTTCCTACCCACCGGGATATAAGGAAAATGCCGGAATCTTCTGCCACAACAATCCTTGGGTAACGGTTGCAGAGACCGTGATCGGCGATGGCGACCGTGCATTTGAGACCTATGCTAAGATCTGTCCTGCATACATTGAGGAAATCAGTGATATTCACCGTACAGAACCTTATGTATACTCACAGATGATTGCCGGTAAGGACGCTGTTCATCACGGCGAAGCAAAGAACAGCTGGTTAACCGGTACTGCAGCCTGGACGTTCCTAAGTGCTTCACAGTATATCTTAGGTGTTCGTCCAAGCCTGGACGGATTGATGATCGACCCATGTCTTCCTGCGCAGTTCAAGGAGTTAAAGGTTAAGAGAACCTTCCGTGGCACAGACTACAATATCACCATCAAGAATCCTTCCAATGCCCAGAAGGGCATCAAGAAGCTCATCGTTGATGGCGTAGAGGTTGCCGGCAATATTATTCCGGTAAGCAGCGAAAAATCTGTGGAAGTAATTGCCGAGATGTAATTATATGATTTAAGAGTTTCGCTTGCGAAACTCTCCGCCTGCGGGGTATGAGATGCAAATTGTTTGATATATTCCCCGTCCTCGTGTTCGTGGCGGGGCATAGAATCCAAAATATGCGAAATATACCCCGCTGGCCGGTTCGTGGTGGGGTATGGATTCCAAAATATGCGAAATATACCCCGCTGGCCGGTTCGTGGCGGGGTATAGATTCCAAAATATGCGAAATATACCCCACTGGCCGGTTCGTGGCGGGGTATGGATTCCAAAATATGCGAAATATACCCCGCTGGCCGGTTCGTGGCGGGGCATAGACCCTGAAATATGGAATTTGAATTCATAAGTTGATTCACAATATCTATAACAATTTCAAAAAGGGGACCTGCGAAAATTTCCGCAGATCCCCTTTTAATATGTCTTCAACTAAAACTCTGTCTCCATTTTGGGAACGGAGAAAATTGCTCCACAGGCAATACAGTATGTATCATCCTCATTCAACGGCTCGCCACACTGTGGACAGGTTCTTCCCGTCTCCTGTTCTTTCTTAGCAAAAGCTGCGAATATATTTTTTCTCACCGGCGCCTCAGGAATCGCAACCGCTTCCTTCTCCCGGTTCTTTTCTTCCATCACTTCCGCTGTTGCGGCAGTTTCCTCGGCAAGTGTCAATTCCGGTATTTCTTCCTCAGGTTCCGTGACCTTTTCAAAATCAACAAGTTCAACCGCCGGTTCAGCTACCGGTTCCACTGTTTGATCAGCCACCTCTTCAATTGATTTAACCTCTTCAACCGCCGGTTCATGGTTGATTTCGCTGCCAATCTTCATGCCGCAGCAGAAACAGAATTTGGCATCCTCTGAAACCACAGCATTACAATTGCCGCAAAGAACAAATCCCTTCGGCACATCCTCATGGACCGTCTTCATCTTATGTCCACACTCATGACAGAAGGTATGTGTGTTCTTGACCTCTGCCCCGCAGTGCTCACATATAACAATCCCTTTAATCAGATTAATTTGTTTTCTAATTTCACTGATCTTGTCTTTTCTCTCCGTGATTCTTTCTGCGATCTCCGGGAAATTCTGCTTTGCATTGCCCGTTTCCTTCTCATAAAACTGCCTGCCAAGCTCGGTATAACATTCCGTAATCTCGTCTTCAATATGTTCAATGTTCTGTAAAAGCTCATCAATTCCCATAATAAAACCCCATTTCTATTATTTACAAAGTTCAGCTACAACCTCATTGATTACCTTACCATCTGCCTTGCCTTTAAGTTCACCCATGACAGCCTTCATGATCTGTCCCTTATTCTTTGTCGCAATAACCTCTCCGAATTTATCCATCAGAATGTTTTTCACTTCTTCTGCAGACAGCATCTTCGGTGCATACTCCGACATTACCGCAAGTCTTACATTAAATTCTTCCAACAATTCTGTACGATCTGCCGGGCAGGTCTCAATCTGTTCCTTCACACTCTTGATTTCCTTCTGAATGGCCTGATTCACCAAATCCTCCGGAATATTCTCCCTGCAACCGTTATCGATTGCTAATTTCTTCGCTGCGGAAACCAATACCGCAATTGCATCCTTTCTTGCCTTATCCCGTGCCTTCATGGCAGCAATCATATCCTGTTGTAATGTTTCAAACTGCATTCTACTACCTCCTTAATGATCACGTTCTGCTTTAATTAATTGTTGGTAACTGTTATATATTGTACCACTTTTAGTACAAATATAACAATAGATTATCCGTCTAATTTTATTTGTTTTTATGACGCCCCGGGTCCCTTGATGTTGCACCTTTTTTGTGCTATTATTTCTAAGGGATGCACACTAAAGTTTATCAAAAAGTGCTTACATCTAGTATTATTTGAATGGAGATAGAATAATGAACGAAATTTCGAGAGAACTTGTAAGGAAAATAGATGCTGAAATTGAAGAATTAAGCAAAAATAATCCGAATTTTAAGGTTGCTGAGGCCGCACAGCCTTTTATCCGAAAATTCGCCAAAGAAGCAGGTATTGATGAAATTGATCTCTTTGTAGACTATATGGATCACGTTGCATTAAGCAGCAAACGTGTTGCCCAGAGCTCCGAAGGTGAAATGATATTCAGCGAGGAGGAATTGGACAAGGATAGTTTCAAGTTATATTAATATTATAATTTTATTTCGGGAGAACCATTATGAAATTAGCTGTATTTAACCACAGACCCGATGAAGCAACGTTCTTCACCAAATTCTGCAAACAATATCAGGTAGACCCTGTCTATATCAATGATCCGCCGTCCTTAAAGTCCATTCCGCTGGCAAAGGGATGCGACTGCGCCTCCATCATTACCACTCCCATTGACAGTGAACTATTGGATGCGTTAAAGCAGGCAGGGATAAAATTTATATCCACGCGAACCGTCGGTTTCGATCATATTGATACCAAACACGCCAAAGAGATTGGTATGGGTATAGGCAATGTAACCTACTCTCCCAACAGTGTTGCAGAGTACGCTATTATGTTAATGTTGATGGCGAATCGCAAGGCAAAGACCATTATGATGCGCAGTCTGGGGCAGGATTATTCCCTTGCCAAGGTCCGGGGACATGAGCTTCGCACACAGACCGTGGGTGTGATCGGCACCGGACAAATTGGTTGTAAAGTCATTGAGAATTTATCCGGTTTTGGTTGTAAGATTATCGCCTATGATCCATTTCCTAAGGAAGAGGTGAAGAAATATGCGGAGTATGTGACTCTTAGTGAATTGTACCGCACCGCAGATATCATTACGCTCCATATCCCCGGAAATGATGAAAATTATCATATGATCGACCGTAATGCATTTTCACTGATGAAGGACGGTGTCACGATGATCAACACCGCCCGGGGCACTTTAATTGATGCCGATGCGCTGATTGAAGCGGTGGAAAATGGGAAAGTGGCTGCAGCCGCTTTAGATGTTATAGAAAATGAATCTGCCATTTACTATCAGGATTATAAATATCAGCCGGTTGGTCATCATACCATGGCAATTCTTAATTCTTTACCAAATGTGATTATGACACCACACACTGCATTCTACACAGATATGGCGGTGAGCGATATGGTGGAACACTCGATTCTAAGCTGCCTTTACCATTATAATGGTGAGAAAAACCCTTGGCAGATAATATAATAAAACAAACAAAAATTCCCAAGCCGCAAGGTTACGACTTGGGAATTTCTTTATGTTATAAATTGTGCAAATCTCTTATTTAAACCAATTCTGATTGAGGTTATTTCATTTTCTTAGAAAGTAGGTACTACAGATCCCTCATACTTCTCTTCGATGAATTTCTTAACATGGTCGGACTGTAATGCCTCGATCAATGCTACAACACCAGGATTCTGTTCATTTCCTTCCTTAACAGCGATGATGTTTGCATAAGTCTGTGCTGCAATTGAATCGGAAGCTTCCTTGGCAATGGCATCCTTAGCTACGTTAAGGCCGGCTGCAAGAGCGTTGTTACCATTGATGACACCAACATTAACATCCGGAAGTGAACGTGCTACCTGCTCTGCTGCAAGCTCTACGATTTCATACTTATTAGGATTTTCAGCGATATCCTTAACGGTTGCCTCAAGGCCTACACCCTCCTTTAACTTAATCAGGCCTTCCTGCTCAAGTAAGAGAAGTGCTCTTGCTTCGTTTGTCGTATCATTTGGAACTGCAATCTTAGCACCTTCCGGAAGATCTGCCAAAGAGGTGCTCTTACCTGCGTAGATACCAAATGGTTCATAGTGAATTGCTGCAACGGATACAAGATGTGTCTTGTTCTCAGTGTTGAAGTTATCAAGGTATGGCTTGTGCTGGAAATAGTTGGCATCAAGACTTCCATCCTCAAGAGATGTGTTTGGAAGTACATAATCTGTGAATTCTACAATATTCAGATCATAACCTGCTGCCTTTAAATCATCCACTACCTCTGCAAGAATCTCTGCATGAGGTGTTGTTGAAGCACCTACCGTAAGCTTTACAAGTTCCTTATTGTCAGTTGCAGCCGTGGTCTGTTCTGCGCCTGCTGCACTGCCGGCTTCTGTTGTCACTGCTTCTGTTGTTGCCTGTGTTGCCTGCTGGTTCTTATTTCCGCATGCTGTCAATGATAACGCAAAAACAGAAACAAGTAAAAGTGATACTAATTTTTTCATAATTTTTCCTCCTCTTTTTGCTCTGGGCAAATATTAATCTATCGTTTTCTCCTGTCACTGATCTTGGCAAGCTTCATTCCTGCTTCCTGAAGCACCTGAACAATAACAACGAGTAGTGCGACCGTAACTAACATGATATCCGTCTGATATCGATTGTAACCATAACGGATAGCAATATCGCCAAGTCCACCGCCACCAACAAATCCTGCCAATGCCGAATAACTAAGGATGGTGGTTACCGCCAACGCCGCACCCACAATAAGGGATGGACCGGCTTCCGGCAATAATACCTTATAAATCAGCTGAAATGTGGATGTTCCCATGGATTGTGCTGCTTCAATAACACCTTTATCTACTTCCTTTAATGAGGATTCCACAACTCTTGCAATAAATGGTGCTGCAGCCACTACCAGTGGAACGATGGTTGCATTTGCACCGATGGATGTACCAACCACCCATCTTGTAAATGGAATAATGGTAATTAATAAAATCAAAAATGGTACGGACCTCAAAATATTTACAATAAATCCTAAAATGGAATTGAGCCATGGTATGGGTTTAATTCCATCCTTATCCGTCACTACCAGAATAATTCCCAGCGGAAGTCCGAAGAAATATGCAAATATCGTGGACATGAAAGTCATATAAATGGAATCCCAAAATCCCTTGATGATCATATCAATGACGGCCTGATCAAACATAATTCTTTACCTCCTCCACTACCAGATTCCTCGCCTTAAGATAAGCAAATATTTTCTCATAAGCCTTATCTTCATCCGGCAACTGCAATACCATCTCACCCGTTGCAATACCATTGATATTCTTGGTATTAGCATAGATAATGTTCACCACTTCTTTACAATCCAGAATCATATTGGCAATCACCGGTTCAAAAGAAGATCGTCCATCAAATACAATTCGAATACACCGTCCCCTTCCAAAGTCCGGATTACGCTCACCATCCGGATAAACCAATTTTCTTCCTGCCTCGGTTGTCGGTTTTGCAAAAATCTCCTGCACCGGTCCGATCTCTGCGATTTTACTGTCCGCAATGATAGCCACGCGGTTACAGATCTCTTCAATGACCATCATTTCATGTGTGATAATGATAATGGTTATTCCAAGTTTTTGATTAATTTCCTTGAGAAGCGCCAGCACCTCTCTGGTGGTGGTTGGATCCAGCGCACTGGTAGCCTCATCACAAAGAAGCACCTTCGGATTGTTTGCCAGGGCTCTGGCGATGGCCACTCTCTGCTTCTGTCCGCCGGACAGCTGTGCAGGATATACATTGGCTTTATCCGAAAGCCCCACCAGTTCCAGAAGTTCCAACGCCTTTTTCTTACGTTCTCCCTTCGGCACCTTAGCGATTTCCATCGGAAACATTACATTTTTTAGAACACTCCTTTGCATCAACAGATTGAACTGCTGAAAGATCATGGAAATGGATTGTCTTGCAATATTTAATTCCCTTGTGGAGAGTTTCGCCAGATCTCTGTCCTCAAAGTATACATGACCTTCGGTTGGCTTCTCCAGAAGATTCAGACAGCGTACCAGGGTACTCTTACCGGCACCGCTGGCACCGATGATTCCGAATACTTCACCGGATTCAATTTCCAGGTTAATATCATTTAATGCGGTGATGTAATCTTTTCCCACCGCGTAATCTTTTCTAAGATGTTCAAGCTTAACGATTGTCGACATATCTTGGCTTCCTCCTTCTTGATTACATGGTTGATTATAGCACGGGATGCTTATATTATCAAATATGTAAAAAATACCACTGGTTATAATTATTTTCTATAGCGAAGCATTTTCTCATATGTATCCCGGGCAATCAAAAAAGCCCTCAAGATAAATCATATGCTCACAATCTGCCAACCATATGATTCCCCTCAAGGACTCTTAAAAAGTTATTATTTATCGACGAAACGGATTACCATAGGAACTTAATTTTCCTAATTCCTCTTCAATACGCAGTAATTGGTTGTACTTTGCTGTTCTCTCACTTCTGCAGGGCGCCCCCGTCTTAATCTGACCGGTACACAATGCTACCGCAAGGTCTGCTATAAAAGTATCTTCCGTCTCTCCGGATCGGTGGGAAATTATGGCTGTGTACCCTGCTTCCCGGGCCATCTTTACCGCCGCTATCGTTTCCGAAACTGTCCCGATCTGATTAAGCTTAATAAGTATAGAATTACCACATCGATGATCAATTCCATACTGTAGTCTTTCAGTGTTCGTAACAAATAAATCATCTCCTACCAGCTGTACTTTGTTTCCCAAACGCCGGGTAATTATTTCCCAGCCTTCCCAATCCTCCTCACCCAGAGGATCCTCGATGGAACAAATCGGATATTTCTCACATAAATTTTCCCAATAATGAATCATTTCTTCCCTTGAATACTCTGTCTTTTTCTTCGGAAGTAAATATCCCCGATCCGTCTTCCATTCACTGGCTGCTGCATCCAGGGCAATCATGATATCCCTGCCCATGACGTATCCTGCTTTCTCCACAGCCTCCATAATCACCTCAATAGCCTCTTCATTGCCGGAAAGATCCGGCGCATAGCCACCCTCATCTCCCACTGCCGTAGAGAGTCCCCGCTCCTTAAAAGTCCGACCCAGCACATGATAAATTTCCACGCACCAGCGCAGTCCTTCCTTAAAACAGCAGGCTCCCACCGGCATAATCATAAATTCCTGAATATCAATATTATTGGAGGAGTGACACCCGCCATTTAAGATATTGGACATCGGCACAGGCATCCGAAGTCCGGTGACACCACCCAGATACCGATACAGAGGAAGGCTCATGGAGCCTGCTGCTGCCCTGCAGGCTGCCAGTGATACCGCCAACATGGAATTGGCTCCAATCTTGCTCTTATCTTTGGTTCCATCCAGAGCGATCATTAAATCATCTATTGTTTTAACATGTGAGGCGTCACGGTCCTTAATGGCCCCACGGATTTCAGTATTTACAATCTCTACCGCCTTCTCCACGCCCCTTCCAAGATAACGCTTCTCATCAAAATCCCGCAGTTCCAGGGCCTCAAATTTTCCGGTGGAGGCTCCGCTTGGCACCGCAGCCCGACCACTACTTCCGTCATACAAGGTTATTTCTGCCTCCACCGTGGGATTACCTCTCGAATCCAGAATTGATCTTGCCGTCACTTCCTTAATTAATGCACTCATTTTCTACCTCCTATTGATAATCATGGGGCAGCCTCACCCGGAATATCTTGCGTTTTAACTTCTCTTTATTAAATGGAATTAAGGGATAAATATAACTCTTACCGGACAGGGTTTGATTGTATACCACCATCACAATCGTAATTATGGTTCCGATAATGAACCCCCACACATCAAACACCGCTGTCAGAATCAGTATCCCAATCCGGGCAAATTTTAATGCGTACCCCATTTCAAAGCTCGCCTGAGAATAAGTTGCAATGGTTATAAATGCCATATACAACATACTTTCCGCATTAAACCACCCTGAGCTGATGGCATATTCTCCTACGATAATACCTGCCACCACACTGAGTGGGGTAGATATGGCGTTAGGGGTATTCACCGCTGCCAGTTTAAGTCCATCAATAGCCAGTTCCAATAGCATTAGCTGGAAGAAAACCGGCACGGTGATATCATCGGTTATTAATATGAATTCCAGCCATGGTGGTACCCACCGGGGATTATTGATCAATAACAGCCAGACCGGAGTAAGGTATACCGCAAGAAAAGTAATGACAAATCGGCTAAATCGCAAATAGCATCCCACCATTGGCGGAAAGTAAAAATCATCTGCCTCCTCCAACATGTCAAAAACAGAAGTTGGCATAATGATCACTGCCGGAGAATTGTCCACCATCATCACGATATTCCCGTCAAACACCGCTGCTGCCGCTGTATCCGGACGCTCTGAATATTTGTATTTGGGAAATGGATTGATCCATTTCCCGGGAAGAAGACACTCTGCCACGCTCTCAACATTCATGGTAAGAGCCTCTACCTTTAAGCTTTTTAGACGGTTTTTTATTTTATTTAGAAGCTTCTTGTCCACCTTGTCTTCGATATAACAGAGGGCAATATCACTGCGGGACCGTTCCCCCACACGCATGACCTCCACCGAGAACTTAGGATCTCTGATTCTTCTTCGGATTAATGCAACATTAAACACCAGTGTCTCCACAAATCCATCTCTGGACCCCCGCAAGACCTTGTCCTTCCAGGGCTCGTCCACACTTCGCATGGGATAGGTGCGACAGTCAATCATAACGCACCTGTCAAATCCCTCTACAAAGAATCCCACCACACCGGATAGAATATTGGTGACAATGGTATCCACATCCGTCTCCACATCCACTTCCACATAGGGAAGCCCCGCCGAGGAAAAATAATCTGCATTTTGCAGATCCTCTTTCTTTAATCCGTAAAAATATTGCAAAATTCTTTGCATTATTCCATCGTCCACAAATCCATCAATAAAGAAAAAGCCTGCCTTAACCCCGTCAATCTCCATATCCTTGTAAATGAGATCAAAATTCTTATCAATACGCAGGATCTTACTAAAAAGGGATACATTATCCTGTAAGGAGGTTGTTAATTCTTTCATGCTGTTACCTCTCTCATTTTTTGATGATCTATGCATCATCTACTATGGATAATGTACCCTTTTATTCTATATTTATTCGTATTTACCAAAATGTTCTGCGCCGTCTTCTTCGTTCAATTTCGTTGGCCAGAATGACCTGGGACATTTCACGGATCCATTTTTTCATGGTGGCATCAAACATCATAGTGGCATCCGGTGTCTGATTAGCGTTCTTATTTCTTTTTACATAATCTTCTTCGTAGTGTCTTGCAATCCGGTCCGACATGCGCAGGAATAGAAACTTATCGGGATATTCATCATAGATAAAGCTTCCTCGATAATCCTCCAGATCCAACGCTTCCTGTGCCAGCGATCTAAGTATTTTGGATTCTTGTGGATACATTTCCCACAAATAGGAATCATCTCTTTTTTCATTATTCCACAATCCCATATAGTCCATCTGCAATAATGAATTTTGCCAAAATTCAGATTTCATGTCCTCATCAAACATAAAATAATCCCGCCTGACATTATACATTTATTTTATTATATGAGTTGCAAATAAAATGGTGCCTAAATGCGCTGTTCTTAATAATCGCTATTGATGATAGGGGTTGCAACATAGAAATAAGTACGGTCCGCCTCCTCATCATAGGATGCTGAGATATTGAGATTAATCTTCTTTCCGCTGACCTTGATGTAATCATCCACTTTATCGGTGTATGCGTAGATGGTATAGAGGTCATTGGTTCGATTTTCTGCCACAATTCGGCCCCCTACCTCATCAATCAGCTGATCCGCAATCAGATTCTTAAGCGCCATATCCGCTTCTCCCTCAAGATATCCTGTGAGATTTACCGTGACATCTGTAGTCATATCCATCCCGGCATATAGGTCTTTAACAATTTTCTGATATTGCATGGCTGCATCCAGATTATTTCCCAAATCAATCTTGATGGAAATGTATTGATTACTATTCAGCACATTTTCTGTTATCTTTTCCTCATGGGTTATTAACTTAATCTCCGTATTCGCGTATTTTCCATCTTTGCGGATTCCTTTGACCGAAAAGTTTCCATCCCGCTGTGTAAAAACATCACAATAGTTCAGCCCTAACTCATACCCAAGTTCCTTTACAAAGGTCTCCTTGGCCTGCTCGCTTAAATACACATCTGAGTAGAATCCCACCGCGCTGATGGATGCCGACATTTCCTTCAGCTGAATCTGGTGAAATGCATTTACCAGAGTTTCCTGTGCTCCTTCCTCTTTGCCGTAAATCACGATACGCACAATAGTGATTGCCCACAAAAAGACTGCAAGAACTACCTTCATCATGGTCTTTTTCCATGCTCTTTTATCCAGAGTTTTTCCCATGGTTTTTCTACCGTCTTGATTCTTTTTTAATTTAAACATAAAAAACCTCCCAGTTTGATAATCGAGATTTGTTATCTCACATTATTTCCAAACTGGAAGGTTTTATTCATTTCTTATATTGCTTTGCTCTTATTGCTTAATGAATCCATCTTAACTAAGCAACTTGATTCGGGTCAAGGATCTCTTTAGTGCTAATTCCGCACGCATAAGATTCAGGTTCGACTCACCGGAAGTTCCGCCAAGACGTCGTTCTGCACGGATTCGTGCCTCGTTGGCCCGATTGATGTCGATTTCCTCCGGCCATTCTGCCACCTCCGCAAGAATTGTTACCTTATCCTTAAGAATTGTAACAAACCCGGAATGGAGTGCTGCTTTCTTGATTCCATCCTCTTCATGTATGGTCATGACTCCCGGTACAAGAACCGTTGTGAGAGGTATGTGATCTGCATAAACACCCATGTCGCCTTCGCTGGAGGTGAATTCTACCATCGTCACATCACCTTCATAAAAGACTCTGTCAGGTGAAATAATCTGTAAATGAAATAATTTACCTGCCATACGCTCTACCTCTACTTCATCCTTGCTAAAACATCATCAATGTTACCTGCGTTAAGGAAGTATCCTTCCGGAACGTCATCATGCTTTCCTTCAAGGATTTCCTTAAAGCCCTGAATGGTCTCACTCAGCGGAACATAACGTCCCTCAAGACCGGTAAACTGTCCTGCAACGAAGAATGGCTGTGAAAGGAATCTCTGTACCTTTCGTGCTCTTGCTACAAGAAGCTTGTCATCTTCGGACAATTCATCCATACCAAGAATCGCGATGATATCCTGTAATTCCTTATATTTCTGTAAAATTTCCTGAACGCCGCGGGCTACCTTATAGTGCTCTTCACCGACGATACGCGGATCCAGAATTCTTGATGTAGACTCCAACGGATCTACCGCCGGATAAATACCAAGTTCTACGATGGAACGTGAAAGTACGGTGGTTGCATCCAGATGCGCAAATGTTGTTGCCGGAGCCGGATCCGTCAAGTCATCGGCAGGTACATATACCGCCTGTACCGATGTGATGGAACCATTCTTTGTGGATGTAATACGCTCCTGCAATGCACCCATCTCGGTCTGCAGTGTCGGCTGGTAACCAACGGCTGACGGCATACGTCCGAGAAGTGCGGACACCTCTGAACCGGCCTGTGTGAAACGGAAAATATTATCGATGAACAGAAGCACATCCTTTCCACCCTGGTCACGGAAGTATTCTGCCATGGTAAGTCCTGTAAGACCTACTCTCATTCTTGCCCCGGGTGGTTCATTCATCTGACCGAATACCATGGTGGTCTTGTTAATAACTCCGGACTCTGTCATTTCATGATAAAGGTCATTACCCTCTCTGGTTCGCTCACCTACACCTGTAAATACGGAATATCCGCCATGCTCTGTGGCGATATTTCGAATCAACTCCTGAATTAATACGGTCTTACCTACACCGGCACCACCGAAGAGACCGATCTTACCACCCTTCTGGTACGGACAGAGAAGGTCAACGACCTTGATACCTGTCTCCAGAACTTCCGTTGATGTGGACTGTTCCTCGAATGCCGGAGCCTTTCTGTGGATTGGAAAATACTCAACACCCTCCGGAGCCGGTTTATTATCAATTGGATTTCCTAATACGTTGAAAATACGTCCCAGGGTATTCTCACCGACAGGCACTGAAATCGGAGCACCTGTGTTCTCTGCATCCATACCACGTACCAGACCATCGGTCGGACCCATGGCGATACATCTTACCGTGTCATCACCAAGATGCTGTGATACTTCAACAACTAACTCTTCGCCGTTTTTTCTTTTAATCTTAATGGCGGTGTTGATTTCCGGGAGATTGCCATCGCTGAACTTGATATCAAGTACGGCGCCGACAATCTGTGTAATCTTACCGATATTATTAGCTGCCATTTTGTCACTCCTTTATTTAACTTATTGCAGACGCACCTGCGATAATTTCTGTTAATTCCTGCGTAATGGAACCCTGTCTTGCGCGGTTATACTTCAATGACAAATCTGCAATCATCTCATCCGCGTTGCTGGTTGCATTGTCCATGGCCTGCATACGGGCACCGTTCTCACTGGCAACGGCTTCCACCAATGCACCATAGATCAGACTATTGATGTACTTAGGAATAATTACATCCAATGCACCCTCTTCTTCCGGTTCATAATTCATCAGAACATGATCATCATTATTCTCATCCTGTATCAGGGACTTGTCCACCGGAAGGAGCTTAATCAGGGTCGGAACATGAGTTACGGTATTTTTAAAGCTTGTATATGCAAGATAGATCTCACCAATCTTATTGGCGGTAAAATCCTGCAACACATCTTCTCCAATACGAATTGCATCCGAATACAACGGACTTTCGATCACATCGGAGTAATCCGCTGCAATCTCGTATCCGTTACGGCGGAACACTTCCGCTCCCTTGGTACCAACATTGTAGATTACTACATCTTCTCGGACGAATTCGCCCCGGGTTACCAGCTTCTCTACATTGGCATTGTATCCGCCTGCAAGACCTCGGTTGGCAGTAATCACAATAATTCCTTTCTTTGGCGAATCTCCTGCCTTAAGAAATCTGTGATTAACATTACCGGACTTTGCAAGCATGCTGCTTACGGTAGCATACATCATATCAAAGAACGGCTTTGAATTTTCTGCTCTTCCTCTTGCCTTCTGCAACTTTACCGTAGAAACGAGCTTCATGGCTTTCGTAATCTGTTCCGTGCTTTGTACACTTTCCTTACGCCTTTTTATGTCTCTCATTGAGGCCATTTGCGATCACCCTTTTGCTCTTTCTTAAAACTCAGCCTTGAATTCTTCAATGGCTTTTACCAATAACTTCTCTGACTCTTCATCCAATACCTTATTCTTACGAATACTCTCCGGAATCTCCGGATACTTAGTATCAATGAAATCAAATAATCCCTGCTCAAATTCAAGAACTCTTGATACTTCAATATCAAGAAGATACTTCTTGGTTGCTGCATAGATAATAATAACCTGCTTTTCAACCGGCATCGGCTTGTACTGTGGCTGCTTCAGCATTTCCTTGATACGCTCGCCCTGTGCAAGTCTTTCCTTGGTATCTGCATCAAGTTCTGAACCGAACTGTGTAAATGCTGCCAACTCACGATACTGAGCCAACTCCACACGAATCGGAGCGGCGAACTTCTTCATCGCCTTAATCTGTGCCGCACCACCTACTCGTGATACGGAAAGACCAGCATTTACTGCCGGTCTGAAACCGGAGTTAAACATTTCGGTCTCAAGATAAATCTGTCCGTCCGTAATCGAAATAACGTTGGTTGGGATGTACGCAGATACATCTCCCGCCTGCGTCTCGATAATCGGAAGTGCCGTAAGGGATCCTCCGCCGTACTCGTCAGACATTCTGGCTGCTCTCTCTAAGAGTCTTGAGTGAAGATAGAATACATCACCCGGATAAGCCTCACGTCCCGGTGGTCTCTTAAGCAGCAATGAAAGTGTACGATATGCCGCTGCATGCTTACTTAAGTCATCGTACACAACCAGTACATCCTGTCCTGCTTCCATCCATTCTTCACCAATCGCACATCCTGAGTATGGAGCGATATACTGTAACGGAGCAAGCTCACTGGCAGTTGCTGCCACGATGGTGGTATAATCCATAGCACCGTATTCTTCTAAGGTCTTAACGATGGATGCAACGGTTGATGCCTTCTGACCGATGGCAACATAGATACATTTTACATTCTGGCCCTTCTGGTTAATTATGGTATCAATTGCAATGGCAGTCTTACCGGTCTGACGGTCGCCGATGATCAGCTCTCTCTGACCTCTTCCGATCGGCACCATGGCATCGATGGCCTTGATACCCGTCTGAAGCGGTGTATCTACCGACTTTCTTGTAATAACGCCGGATGCAACTCTTTCAATCTGACGGAACTTGTCGGTATGGATTGGTCCTTTGCCATCGATCGGCTGTCCCAATGCATTAACGACACGTCCAAGCATCGCATCACCAACAGGAACTTCTACTACACGTCCTGTGGTCTTAACGGTATCTCCCTCGTTGACGCTCTTGCTGTCACCCAGCAATACGGCACCAACATTATCTTCCTCTAAGTTAAGGATCATACCAAATACATCGCCGGGAAATTCCAAAAGTTCTCCCTGCATTGCATTTTCCAGACCATGGATTCGTGCAATACCATCGGCTACCTGAATAACGGTACCCACATCCGAACTTTGCAGCTCGCTGGAATATTTTTTAATCTGCTCTTTAATCACAGAGCTAATTTCCTCCGGTCTTAAATTCATGGAGCGAATGCACCTTCCTTCTATTAGTTTAACTGAATCTTAAGCAAATCTTTGGAAAGTTCGCTTAATTTTGTCTTGATACTACTATCAATTACACGATCTTTGATTCGAATGACCATACCGCCGATGAGACTCTCATCAACTTTATAATCCATCTCAAATGAAAGATATGTGGTTGTGGCAAGAAGCTTGTCCCAAACAGCCTTCTTCTGCGCATCACTTAATTCTCTCGCAGTGGTGACATGTGCCACACCAATACGCTTATATTCCTTTACACGATCAATAAAATAGGTAAGGATATTCTGAATCTCATTGTGCCTTCCCTTATTAACGATCAATACCAGGAATCCTGTCATATCCCCGGAAACGCTTTCCTTAAAGATATTCTCAATGACTTCCTGCTTCTTTTTATTATCAATCTTAGGGTGATTGAGAAGTCTGGCCAGTTCTGTATTTTCCTTAAAGGTATTAAGAACCTCCTGTGCCTCCTTGTAAAGCACATCCGTCTTATTCTCTTCCACGGCCAGTTCAAATAAAGCATCACCATAAGTCGTCTTTACCTGCTTTGCCATGTATTATCACCTATCTCATTCAAAGTCTCTTCCACAAGAGCATCACTGATGGTGGTATCCATCTTGGCGGATACAACCTTGGCTGCCATCATGGATGCAATCTGGATCATCTCTGTCTTAACTTCGTCTACGGCACGTTTCTTCTCAAGAGCAACTTGATTTTCCGCTCTCTGGAGAATCCTTGCGGCTTCCTCCTTCGCTTCCTCAATAATCTGCTCTTCCTGCTTCATTGCCTTTTTACGAGCTTCGGACAGAATTGCTTCTGCTTCTTTATTGATATCCTTTAATCTGGCTTCATATTCTTCCTTCGCAGCAAAGGCTTCTTCTTTGTCCTTCCTTGCCGACTCGCGCTCACCAGCAATCTTTTCAGCACGTTTTCTTAACATTTCCCGCGCCGGATTAAATAACAGATAAGATAAAAGCACGAATAATATAAAGATATTGACCGCCGTTACGGCTGTATCAAAAACAAGCTGTGCATCCAATCCAAATAATCTACCGTCTGCTGCTGTGAGCAGTACATTTGACATTGGTATCAATTTATTGCCTCCTTCCATTCTTTATCTTGTCATAAAGCTTGGATCTTACTTGAAAGGCTTAACGAACATCAAAATAATAGCTACAACGAAACCATAAAGACCGGTTGTCTCGGCAACGGCCTGTCCAAGTAACATGGTTGAAGTGATATCGGACTTAGCACCAGGGTTACGACCTACCGCTGCAGCTGCCTGACCTGCTGCATAACCCTGACCTACACCGGGACCAATACCTGCGATCAACGCAAGACCTGCACCTACTGCTGACATACCATAAATAAAATCCTGTCCACTAATATTCTCTAACATATGATTCCTCCTAAAAATGTTTTTTAATTAATTTGTTTTAATCTGCTATCTTGTCGTTGACATATACCATCGTCAACATACAGAATACATACGCCTGGATACATCCGGAGAAGATATCAAAATAAATATGCATTACTGCCGGAATTCCAAGTTTACAAAAGATCGGGAACAAACCATAGACCAGTCCCATAAGTACGGTACCTGACATGATGTTACCGAAGAGACGCACCGACAATGATAACGGCGTTGCAATCTCGCTGATGACATTAATCGGAAAAAGAAGTGCCACCGGCTGAAACAGGTTCGTGAAGTGTTTACTCTTATTCTTCTTAATACCACAGTAGTGAATGATGCAAAACGTAAATAACGCAAGCGGCAATGTAACACCGTAATCCGCCGTCGGCGGCCGCAGTCCCAAAAGACCGGAAACATTACTCACCAACAGAAAGATAAATATTGATGAAATGTAATTCACAAAGCGCCTGGCATTCGTTCCCATCAGTCCGTCTACCATATTACCAAGCATTTCCACAATAATCTCAACGATATTCTGGAATGTACCCGGAGTTTCCTCCGGATCCGCTTTGGTAATGACCCGGTTGGCAAATACCGCAAAAATCAGTATCAAGCAAGATACCATGAGGAGTGCCACATGGGTCGTTGTAATGTACACAGATGTCTCACCAATCTTTATCTCTTGAAGATACTGGATCATGAAGTCTGCATCCAAAGCAACAGGTAGGTTCCAAAGAGAGGGTAGTATTCCGCTTCCCACATTCTCACCTTCCTTTATTAAATTTTTTGTTGATTAATTTATGAGTAAACGGCTGTAAATACGCCGCTACTTTCAATGAAATCATGCCACACACAAATCCGATGGCATCACAGAATCCCGTGAAATAAATCAGGATAACAACGGCAAGCACCACCACTGCCCGGATAAAGAACATCTTCATGTTGCGCTTTATCGCTCCGGACTCTCCTAATCCATAGGATCCTTCAATCTGCATATACATGTGGATGGAAAAGCAAATCATTACCAATACACCCAACGCAAATCCCAAACAAACTTTACCAATGCTTCCTTCATACCAAATCGGCAGAAGAATCAAAATGATAATCTCACCCAGCACACCATAGACCGTGCATCCAATCACCAAATCCATCAATACCGGGTTCATCTTTTGAATGAATGATTTAATTCCTGTCTTTCTTTCTGTCATTTTCGCTACTCCTGTTATGCTCCATATTGTAGCGGTTCACCACCGCCTGAGGATCTTCTTCCTTCCTCTCATCCATCTTCAGTGAGTTCATTGCAATACCATAGGCACTTTTTGCGCCACCGAGAATTCCCAGAATCAGAAAGACCACGGCACACCAGGAAGTCTGCAGATTCGAATCGATCCACATACCGATGAAGAGTAAAATCAACGCCGGCGCCATAATGTTAATTCCAAGTTGTGATATCAATGCAATGTTGCGAAAAATGTTCTTATTATTCTTCATAAATAAAATCCGGTAAATTTTCTTTTCCCACAGTCAAATTCGGACTGTAAGTTACATTATATTTTATAACATTTGAGTCAATAAGTCCACGAATAATTGACAAAATTATAACATTTTTATAATTTTTTAATATTTTAGTATAATTTTTCCTTTTATCTGAATTTTATGTATGGTAAATCACGTTCATTTCTGCTATAATTCTTTAAAATATTTTGTTGGTATCGCATTCGAATTATTTATTTTCAAATATATTTCATTTACGCAAGGAGGAGCGGTTGGTATGGCTGAAATTTATAGAAAACGTCTCATTCCGGAGGAATGTATTCATTTGCATAAAGATAAGATTCTTTTTAACTCCGATGGACTCATGGTAACCCGCTGGGATACCATCAATCCCAAAGCTGCTTTTTCCAAGGGTATTTCTCTCTATGTGATGGAAAAGGGATGGAAAATCAGCAAATTCTTCGATGCGAAGGGGAACTTTGTTTACTGGTACTGTGACATCATCGACACGGTTTATGACGAAGCTTCGGATACTTACGTTTTTACAGACCTTCTGGCGGATGTAATCATCGAACCCACGGGCAAATTAAGGGTCGTTGATCTGGATGAATACACCCCTGCTTTTGAAAAAGGGTTAATTGATACTTCCACGATTCTTCTCGCACTGCGCCGGCTCAATGATTTACTCACAATTATTGACGACGGTTCCTTTAAAAACTATACGAAAATTGTGGAGTCCTATGAATAAATAAAACAACCAATATCGATACTGTTTAAATAAGAATTCCACCGTTATGTATACCTTGAAATTGTATCTGTACGCCCAAACACCGGCGACAAAGGTATATATAACGGTGGAATTATTTATAATTTCACTGTAATTTCTCTTCCCGTCGTTTCATATTGACGAATCTGCACTCCTGCCGCCTTAAACATCCTCTTGGAAGCAATAACGGAAGGGGTATCTGCATATTTGTCTTCTTTGTATATCACACATTTGATTCCGGCCTGAATGATGGCCTTGGCACATTCATTACAAGGAAACAAGGTAACATATAACCGTGCACCGTCTAAGGATCCCCCACGATAGTTTAAAATTGCATTCAGCTCACTGTGTGTGGTATAGAAATACTTATTTTCTAACGGGTCTCCCTCCCGGCACCATGGAAATTCGTCATCGGAACAACCAATCGGCAACCCATTATAGCCCATGGAAAGAATTTTGTTATCATTGCTTACGATACATGCTCCCACCTGGGTATTCGGATCCTTCGAACGCATTCCCGAAAGTGCTGCAACCCCCATAAAATATTCATCCCAAGAAATATAGTCCAAACGTTTCTGGCTCATGGCATTCCCTCCAACCGGTTTAAAAATCAATCCTTATTCTGACACCCTTAATCCTCGATCATACTGATTCGGCGAATATGTCTTTCATCCTCTGAAAATGGTGTATTTAACCAAGTATCTACGATCTTGATTGCAAGTCCCGCGCCGGTTGTTCTGGCACCCAGTGCAATCACATTGGTATCATTATGCTCTCTTGTCGCCTCTGCACTAAAACAATCTGCACACAGTGCACAGCGGACCCCATGAACCTTGTTGGCTACGATGGACATGCCGATACCGGTTCCACAAATCAGGATACCCTTCTCGCACTCCCCCGATGCAACGGCCTTTGCAACAGCCTTACCATATACCGGATAATCCACGGAAGCTGTGGAATCACATCCATAATCCTTATATTCCAGATTTCTGCTCTCCAGGTACTTGATAATCTCCTTCTTTAATTCATAACCGCCGTGGTCACATCCAATTGCTATCATTTTGTCAATTCCTCGCTCTCATCTACATTAATTATTTTGCCGCCTGCTGCCTTCATCAGACGATTCATAATGGCATATCCCACATTTTCTCTGGAAAATCCCTCAGAGTAAATAGCTTCGGTTCCCAGATCATCAAACTTTCTCAGTACATCGAACAAATGGCTGGAAATCGATATCTCACTATCCCGACTGCCCACACTGAGAATATGGTCAGCCTGATAGAATTCCCGGTTCTCATCGGTTGTGAGAACTCCGGTGATTTTCCCTTCCTCTTTACTTTTCTGCACCAGTGCATTAATTGCTGCAACAGCCTTTTGAGCTTCACAACTTTCTACAATAACCAGTTCTCCCCGGGGTGCATAATGACGATATTTCATTCCCGGTGCCTTGGGTTTCACGTCCTTTTTTACCCCCAATGCAACTGCCGGATCAATACTTACCGGACCCACAACCTCAGAGAGCATCTCCCGTGTTATATAACCGGGACGGAGGATCACCGGTTCTTCCTCGGTAAGATCCACGATGGTGGACTCGATTCCGATTTCCACGCTGCCCCCATCCAGAATCATTTCAATTCTTCCATCCATGTCCTGCAAAACATGTTCTGCCCGGGTAGGACTTGGTCTTCCCGACAAATTGGCACTGGGTGCCGCAACATACACCCCCGATGTGCGAATGAGCTCCAATGCAACGGGATGATTCGGCATTCGAATCGCCACCGTATCTAATCCTCCTGTTGTGGTCTTCGGCACATTCTCCTTCTTTCGAAGCACCATCGTCAAAGGTCCCGGCCAGAATTTCTTTGCAAGAAGAAGTGCTTTCTTCGGCACCTCCTCGCAGAGATCATTTAATGCATCGACATCCGCGATATGAATAATAAGGGGATTATCCGACGGTCGTCCCTTGGCGGCATATATTTTAGCTGACGCCTGAGGATTCATGGCATCAGCCCCTAAACCGTACACGGTCTCCGTAGGGAACGCCACAAGCCCGCCATCTTTTAAGATTTTTCCGGCTTCTTCATATATTTCCTTGTTTGTTACATCTGCATCTTGAATCTTCCTGAACCGGGTATTCATAATCTGACCTTCTGCCTTACATTTTCTTATAATAAGTATTCTTTCAAACTTTATTCTTTATTAAAATACTGCTCAACACCAAGCATAATGGCCTCGGCCATTTTCTGCTGGTAATCTTCATCACACAATAGTTTGGATTCCTCATAATTCGACAGAAATCCACATTCCACGATAACTGTGGGGCACGGCGTATGCTTTAACATATAATAAGTAGTATTGTCCTTAATGCTTCGTGTATTACTCTCATCCACTGTTTCCTGAATCTTTTGCTGAATGCATTGTGCCAGATTCATTCCCTCCGTGGAATATTTGTAATAAAATACTTGTGCACCATGAACTTTTTCCTGACTAAAGCTATTTTGATGAATGCTCACTACCGCATCCGCTTTGGCTTCCTCAATGATAGAGCACCGCTTTCTCATATCCGCTACTTTTTTATTGCTGTCCGTAGCAGAATACAGCCCCTCGTCCTGCTGTCTGGTCAGCACTACAGTATATCCTTTTTCCTCAAGGATTGTCTGCAGTCGCTTTGCAATCTTTAGATTCACATCCTTCTCCAAAGTCCCGTCCACGCCTACCTTTCCGGGGTCCTCTCCGCCATGGCCCGGGTCAATAACAACCACCCTGCTTTTTTCTCCCGCCGATGCAGGAGAATACAGAACTTTATATCGAAATGTGCAATATACCGCCACTATCATTAGTATAGCCATAAGAAGCTGCAATCCACGTCGCATTAATCTTATTCACCCAAGGATATTTTACTTCTATTATATTATTCTGTGAAATTATTTATTAATTCAAATATTTTGCGATAACATCCCATGTGGACCTCTTTTCAAGGCCAAGTCTCCAGCCGCCTACACCCGCAAGATCATATTCTTTGTAGACCTTCATTTTCTCTTCGATGGAACGGTCGTCTTCCAGCCAGATCTTCGTTGTCTCATTGCCGTCTTCGATGGCACCGTAGTAAAGTCCCTTCTCTTCGTCCCATTGAATCGGAACTTTTGCATTATCAAGGATTTCCCTGGCCGCTGCCATTCCAAGTGCCCGACTGCTCAATGTGATACTTCCGTCCGTATTCTTGGTTTCCTTCCAGACTCTCACATAGAAAGGCATGGCGTTGATGACTTTCTCTGCCGGAACTTCCTTCAACGTGTTGATCACACCATCCCGCACATAACCGATGGAAGCAACCGGACCGGCCTCCTCAGAGCCGCTGTAATGTTCATCATATCCCATGATAACAAGGTAATCTGCCCAGATTCCCTGTTCTGTACGATTATAGTACAGATTGAAATTCGCCGGTGCATAGTTATCAATGGATAGAATAATACCCTTTGCACGACATTCAAAGGATAACTCACGAATAAACTGGAGGTAATGTGTTGCCATATCACGACTAATATGCTCAAAATCGATATTGATACCATCGAAACCATATTCATCCGCATCGGAAATGAGACGGTCAATAATCTTCTTGCGCATCGCTTCATTGGAAAGCAATGCCTCTTTATCAATGTCGGCGCTGGAATCAAAGTCCTTGAACAATGCCCATACATCCACGCCTTTGGCATGACATTTCTTTACATATTCTTTATTGGCAAAACTTACAAGGTTACCGTTATTGTCTCCAAACATATACCATGTAGGTGAGATTACATTAACTCCCTTCGTGGTTGCCAGCGCCTCATCCGGTGATGCATAGGCTGCAGAACCGATGGACTGGAACACCAGATTAATCTTACCGTCAAATTTTGTCGAAACCGGTTTTTCATCCGGCACATACGTACTCGTCATGGTTCTGGTATAGGTTTCTCCCAGACGACCCGCTTTGATATATCCAAGATATCCATCCTCGGTACGAACTTCAATCCAGTCCTCATAGTCCTCAAGCACCTCAACTTCCTGATCTGCAAGACCATCACAGATAATCGGGCTCTTGATTCCTCCGCGGAAACGAATTGCCGTATCCTTATTTAACTTGGCAAATGTTTTCTCTTCATATTCTGTCCACATCAGGAGACGATATGGCTCCTCGTAAAAACGATACTCAAAATCCGCATGTTCCTTCACATAATCGATTGCAATGTAGAATTCATCATCCTTCTGCTTTACTACCACATAATCCGTATCAACGGTCTTTCCATTCATATCGGTGTAGTAGCTTTCGTTGGCAGCAAATTCATAAATATTATCCGCCACGGTATATTTTACACTATTATTACTCTTTTCCTCATAAAAGCGACAGTTCAGATTCTTCTCCACATAAGTTCTCGGAAGATAGCAGCGTCCATCCTCATAGAGAACCGTGAGCATATAGGACTGTCCATCCTCCTCCACCATCAATGGTTCATCATTCAGATAAACCAGCACATCATCCAGGGATTTCATTTCGAAGTAATCCTTGTATGACATTCGTTCTTTTGTCGGTGAATATTTTTGATATACCTTTACTCCGAGAAATGTTCCCAGAAGAATAAATATGATGAAGAAGATGCCCAGTGTTGCCAACACTTGTTTTCCTCTTCGATTAATCCGTTGTTTTTTCATTCAATACGATACCTCCTGCCATAATCTTTTATATTATAACATTTTTTTCGGTACAAGTCACCATTTTTAGATAAATCAAAATTTTAAAATAAAACCGATGTCAGAATTTTTCTTGAAATTCCAACACCGGTTTACTGTAAAGGGGATTTGCATCCATTTATTTTTTCTTTATTTGTGTAAAATTAATCTTTTCCAGATCACCCTCCTTATTCAATAAATAGTCCCGCATATATAACGTATTTTCCTTTAATGCGTATATTCCTTTGTCACAGGACTGTATTTCCTTTCCGTTCAGTGTGACACCTATGCCAAGTTCCAGGTATTCCAGCACTTCCTTTTGAATTGAAGAATTGTTGTGCAACTCTATAGCCTCCGTTTTAACTATTTGTCTTGTGATATAGTGGTATGAGACAATAAAATTAAGAATACGAATGACTCTCTTTCGACATACTAAAATAAATTAAAGCAATAAAAACATGTGAAAATCTGATGAAACATCAAGTAAAAAATCTAGAATGTTTGAAATTTAGAATCATAGAAAAAAATTTTATAAATTCTCTTTTGATAACCGCCCCCTTTTTCGAGAGCACTCGTTTTCTTACTCTCTTATTATACATAATTATGCTTTTTTTGCAATAATATTCTACATATATTTTCCTAATTTTTCTTTTTTTTCATTTTTTCCATAATATTTCTTTGCATAACCCAATATTTTGGTTTATACTATCTATACTATATATTTATTTTGTTGGGGAAGGACAATCCGTCCCCCCTCTTTGGAGTTGTTGTTATGAAGATAGAAAAATTAAGTGACAATCAAATACGTTGTACTCTCAACAAAGCCGATCTTTCGGAGCGGGAATTAAAAATCAGCGAACTGGCTTACGGTACAGAAAAGGCCAAGGAACTTTTCCGTGAGATGATGCAGCAGGCATCCTATGAATTCGGCTTTGAGGCTGAAGATCTTCCACTAATGATTGAAGCGATTCCGGTTTCCTCGGACTGTATTATTCTTGTTATTACAAAGGTTGATGATCCGGAAGAATTAGATACACGTTTTTCCAAGTTTTCTCCTGCTTCGGATGAGGACGGAAGTGAGTCCGAGTCCGATTTTGAAGATGACGATATTGCATCCCTGTTCTCTAAGATTCAGGAAATCCGTGATTCCATCGAACTCAACGGTGCCGATTTCTCCCGTGTAGAGAGTATTTCTTCAGATGATAATTCGGATGACTTCATCTCCATGAAGGGTACTGCCAAGAAGAATTTGTCCAATAAAAAAATTGAAAAGAAAAACACCGCTGCTGAAAGCGATGACGGAAAACCACATCGTCTCCTTCGATCTTTTTCTTTTGAGTCCTTTGACAAGGTTTCTACTGCATGCGAACATGCACACTACAGTTTTTCCGGCGACAGCGCTCTGTATAAGGATTCGGTAAACCGCAAGTATTTCCTTATTCTTTCTGACATGAGTACTTCAGTCGAAGCTTTTAACATGGTATGTAATTCTCTCTCTGAATTCGGTACACGTGTAAAAATCAACAATTCTTCGGAGGATTATTACAAGGAACACTATGAATGTATTATAAAGGAAAATGCCATCGCGGTGCTTGGTAACTTATAGTAGATCGTCTCAGTCTGCGCGGTGCTATTCGAAGTCTGCTTCGCCGACTTCTCATATCGCGCTGGCGCGCTATAAAATAAAAAATACGTATGTTGTTCAGAGAACAAGCTCTCTGAACAACATACGTATTTTCATTTTGCACCGCTTGTAGTTCGCGTATGTTTGTTACGTTTTTAACTTTTCGGTAATTTTCACTAATTATTTTCTTGTAAACCCGCATTGTATCTCAAAAAATGCACAAAGCAATATTGACTTGCATACAAGGATAATCTATAATGAGAATACAGAAACATAGCGTCCTTACACTAGTTTTGACGCATAAAAATTTATATTATACAGGAGGTCATTCAAAAAAAATGAGAGAAGAATGGAATGGATTTGTATCCGGCAAATGGGAAAGTGAAATTGACGTTAGAGATTTCATCCAGAAGAACTATACTCCATACGATGGAGACGAAAGTTTCCTCTGCGGACCTACAGCTAACACAACAGCTTTATGGAAGCAGGTAATGGATTTAACTAAGATCGAGCGTGACGAGGAGCACAAGGGTGTTCTTGATATGGATACCAAGATTGTTTCTACCATCACATCTCATGGTCCTGGTTATTTAGACAAGGATAAGGAGACTATCGTTGGTTTCCAGACAGACAAGCCTTTCAAGAGATCTATGCAGGTTTACGGTGGTCTTAACATGGCTAAGGCTGCATTGACAACAAATGGATACTCAATGGATCCTGAAGTTGAAGATTTCTTCAAGAAGCACAGAAAGACTCACAACGACGGTGTATTTGATGTTTATACTCCGGAAATGAGACTTTGCCGTACAAACCACATCATCACCGGTCTTCCGGATGCTTACGGACGTGGACGTATCATCGGTGACTACAGAAGAGTTGCTCTTTACGGTATTGACAGATTGATCGAGGATAAGGAATATCAGAAGTCTATCACAGATGGTGAAATGACAGATCATGTAATCAGACTTCGTGAGGAATTATCTGAGCAGATCAAGGCTCTTAAGGAAATGAAGGTTATGGCAGCTTCTTATGGTTGCGATATTTCTAAGCCGGCTAAGAACGTTCAGGAAGCTATTCAGGCTGTATACTTCGGTTACCTTTCAGCTGTTAAGGAGCAGAACGGTGCTGCTATGTCACTTGGCCGTACATCAACATTCGTTGATATCTACGCTGAGAGAGACTTAGCTAACGGAACATTTACAGAAGAGCAGATTCAGGAGTTCGTTGACCACTTCATCATGAAGTTAAGACTTGTAAAGTTCGCTCGTACACCTGAATACAATGCATTATTCGCAGGTGACCCAACATGGGTAACCGAATCAATCGGTGGTATCGGTATCGATGGAAGACATATGGTAACAAAGATGTCCTTCCGTTACCTTAACACCTTAAACAACTTAGGTACAGCTCCGGAGCCAAACTTAACTGTGCTTTGGTCTACAAGACTTCCACAGCCTTGGAAGAGATTCTGTGCTAAGATGTCTATTAAGTCTTCATCATTCCAGTATGAGAACGATGATTTAATGAGAGTAACACATGGTGATGACTATGCAATTGCTTGTTGTGTATCTTCCATGAGAGTTGGTAAGGAAATGCAGTTCTTCGGTGCCAGAGCAAACCTTGCTAAGTGTTTATTATATGCTCTTAACGGTGGTGTTGATGAGTGTACAGGTGTTCAGGTTGGACCTGCTTACAGACCATATGAAGAAGACGTGCTTGATTACGATAAGGTAATGGCTCGTTACACAGATATGATGGAATGGTTAGCCGGCGCTTACGTTAACACTCTTAACGTTATCCACTATATGCATGACAAGTACTGCTACGAGAGATCTCAGATGGCTCTTCATGACAGAGATGTTAAGAGATACTTCGCAACAGGTATTGCCGGTCTGTCTGTAGTAGCTGACTCATTATCAGCTATTAAGTACGCTAAGGTTTCTGTAAAGAGAACTGATGTTGAAATTACTAAGAAGGTTAAGAATCCTCAGACAGCTAAGTCTGAAATCAAGGTTATCGGTGTTGCCAAGAACGTAATCACAGGATTTGAAGTTGAAGGCGAATTCCCTAAGTATGGTAACAACGATGATCGTGTTGACCAGATTGCAGTTGAAGTCGTTAAGAAGTTCATGGCTATGATCAGAAAGCATCACACATACAGAGATGGTGTTCCTACAACTTCTATTCTTACAATTACATCGAATGTAACTTATGGTAAGAATACAGGTTCTACACCGGACGGACGTGTTGCCGGACAGCCATTTGCTCCGGGTGCTAACCCAATGCATGGCCGTGATAAGAACGGTGCTGTCGCTTCCCTTTCATCTGTTGCTAAGCTTCCATTCAACGAGGCTCAGGATGGTATTTCTAATACATTTACCATTATCCCGGGTGCTCTTGGTAAGGATGATGTAATCGTTGGCGATTTATCCGATGTTCTTAACAAGTAATTTACTGACGAGAATTAATCGAAATCAGAAAAGGAGCATATATATCGTGGAAGACAATAAAATTGATGACATTATAAATATGCTTGATAATTTTACCGAAAACGGCGGCGGCCACATGAACGTCGCCGTGGACGGCAAAGATGCAAATCAGAAAACGGTTGAGACCACCAACAGCAACTGCTGTAATTCCAATATGGCATGCATGGTACCAACGATGCATGAAGGTCTTGACGAACACCTTGAAGAATAATCATATAGTGTTAATTTTAAAGTATTTTAGGAGGATAATTGAAAATGGAACCAAGTGCAAATCAGATTGATAACTTAGTATCTATGTTAGATGGTTACGCTGTAAAGGGCGGACATCACCTTAACGTTAATGTATTAAACAGAGACACATTATTAGATGCTCAGCAGCATCCGGAGAACTATCCACAGTTAACAATCCGTGTTTCCGGCTATGCAGTTAACTTCGTTAAGTTAACAAAGGAACAGCAGGATGACGTTATTACTCGTACATTCCACCAGGCAATGTAATCTTGTAATAGGATTAATCTGAATTATAATGAATTATTCAATAACCCCGGTGAATATGATTCTCTGGGGTTATTGTTATTTTAACGTGTACTATTTGTCCAAATAGGTTATAATAGTATGTAAGTATAATTAAAATTATGAGAGGTAATTGCATATGAACGGCAGAATTCATTCCATTGAAACCTGTGGAACCGTAGATGGTCCGGGTGTAAGATTTGTTATATTTGTCCAGGGATGCCCTATGCGATGTCTGTATTGCCACAATCCGGACACATGGGCGATGAACGGCGGAACGGAACGAAGTGTGGATGACATCCTGGAACAATACAAGAATAATGCAGATTTTTACTCTACAGGGGGTATCACTGTAACCGGTGGCGAACCGTTAATGCAGATTGATTTCCTTTTAGAGTTATTCACCAAAGCAAAGGCCATGGGCGTTCACACATGTATTGACACCTCCGGAATTGCATATCGTCCGGAAAACACAGCCTATAACGAGAAGTTGGATAAAGTACTTGCCGTGACAGACCTTGTAATGCTGGATATCAAGCATATTGATCCCGAGCAGCATAAGATTCTCTGTTCACAGCCCAACGATGGAATCCTCGCCTTTGCAAAACTCCTTGATGAAAAGAATATCGACGTCTGGATTCGCCATGTAGTCGTTCCGGGATATACTTTCAACGAGGAATATCTGCATCGTCTTGGCCTGTTCCTCGGCACATTGAAGAATATAAAGGCGCTGGATGTCCTTCCATATCATACGATGGGTGAGGTCAAGTACGAAAATCTTGGCATGGATTACAAATTAAAGGGTGTTCCTGCACTGGAAAAGGAAGATGCCATCAAAGCCCGGGATATCATTCTTCAGGGAATGAAAGAGACCATAGCGAAGGAAAAAGCGAGCAAAGAATAAGCAGACATTTTACAGAAGAAAAATGTTGTATTTATGATATACTTCGAATATAATGATTAATATACTTTGGTGTAATCCAAAGATGTACTAAATAGGAGGATTTGTATTATGGCATACGTTATTAGTGATGAGTGTATTAGTTGTGGTGCGTGCGCTGCAGCATGTCCTGTAGAAGCTATCAGCGAAGAAGGCGGCAAGATGACTATTAATGCAGCTATCTGTATCGAATGTGGTTCATGTGAAGCAACATGTCCTGTAGGAGCACCTGCAATAGCAGAGTAAAAGCGTCCGAATAAATGAACTTTTACAAATGATGTGAATAAAAAAGAGGAATTTCATGATCTGTCCCCTGTCAAGTAGACAGGGAAAATCATTGAAGTTCCTCTTTTTTATATCTTAATCATTATCCTGCTGACTTCTGCGGCGTTCCAAATTACCAAACTTCGTGTACTTAGGAATCCAAGCAAGTCTTACGGTTCCGATTGGACCATTTCTTTGCTTCGCAATAATAATTTCAGAGATATCTCTCTTTTCCGGTTCAAGGTCACGGACATAATAATCTTCACGATAAATGAACATAATTACATCGGCGTCCTGCTCAATCGCTCCGGAATCACGAAGATCCGACATAATCGGTCGCTTGTCATCACGCTTCTCCACTGCACGGCTCAGCTGGGACAAGGCAATAACCGGTACATTGAGTTCTCTGGCCAACGCCTTCAGGGAACGGGAGATTTCAGAGATCATCTGCTGGTTGGACTCCGCCTTGGCGTTACCCGTCATTAACTGCAAATAATCGATGATAACCAGTCCAAGATTATTCTCTAATTTGTACTTACGGCACTTGGAACGCATCTCACCGATGGAAATACCCGGCGTGTCATCAATAATCAGATTGGACCTGCCTATCATCTCGGCACCCTCAACCAGCTTCGACCAATCTCCATCCGTAATATCACCGGTACGGATATTCTGTGCCTCAACACCGGACTCCAGGGAAAGCATACGATTTACCAGGGACACCTTACTCATTTCCAGACTGAATATGGCAGTTGTTATGTGATTGGTAACCGCCACATGCTGAGCTATATTCAATACAAATGCAGTCTTACCCATGGATGGACGGGCTGCAATCAGAATAAGATCCGAAGGCTGCAGACCGGACAGTTTGTAGTCCAGATCGGTAAATCCGGTCTCAATTCCTGTAATATTGCCACGATTCTGATATGCCTTAGAAATACCTCTTAAGGCTTCTACAGCCACATCCCGAATCGGTACATACTCACTTGATCCACCTCGTTGAACCAGGTTAAAAATCTTTTTCTCCGTCTCAGCAAGAATATCTTCTACTTTATCCTTCGCAAGGTAACAAGCTTTATTAATTTCCTCATTTGTCGCTATAATTCGACGCAGAATTGCTTTATTCTTGATAATTTCCGCATACTGTCCGCTATTAACCGACATGGGAACGGAATCCAGAAGATCGGTAAGAACCGCAACACCACCCATACTCTCAGGAACACCCTTCTCCCTGAGCTTTTCCTGCAGAAGAATTGGATCGTTGGCGGGTTTACCCTCATTCATCAGTTCCACCATGGACTCAAACATTACCCCATACTGATGATAATAGAAATCATCCGGGCTTAAAAGCTCAGCTGTCGAGGTAATTGCTTCCACATTCATAAGCATAGAACCAATCAATGCCTTTTCCGCATTAACATCACTCGGTAATATCTTTACATATTCTTCTTCCATGTTATTCACCCATACATACTACTTCTCTGCAACCGAAACCTTAAGCTTCGCCTGAACATCGCGATGAAGCTTCACCGTAACAATATGCGTACCCGGTGTCCTGATCGCCTCATCCAGCACGATTTTCTTCTTATCAATATCCAGAGAAAGCTGCTTCTTTGCCTCCTCTGCAATCTCCTTACTTGAGATCGAGCCAAATGTTCTTCCGCCTTCTCCTGTCTTAATAGACATCTTAACGGTCATTTCCTCCATCTTAGCAGCCAATGCCTTCGCAGCGTCCAGCTGTTCCTTTGCAATCTTCTCTTCATTAGCCTTCTGAAGCTTAAGATCGTTTCGGTTCTTATTGGTTGCTTCAATTCCAAGCTTCTTCGGAAGAACATAATTTCTCGCATATCCATCATTAATTGTAACGATCTGACCCTTCTTACCCAGTGTCTTCACATCTTCCAACAAAATAACTTCCATCTTATAAGTCTCCTTCCTCCATCATCGTATCAATCAGATCCTTTATCATCTGAATTGCCTCGTCCACCGTCACATCCTTAAGCTGTGCCCCGGACACACTCATATGACCGCCTCCGCCTAATTTCTCCATCATGATCTGAACATTGACCTCATCAATGGATCGGGCACTGATATAAATCTTGCCCGCATAATCAGTAATAACAAAAGATGCCTTAATTCCCTTAATATTCAGCATCTCATTGGCCGCCTGCGCAGCTACAATAGTCGGGCTCTCAATACCATCCGATGGTGATACGGCAAATGCAAATGCATCTTTATAAACCTGCATGCTGCTGATCGTTTCCGCCTTTGCCTTATATTCAACCATATCACTTCGAAGTGATTTACGCACACGAATAATATCTGCTCCGCTTCGTCGAAGATATGCCGATGCTTCAAAGGTACGAACCCCCGCTTTATTATTAAAATAATTCGTATCAATCAAAATGCCGGCATACATGGCCTCAGCCTCCGCTGCACGAAGTTTTACAGCATTATCAACATATTGCAGTAACTCTGCCACCATCTCACTTGCTGATGAAGCATTTGGCTCCACGTAGGACAGAATCGCGCCCTCAATGGTCTCATCGGACTGACGGTGATGATCAATGACCAACACCGTCCTGCATTTCTCAAGAAGGGCCTCACACTCCGTATAGCTTGGTTTATTTACATCTACAACAACCACAACCGAAGATGCATCCACCATATCTTCAGCCACAGAACTGTTGATAAATACACCTTCATATTCCTGAAGATTCATGAGTCGATCCATCATCGGCTTAACCGAAGTGGTCACATTATTGATAACAATATAGGCCTTCTTTCCAAGCTGTGTTGCCGCTCGGAAAACACCCACGGATGCTCCCAGAGAATCCATGTCACCAATCTTGTGTCCCATGATAAATACAGTTTCTTTATTAATCAGAATCTCTCGCAGGGCATGCGCCTTAACACGGGCCTTAACACGTGTGTTCTTCTCCATCTGCTGACTCTTGCCGCCAAAGTAAATAACCTTTTCATCATCCTTCACAACAACCTGATCTCCACCACGTCCCAGGGCAAGATCCATAGCTGACTTGGCCAGCTCCAGATTCTTCACATATTCACCATTGGTCTTGGTTCCGATACCAATACTGATGGTAAATGCTTTTTCTTCCTCTAACTGAATCTTCTTAACCTCACCCAGCAGGCTGAACTTGTCGCTCTTCATGGAGTCCAACGCCTTATAGGTGAACATTGCAATATACTTATCCTTCTCAAGCTTCTTGACGATACCTCCGCGGGAACAGATATACTTGGTAATCATACCATCAATAATACCCGGTGAAATAGTCACATTTCCTTCCTCTGAGCCGTCAATGATTTCCTCATAATTGTCAATATAAATATGTGCCGCTACCATCTGCTGTTCGGACAATGTTCTCGCCATGGTATTAAGATCCGTGAGATCAAACATATACATAGCAATCAATCCGCTGCTCTTGTCTTCCTCAACCAAATTCAAGTCTCCGGCAAGCTCTCCGATGGATACTCTCTTTAATTCAATGCGATAATCTCTCTCATTAAATGCAATATAAATTTCCTTGATTTCATCCTCGTTCGGAAGATTCTCCTTGCGGACAGATTCAAAAATCGCCATAATGGACTTCTTCTGTTCCTTTTCCTTGCCAAGAATCTCCTTCATCTTGTAATTGATCCATATAATTCGTCCGTTATCATCAATCAATCCATAAGGAACCGACAATTCCTTTAGAAGCCCCTTCTGCACCTGTGAATAATTGACTGCAAAATCAACCATGGATCGCATAATCTGATTATGTTTATAAGAAAACAGGATTCCTGCTATCGTAACATATAATAAGTCAAATGCAATCATTAACAATCCTGCATAGAGATCTATAATAAACATAGGAATCGTCATTGTCAAAAACAAGATTCCAATATAAATAGGCCAGCTTAAATAAGACTTTAATTGTCCCGTTGCCTTAATTTTCTGTTTCTTTATCCTCTCCATCCTTATCTCCTTTCACAGACTATAATATTATACCACAGTTTAAGAAATATGTAAAATCCGGATAAAGCTGCAGATAAAAAAAGAGCTTCCGAAAACTCGGAAGCCCTTAATCATCACGATTTTAAATTAATCCAATGTATATGGAAGAATTGAAAGGTGACGTGCTCTCTTGATTGCAACTGTAAGTGCTCTCTGATGCTTTGCACAGTTACCTGTGATTCTTCTAGGAAGAATCTTTCCTCTCTCAGATACATATCTCTTTAATTTATTAACATCCTTGTAATCAATAACATTGCTGCTATCGCTACAGAATACACAAACTTTTTTTCTTCTACGGAGTGGTCTTCTCTTCATTACACCATCCGTCTTTTCAGCCTTCTGTGCTGGGTTTGACATTGTCACTACCTCCTATATTAGAATTTAGTTAAAATGGTAAACCTTCATCCTGCATGTTATCTGGTACCGTCATAAATCCGTCACCGGCTGCAGCACTTGGCGTCTGTCTGCTTGATGCGACATAATTACCATTTCCTTCACTGGATGCCTTACTTTCAGCAAATTCCAGTTCCTCGACAACAACCTCTGTTGTATACACCTTCTGACCATCCTTGTTGGTATAACTGCCTGTCTGAATACGACCGGTAACCACCATCTTGGTACCCTGATGTAAATACTTCTCAGCAAATTCTGCCTGCTTATCAAAAGCAACACATGAAATAAAATCTGCTGTTGATTCGGCGTTGTCACCACTACGGCGTCTTCGATCGACTGCCAATGTAAATCTTGCAATAGCCATTGATCTCTCGCCCTGTGAATAGCGAATTTCCGGATCTCTGGTTAATCTTCCCATTAAAATAACTTTGTTCATAATCTCTACCTCTCTTTCATATTAAAGAGTCACTGTAAAGCAAAGTTTCGTTCAAATGTATTATTACTCTTCTTCTCTAACAACTAAGTATCTGATAACATTTTCCATGATACGAATGTTTTTCTCGATTTCATTAGGACAATTAGCATCAGATTCGAACTTGATAAAGTAGTAGAAGCCTTCCTTCATCTTCTGAACTTCGTAAGCTAACTTCTTCTTACCCCATTCATCAACGTTAGTAATGTTGCCACCGAAACGAGTAATGTATTCTTTTACCTGCTCAATTGTAGCCACTCTAACATCATCCTCAACTTTTGCACTAACAACAACTGCTAATTCATATTTGTTCATGTTGTCTCGCACCTCCTTCTGGTCTCTGGCCCCTAATTCACAGCTAGGAGCAAGGAATTATTATATATCACAAGGATTTAATCTTACCATCTCACAGAAAAAAAATCAAGCCTTTTTGTTCAAATCTTTTGTATTTTTTTCCACCAACTTGCGTGCCAACATAATCTGATGTCCGCATCCCATACATTTTAGCCGAAAATCCGCCCCCACCCGAAGGATCTCCCACTCACTGCTGCCACAGGGATGCTGTTTTTTTAACTTTACAATATCGCCTACTTCATATTCCCAATCCATTTTTCATTACGCTCTCACTATATTATTTCAATCATTTTGCAAAGCATTAAAGACTTTACCCAGTCCGTCATTAATCAGAAGATCGGCCCTGTGATCAAATGGAGTGGTGCTCTTATTGATGAGAACTAACTTATGTCCCTGATAATAATCGATGAGGCCTGCTGCCGGATATACAACTAAAGAGGTTCCCCCAACAATCAATACATCGGCTTCACGGACATATTTCACTGCTTTTGTCAGTTTCTCATTGTCCAGTCCTTCCTCATATAACACCACATCCGGCTTAATTCTTCCACCACATTCACAACGTGGAATCCCGTCACAACCTGTCACCGCGTCCAACCCATAAAACTTTCCGCAGGCAACACAATGATTCTTATGCACCGTACCGTGGAGCTCGATGACATTTTTACTTCCCGCCATCTGGTGTAGCCCATCAATATTCTGTGTAATGACAGCCTTTAGCTTTCCTTCCTTTTCAAGCTGCGCCAGCACACAATGCGTCGTAGACGGCTTAGCATCCGAATAAATCATCTTATCCCGATAAAATCGGTAAAATTCCTCGGGATATTTCATGAAAAATGTACGACTAAGGATGGTTTCCGGCGGATAATCATACTTCTGATTATAAATGCCATCCACACTACGAAAATCCGGAAGGCCGCTTTCGGTGGATACTCCGGCTCCGCCAAAAAATACAATATTATCCGACTGATGTATCATGTCCACAAACTGCCTGATTTTCTCTTGATTCAACACTTCGCTATTATTATTTTCTTCCATATCCACCACCCCTTCCTTTCTATAAATATACCCATCCCGATGAAACATCATGCGAAATGAGCATCCTCATTTTACTTATAAAGCTGATCCGGATACTTTCCTGAAGCAATCAATTCCTTGATTGAAGCCACAACTACCGGTTTATCTTCCTTATAGGTCACGCCAACCCACTTATCCTTAGACTCTAAAACCTTTACTCTTGCCTCCTGCTTCTTAACCAGGCTGTCCACGATGGTTGGAAGGAGATACTCCTGCTTTCCGCCTTCCGAAAGATTACCAAGGAATTCCTTAAATCCTCTCTCCAGTTCATTAAAGAAATCCGGTTCTAATCCCCACATATTCATAGATACTCTGCTCTCCACATCCACCGGTACCATAACACCGTCCTTCTCTACCGCTGCACCGTTTTCGGTCTTTACAATACCTGAAGTCTCATCCACAGCCACAAGATTTCCCGATGCATCCGTACGGCAGATTCCTCTTGTAACAGCACCATTATCACTTAATGTATTCTTAAGAATAAAACCAACCATGGAAATATTGTACTTTCCATCTTTCTCATGGTCTTCTACCAGATAGTCATGCAGTGTACGGAAAGAATCCTTGCCATAGTAATCATCTGCATTAATAACTGCAAATGGCTCATGAATGAGATCCTTACATGCAAGGATTGCCTGTCCGGTTCCCCAAGGTTTGGTTCTTCCCTCCGGAACGCTATATCCTGCCGGTAGATCATCAATCTCCTGAAATGCATATTCTACCGGAATTACCTTTTCAATACGATTTCCAATGACTTCTTTAAATACTTCTTCCAAATCTTTACGAATAACAAATACAACCTTGTCAAATCCGGCTTCCATGGCATCATAGATGGAATAATCCATGATAATTTCACCATTGGGTCCCACCGGTTCTAACTGCTTGATTCCTCCCCCGAAGCGGCTTCCGATTCCGGCTGCCATAATAACTAATGTTGTTTTCATTTTATTCTCTCCCATAACTTTTACTTAGTTAGAACTATTTTAACATTCTACAAAAGTCTTGTAAATAAGCAAACTTTTGATTATACTATATTGTTAGGTGCTTTTTTAATTTCAGGCACGAATTGGAGGTAATATAATGACTAAGATAAATGTTATTTCAGGTTTCCTGGGTGCAGGAAAGACAACCCTGATCAAGAAACTCATCTCGGAGAGTTTCAAGGGAGAACAGGTGGTTCTCATTGAAAATGAATTTGGTGAAATCGGTATCGACGGCGGATTTTTAAAGGATGCCGGCATTGAGATTACGGAAATGAACTCCGGTTGTATCTGTTGTTCCCTCGTGGGAGACTTCGGTACTGCTCTTGCTGATGTAATTAAGAAATTCTCCCCGGATCGTATCGTTATTGAACCATCCGGCGTGGGTAAGCTCTCGGATGTTATGAAGGCCGTTGTTAACATTGCGAAGGAACAGCCGGTAGAACTTGACAGTTCCATCACCGTTGCCGATGCAAACAAATGTAAGATGTATATGAAGAACTTCGGTGAATTTTTCAACAATCAGATTGAAAATGCAGACACCATCGTTCTTAGCCGTACCCAGTCGATTTCCAATGAAAAGCTTGAAGAAGCGGTTGCTCTTCTTCGTACAAAGAATGAAAAAGCTGCCATTATCACCACTCCTTGGGACAACTTAAGTGGCGATATTATTCTTGAAGCGATGAATAAGAAGAATTCTCTTGCAGAAGAGATGCTCAAAGAGGAAGACGTATGTCCTGTATGTGGACACCATCATGATGATGACGACGAGGAGGAGCACGAGCATCATCACCATGATCACGATCATGACCACGAGTGCTGCCATCACGGCCACGATGAGGAACATGAGCATCACCACCATGATCACGATCATGACCACGAGTGCTGCCATCATGACCACGACGAGGAGCATGAGCATCATCACGACCATGACCACGAGTGCTGCCATCATGACCACGACGAGGAGCATGAGCATCATCACGACCATGATCACGAATGCTGCCACGGACATCATCACCATCATCATGCCGACGAGGTATTTACAAGCTGGGGCAAGGAAACTCCTCACAAGTATTCTAAGGAAGATATGGAGAAAATTCTTAACACGCTTGCAAACACAGATGAGTATGGCCAGATTCTTCGTGCCAAGGGTATCGTTCCAAATGTAGACGGAACCTTTATCTACTTTGACTTAGTACCGGGTGAATACGAGCTTCGTGAAGGTCAGCCTGACTACACCGGTAAGTTATGTGTAATCGGTGCGAACCTCAAAGAAGAAGAATTGGAGAAGTTGTTTCAATTAAAATAAATTTAGGAAAGGAATGATTGTATGGATATTCCTGTATTTTTATTTGCCGGTTTTCTTGAAAGCGGAAAGACCTCATTTATTAAAGATACTCTTGAAGACCCCGGTTTTACCGAAGGCGACAAGATTCTTGTGATCGCCTGTGAAGAGGGTGAAGTTGAATTTGAAGAAAGCTTTCTTAAAGCTGCAAATACAGTACTTGAAGTAGTTGAGGATGAGGAAGATTTTACAGCGGATCTGCTCTCTACTTTTGCCGCAACCCATAAACCTAAGAAGGTCATTATTGAATGGAATGGTATGTGGCGCATGGAAAAGCTTATTAACACTTCACTTCCAAGAAACTGGGCCATAGCTCAGATGATTACCACTGTAGCTGCCCCGACATTTGACTTATATCTAAATAATATGCGTTCGGTTGTAATGGAACAATTCACCAACTCCGATATGGTGGTGTTCAACCGCTGTGACAAGGATACGAAGATTGGTTCCTACCGTCGTAATGTTAAGGCTGTCAACCCTGCCGCACAGGTTTACTTTGAAAATGCGGACGGCACCGAGCCGGATAAGAATGACACCCTTCCATATGACATTTCCAAGGATGTGATCGAACTGGAGGATGAAGACTTCGGTATATGGTTCGTGGATGTTATGGACGAGCCTGAAAAGTATGATGGAAAAACCATCGTAACCAAAGCTCTGGTTTACAAGAATTTCCGTCTTCCGGAGGGCACTTTCGTACCGGGTCGTTTTGCCATGACCTGCTGTGCTGATGACGTACGCTTTATCGGTCCATTCTGCAAGAGTTTGATTACCACGGACGAACGTATCCGCAAACTTAAGAAGGATGAATGTATTAAACTGACTGCCAAGATTGTGGTGGAAGATTGCAAATTCTACAAGGGCGAAGGTCCGGTACTTTATGCTACTGAAATCGAATCCGCACCAATGCCCTCGGCTCCATATGTGTACTTTAACTAACATCTGATATACTATTTGTAAAATGCGATAATTATAATCGAAGGCTATCCGCTTTGAGAGATCACCCCAATCCCCTCAAAGTGAATAGCCTTTTTCATGTAAAAATATTTTTTCACTTTTTTCTATTGACATTCATATGATTATAGTGTACTATCTCACTAGAACAGTAATGCGCACATTATACTGTATTCATTAGAAAGGCGGTGATAATTTGGAATTTAAAGCAAATGTTCCAATTTTTCTACAGGTCATCAACGATCTGAAGAAACAAATCGTAAGCGGCGAGCTGGCGTTGGGTGACCGTCTTCCATCCACCAGGGAACTCGCTGTCCGATATCAGATCAATCCGAATACCGCGGCCCGCGTGTATAACGAAATGGAGCTTATGAATCTTTGCTTTACCAGAAGGGGATTAGGCACATTTGTCACCGAAGATGAGAACATGTACCAAAATATTAAGAGGGAAATGGCACAGTTTCGAATTGAGGAGTATGTCAATGAGATGAAGGAACTCGGATACGACAAAGAATCAATGATAAGGGCAATTCAAGATTATTTTGAAAGGGGATAATTTATGTTATCGTGTGAAAATCTGGAAAAAAAATATATGACTGTTACCGCTGTCAAGGACATCTCTGTGACCATTGAACCCGGTAAGATCTATGCACTGCTGGGTCCTAACGGCAGTGGTAAAACAACATTTATGAAGATGGTGGCCGGTCTCACTGCACCAACCTCAGGCTGCATCACCATGGACAATGAACCTTTAAATGTAAAACATAAAAGCGTCATCGCCTATATGCCGACAGAAAGTTATTTCTACAGCTATATGAACTGTCAGGATGTTGCAAAGTACTACAGTGATTTCTTTGAAGACTTCTCCATGGAACGTTTCCAAACCCTGATGGAGAAACTTCAATTATCTCATAAAGATAAGGTAAGCAAAATGTCCTCCGGTATGCTGGCCAAGTTAAAGTTAGCTGTAACCCTGGCCCGTGACGCTAAGATCGTCATGCTGGATGAACCATTAAACGGCATTGACCTTATTGCACGGGAAAATATTATAAATACCATTATCTGCAATGCCTCCGAAGACCGTGCTATCATTATTTCCAGTCACCTGGTTGACGAACTGGAAAAAATCATCGACTACGCTATATTCATTAAAGACGGAAGTCTTGTTCGCAAGGGTAGTGCGGAGGAGCTTCGCGAAAACAGCGGCAAATCAATTGTAGATCTCTATAAAGAGATTTATGCGTAGATAGGGGGATATATATGTTAAAATTGATCAAATATGAATTTAGAAAAAATATTGTTACTTTAATCACCATGTGTTTCGTATTAGTCGGACTGGAAACTTATTTTGTCGGAAGTTTTTGGACTTCAAAGCTTGAACATATGGGTTTGGCTTCGTCTTTTCTCGTTATTGCGTCCATCGTATGCTTCTTTATCGTGTTCGTCCTTGGCATCAACAACTATGAGAAGGAACTTAATTCCAAAAGCAGCTATCTGATTTTTATGACACCGAATTCCTCTTTAAAAATCATTGTATCAAAACTTTGTTATGTAATTATCCTGGGTCTCTTCAGTGTGATTGTCATCGGCGGTCTTGCGGCCTTTGATCTGTATTTATTAGGAATTAAAGTCAATGAGCAGTATGGTTTAATAGACCTGGTTAAAATGTTTGCAGAAAGCTTGCATATCGATCTTGGTATGTTCTGGGGCACCTTAATCATTGGGATTGTTTATTCGGTTTTATCCGTATTGTCCATTGTGACCATCGCCTACCTGGCCATCACATTATCAACAACATTACTCCAAAACAACCGATTCCGCAAAACCATCAGCACTGTATTATTTATCTTGTTAATGATTCTGGTAAACTACATTGATAACAAATTCATACACAGTGATATGGCTGTAGCTTTTGACTTAGAACAAATCTTCCATTACGCACTGCCAAGTATTATTTATAATGGATTAATTATGGTTGGCTGCACCTTGGGATGCTCCGTGCTGATTGATAAAGCGATTAATCTTTAAGATTGTAGTCTTCGTAATCCATCCGATGTTAAGCGGATAATAAATAATCGAGTAGGAGGAATTTTAATTAATCCCCTCCTGCTCGATTTCTGTTTTTTCTCTATTCTCTTCGCGTTTACAAATTATTTATTTTGATTTGATGTTCAAGAACCCAGCTCAACAATCCTTCATATTCCAACTCGTAAAGTAAAATTTATATTCCGCTTTTTTGTTCCCCAAAATAACAACCATTTTGCATGATCGGCCAAAACCGTGTTCTGGAATTCTATTATTCTTAATATGAAATTATCCTTGCGACAATCAATATCAAAACCAAAGAACTTTCTTTCCATTGTGAAACTGTTACATCCTGATGACAGCCTTTCGGAGCAGAACTTACCAATGTAATTGATGTGCGGAGGCTGACCGATGAACAGATTGAGGAAATCGGGTCGGAGGTGAAACTGCTCTTTGGATATGTAAAACATGACGGAAACCGGGAAACTGTTAGTGATTATGAAAGATGTGGAAGAAAAGGCAATAATCAATCATCCAAACAAAAAAGGTTGTCGCTTTAACGAATGCAAATTCGTTAAGTGACAACCTTTCTTGAGAGGCGTGAACCAGATTCGAACTGGTGATGACGGTGTTGCAGACCGGGGCCTTACCACTTGGCTATCACGCCATATTATATTGTATGTTCAATAAGAATGGATTATTCCTATCTCCAATGACTCCGACGGGAATCGAACCCGTGTTACCGCCGTGAAAGGGCGATGTCTTAACCGCTTGACCACGGAGCCATGTATATTAAATTTGATAATTGCAATTATTCAAATTAGCTCCCCGAGTAGGACTCGAACCTACGACATCGTGATTAACAGTCACGCGCTCTACCGACTGAGCTATCGAGGATTATTAACCTTAACTGCTACACATTAAAGATACTCGTTTTTTTCCTCTTTCCTATCT
>JBJEJH010000039.1:0-29101 GCA_051877855.1 Lachnospiraceae bacterium | reverse complement strand
AATATATATTAATCCGATAATCCAACCTTCCTTTCGGTGCTGTCTGTGACTTGTGTAGGATATTAGAATTTCTAGGTGTTAAAATGTAAAAAAATATTTTACATCACTATTGATAATTCCTCTGTTTCTGCATATAATTAGAGTGAAGAAATGGAAGGAGGTCATCACAATGAAGTTTGATGTATTATTTGAACAAAGAAGTCTGGTGGCTTCAAAGTTAAAAGATTGTATTCGAGACATGGGTTATACTAAGGTCTCTTTTGCTGCTAAGGCAGACATATCACGTCCAACATTAGATAAGTTATTGAATGGTAGCATAGACAATAAGTCCTCGTTTGACCGTCATCTCCAGAAGATACTGAAACTGCTAAACATGTCAGTAGAAGATTTGATGTATTATCACTCAGTTCCAGTCAAAGCTGCCACTGCAACAGTATTTTCACAAAATGCACCAATGGACCATGAGATGTGTGAAATAGCTAAGAAACAGTACAATTTGCTCTTGGATGTCATTGAATTGTGTGCAATATATTATTAAGGATGTGATTTTATGAGTGAATTGATTACTGCTGAAAATATAGACTTGGTTATAAAAAAGAATTGTGAGATTAAGGATGAAGTATTAGAACAAGCTATTAAACTACAGACAAATCCGACAATCATGAAAGTGGCATCAGCGCCTCAGCTTGCATTATTAATTCTTCAAGGATTTGGATTGGTTCAGATGCCGATAGAAGATAAATATTGGAGCGGAGCGATATTTGTTAAGGATGGAAAAATTATTCCGGTATTGAATACTGCATTGCCAAGAGCTAATCAGTACTTTGCAGCATGGCATGAGATATATCATTTAATATTTGATAGAGTATCTTTTGACCATTTCATTGAAACAGACAGTACTTTGGAAGAAAGAAAAGCAGAATGTTTTGCGGCATGTATGCTATTAAATGGGGTTGAACGATATTTTACAGAGCTTCCGGAAATAGACTTTATTTCAAAGATTTTCCGTTGTATGGCAACATTTCAAGCGCCATATAAAGCGGTGTTGGTTTCGCTCTATGAGTATGCTGTTCAGAGTGAAAATGAGAAGCTTGGTTGTAGAATTAAAGAAGTGTTTGACTTACAGTTTGATGATCTGCCGGACAGATTTCGAATACTTGGTTTAGATGATAGCTTAGTAAGTCCTTCTTATGTGATTAATACGTGTTCTTTACAAGAAAGAATAAAGAAGAGTAGGGATGCAAATCCGGAACTTCATTATCATAAAGATAATGAGGAATTTTTGGTGAATATCATGACGGAGATATCCATGATAACGAGGAGGAGCAAATGTTAGAAATAACGAAGATTGCTGAAATAGACAATAAAAGACATATTGCTCTTTTGGATACTTCCTCAATTACATTTATGCAGGGATTGCAGACAAAAGGATTGCAACCGGAAACAGTTTTAAAAGATTATGATCTGATTTTAATTCCGGAATGGGTACTGGCTGAAATAAGCGACGCTGTTGGAAGAGCTAATTATGTACAAGGCTTGATTGAGCAAGGGTATCCGATATTTAGTATTGCAGAAGAGAAGTACTCTGATCTGACGAACAATGAAGAGGGTAACCTATATCAGATAGTTCTTGCATCGACACGTCAGATAGCAAGAATTAGGAGTTATTTGCGTCGATATGTTGATAAGGCCGACTCACTTGATATGAATGCATATAAGGATTGGATTAATAAACTTTATGAGGAATGGCCTATTTCTGATCAGGTACTATCATCTGGCAGAATAAAAAAGAAAAATGCTGGGGAAGTATCTATTACCATTTTGGCCGAGAATGATAGAACATACATATTTTGTTTGCAAATCTAGTTGGTGTATTAACATTAAAGTTATCGCTGAATATACAGATTTTGATAAGACGGATATGAACTCAAAGACAATAAAGGTTACAGATGGTATATGGATGAAATTTGCAGATAAACCTATTGTTGATAATGAGATTTTCTGCGATGACGATTTACCATATTTAGTAAAGGGGCTAGAAATTGTTCAAAAAGAAATAATCAAAAATAGTATGTACAGAGATACTTTGATAATAATTTATAGTTTGCAATTTAGCCTTTGTGATTTTCAAGAAGAAGGATTGATTGCGGCAATTATAGAGTGGTCTTCTAAAGCATTTAATTTTTCTCCACCAATGATTAATGTTGATTTTGACAAGGAGAAGAATAGGTATATTTTTGGACCTGGACTATGGAGGAATTAAAATGAACATTGAACAAGCTAGTATATATATTTATTATGCCTCGAAAATTTCCAGACCACTTACGAAATAAAACCTCCAAACTGAGTAATTTTATCTTACATCAGTTTGGAGGTTTAACATTCTTTGGGATAATCCCGAAAGAGTAAATATTTGCAAATTTTAATGTTATCATATTTCTAAAATTATCGATTAACTTCTTTGCGATCCGTTCGTTCCACTAAGTAATCAATACTGACATTATGAAAATCAGCAATGTTCACTAAAATATCAACAGGTATCCGTCTTGTTCCGGTCTCATAATGGGAATAATCTCGTTGTGAAACATTCAATATCTTTCCCATCTGAGTCTGTGATATGTCTTTGTCTTCTCTTAAATCTCGAATTCGTCTGTATACCATATAATCACCTTTAATTATTTTATACAAAAAGGAAAGTAATTATTTACGATAGAGCAAAATGGACTAACGAAAAATGGGCTTTTTTCTGGAAAGGTAAAAAGAATAGGAACAAAAAGTATAGGGCAGTAAACCTATAGTTCGTTTTCTAATTTGAAAAAATGTGTAAACTATATACGAAAGGACTAAAAACATAGTTAAGTATTGGATCATAATAATTTTATTCTTTGGGAGAAAGCATAGATATGAAGCACAAAAGAATTATAACAACGATTCTAACGATGTTCGTTCTATCGATATTTACCTGTGTCCAAACTTTAGCAGAGGATCAATCCAACCGGGAAGGGGCCGTTATCTTTGTTCTGGATGTCAGTGGGAGTATGCAGGAGAAAGATTCTTCATTGTATGTTAAGGATGCAGTGGAACAGATGATAGATTCCCTTCCTTCGAATTATCAGGTGGGAGTTGTTACATTTAATTCCGGTATCGTTGAAGAACATGGATTTGTTCCCGGCGACCAGAGATATCGGATAAGAAATATTATAGAGAATGTAAATTATGCCGGATATAGTAATGTGGGTGTAGGAATCGAACGTGCAACAAAACTTCTTGAACAGACACAGGATATGAATAAATATATGATCCTGCTGACGGATGGAGAAGTATTGATGGATGGAGATGGTCCTACACAGGAGGCTTTGAATTTATATCAAAGTACGCTAAGTAATATTGAGAAACAGGATATTACGTTTTATGAGGTTGATTTAGATCATCCTTTACAGCAATCGGTGGATTATATTCTGGAAAATGTTCTGAACGTAAAGCAATCTACGGTGGCATTGGTGGATGCGGACGGAAACATGGAAAATATCTCTCTGGATCTGCCGTTTTCACAGGCGGATAAGATTAGGATTGTATTGACCTGTGATGCTGCGATAAAAAATCTTGTCACTGATTTTCAGGCAGAAAGTGCCGGACAAATGAATGGCGAGAGATATTCATTTATTGAAATTAATAAACCGTCCAGTGGAAAGATAAACATAAAATTTGTGGGAACATCAGGAAGTCAGGTAAGAGTAAATGTTATTCCGGAATATCATGTGTCACCGGATGTGAGGATCACCTATGAAGATGATTTCCCCAAAGAAGAGGATGCTAAATATTATGAACGAACAGCGCAGATAAACTATTTCTTTGTGGATGCAGACAATAGGGATATTCGGTTATGGACCGAGGATTATTTTAATCACAATAAAATTCCTTTTTCCGTGAACGGAGTTTTGCAGGAAGGAACACTCAATGACGGAGTGCTTGATATCAGCAGAATAGTAAATGAAAAATGTACTGTAAATGTACGATTTGATTACTCGGGGATGCCTGTTAATGTAATTGGACCGGATACCATACAGATAGATTTAGAGGAAGCACCTCTTCTTCCGGTAAAAGAACCGGAACCACCATATGTACTTATCGGAGTTTTGACTTTAGTTGTTTTAATTATAGTTTTGCCGGTCATTCTGTATCTAAGAAGACCGAAAAAACAGTCGGTGGTACCGGAGGATAAGCCTGAACCGGGGAAATATAATTATACGGGAAAATTAAATCTCTATATTACAAGGACAAGATCCGGATATGACATTCCACCTTTATCTTATAATCTGTTCCGGCTTCCGGCAGGAAAGGTTTTGTCGCTTCGGGAAGTACTGGAAGGCTGTAATGTAAAAGAGAATTTTGAAGGTGCAGAAAACATTTATTTTAAGTCGGGAACCAACCGAAATCTGATTTTAACCAATAATTCGGACTGTACGTTAATGAAGAGTAGAGAAATATTAATGAAAAACAAGAGTTATCCGCTTTCGATCGATTCGAAAGTAGATATTACCTTTGAAGATGAAATTAGTGAGATGACATTTCAGTATAAGGATTTGAAACCGTCCGAAATGCACTAAGCAGAGAGGATAAAATAAATTAAAGGAGTACTAAATGATGCAGATTATTAATCAGACAAACAGAACTCTTCTTCTGGATGTAATTAATCCGGATGTACCGGATCTCCTTACACTTGTGGGAGATGTTAAGGGTATTGACAGCCTGGATGATGACAGGATGAAGGAAATTAATCAGTATCTGGAGTGTAGCAGCTACGAAGAGTTTGAACGAAAGTTCAAGCCGGTGGTATGGTCATTCTTTGATGCCGGAACACAGTCGGTAAAGTACACACTGGAAAGACCGGAAGGAATACCGGAGTCCATGCTGACGCCGATCAATCTCAACGAATTTGAAAATTTCCAGAAAGCAATTCTGTCTGTGATGCAGTCGAGAAAGGCACAGGGCTTACTTAATGTAGAATTTGGATTTGAAAAGATGCTGGAAATGATCTCTCCGAAGAAGGTCATGGATGACATCAAGCAGGTGAGAAAAGAAATCCAGTATAACTATAAGAAGTTTACAGAGTTGGAAGATGGGGATCCGAAGAAACTGGATCTGGGCGATAAACTGAATATTTTGTTTGAGGATGCAAGTGCAAACTACAATAATGTCATGGCAATGCTTCCGTTGGCAATTGAGGATATCAAGACAAGACTTCTTCTTGGATCAGGCGAACAGAAAAAGGATCATCAGGCAGTTATACCTGGATATTTATCCATGGGTGAAAACGGTGAACTTAAAGTACTGGAGGCACCGAAGGAAGAATCAACAGCACTGGCGGTATTAGATGATAATGTCAATGCAGGACTTGTGGAAGTAATTAAGGAAGATTACCAGGCGGTCAATGATAAAACGAATGATTATGTACAGAATCTGGTTGTCCGTACATTTTGTCCGTTAATGTCAACACAGCAGACCGCAATCGATGTAGAGAGTGAAGTCGCAAATTATAACAGTTATCTGGAATTTTACAAAACATCCAAGGATAACTTTATTAAGGTAGTAAAGCCATTGCTGGAAAAATTACTTGGCGTGCGAATGTTCTTTGAACAGTATAAAACCAAGACTAAGGGAATGAAACCGGTACTTGTGGTTAGTAACATATCTCCTGAAATGATGGCGAAAAGTTCTTATCTTCCAAGATTAATTACATATCTTAATACGACCAACAGTAAGAATAATTTCAGGGATACCATCTGGTATGCAATATATCCTAATGTATCATGGAGCCCGAATGTGACCACAAGAATTAACCGTGAGCGCTTTCAGGGAAATGTCAAAAAAGCCGGTACGGATGTGTACAGCATGGAAGCACTTGGAACCTTACTGGATGTGTTCAAGGATTACCGTGTGGAAACTTTCTTTTCTTTTGAAAATCGTGAGGAAACCACTTTTAATGCGTTGGCAGCGGAAGGAATTGAAAAGGCCATTGAACGTTGCATGCCGCTTATTAACAAGCCGTTCAGTGAGTTTGCAATTCCGGTTCTTCCGAATTTTACGGTCATTCCAAAGAATAAGTCGGGTGTCATCCTCGACAGTAAGATGAGGATTACGGACAATAATGGCGTGGAATTATCGGAAGAGAAAGAAGATGTGATGCGCCTCTGGATTGAAGGTGTATATATCAATGGTGCTTATGTGGCGGCAGGTCTTCGGGCGGCATGCCAGTGTCCGGAGTTTTTGAAGGATCATTTCAGTAAGACGAGAGTCCGTACAGACATGGAACTTCCGGGCGTGCGTTTTGACATAGAAGCAGGCAATAATTCACTTCTTGCTTATACAACCATGCCAAAGGAAATTACAGGTTTTACCAATAATATCAAATTCCAAATTAACCAGAAGAATTTCGGATGGATTTTTGCTTCGGAAAATGCTTCCTTAAATGGCGAAAATATCACCAACATTACGGTATACAAAGCGAGAAATCTGTTGTATGATGCGGAACTTTCTTCTTATGAACCGGTTTATAAGACACAGGTGACCACATATATTGAACGAATCTTACGATTTGTCACCGGTGATTTTAAAGAAGACAATATCAAAAACTTTTTCTCAAATAATCCACAGAGCCAGAAGAGCAAGTGGCTGGCAAAGAAGGACTGTATTAATGCAATTATTACCGAAGGAGATAATCTGGAGTACAACATCGATGATTCCAACGGTTTATGCGAACTTACGATTTCGTTCAATGGCAGTCCGAGAAACTTGGAAGTTCAAATCAACCGCTTGACTTCAAATATATCATAACAAAAGGATGGAGGTAAAAAGATATGGGTTTCAGATTAACAATTGACGGCTCAGGTCCGGTAAACTTAAGTGAACGATGCATTAAAAATGTGGAATTTCACTCAGAGATTCCGGCAGACTCCAATGCAAGAGCAACGGATAACGGTGCAAGCCTTAAAATCTGGGGAAAGATGCTCTTTTCGTTGGGAGCAGAAGCGCAGGATTCAACAATAAATCTTGCAAAGTGGAGTGTTGTTCCCAGCGAATCAGCAGATAGTTACAGAAAGGTGCAGGTTGATGTGGTGGCAGCAGGACAGATTGTCCGCCAGATTACACTGCCGAATGCTTTTGTAATGGAATACAGTGAAGAGCTGGACGATGAGGCAGGAGTCGGTACATTCTATCTGCATGTAAAGCAGAAGAAGGATTTAACAGGATTAACAGCCATTGAAGGCGGATTTAGCCAGTAAAGGAGGGATAGGAACATGTCATTAATAGTAAAAGTTGATGGTCAGACAAGCTTTGAAATTTCAAAGGAATGTGTTCAGAAGGTAAAGTTTCAGACAGACATCCCTCTGGACTCCAATGCGAGAACCAAGGATGTAGGATGTACATTAGAAATCACAGGAAAAATTCTGGTAGCAACAGACGGAGACCCGTTTGACAGCACAAGACAGCTGGCATTGTGGTCCATGGTACCGGCAGAGGATGCTGCCGCATACCGCCAGGTTACGGTTGAGATCCTGGAGGGCGGATTGATTGAAAGAAAGTATTCTTTCCCACGTGCATTTGTAATTGATTATAAGGAAGATTATGGCAATTCAGATGGAATCGGAACCTTCAAGATTGTAATTAAGCAGAAGAAGGATAAGTTGAACCTTGTTGCTGTGGATGGCGGATATACAGGTGCCTGATTTTATTTAGTGCAGATAAAGGCACGTCTGATTGTGGCGTGCCTTTTCACTAACTTGTCTTTATTACAGAGAATTCTGCGGCTGAGTTTTCTGCAATATGGATAAGAAAGGCGGGAAAAGATGGGAAGTTTGTATGACATTCTGGAAGTGTCCGAGAATTTTACGGAAGAAGAATTGAAATTGTCATATCGCAGATTGGCAAAAAAATATCATCCGGATTCTCATCCCCAGGATAAGGAATGTGAGAAGAGATTTCAAGAAATCAGTGAAGCATATGATATTTTAAGCAATACGGAAAAAAGAAAAAAGTATGACAGGGAACGCAGAAAACAAGAAACATCATCCGGTATGAAGAAAAATGGTACCGGACAGGCGGATCGAGGAAGAACACCACACAGTTCCGGTGTGGATTTTGAAAATATCCATAAAAGTTTTGAACAGTTCTTTGGATTTAACCCTAAGACACATACTGTAACCAATGAGGAAAAAATAAATCCAAATTCAAAAAATCCGCTGGATACCACGGATATGTTTGAAAGATTCATGGGAATAAAGAGGTAATCATGAAACGGGCAATCAACGTAGTTATAGCAGTTTTTTTAATAATCATAGCAGTTCTTTTGTTATGGGATGAACCAATTACAAATGCAGGATTTCCAATAATGGCGGCAGCAATATTTGTAATTTTTCTGGCAATTTTTCATTTGGTACTGGCGATTGTGGATAAAAAGAAAAATATACGGAACAAGAATGTTTCTGTTGAAAGAGTAGTCCATCCGGAGAGTGCATTAACAGAACTTGTGCTGTTGGGTGATGATGATAACCGACTGACATCATGGAATATTTATGGTCAGAACGGAATCGTCATAGGCCGGGACGTGGGAGAAAATAATGTCACAGTTGACTTGAATAATTGCGCCTATTCTAGTATGATTGATTTAGAACACTCTGTTCTAAATTATTCGGGAGACTGCTGGTACATAGAAGACATATCCGAGAAAAACGGTGTCAGTATCCAGAAGAAAGATGGAAGAAAGTATAAGCTGGCTTATGGCAAACCGTGCAGGCTGGAACGAGGTGACATTATTTATATTGCATTAACAAGACTTCAGATTCTTTAGAAAATTTTGAAAATGGGAGGATGAAAAATGGGAGAATCGAATTTAATTCGTTGTCAGAACGGGCATATGTTCAGCAGAAAAAGATATGGTACCGTGTGTCCTTACTGCAATGTGGAAACAGAAACTCGGGAAAAAAAGGAAGTTCAGAAAACGGATGTGGATATAGAGGAAGAATTGTTCCGCGAGGATGTAAAGCCTGTATGCGGATGGCTTGTATGCATTTCCGGCCCAAGACAGGGAAAGGATTATAAGATTGTTCAGGGAAAGAACTTTGTGGGAAGGGCAGATGACATGGATATCCAGATACTGGGGGATAATGAGATTGCCAGAAGAAACCATGCCGTACTTGTGTTTGATCCAAAGAAAAAAGAGACTGTTCTGCTTCCGGGAGATTCCAACGGACTCGTGTATCTGAATGAAAGCGCAGTGTATACACCAATGACACTGAGTGCCTATGACAAGATCGAAATGGGTAAATCTACATTTGCTTTTCTTCCGTTTTGTGGAAATCATTTCATGTGGGGAGAAAAGGATAATTAAGACATTGTAAGACGGGAGTATGTCATGACGGTAACTTATTATATTATTGCGGTTCTTGTTGTAATCATTATCATCCTGGAACTGGTAAAAATTACATATCATCCTAAGCCTTCGGCGGACAATAAACCGGATGTGGGAACCTGCATGACCATAGGGGATCGTGACATACAGGAGGACCAGACCGCGGTACTTACAACACTGGCGGGAACCATGGCGGTGCTGGCAGACGGGGCAGGGAAAATGTATGGTGGAAGAATTGCAGGCCGTATTGCTGTCAATACCTGTGTGGAGATCTTTAAGGATTACAATGCTTTTAATAATCCACAGTATTATTTTCGAAAGGCATTTCATGCAGCAAATAAGGAGATACTTAAGGAACTTGGGGATGAAAACCGGGGGACGGCAAGTATTGCCTGTGTTTTAATCCGTCTTGGGTATCTTTATTATGCACTGGCCGGAAATGTTAAAATCTGCATATTCCGGGAGGAAACATTAATTCCTGTTTCAACCGGACATACGGTGGCAGTACTGGCAGAACAAAAGTTCCGTGAGGGTAAGATATCACGTCAGGATGCATTGGAACTGCTGGAAAATCAAAGATTATAAAATTATCTTGGCAAAGATGATTTTAAGGATATAGAGTATTTTGATGCGCCGGTCCGGCTAAAGGAAGGCGATATTGTTGTATTGATGAGTGACGGCGTGTATGACCTGATTGGCTTTGGCGAAGTGGAAGAAGTCCTTAAAACGGACAAGAACTGTCAGGAAAAGGCGCTTGAGATTATTGAGAAAGTAAACCACAATACCGGCGAAGCAAAAGATAATGCAAGTATTGTTCTGGTTGCAATTGGAAATGGAGCAGTTCAATGAGAAAGCAGAACTCGGAATTTTTAACTGCTTTTACTTCAGAAGCAGGAAATGACATAAAAAATACAGATTATTTCGGTTTTGTGGAGCTGGATGATTATGCCTGCTATGTAATTGCAGACGGAATTGATGACCAGTACGAGGCAGTAAGTGCAAAGCTTGCAGTATCAGCAGCTATTTCAGCATTTTTAGAAAGTCCGTCCATGAGCAGGAGAGTTGTAAAAAGATGTCTGAATGCGGCAAATAAGGCGCTCGTTGAGGCAAAAAGAAGGAGAAGACTGAAGGCTTCCGTTATTATCGTACTCACGGATTACGTGAAAATGCGGTATGGACAAGCCGGTAATATAAGACTTCGCCTGTATCGGAATGGATTTTTAAAACAAAAGACAACAGACCAGTCCCTGACAATGGATCTGGTAAGAGAAGAAAAGGTGTCCCTTGACAAGGTGGCAGTACATGAGGAGAGAAATAACCTTTATACCTATCTGGGGCAGAAAAAGGGGTTTCAACCATATATTTCAAAGAAAATAAAACTAATGGATTCCGATGCGGTTTCCCTTTATACGAGAGGTGTATGGGAGAATATTGATGAAGGTGAGCTTTTAGATGTATTTGCAGAGGCAACCTTTGAACCACAGCAGACAGTGGATAACATCGAAGACATGCTTCTTTCCGGACAGCCGGAAGATCTGCAGAAATATACTTTGGCGGTTATTTTTGTTAATAAAACCTTTAATGACCCGAACCGCAGGAGAAAGATTAAAAAGATTATACTGATATCCGTAATTGCAGTTTTTATTGCAGCAGTTATAACGGTAGTTCTTGTAGCATGGCACAGGAAGAGGGAAGCAAAACGGGAACAGATGCAGAACGGTTATACGGATACCATAGAATACATTCAGATGAATAATTATACAAGAGCAAAAGAATGCTGTGAGGAAACCGAAGAACTGGCAGAATCATTAAAAGATGAGAAGATGATAAAGGAGCTTGCCGATTATACGAAACTGATTGAGGCAGTTCTGACAGCAGATGAACAGCTGGATAACAGACGATATTCCGATGCTTTGCTGTCGTATCAGGAAGCGGCAAAAAGATCAAAATATGTAGATAATGTGGGATTGGACTACATTGAAGAACATTTGGAGAGAACAACCGATTATATTTCTGTTTATGAGTTGATTGCACTGGGAGATACCCTTCTTGCGAATCTTCAGTATGATGAGGCGGAAGAAAAATATCTGGAAGCTAAGAAACTTGCAGCAAAGCTATATTTTGACGAAGGAAGAGCAGCTTCCATGGAAGCATTGGAAAAGCTTTATGAAGAGCAGAAGAAACAAAAAGAAGCAGAAAATGAGGAATTAAAGACCAGATTGGAACAGGAGGCCTCCGGAGCAAGTTATATTGCACAGGGCGATACAGCTTATGCCAAGGCAGATTATGAAAGTGCCAGGGTATATTATACATCTGCTTTACAGAAATATGTGCAGCTGAATGATGCGGCACAGGTAGAGGCAGTAGAAGAAAAATTAAAGATTACGGAGGGTAAGATCTCAGATAAAGAAAAGCTTCATAAAGAAGCAGAAGAATACATAAAACTGGCAGAAGATGCAGCAAATGGCGGTGATTATTACAGTGCCAAAAAGTACTATCTGTTGGCAAAGGATGTCTTTGCAACACTAAAAAACGAAGAAAAAATTAGTGAAGTAACAAGAAAGATGGAAGTACTGGATCTGGGATGGCAGACAGAAGAGTGATATTGCAAATGAATGGGGTGACCGGTATGAAAAAAAAGATGATTTCGACATGGAAGAATACATTAATAAGCGTATGCTTGAAATTCCCCAGTTAGAGGAACGGATGCTGTACAAGGAAATTGTAGGAAATCTGATAAAAGAACTATACCGCTATAATGAGACTTCCTATCAGGAATTGAAAGAGAGAATTCTTAGCGAGGCAATTCCGGAAAGAACAGATTATACCGTCTATATGACAATGACTGACATGCAGCATTATGATGCAACCGACTCATTCATGCATCCTATGAGGGAAGAAGATACCGGGGAAACAAAGATATCCTATGAGGATATTAAGAATGCATTAGATACGAAAGAACCATTAAGACTATATACCGTATTCTTCGAAACAAAGGCATCCGCTGTTTGGAAGCTTTTAAAGGAAGAAAGAATTTTTCATGGTGCCATCAAAACGGGAAACCGGGAATACAGAGCTGATTTTATTATAAAGCCGAACCAAGAATATCTAAAACAGATTGAGGAGCTATATTACATTTTTATGGCAAATTACCGGTCATGGACAACGGTGTGCACGGCGTATCTTACCAAACTTTTTGATGTTTACCTGTATACGGCAGAAGATATGAAAGATAAGGAAAATATTATCGAAATCTCTGTGGATTTTGAAGAGTATTCCCAGGTAGTGCGGCATGATGTGTTTCCACTCTGGAATCTCAAGCCATTTCGCGAAAAGACAAGCACATATCCGGAGCCCGGAATTGACAGGGTTAACTATGAACACAGGATATTTTCACATCGTTTGAATCCGGAGTGTGAATATCTTGTTACGAATACTGATGTGGAGATTACCAACATACGGCGGATGAATGGCGACCTTATCATTACATGTCCTGCAGATAATCCGCATAACTGGGATTTTTATCAGGTTCATAAGGAAAAGAGAAAAGGAAATTATCCTTATCCTGTTCTTTCAAACCGGTATAAAGAATGCTTTTCCGGTAATGTGACGGAAATGTATAAAATGAGCATAAAGACAAAAGCAGAAATGGCACGGCTGATTGAAGCATTCCCTTATACAGAATATGTGGAATTTAAAGGATTTGAAATCATGGAAAATGTGCCGGATGGATGGGAAGATGTTAATTATAACATGGACGGGTTCATGGTGGATGAAATCCGTATCGGTAACAGACAGAAGGTACTTGCGGTGTTTTTTATGGCGAGACAGACAGAAAATTACCTAAACGAAGATATTATGAGTTTCCTGGTAACACAGATACAGAAAATTTTTCCGGAATATCGGTGTGTTGGAAAAATGGTATAGGAGAAAAGAATGAACTTTTTGTGGGATATTGCACTAAGGGCGGCAAATCAAGGGATTGAAGAGGAAAAATTGTTTTTCGCACAGGCAGAAGAATATAGCCCGTTTTATGAACAGGCATTTTCCTGTTTGAATGAACATGGTATTCCTTCCGAAAAAATAGAATTAAATCTACTGCTGCGTTTTGCGGATATTTTTCAGGAAATCCTTTCCACAAAAGGAGACGAATTCCCCGAATTCAGAAGATATCTTATTGATGCGGCATTGCATTTGATACTGCATACGGATTTGCATCATGGACTTACAAAAAGAGAAATCTATGTCAAGAAAATCATGGAAGAACTGGAGGAGGGCATATTCTGGAGAAGGGCAGCAGAAGAATTCCGGCAGATTCCACGGGAAAAACAGGGAAGAGTAGCTACACTGGCACTTAACCAGATGCAGACAGGATCTTCACTTGAGGTATTTTGCCGGGGATTGTTAATCCTGTTTCCGGATGCCATGCTATATCAGATTAGGCATGAAAAAAAGAATCTTATCTTATATCTGAGGAAAAAAAAGACAGAGCAGAATGGCAGAATGCTTCAGTTTATTCAGGACATGTTTCTTCCGGTTCATTATGACTTGCGTATTTTCTGGGAATATCACTTTGGAATTATCGGAGTGGAGGAAACAATGAAAATTGATGAGATGGCTCTATATTAACAGTAAAAGGAAGTGGAAACGCAATGGACAGATATACTTATACGCTGAACCGGAATACGAGTAAAGAAGAACTTCATTATTATACGCGGGAGGAATTGGAGCTTATGACAACATTCCAGCTGCGTGACATCTGCTGGAAAGAACAGATTGTAAATGGTATTCAGGCACCTCTTGACAAGGATGAACTGATTCGGCAGATTATGCGTTTCCGGGGGAAAAAGAAAAATCTGTTTATTACGGAAGAACGAGCGGGCGGCGTAGAAAGAATCGAAAATCTGTTAAAAACAGCAAGCATTCACTATGTGCCTAAGTCCATCAAGGGATGTGCCAAGATTGTGACATATGAGAAGCTGGCAGTTACATATTTTGACGGATTTACCATCGGATATCATCCGGACATTGTGAATACCAATGCATTGCTGGTAAGCGGTAATAAAGTTTGTGCCATTTTTCAGGTACAGCAGTTTAAAGGACGGACGGACTGCCTCTTCTTAACGAAATCTGCGGAAATTAAATGTACGGAATCCGCTGTTAAAAGTTATCAGCTGTATTGCATGGAACGGGTACAGTCGGACTGGATGTACCGGATTTATGAATCGGATTATGATACCATGCCGGAGCATTTGAATATATATCAGGTTCCGGTCATGGATTTTCAGGTAAGAGAACTTCTCAATATTAACATGCCTCTTGCCATAGATTTTGGAACAACGAACACAACGGCAGGAACATATCTGGACTCAGGCTACATAGAGCGCCTTTTGGGGGATCCCGTTCGAGATTCTCTAAAAGAAAATGATGTAAATTATGTAACCTATCTGATGGAAGATGGTGAAAAGGAAACACCGGTTCTTCCCACAGTAGTGGGAATTACAAAAATCGACGGGGAAAATGTGCAATATGTTTTCGGACATGAGGCAAACCGTCTGTTTCACCAAAGCTACATAGATGAAGGATTTTGTGTGTTCTATGACATTAAACGGTGGATCAGCGACCCGGAAAAGGAAGAAGAGTTAGTAGACCGGAACGGACACAGGTGCTTTGTAAAACGAAAGGAAATCATAAAAGTATTTCTTGAATATGTAATCGGCTGTGCAACACAGAGATTTAAATGCAGATTTACCAGTCTGCACATCTGTGCGCCGGTAAAGCAGAAGAAATTATTCATTCGTCTGTACAAGGAGATTCTGCCGGAGTACGAAATTGAAGAGGAAGATATGCTGGATGAAGGAGTTGCGGTACTATATAACTCCATTTCAGAACTGATTCAGGCAAAAAAATATAAGAATAATGAAGAATTAAGGGCATTAATCATCGATTGTGGCGGCGGCACCACGGACTTATCATCCTGTCGTTTCAGTATCAATAACCAGAGGGTCTCTTATCGGATTAACATAGCAACGGCTTATGAAAACGGAGATACGGATTTTGGTGGGAATAATCTGACATTTCGTATCATGGAACTGTTAAAGATTGCATTGGCAGGAAATCTGGATGATGGCTCATGCAGATTGACGGAAGAGATAGCAGAAAGCTTTGGAGAAGATATCTTTCGCAGGGTAGATGAAGAAGGAAATCGTGAAGTATACCGTGTTCTGGATGAGGAATATGAAAAAGCTGAGGCGATTATTCCAACACGTTTTCGTGAATATGAACATCGAAGTAACAGTGAATATTATGCAGTGAAGAATAATTTTTATTTCTTATTTGGAATTGCAGAGCAAATTAAGAAACTATTCTACGGAAAGCAGGAAGTCTTAAGAATTGCTGTATCCAGTATTCCAATGAAAGAAACAGCAACAGCCTGTCTTTTGGTAGACCGGTTTAAACTCTCCGTAAGGGAATCGGGACAAGGTTTTACCGTATTAAAGGATATACCGACCGTATATTTCAGCATACGGACGCTGGACAGACTGTTACAGGCGGATATTTATGGAATTGTAAAGAATTTTATTGAACCGTCTTATGATACAGGCGATTTGCAGGAATACACAATTATGCGTCTTACGGGGCAGTCCTGCAAGATTGATTTATTCCGTGAAGCATTAAAGGAATTTATCCCCGGTAAAATTATTGAATCCTCCAAAAAGGGCAAGAAGGATTTGGGTGATTATGAGTTAAAGCTAATGTGTCTTGATGGTGCCATTAAGTATATTAAGGATAAGCGTTTTGGTTATGCGGACGTACAAATCATAAATGAGCATGCGGCATTTCCATACATTGTTACGGCGGTTACTCATAATGGAGAAGAAAAAGTACTGATTAACAGTCTGGACCGTAAAAATATCCGTGGATATATTTCCAGAAACATGGCGGATCTTACATTACAGTTATATCTCAAGGATACCAATGAAAACATCCGCTACAAATACAATTATTCGGTACACTCTAACGATTTTCTTGAGACAGAGGCGAAAGAAATCTGTAAAAGATATCACGGAGAAATACTTCAGGATGACCTGGATTCCATTGTGAACAGGGAAATAAAATTCTTTGTTCTTGCAGATGAAGAACGCTGGGGATTTGTGGTGGTTCCGGTACTTCGAAAGGATGAGCAGTTGATGCTTGGACCGGATCATTTATTCTTATTTGAAATGGATAACTGGCTGACCAATTTCTTTGATGGGACAAAATAAGGAGGTGCAGGGCAATGTTGGTACAGGCGATACCGTTATTTCAGGATGCACATTTGTTAAGACGGAGTATGTTGGAAGCATTGTCTGATTCGGCATTCTTAACCAACCAGCTTCTCTATGAGGAGTATTCTGATGGAATTCTTGCAGGATGCAGGCTTACCACAACCAAAGATGCAATCATTCTAAATGAAGGTGTGGTTTTATATGGCGGACAGCTTTTTTTGATAAAGGAGCCGATGATAGTAAATTACTACCCAACCAATGTGTTAAAAATTGTCCGTCTGGAATTCTCGGATGAAATGCGGGATGCAAATTTCATTTACCGGGAAATGAATCTGACAATTAGTGAGCGCAAAGAAAACCGGAAAGGTGAAATGGAACTTTGCCGTTTTACCCTTCAGGAAGGTGCTGTTCTCCGTTATCTTTACCGGAATTTTGAGGACCGCAATACGGTTTATGACACATTAAATCAGGTCTATGTTCCCTATGCGGCAAAGGGAGGAAGCACACTTTCACCTGAAATTACAGAAAGCTTTGCAAGGGAAATGCTGGATATACCGACGATCTCAGAATGGGATGCCGTGTTTCTCATGCAGATTCTTTCCCAAAGTGAACCGGTGAGGAAGGAAGCACTTGTGACATATCTTAAAAGAAAAGGTATGGGCGGCGAAACGGATGACTGGAAAAGATGGGAGAATCATGAGATTTATGAGGGGCTTCTTAAGATACTGAAGAAGGAACTTGGTGAAGTGAAGGTAAAAGATGGAGAGCGCCCAAAGAAGTGGAGGGTTCATATTGAGTAATAATTATTTAAAGCTATTCGGTCAGACAATGAAAGTAGTAGAAGAAATTGTGTCTGTTGATAAAGAACCGGAGCAGGATAAATATGTTCAGCGATTAATGCGGATACGATGCTCCCATGGAAGCAAGGACAATTACATAAATATTGGAAAAGATCATGGTGTATTAGCCGGAGCAGATCAGCAACCGCTCATGAATGCAAATGACCATGAAGCAGACACACATATTATTCATTTTGGCAATTGTGATTCGGATGAAAACCCGGAAAGACAGTTCCGTAAACTGCTTGTCGGAGGTGTTTTGGGTGGTGCTGTAGGAGGAGGCTTAGGGGCAGTGTTATTAGGCGATGTAATATCGGACACTTTGGAAGATATTGGAATAATGAGTTTTAAATGTACGCCCAAAACAGATGAAGTCTGGATCGATACAAATGATAAAAATATATTGGACGGTGCACCGGCACTTCTCATGAAAAGCTGTCTTACCTGTCGCTATGGAGGGACAATAACGCTTGTTCCGGAAAGCGAGTATCCGCAGGATGATAATTCACAGGAGAATCAGGAAAAGGATGAAGATTCGGATGCAGATCAGCAGACGGATATCGTAGGGTCGGAAACCGATGCCGTGCTTGCGGCAGCCATGGAACGAATTGCGTCAACGGGAGAAGCAGGAGAGCAAAATGTGGTAGAGGCACAAATGATGATGGCAGTAGCGACCGCTCTTCCTGCAGCAGAAGCAGAACATATCTGCAATGACCCGGAAGGTTATTTTACGGATGATTTTGCGGTGACATGGACCAAGGCGCTGGAATGTGGACCGGAGCAGATTGGAGAGAATTATGAACACAATAATTCCATACCCTTTGAAGGGGATTATCTGGACAGTAATGGAATGATTATCAATCAGGCCGAAATGGAAAATTTTCATATTAATAATTTTACGGTTGCACAGACCGGATGTGCAGCCATTGCAGCATATAATGCGAATAAACTGCTGGACATGGAAAGTACGCCATCCTTTGCAGATGTGGTGTATGAAATGGAGCCATACGGAATACTAAATAATGCATATGGAATGATGCCGGGCGGCATAGCGGATTATTTCATAAAGCGTGGATATGACGTGGACTATGCAGTGACAAATATTGAACAAAAGGCGGCAGATGCATATGTTAGTGTTATTTTTTACGCAACACCCGATTATGCACATTATGTCACATGTCAAAAGACAGATGATGGAAGATTTATTTTTTATAACCAGACTTATGGAGAAGAAAATGATGTGAAGACATATGAGGAGTTTGAGGCGGAAATAAAACAAGATAATGCATTTGCAACATTGGCAATAACGATTTCAGATAAAGAATAATTAGGAAGGTTTTTATGGGGAAGAAAAGAATTTTATTGGTGATTTTCAGTACATTACTGATGATTTCAGGATGTCAAAAGAGTTATGCATCAGGCGAGGAATTCTGCATTATTAATCCATCAGGGACAGAAATTAAGTGTGATGCCATGAAGGAAGAAGATTTGCTGAAAATAGAAGGAACAACAGAATACCGTTTTACCTATTCGGAGGATAAGAAGAATGTTTTTATAACCAATAAAGATGGTGAAAAAATATTTGAACAGAAAAATGTTGTAAGAAGTGAACACAGAACCTTTCGTGCAACCATGGACGCGGACGGAAGTCTGTGGGTCTGCGTTGAAAAATGGGAAATTGGCGGTTATTACTTTGGTGCATACCGAAGAGGGTATCTTAATGGAATGCCGGTTCAGACCGATTTATGGCAGATTAATCCGGTAACGGGGGAAGAATTGTTTCATGGTGAGGAAGACTTATTCTTTTTAACACAAAAGGACGGATGGGCATATTTTTATTTACCGGGATGGGAAGAAGATGATAGGAAAGAAAATTCGCGGATTATACGTAAAAATGTGGCGGATTGGACAGAAGAAGAGACGGTCTGTGACCTCGGTTATACAAGACTTCCCGATGAAGTTGTCGATGTCTTTTTTGAACTTGAAGAGAATTCAATAACGGTGAGTGGGACTAATGCGATGTCAGTAGTTATATTAGAACCAATCATTATTAAGTTGGAGGAATAACGATGGAATTTACGGATGAGGCTATCTTACAGATGCAAAAACAGATGGAAGAACGTGAAAAGGAAAGACATTCAGAAAAAGTAATTGAAGAAGAATTAAAGCATTCCATATATGATGAGATAAAAATATTTCATATTCCGGTTCGTTTTTTAGAAATGGAACTTCTTGACGGCAGAATAACCATGCGGCTTCCAAAAGATTTTACTCCCCGCACAAAGGAGGAGATAGAAAGAGTCTATGTACTTGGAAATCAGCCGCAACATGTATATAGCAATTCTTATCTGGATTTTGCCCTTGCATTAAATTGGACGTCCCATGAAGTAACACAGGAAAACTTGTTCGAGGCGGCAAAAACAGTGGAATACATGATTGACCGGATAGGACCGAAATCCCGATTTATCGGAAAAGAAAAGCTCGAACGGGAAGAGGGAAACCTTGTGATTTATAAAATTCTTGCAAATGCCATTGATGGGGTTAATTACATGAATATGTTTTGTGCCAGCGTGGAAAACAGACTTTTACTTGGAAATCTGTCCTTTGATCAGAAATTCAGTAAGAGACTTGCACCGTTAACGGATGAGATTGTGAAATCACTTCGTGTAAGAAGGGAGAAATAATCATGGATACTATAACTTTTGAAAATATTAAGGTGGACGGGATACCGTTTAGCCGTATCCGGAATCTTACCATACAACATTCGGTAAATGCACATGGCATCTGTCATATTGAGGGAGAAATTAATCAGCAGGCTGCAGAAGAAATCATACAGAGAGTGGATGAAAGTTTTGCTCTTCAGCTAACCACCGGTGTGGAAGGGCAGCCTTCCAGATTATTCTATGGTGCAGTTTCGAAAATACGGATGGAAAAAGAGAATAGTTATGCTGTTATTATTCTGGACGGGATTACTTCCAGCGGAAGAATTGATTCGAAAAGAGCAAGCAGTACATTTCAGAATACATCGCAGACATATGGACAGCTGTTAAACGGTATGTTATCGGGTCGTGGAAGTGTTCAGGTGATGACTTCGGATAAGCCGGTAGGTACTTTTATCATGAAATGTGATGAAACGGATTGGGAATTTGTTGTAAGAATGGCATCACGGCTTGGCGCACCGGCATGCATTAATATTATATCGCAAAAACCGCAGATTTACATTGGAATTCCTCCGGTGAGCAAAGAAATTGCGGTGGATACGGTTTCTTTTGGTGTGGAAAAGGATGTGCTTTTAAATGGCAGTGCAGCCCAGACAATAAAATCATATGAATATGCATATCTGGGTGATGCTGTTCGCCTTAATGGGAAGTCATACCGGGTAAAGTCCGTGAAAGCAGAGTTGGTAGACGGATTACTTGAATGTAGTTATGGATGTAGTACACAGAGTGGTTTTATTATGCCGAAAATGGAAAACACGCAGGCATCCGGAAGAATGATGCGTGGAATTGTCCAGAAAGTAGAGGCGGATAGGGTTCAGGTATTCTTTAATTCCATGGATTCTTCTTATGATAACGGCGGAGACTGGTGGTTTCCATATTCCACGGCATATTCTTCGCAGGATGGAAGTGGATGGTACAGCATGCCATCGGAGGGCGATGAAGTGAGAGTCTTTTTTCCGTCAGGAAATGAGGGAGAAGCATTTGCGGCAGGAGCTGTAGCCAAACACGTAAGAGCAGATGTTAAGGATAAGGCATGGAGCGGCGTTAATGGGAAGGAAATACTGATGACAAAAGATGGGTTAATTATTACCTGCAAGAATCAGAAAATATATATCAAACTATCGGACGAGAGTGGAATTGAAATTATATCCGACCAGAATATTAATGTAACTTCCGGTACGAATGTAAATATTGCAGCAGGAGATACCATTAAGATTATAGCGGAAAATGAGGTTGTCATCGGTACGGCAGAGTCACATCTCAATATGAGAAAAGAAGGAATCAGTGCAACAGGTAACAATATTATCGTTGTTTAAGGAGAAACTATGGAGGCAGTTAATTTCAGGGAACAATTTTATAAAGAGTGTTATGTTCCTTCGCTTCAAGCAATGGTAGAAAAGATTAGTGGACAGATAGGAAACCGGGAGGATGTTGTTCTTACGGAATTCGTAAAACCTTTACGGGGGTTTATCAGCCGTGTTCTGGAACATCAGGAAAAAGAACATATTCCGGCAGTAAAGCATATATGTATATCTTTTCTTAGAACATCTGTATATTTGCAAAAGCCGGTACTTCTTGTAGAGGCATATGAAGAAATACCATTTCTTGAAAAGCCGGTTATGTCCTGTGAACTGGATGCGGCGTGGCTGTTAGAAGGTTTTAAAGATTTTACGGATGGCATGAAGGCAAGGAGGGAAGAACAGATTCTTGGAAGATATGTCCGTAACCCGGAAATAAAGTCTTATCACTCAAGGGCAGTTTCAGCCATGTTGCGCTATTATGTAATTTTTTTAAAACCGGTATTAAGGACATTGGAACTTGAGAGGACATGGAATGGAATAGGGACAACAGATGACTTTGTCATAAGCTTTGGTGAATATCTCGACTGGCAGGTTCCGCTTATCGTGTTTAAGAAACCAATTGACATTTTTCTGTGTGATGAGAAAGAAGATTTAACATTTCGGAGATTTCATGAAATTTACTATGAGGGGAAGACGCTGGAGTCTCTGCAATTAGATGACTGTGTATTTGAAAACTGTGTCTTTCGCAATACCTTTTTTTCAAAGGATAAAATACGAAATGTACGTTTTATTGAGTGCGTATTTGAGGAATGCAGGTTTTGTAATGCTTGGCTTTCAGGAAGCAGTTTCCTTTCTTGCAGGATGCAAAATGTGGAATTTGAAAACTGTAAAATACTGGATGAATTTAGCGTGAGTGAGAAAGAAACCATGTTTTATTCAACCGTAGAATTTAAGTGGAGTCTTATGGAAAAAATCCGCTTTATAAATACAAAAACGAGAGAAAACATTTATGTGGATTGTCAGTTATTTGATGTGACAGAGAGGTAGAAAAGAATGAAATATTTTGTGCTTCGTGAGGATAAAGAGATTACCAATCCCATCGTAATTGAAAAAATAGATAACGGTACATACATGGATGGGGCATCCGGAAAGGAATTTATGAAGGCACCAAAGATGATTGTTTCCTATTATCAGAATTCCCAGGAAATCGAAAAACCGGATGTATTGTATTCACCTGCTTTCTTGGTTTCGGAACCGTTACGAAAGTTATTGCTTAGCTACGATTCAAAAATACGGTTTAAGGGAATCCGGTGCTATCCAAGAGCGGTTGAAGATCCGGAAGCATTACTATATTGGTGGCCCTATTTGAAAAAAATAGATTGTATGAGTAAAGAAACAGAAAAATATCCAACAGGATTTGTGAAGAAGCTTGTGATAGAAGAAAAAAAGATACAAAATGTACCTATTTTCATGGTGGGTGGATTACTGGAAACGGTGATTGTAGTTTCCATGGAATTGGCAGAGAGTATGTTACGACGCAATATGTGGGGAATGGAGTTTGAGTCTGTAGCAATAAAGGACTGAGGAGGAAATAGCGTATGGCCACGGAAACCCTGGAGCTTGGAAGAATACTGGTAGATATACCGGTGGAATACAACATGATTAAAGAACTTCATATTGTGGATCATGCAAATGATTATGGATGTTTGTCCCTCTCCTTGATTCTTTTAAGTGATGAGGATGAAAGTATTGGAGAACGTTTGAAAGGGCAGACGGTTCGTATTTTTACGCCACAGGGAAGAGCAATTTTTTCCGGCATTTGTTCGGATGCAGAGATTGTACGTGAAAATCAGTATATGGAACTGCGTCTTGAGGCAAAAAGCCATGCATGGATCATGGACCGCAACCCCAAAAGCAGAACCTTTCAGTCCACGGGTAAGACCTTAAAGGAGATTGCAGATATTGTATTGGCAGAGTATCCGGTGTCTCTTGCAATCCAAAAAGATCTCCCAATATCACAGATGTTGTCTCAGCAGGAAGAAACGGACTGGCATTTTCTTAAGCGTATTGCAAATCAGCTTGGAATGATGATTTTTACCAATGTAAAATCATCGCAGCTTCAGATCAATATTGGAGTTGTACCATTTGCAACAGAAAGTTTGGCAGGGGAATTAGAGGATGTCTATGAGGAAAAGGATATTGCTGCGTTTCGGAATGTAAAGCAGAATACCAAAAATGATGCCGCATCTTATGAATTTCTAAAAATGGGGGGCAGTATACCCAAGCTTTACGTTGGAAGCGGATGCCTTGTAACAGGGCAGAAGACACCGATGGTAGTTACGAAAAGTGAAATATTCTCTGAAAGAGGACTTTTGTTAAATAATGTTCTATTAACCTATGTGGACGGTACTGTTCCTGCAATGGAAGATGGATTTGTGGGGAGAGCAGGTAAGGAAAATAATGCATATACCAGTGTGCTTACCGGAAAGGTACTTGAGGTATCCGGGACCGATATTAAGGTGGCATTTGATGACGGCAGAGGAGGGGTGCGCTGGATTCCATATACCAATGCGCTGGGAAATGATATTTATGCCATGCCGGATGTGGGCGATACGGTATTTTGTTATTATGAGAACAGCGGTGAAGTTGTGGCACTGGGAAGTAAGCATATGGATACTTCTTATCCGGATTTTGGCAATCCGAAGGAAAGAAGCCTCACAGCTTATAACCGGATGATTAAACTTAAGGAAAACGGAATTGATCTTACGGGATGCCGCACCGAGTATGATGGAAAAGGCGGTAACCAGGTTAAGATAACATTTTCTGATACAGAAGGAATTGATATTGCAGCATCGGATGAAATTACCATCAAAGCAGAAAAAACTGTACTGATTCAGGCGAAGGAAGTGGAGTATTCAGAAAAAGAGCCGACGAAGTGGTTTGACGAACAATTCAAAGAGAATATGGGAAAATTTAAGGAACAACAACAGGTCGGCGGAAAAGAATATGTAGATCATTCCGGTAAGAATCAGTTTTACAATGCTAATCTCGACCTTTTATGTACCGTTGGCGGTAATATTGTTAATGGTGTTGCGAATGATTTGTTATCTCCGTTTCAGTTGATTCAGGAATTGAGCGGTCTTGGAAAAAAGGAAGATGCAGAGAAACCATTAATACAATTTGAATCGGTGGAGGATAAGAGAGTATCCATAACAGCACTGGAAAACTGCTATCTGTCCGTAGGAGATTCCTGTATGGAATTCGGTAAGGGATATATCATGATTGATTCACCGAAGTTTCAACAGTCAGGTTTTAATCGTCAGAATGGTTATCCAGTGGTTAGTGAGTCCCAAAGAACGGGAATGGACATCTTCATGGATGTTGTGCAGTTGGGCATTGATATTGCAAGTATCTTCTGTCCGGCAGTATACGGATTAAAACTCATAAGCGCGGGAATGTCCCTTCTTAAGGGGGATTATTATGGGGCTATTTCCGGACTTCTTCCATTTTCCAGCGTTGGAAAACTTATGGATACCGCTGCGGATACATTAAAGCATACCAATAAGATTACAGAGATTATAAGCATCTTAAAGTCCGGTGCAGATATTGCACTTGCAGCAAAAGGTGGTATTACGGGATTCTTTGGCATGGCAGATAATTTCCGGGAGAAGGGCTGGGGAGCATTTACGGACCCTGAGACATGGGAAAATTTCCTTCAGATGGGACCTGCGTTTAATATGGCAGCGAATGCAGGTAAGAATTATTATGATAAAAAGCATAAACCGCAGACACAGGATGCACCGGATGGAGATTCCAATAAACCGGAAAACAGTAAGGATTCAGATCCTGACAATAATAAAAAGAATCAAAATGAAACACCTGCAGATGATACCAGAAAGGAAAATACAACGGACTGTGGTGACCCGATTGATATGGTTACGGGAAGCCAGAAGGTGGAACAGACGGAACTCATTATCAAGGATGTAATGGGGGATTTTGCAATTCGCAGGTATTATGAATCTATTTACAAAAACAGCAATAGCATGCTGGGTGAACGCTGGTTTATAAGCATTGGGAGCTATCTTTCCCTTAAGGATGAGAAAGCTGTTATTCTGTTGCCAAACCGTCATCTGGAGCGATTTGAACGTCAGCAAGACGGAAGCTTTCGTAATATGCGTGGCGGTGATGAATCCGTAACTCTTATGGAAAAGAACAACGAATATGCATTCTATCAGGTGAGGGAAGGCAAAACCTACTGGTATGATTTCAGCGGTAAGCTGGTTCGCATGGAAGACCGCAACCGGAATGTCATTCAGTTAAAATACATGGGAAGCATTCTTACGGAAATGGATTTTCCGAGCGGACAGGTACTTACCTTCCATTATGAGAACAACAAGTTAAGCTGTATTACGGATATCCTCGGAAGAACGGTTCGGTATGAGTATGAGGGAGAACTGCTTACCGGTGTAACTTATCCAAATGGTGGCACGATAACTTATGAATATACCGGGGAAGGTTATTTAACGGATATTACAGACCAGAATGGTAATCGATATGTACATAATGAGTACGCTCCGGATGGAAGGGTAACCAGACAGATTGTAAATGGAGAAGCGGAATATGTTATTCTCTATGATGACAATAATCGCAAGAATACATTTCTGAATCTGACCAATAATGACCGAATTGAGTTTTATTACAACCAGGACAAACTGGTGGTTAAAACAGTTTACTCAGATGGCAGCAGTGAAGAGGTACATTATGATGAGAAAGAAAACAAGGCATGGGAAAAGGACAGAAGAGGAAATGAATTACATCGTGTCTTCAATGAAGAAAGCCAGATTCTTGAAGAAAGACTGCCAAATCAATTAGTTATAAATTATGAATATAATGAACAGAAGAGACTCTGCCGTGAATGGGACAATGCGGGCAGACAAATGTGGCAGAAATATGATGAAAAGGGTAATATCACAGCTATATCAAGAAAAGTAAAGGATGATGTTACTCAGACCGTGGAATTTGTCTATGATTCCATGGGAAGAATGGTTGAAAGTATTGATGGTAACGGTAATAAAACAAGGTATTCCTATCAGGATTCCTGTCCATCCCCATCATCCGTGACAACACCGGAAGGCAGTACATTCATTTATGTTTATGACAAAGCAGGACGCTGCATGGAAATCGTGTCCGAGCAGGGTACAACCTGTTATGCATATAACAACATGGATTATCAGACCATGATAACGAATCCCCTGGGGGAAACCACGAGGTATTATTATGATGGGCTTTGTAACCTGACGAAGATTGTCAGGGCGAATGAGACCGCAAATGGTGGAAACAGAGGAGTACAGTACATTTATGATGCCCTGGATGCTGTTATTAAGGTAGAGGATGAACTTGGAAATGTGCATGCAACTCCTAGGGATATGGAAGGCAATATCGTAAAAGAAATCCACCCAAACACTTATGATGCTGTTACAGGAGACGGTGCCGGAATAGCTTATGAATACGACGTATTTAATCATCGTACCAGAATATTCTATCCGGATGGTGGAACAGAACGTATTAAGTATGATGAAGCCGGAAACATCATTAAAAAGATTGCACCATTACAGTATGATGCGGCATCGGATGACGGTGATGGATGGAACTATGAGTATGATGAGGTCAACCGTCTCGTTCAGATTACAGATCCTGACGGTATTGTACAGAAGCGTTATGTCTATGACCTTCACGGAAACATTGTAAAACTCATTCAGGCAAAAGGGTATCTCATGGGAGAAACGGATGAGGAACGTGTCGGTGAACTTTACCGTTATAATGACCTGGGATGGCTGGTGGAATCAAGAAAGCCGGTTAAGGCAGAGGGCACAACGGTATGGTATCAGTTAATCCAGTATGCGTATGACCCTGCAGGCAACATGATTAAGGAACTGCGCTATCGTGATTACCAGACTGCGACAAGTGAGAAGGGTGTTATTCATACCATCGGTTATGAATATGATAAAAACAATCGCCTGATTCGTGTCAGCGACTGTACGGGTGCCGTTGTGGAATATCGTTATAACGGTATTAACCGCAGAATATCGGAAAAACGCAGAATAAATGATACCACTGAGCAGATGCTGGTATATGAATATGATGCTGCCGGAAGACTGACAGAAATCCGCCAGAGTGCCGATGAGGAAGGTTGTGGAAGAAAAACCACTGCCATGCAGTATGAATATGACCATAATGGAAATCTTGTAAGAATCCGTTTCCCATATGGGGCAGAAGTGCGCCGTGAATATGATGCCGCAGATCGTCTGGTGGCAGAAACACATATTGAGAAGAGTACGGGAATTCATAATACCACAAGATTTGTCTATGATAAGGCAGGTAATCTGGTTGAAATCATTGATAATCAGGGAAGGAAAATCAAGTCGGAATATGACCTGATGAATCAGGAAATTCGCAGAACGGAACGGGACGGAGGTATAACAAGGAATTCCTATGATAACAATGGAAATCTGCATAAGGTAATTCGTCCAAATGAATACAGCAGGCAGGGAGAAAACGCAACCGGAATCTGCTATGAGTATGATGTATGTGGCAGACTTGTAAGAATCATTCGTGAGGATGGAATTATTGATACCATTAATAGGTATGACGCAGGCGGTCTTCTGACATCGCAGATGGATGCAGCGGGAAGTGAAATCCGGTACCTGTACGACCTCGGAGGAAGACGCATCAAGGCAGAGACCGGCGGAAACTCCAGTCAGCAGTATGAATATGATGCTTTTGGAAATATCACGGGTATTGTGGATGGAGAAGAGAATCGCACACAGTATATTCTCGATGAATGGGGACGTATTGTAGAAGTCAAACGTGCAGATGGAGAAAGCGAATTCTACAGCTATGATTATGCCGGAAACATGATAAAAACCGTGGATGCCGAAGGCCATGAAACCCGGTATGAATATAACTGTACCGGTCAGGTATCCAAACGTACGGATGCCATGGGAAATAGTGAGTATTATTACTATGACAATGGACATCGTCTCAAGAAAAAAATTGACCGGAATGGTGTACAGACAACGTATGATTATAACCTATATGGAAATCTTCTTAACAGAAGGGCAGGAGAACTCTTTGAAAAATATGAATATACGCCGGAGGGCTTATTAAAGTCTGCGATCTCACAGGGAATGCGTTACAGCTATGAATATGATGACATGGACCGCATTGCAAGGAAGATGGCAAGCGGAAGAAAACTGCTCTCTTATGAATATGACCAAAACGGAAACCGGATTCGTCAGGAAGATGTAACCGGAAAAGTTACGGAATACAAGTATGATTCATCCGGTCAAATCAGCGAAGTATGGGATGATGGCAAGCTGGTAGCAGAATACGGATATCATCCGGATGGAAGTATTCGTACGCTGAAGAATGGAAATCTGCATACGGAATATACATATGATGCGGATAAGAATATTACTTCCCTGAAGACAACACTTGGAGAAGAAGTTCTTGCGGATAATCATTATGGCTATGACCACAATGGTAACCGTATCCGGAAAAATCA
>JBJEJH010000038.1:0-29197 GCA_051877855.1 Lachnospiraceae bacterium | reverse complement strand
CTAACGGTCCGTAGGTCATGTTACCGTCAGCGTCATATTTCACGGCTTCTTTATTGTAGGTCACAAGCCTGTTGGCCTCGTCATAGGTCATTACCGTGCTGGTTACGGACGGTGTGACTTCTTTGCGGTTGTATTCCGTGATGGATGTAATGTTGCCGGCAGCATCGTATCCATAGGTGATGTCCTGTATGACGGCATCGCCCTTTTTGTCGGTCTGGCGGATGATATGTCCAGCCTTGTCGTAGGTATAATTTTCCACGGTTCCGTCAGGACGGGACTGGGTGATGAGATTGCCGTTCTTGTCATATTCGTAGGCAGTCACACGGTTTTTCCAGTCCGTTACCGTTTTTAAATTTCCGTTTCCGTAGTAGGCATACCGCAGGATTTCTCCACCCGGATAGGTAAGGGAAATCAGGTTTCCCAGTTCGTCATAGGAATATTTTACGGTTGCTCCCCTGTAATCCGTATAAGAAGTGACACGGTTTAAGGCATCGTAGGTTCTCGTGATGGTATGAACACTTCCGTCCGTGCGGGTCTCGGTTACCTTCAGGATGTTTCCCACGGCATCATAAGTGTAGCGGATTGTTCCTGCCTCGTCACTCATGGCAGTGATTCTGCCAAGGGCGTCATAGGTATAGGAAGTATCCTGTCCTCTGGCGTTTTGTGACGTTTCAAGAAGTCCCTGTGCATTATACCTGTAAGTCTGTCTGCTTCCCACGGCGTTTTGGGTGGCGGTTACTCTTCCCATAAGGTCGTACTCATAAGTGGTGGTGCCGCCATTCGGGTCACAAACTGCGGTGATGTTACCCATAACATCGTAGGTGTAACTGCTCTTTCCCTTCTGTGCATCCGTGGATGCCGTCATTCTTCCGAGGACATCATAGGCATAGCTGCTCTCAGATATCTGTATACCAATGCTTTGTTCGGTTATTCCGGTAAGATTTCCCATCACGTCATAGTTGTATCCTGTGGTGACACCCATGGCATCGGATGACTGTATCAGGTTGTCTGCAGCATCATATTCTGCCTGTGCCGATATGTTTCCTTCTGCATCCCATGTGGTGATGACGTTGCCTTTTTGATCATATGCCATCCGGGTTGTATTGCCTTCTTCATCCCTGCAGCTTACCACCCTTCCCATGGAATCATACTCATAGGATATGGTTTTGGTTCCATTCATGGATTTTACCGATATAGTCTTCTGCCTTCCCATGGAATCATAGGTCATGTATGTGTCATGGGATAAGGCATCCGTCTTCTGAATACAATGGCCAAGGGCATCATAGCGGTACTTTGTTGTATTGCCGTTGGCATCCATGATGGTGCTGACTCTTCCGTATTTGTCATAAGAGTAGTATGTGATTCCTCCCAGCGGGTCCGTTATTTTAATAAGATTTCCGGCAGCATCATACTCATAAGTATATGCATGTCCGCTGCTGTCCCTTGTTTTGATCAGGTTTCCGACAGCATCATAGGTATACAGGATGCCGCTTCCATCCGGATAGGTTACGGTCTTTTTCTTGCCGTCAAGATAGTATTGGTAGGAAGTCACACCATTATCCGGTGCCGTTTCCGTTATTATGCGGTTTGCTCTGTCGTAGGTGTAGGCATAGGTATTGCCCGCCTCATCGACAGTCTCTATAACATTTCCCACTCCGTCATAAGTAGTGGTTACTGTCGTTTTGTCCGGATTGGTCCGCCGGATTACCCTTCCCTCATGATCATATTCATACCGGGTGATTCCTCCCAGTACATTTGTACTTTGGGTAAGCCATCCGTTTGGATTGTATTCAAAATGTACAACATTTCCGTTCTGATCCTTTATGGAAGTGACGTTGTTATTGCAGTCATAGGTATATTCTACTCTTCCTCCATCTGCATACACAATGGCGGTATTTCTTCCCAATGGGTCATATTCATATCGTGTAACTGCACCGTCGGCCGTTGTTACCGATGTAATGTTTCCAATTGCATCATAGGTCATGGCAGTTGTATTGCCAAGATAATCAATTACCCGGGTGTTGAGACCCTTTTCATAGACATATTGATTTTCTCCCAGTCCCTCTTCCGCTTTCAACACCACTCTTCCATAGGAGTCATAGGTATAGCTTGTAACTACACCGGTCTTTGATGTTGTGGATGTCATACGGTTTTTATCGTCATAGGTGTAAGTAGTGGATACCGCATCCGGGGTTATCATTTCCGTGATGTTATTCCTGTCATCATATTTGATTACGGTGGTATTCCCGAGACAGTCCTTAATACCCACAAGATCATCTGCATCATCATAGATGTATGTGGTTGAGGCTCCTGTTCCGTCCGTTTCCCTGACAGTGACACCTTTTAGGTTATAGGTATAAGAGTACACATTGCCGTTGGCATCTATCTGTCTTGTTATGTGTCCAAACATATCCGAATAATAAGTTGTGGTATCCCCGTTACGGTCTGTTGCCTTCGTTATAGTATTTCCATACCGGTCAACATCATAGGAAATTGTAACATGAGGTGTATGTTCATCCGCATCATCCTGTTCAATTACACGTCCTGTTTCATCGTAATAATTCTTAAGATAACGGATTCCATCGTTATTATAGCCTTCTGTCATGAGATGATTTTCATCATATGTAAGCCTTACCGTTTCTCCTGCAGCATTGACAATCTTTACAAGGCAGCCGTCTTCGTAGGAAAGCAGCACCCTTCTTTGGGCATTATCCTCAAGGGAAGTAATCAGACCTTCGTCATTATATATGGCATAAATATACATGCCGGATTCCGGTTCTGTTATTTTCATAGAATTACTGCCATAAGACAGTTCTACCCTCTTTCCGTTAAGAAGGTTCATTTTTACAAGTTTTCCGTTGCTGTCGTATTCCCATATCTGACCATCTTCCTTGGAGAGCAGATAACTTCCGTCCCCATTCCGGTGGATTCGGTAACCCTGAGTGCTTTCACCGGTGGTTACATAATCTGCCGGCTCATTCGTCTGTTTCAGACTGATGACGCCATTATCTGCTGTTCCCCGCACAATACGCTCCATGCTTCTTTCATCCACAAATGTTATATATTCATATGGCGAAAGATATAGCTTTAACATTCCTCCTTCCTGTTCAATATGGCTTTCAAAGTTATGTCCGAAGCCATAACCAAAGCTTCCTTTTTCCGATGCATTTAGTGAGGTATAACCGATGTCAAACATCACTGCGGGTTCACATTTAAGCCCCAGCAGGCTGAACTGTTCCGTAAAGGCTCCCGTTGTCATATCAACCGGATCTCCCCATACATTATTTATAATGGTATATCTTACTTTTGCCTTAGTGATATGACTTGGAATCGGTTCAACCACTATACTAATTCCCGCATTACTGTTTGTTAATTCATCGACAACCACATCAGCCAGTTCATAATAGTTCTCTCCCGGATCTCCCTCAGCATTAAATATTACACTGTATGTTCCATAAATCGAATCTCCCGGTTCCAGGACTCCAATCTGCAACTTTTCTCCCTCGGAGATTACCGGAAGCCTTGGACATTCACTTGCTTCACTGATGTAATAGGTTGCTCCTTCATACTTCTGTATCTGTATTTCTCCCGTATAGGGATCTTCGATCTGATATTCATAACTTGCTTCCGTCTGCTCATAGGTTCCAAAGCTTGTAGTTAAATTATAGAATGCTCTTTGGGATGTATTCGTAAGCTTATACTGCATATAATATTTTTCCCCAATATAAGCGAACATTTCCGGTGATATGGTGATTTCAATTCCTTCTCCGGACATTACTTCCACCGAATCATTGGTAAAACAGGCTTCCACCGGTAATCCAAAAGGCATTAATGTTGCATGAAACTGTGCCTGTATTTCATATTTCCCTTTTTTATTTCCTCTTATGTACCAGCATGCACTCTCTGTGGATTTACCCTCTATGGTTCCCATGTCCTTCACAAGTTCCTGCTGTGTTTTCGTGCCGCTTAATTCCAGTCCGTCGGGCAATGATAAGGATGCAGAGGCATTCTCAAGAGCAAATTTTTTATCGGCCTGATTAACAATGCCAAGTTCTACCCAGAACATGTCCTTAAGCCATGATATGCTTTCCGTCGTTTGAAGGTATGCATAGACAGGTTGTCCACCTCCAATTACCTGTTCCGGATTTAAAATATGCATTGTTTGATTACCGTCTCCATGATATTCTCCGGCAGAAGACCCGGAATTAGTATTTCCCACGGTATTGTTTCTGCCTCCGGACATAATCGGTATTTCAATTACCTCCATATCTCTTTTGGAAAATTTCAACGTTACTAAAAATGTATACAGATTATAATTTTCCGGATCGGAAAAATCAATTCCGGCTTCAATCATTTCTGCAAGGGACATATGATGTACACTGAAATTTCCAATAAATAGTTCTTCCTCAGTTATCTTTACTGTCTCTTGTGGATTTAATCCTATATTTTCCACCTTAATATCATATTCCTGTGGTAAATATCCCGGCTTATAGACTGCTATTTTCCACATTCCCGGTACCGCTGCAAGTGTTACCCTGCCATCTTCATCGGTCATGAGGGGTCTGATTTCGCTTTCGGACTGACGATAATATACGTATGCATGAGGCACAGGTTGATCATTCTCATCCACTACATACAGATCTTTTCTTCCATAATTACTTCCATCATACACCCGTACAATGGTCTGGCAGGAATCCTGATTTCCGGCGGAATCTTTTACGGTCAGTCTGACCGGATAGATTCCTTCCTCCGTATAGGTATATTCCGGTATGATTCCCGATAACCTGTCACCGTTACCCATGTCCCATTCATAATCCACGATTCTTTTATTATCCGTAGACTGGGTTCCGTCCAGCGTAAAAGCCATTCCGGTAACTGCTATGATTTCTTCCGGAAGAATTGCCCGTGGTGCCTCATCATCCACATCATTGGCATATGCCGATACGGCCTCACTTTCCGAGTAATTTCCCTGTTTATCCCAGGCCTGGATCTTATAGGTATAGGTAACCTCTGCCATAACGGATTGATCCAGATATTCTTTTTCTGTTACTCTTGCGATGGTCTCATATCGGTTATCCAGTGAGGATTTACGCATAATAACAAAATATGCAAAGTCACTGCATTCTTCCTGTGTCCACTCAAGAAGAATTTTATTATTTCCGTTTTGGGCGCTTAATACCGGTTTTTCCGGTGCTGTCTTATCCAGATCATAGGTAGCTGTGGCAAGGCTTACATTTCCCCTTTTGTCCTTAACAACCGCCCTGAACTCATACACTCCTTCTTCCAGTCCTTTTGTGTTCCATGTAAAATCAGCTTTTTCATATATATCATCAAAAGAGGTCACTTCATCCACAACACTCCATGTTCCGGACTGATTTTCCCTGTATTCCAGCATTACTGAATCCAGACCTGCATCATATACCACAACACTGATTTCGGCATTTTCTCCTATGGCATTCCCGGCAGCAGGCATAAATCCATAAATCTGTGGAGATGTTATATCCGGAGTAACTGTTGCCATAACTTCATCCGAAAGTTCACTTATATTTCCTGCCACATCCACTGCCTGTATTCTGTAACCATATGTTTTTCCATCTTCTACATTGCGATCATAATATATCCTGGCGGTATATGTCTCTTCCAATACAGCATACACATCTGAATCATTTACACAACGCTGTATACGGTAATGACTGATATTTTCCTGTGTGGTGTTCCATGAAAACTGTATACATCCCCCAATATCCTTTGCTGCAAGATCGGTTACTACCATAGGTGGAGTTCTGTCCACATTCTGTACCATGTTCCGGGCTTCACTGCGATTACCGTAGTAATCAACAGCAATTGCCCGAAACCGGACCTTTCCTTCCGGTAATCCTGATATGTCATATTCATACTCTATGGAACAGTTCTTCTCCATACCACTATTATCCAGTACTACGGCTGTTTCCCAGTTTATTTCATCAATGGAATACTCGATGATCACATTCTTTACGGCATCATTATCCTCGGCATCGATCCGGAATGGAATGGTGCTTCCGTAATAGGATTCTACCGGTAAAAAGGCTTCAATCCATGGCGCAATATTATCCGCTTGTGTGGTTACTATAATATTATCCGATTCTTCTCCTCGGTTTCCGAGGTTATCATATCCGACAACACGAAATACATATTCCGTCTCCGGTTTTAATCCGGTTATATGCATTCCCAGTACATTTTCACTGGTCCCCTCAATGCGGACTTCATTTTCTTCCAGCCTTTCCACCTGAAAATATGCAAAGTCCTCTTCCTTTACATCTTCCCATTTTATACTTACATAACCGGCATAAGGAATAACTTCCGTGATCTTTATCTTTCCCGGTCCCTGATTATCCACCTCTGTCTGTGTTTCAAATTCCTCACTCTGATTGCCGTTTTTGTCCCATGCACACGCTCTTAACGTGTATGTGCCTTCTTTCAGTCCTGAGGTATTCCATTCTATGTCTGCCTGATCTTTAACGGCATCTTCCTTTCCAATATCAATCCATCTGTCATTTTCCTCATCATAATATTGAAGCCGGACTTTATCAACCTTCCTGTTATCCTCTGCCTTAATTACAACGAAAGCCTGCTGTGCTGCCTTATTACCTTGGACTTCAACAGCCGTCACAACGGGTGCTTCCTGATCCGCCTCGGCAGTTATTGTCACAATGTCGCTTGCACCACTTTCATTGTTCCATTCATCCACGGCAGTAATGTAATATTTATAGGTCACATTCTCTGTCAGACTGGTATCGACATATTTTGTACCGGTTTGTACATCCTGCTTGGTCATGAGGGAATATTTTTCCGCACTTTCTGTTTTTCTGTAAATGCGATATTCCTTACAATCCGGTGCGCTCGTCCTGTCCCATGTAAGATAGGAACAGCCCTGACGGGATTCACAGCTTACATTTGTCACCTTCTCCGGTGGGTCATTATCAATGACATAGGTAACCATTTCCTCGTCTGTATTACCGTCTTCATCATACAATGTGACTCTTATGGTATATTCACCGCTCTGAAGATTTGCTGTATTAAACCTGCATTCCGCATAAAGCTCCCTTGCCGTGTAATTCTGCTGTCCTGACAGATTCGATGACATTGGGTACCAGTTCCCTGTATCATCGGAATATTCAAATTTTACTTTGTTTCCAATACTGTTTCCGCTGTTTACAAATCTTACCTGAACCGTAACCCGATTCTTTCCTCCCATAACCGAAGCATCCTGTGGACTGATTGCCGTTATTTTCGGGTTTACAATATATCCTGAAACGATTTCACTGTATATTAAATTCGCTATGTTCGTCCGTATACCCAACTCGGCAAAATTTTGCTAGACAGTGTCTATTAATTAACATCATGGATTCTTAATTGCTTCGCAACAGCCATGATGGTTAATTAATAGAAGTGCAGGAGTTATAGGTTGTTGGGAGTCCCAAAGTATAACCATAATTCTATATATCGCAATCTTCATATTGACTCAACACATAAGCTTTATAATATGCATCTAAAAACTTATCTGGCAGACGAAGTCGGCAATAATTATCAATAATTTGCAAACTCTTTTTTATTGACTCAACATCACTATTTAACGAACAACTTTTTCCTAAAAATTCTGTTATTACACCTTCCTTTCCTATTTCCAAGCCCGCTCCAAATCTTCCATACTGATCATCCAAATCACATTTTAGCCAAAAGGAATCATATAATATACATGCAACTTCTTTTGTTGCGGAATTAATATACCTCATCTTTGCTTTATATCCAAAAAAATCTTCCACTAAATCATATAATTCATCTACATTCATTGTTGGTCTCCTTTAATATTGTGGTTTCATTGTCATAGTTCCACCATCCCACTTGTAGTTATTTTTTAGTAGGTATTGATACTCCTGTCCTAATGTACCAGTATCTTTAATCGGATTGTGTGAAAACTGAAATGTTTTTCCTGCATTTATCCCATCATCTAAGAATGCCTCATTAAACAATTTAAACATATCATTATCCGTATATCCATATTTAGCCTTAATAGTATTCCAATCATTCCCTAAACTAAAATATGTATAATCATCTCCTGCTTTTGTTATATAACTGGTTGGACCACCTCCATCATATTTTCCAAGCATTACCTTGTCTTTTCCTGCATTATGTATACTACTCTGATATATATTGTCATAGTCTGTATAAGAAATAGTCTTACTACCACTCCCAGATACTATATCATCCGTGTTAAACGTTTTGTTATCGAATCCGTCTCCTATTACCGTGTTCTGTGACACATAATCGGCCAGTTTCTGCGTTCTTGCCTTCTGATACTGTTTGACGATGTCATTAACATCATCCATCACCCCGGAGGTGCCCATGGCGCAGCTTAACATATTCAGGGTTAACATTCCGCCTTCCCTCAGGTAATCATACCACTGACCGTTGCCACTTACCACCATCTTATGGATGTTATCAAGGTTTTGCTTTCCAGCGCTTCCACCCAGGTATATCTTTCCCACATTCCCTGCGATCCGTATTCCACGAATCACGCTTGGTGATGCCCCGAATAAATTTGCAACAAGTCCTACCGCAGGTATCGCACAGATTCCACTGATAGCTGCCTCAGCATAGTTCCCCTCTGCAAGGTACCACAGCGCATTAAGTCCGTCTGCCACATCACCAACTCCCGGCACGAATCCGATTAAATTCAGTATGGTGTGTCCAAACGCTGAAAAAAGGCTATATATATTGTACCCTCTCTTCACCCTTAATCAATCATGAGGATGCTGATTCTTTCACGAACCATATAAATAATTATATATAACATCCATGATTTCCTCAGAATAATCACCACATTGCACTATTTTTTCAAAAAAATCTTTAATCTCTAGTGATTTAATCTTACACATATTGTTAACAAGAATACGTATTTCTGCTTCGCAAAATTTGTCCAATTTGTCGCTCAACTGAAATGCAAATTTAGATATATCAGCTTCCTCTGCTTTCAAAAAAAAACTTTCCAACAACACATCTATTTGATTAGATTCTTTACACACATTAATGATACTTTCAGATAATTCTCTTGGCGATAAATCATATGATAGTATCTCAATCATATATATTTTCAGTTTATCAATAATCTGTTCAAAATCATCACCTTCCAAATAAAAGAGTGTGAAAAATGAATCATCAATATCTTTATACAGATACATTTTTTCATCATTAACTATTTTTTCAAAATAATAAAAATTTGATTCATTAATGATTTCTATGCCATCACTAATCCATGTGAAACTACGGGACTCATCATATATTCTATATTCCTTTACATTATCTGAATTAATCCTATACGCAATCACTGGATAAACCTGATTAATAAATACACTTTTTTGATATGTATCTCTAAGATTTTTTAATACCATTATCTCACTCCTATCGGGATCATATTCTCATCTAATTCCAAAATCCAAAAATTACCTTTATCACAAGTTGTAAATTTTAGATTTCCGCTTAAATCTCTAGGCACAGAAATTTTCATCTTACAATCATAATAGCTTACGCCTCCAGTAACTTCATTGTAATAATAATGTATTTTCCCGCTACCATACTCATTTGTATAAGTATATGACGATTCCATTTTAGCCCAATCGTTAATGTTACTACCATCTTTTGTGAGTTCTTTAATTAAGTTCTGATCTCCAAAATCTTTTCCATCAATAATTTTATACGAATTGTTTAAAACATCATCCTTTACCAGTGATTCTTTATACTTATAAAATAAATACGAATCAGAAGGATTACCACTCTCGACTACGCTCCAAGTATAAGATTTCGACCAGCTATGTTTTTATTATACATAGCTGGTCTTAAATCAATCTGATACTGCTTATATTTTTCTAAACAATGCTTTTTGCCAAATAATTTCACTCGTATTAAACAGTATAAATTTGTTCTTTAGGTAACAACGGACTTATATCTTCTCCAATACACTTTTTCTCGTTCAACTCCTTTACATAATCTGTAATATCAGAAATATTTACTATCCATTCATTAACATACTTTTTTACAGCATCCCCTCTCAAGCCAAGTTGTATAGAACGATATTCCAAAGGATTTCCAAACACATCTCTTTCTGGATCCCACTGGCATCTAATATCAGATTTTTTTATCTGCTCTTTCCATTCCGTATGACTAATACCCATATCTTCTTTGTACGTAGACATTATGGCATTTTGAACAAGAAAATCAAAGGCATCTCGCTTCATGTCAATTGCAAGAATATTTTCTTGATTTTCTTTTTTACCCCAACCACATCGATACATCATCCACAAAAAGGATGGTTTTATCCAAGTCATTCTATCTAATTTGAAATTACTTCCAAACGTACCTCTTTTAATTGCTGCACTCGCAATGTCTTCATTATATGCCTGATAAACTCTTATAGTATCTTCAGTATAGAAAGCTCTTATTTTTTTATCCATAATTCACCTACTTTCTTACGTTAATTTTTTTATTTGCCGTTGTGCCATTTCTCTTATAATATGATTAGGATGCTTGCATAATTTTTCTAGATATGAAAATGATTTTTCTTTTCCAATATAGTAAATCGCCCGTACGCATTTTACCTCAAATGCATAATTATCATCCCATGCTAAATATTGTGGTTGTAACTCTATTGCCTCATATAAGTATTCTAAACTCTCGCATGAAGATATTTTTTGCAAAATCCAAGTAATATCTTCATGCTTATAATGCCAATCACAAACAAGTAATCGATTTACAACATCTACAATTCTCTCATCAAAAAATTCAAATACAAATGTAAGATATATAAATTCTTCTACATTATCTGAATTTTTACTTTGATATGCTTCACGCAATCCATTCACGATTGTATGCGATATATCAGAAATTGCATTTATTTCTAAAAATTGCTCTTTTGAAATTTGTCCTAACATTAATTTAGAAATTGCCTTCATTTCAGTATTCCACCCTTTTAAATGTACTGATATTGCTATTAAATATCTCTAGTGCTTTTCCTTTACCCAAACCAATATTTATTTGTGACCCTTCAGCTTTAAAGAATGCATAATTTTCAGTCCACTTTACACCTGAAACATATGGCATATCAGGATAAACTTCTTTAGCCAACATTGCTCTATCGCCATTTGATAAACCTATTTTTTCTAACATTGAAGTTGTTCCACTATTAAGTTCAAATTTGACCATAACTCCATCATAATCACTTGAAAATGATTTTGTAGGAGAAATAAAGGTCTCTCCCGTTGATGGTAACTCACCTGTCATTCTTAAATAATCATAGTCCGATTGACTCATAGTCCTATAAAATACTTCTGTGTTACTACCACTCCCAGATACTATATCATCCGTTTTAAACGTTGGGTTATCGAATCCGTCTCCTATCACCGTGTTCTGTGACACATAATCGGCCAGTTTCTGCGTTCTTGCCTTCTGATACTGTTTGACGATGTCATTAACATCATCCATCACCCCGGAGGTGCCCATGGCGCAGCTTAACATATTCAGGGTTAACATTCCGCCTTCCCTCAGGTAATCATACCACTGACCATTGCCGCTTACCACCATCTTATGGATATTATCAAGGTTCTGCTTTCCTGCGCTTCCACCCAGGTATATCTTTCCAACATTGCCCGCGATCCGTATTCCACGAATCACGCTTGTTGATGCCTTGGAAGCGTTCGCCATCATCCCTACCAGAGGTATCGCACAGATTCCACTGATAGCTGCCTCAGCATAGTTTCCCTCTAAAAAGTACCACACCGCATCTATTCCGTCTGCCACATCTCCAACTAACGGCACGAATCCGATTAAATTCAGTATGGTGTGTCCAACCGCTGAAAAAAGGCTGTATGGCGACAGTCCAAAAGGATCCAGGTAATTCACCGGGTTTCCCTGACAGTATGCGTACCGGTTCAGACTCTGGCTGTCCGTGATGCTTCCGGTTAAGATATCCTGATTGATGAATCTTCGGATGGTTGGATTGTAGTAACGGGCACGCATATAGTACAGACCGTTGCTGTCGGTGGTTACCCCGTAGCGTCCGTTATACATGAAGGCTACTTCACCATAGGCTCCCTTGGTTAATTCCCCATAGACTCCATAGGCGAATTCATGCGTCTTTCTTCCATCCCTCGTTAAGTACATCGTGGAACCGACGTTGTCATAGTGGTAATACTCCGTTCCGGTTTCCTTCGTATACTGACTCACCAGACCATTTCCATAGGTGTAGCCTGTGACTTTGGATTCGGCTCCCCCAATCCTTTCCGATATCAGGATCTGGCTTAATTCACTGTTGGTATTGACAAGGTACTCTTCTTCATACTCCGGTGTTTTAACACCGGTGCGTACATTCTCGGCATCATAGGTATAGGTGGTTTCACCTGCCCTGATCAGACGGTTCCTGCAATCGTAGGTGAAGTGGGTCATCTCTCCGTCCAGAGGACCGTAGGTCATGTTGCCGTCAGCATCATAAAGAACCTTCTCACCATTGAAGGTTACCAGGCGGTTCCCGGCATCATAAGTCATCGTTGCCGTGGTGATCTTCGTCTCATCCCCCGGTTCGATGCCCCTCTGTGTGATGACATTCCCTGCACCGTCATAGTCATACTCATAACAGCTAAGGACTTCCCCAGCATCGGTCCGGGTCTCTTTCCTTGTGACTCTGCCTCCTGCACCATAGGTACATTCCTCCACACTGCCGTCACCGAAGACCGTCTTCGTCACGTTTCCGTCACGGTCATACTCATACCCCGTAAGATTGCCCTGTGGATCCGTGACGCTCTTAATCCATCCGTTTGGATAATACGCATACCGGATTATTTCACCACCGGCATAGGTAAGGGTAATGAGGTTACCCAGCTCATCATAACCATAACGGATGGTGTTGCCGCGGTAATCCGTATAGGACTTCACACGGTTCATGGAGTCATAGGTTCTTGTGATGGTTCCTATGGTTCCATCCGCCAGTTCTTCTTTGACCGTCAGGATGTTCCCGTTGTTATCATACCCGTAGGTAATCTTACCAGCCTCATCCTCCCTCTCGATGATACGTCCCATACGGTCATACCGGTAGCCGGTCTTCTGTCCTCTGGCATTCACACTTTCCTTCAGAAGACCTTCCCCGTCATACTCATATGATACAACGCTTCCCACCGCATTGCAAATCTTTGTGATACGATTCATATCATCATAAGTATAAGTGGTGACTCCGTTATTGGCATCGGTAACGGTGGATACATTTCCTGACTCATCATAGGTCTGACGGGTCACACCTCCTAGAGGATCCACCGTGCAGAGCATTCTTCCTGCCACATCATACTCATAGGTATAGACCGCCTGTTTCTCATCTCCTGCATTCTGTACCAGACGGATCAGTTCCCCTGTTGCCTTGGCATAGGTGTACTGATTACGGTTTCCATCGCCGGATTGTTCTTCCAGCAGATTTCCTGCCTGGTCATAGGTATATGTCCTGAGAACACTGCCATCTTCATCCAGTAGCTTTATAAGATTCCCCATGGCATCATATTCACAACAGGTCACATTCCCCATCTCATCCGTAGTTCTTATCACTCTTCCCAGAGCATCGTATTCATATCGGATACTGACTTCACCGTAGTTTTTTGTCACGGTACCCAGCATGACCATCCTCCCCAGGGCATCATACACCATCTTTATATTGGTGCCCTCAGGATTAATCTGGCTGATACAGCGTCCCAGGGCATCATAGCCGTATCGTGTCACATTGCCGTTGCCATCCGTTACCTGAACTAACTGACCCCGACCATTATAACCATACCGAATCGTCACCTCTTCCTCATTTGTCATGGAGGTCATACGACTGTGAATGTCATATGTATAGGACTTACAAGCACCATTCGGGTAACTCTCCTTCACACAGTTCCCACGATCGTCATACTCATATGCCACCCAGTTTCCATCCGGTGAAGTGACCTTTGTAAGTTTACCATTCGAATTGTACTCATAAGTGGTTGTACGTCCCACGGAGTCCGTTGCAACGGTCATATTGGACATTGCATCATAGGTATAGCCCGACGTCTGACCCAGTACATTGGTTATGGTCAGGATATTGCCCATTCCGTCATAGGTACGGCTTATGCTTGTTCCATCACTATACGTGACCTTCGTCTGATTCCCCGCACCGTCGTAGGTGTAGGAGGTGACATTTCCCAGAACATCCGTTGTCCTTACGAGATTGCCTGTTTCATCATAATCACTGGTAATCACACCTCCTAAGGAATTCACGGTCTTTGTGACATTGCCCTGTGCATCATATTCATAATGCGCTGTATTCCCCAGGGCATCCGTGATGGACTCCGTATATCCTCCGGCATTATACGTGAACTTCGTCTTATTTTCCAATGCATCGGTGGTACATATTAACTGCCCCGCTGCATCATATTCCATCTTCGTCGTATTCCCCAGCGAATCCGTGATGCTGCTAAGCCTTCCTTTTGCATAACTGTAGGTTGTCTTTCCCTGTCCCTCAATATTGTGGGTAAGGAGTCTTCCCCTTTCATCGTACGTATAACTTTCCACATCACCGTTTTCCGACTCACTCCGAATCAGATGATTCTTCTCATCATAAGTGAAATACTGTATACGCCCCTGATTGGTTACCTTCACCGTATTTCCGTTGACGTCATATTCCATATTGGTGACGATACCATCTTCCTTCGTAATCTGAGTCATATTTCCTGCCGGATCATACGCATAGGACGTCATATGCTCCATAGGATCCATCTCCCACAGAAGTTTTCCGGATGATGTGTAGGCATACTTCCATACACCGCCGTTACCATCCTTATACTGTGTGATATTATAGCGCATATCCATCTCATTGGTGATGGTTATACCTGCAGGATTGGTAATATGTATGATATGATTCTGTTGTGTGTCTTCATAGGAAAGGGTATATGTTCCCACTTCCTGGGTCTGATGTAATACTCTCCCGGAATCGTCATAGGAATTACGTAGTATTTCTTTGCCATCCCTTGTGATTTTTACGATTCGGTTATCCAGGTCATATTCATAAGACGTCACTCTTCCGCATGCATCGGTAAAGCTTGTCAGACGACCCCCTTCATATCCAAAGCATACCGAATTCCCGAGAGGATCCATGGCCTTCGTGATGTGACCCTCTTCATCATAGTACATCTTAAGATATGTACCGGACTCCTTGTCCCGGTAGGTCTTAATACCGTTATCCGTGGTAATAATAACCTCATTGCCGTCGATATCCTGCATCCTTATCAAGTTACCAAGTGCATCATAATACCATACATCTCCATTCGGAATATGTACCGTAAAGGTTCCGTCCTCCTCCCGCACCATGTAGTAATCTTCCATTCCATAAGTGATACTACTGTATCTTCCACTATATTGATGCTTTGTATCCACCAGGATTGTACCGTTTTCCATACACTGGCCATAGATCACTCCGGAGGACATCTCATCATTCATAAAGGATACGGATCTTTCGGGAGATATCTGCCATTCGATGCGCCCATTATAATCCACAATGCGGCTGTCATAGTCATGATACCATCCATAGCCCAGTTCACCGGATTTACCGGTCATCATGGAATTGTAGTTCATCGTAAGTCCGATCCTCTTACCGCCGGATACCGTGATTGCGGTCTGATTGGTAAGAAATGCTCCTGTCGCTGCATCAATCGGATCTGCTACTATACTTGTCTGCTGCGGCTCAACATAGGTATATCGTCTAATATGACTCTGAACCGGACAAACGATAACCTGAACGCCAAGGTTTTCTCCCTCTAAAGCCTCAACCCAGTACTCTACGAGCTTATAGTATACTTCCTCCGGGGTTTCTGTATTGGTCCGATTGTCCATCGGTGCATAGTATGTTCCATACAGAGTCTCACCGGGAAGGAAGGCATTAACGGATATGATTTCTCCGTTATATGTGAGATGTGTCGTTGCCGGAACATTGGTATTTTCCCGGTAATAAAGCTGTGGCATACGGGTCACCTCATTACCGTTCTCATCCACATCGGTCAAACTGCTATAAACCGTAATTTCACCGGTTTGCGGATCTTTGATCTGGATCTCTCCATAGCCTTCCTCCGCCGAATAACTTCCCATCGTAGTCGAGAAATTATAGAGAGTCTTTCCTGTACCATTATAGATTTCGTATTGTACGAAATAATTCTTTCCGATGTATGCAGCATCCTCCGGGTAGACATAGATAACCAGTCCCTCCCCGGTGGTTACGACAAATTCCTTATTGGCCTCAAAAGTGGCACGAACCGGAACATTCATCGGCATCAGGTTCGCCTGAAAGTCCACACTGATGTCGTATTTTCCGCTTTCTTTGCCTTTGACAATCCAGTCTGCCTGTTTTACTTCTTGGCCTTGAATATCTCCAAGTTTTATGCTGTGACTTTGTCCATTTTTCGTCGCTGCAAGGCCTAACTGATTGGGAATACGAATCGATGCCACACAATCAGACAAGGTGAAGTCTTGTTCTGCAGAATTCAGAATCGAAACATCCACCTCATACATATCCATAAGCCAGGCGATACTTTCAGTGATGGATAGATAACAAAGAATTGGTTCTTCATTCTGTATACTTTCGGTTTGTACCGGAACAATTCCATAGGTTCCCAGACCATCATTCCAATAATAACCACCGTCATAAACGAATCCTCCACCAACATCTCCGCTGATTACACCGGAAGAATTCGCAACAATTTCAACATATTGTGGTAATGGTTTTTCTTCAAAGGCCAGTGTCAGCTTAAATGTAAATGTATGATAGTTGGATGGATTATTTAAATCCACACCCTTCTCAATCATCTCTGCCAATGTTAGTCTTCGGATACTTACGTCTCCTTGTACAATACTATTTTTGCCCATCGTAATCGATATTTCAGAATCCTTATCCCTGTGGATTACAACCTCCGTACTCTTAGGTGCATAACCACCGGAATAGGTCATAACCGTATAAGTTCCGGGTTCACCGACAAGTTGAACCTGACCAAGAGAATCCGTCGTCAGCGTTGCATATTCATTCTTATTGCGTAAAATATATACCGTAGCCCCGCTGATTGGTCGATTCTTTTGATCTGACACCGTAAGAATTGCTCTTGCACAGTCTCCCTGCTTCTTAATCTGAACCATGGATTCACAGATGTTTTCATTTCCCTGTCGGTCTGTTACCGTCAATGTAACTTTATATGTTCCGGCCTTCTCGTATACATGATGAACACGGGAACCATATTCCACCTTGCCATCTCCAAGATCCCACATATACTGTACAACGATATCATTATCCGTAGAATTCGAACCATCAAACATTACCTCACAGTTTTCAAGTCCCAGCAGATTTTGTGCACAAACTGCCTTTGGCTCAATAAGATCCTCATCATCGGCCATTGCCTCACAGATGCTGCTTTCCGATTTGTTGCCATGAATATCATAGCTTATGACTTTATAATAATACGTGGTATTTGGAAGTATCTCTGAATCCACATATTGGCATTCCTTTGTCTTCTGAATGGATGTAAAATTACTATCGCCAATCTTTCTGCGCAGGATTTCATAATGAGCGAAATCTTCATCTTTGTTCTCACTCATGTTCAGTTTTACTTCATAATGTCCATTCTCAACGTTAAGTCGTGGTGTTGATGGTGCCTCATTATCAAGGGTATATTCTTTATTATAAACCGCTGCGGTATTTCCTTCCTGATCTTTTGCTTCTACTTTCAGGATATACTCTCCACTTGGAAGATTCTCCGTATTCCAGAAAAACTCCTCATACAGTTGTGTTGATTGAACATCCCATTCTTTGATAACACTGTTAATATTTTGTCCGCCTTCCTTTGGACAATAACTTACTTTCACATACGAAAGTGCTGCATTATCCGTAACCAGGATGTTCAGTGTCGGATTACACCAAAGTGTATCATTCTGTGGAGCAATTCCAAGGATTACCGGTGCCTTCATATCCTTCATTACAAAGGCATAGATTAAATCAGAGGACATACCGATATTACCATTCTTATCCACGGCTTCCACTTTGTAAAAATATTTCTTTCCTATATCCGCCGAAGTATCCACATAAGTATGTGTTACAACATTTTTTGCAATCAGCCTCTCAAATCCTGTGTCCATATCTCCACGGTAGATATTGTATCCAAGTAAATCCTCATCCTTACATTCATCCCAACACAGTTCAATACTTCCTTCACATCCCGTGGTATGAAGATTCTGTACCTTCTTTGGAGGTTCATTATCCACAAAATATGTAATGTTGATTCCATCCTTCATATCCTTTGGAAGAAAGTTCGCGTTGCCTGATGTGTCCGTTGCCTGATAGGTGATATGTAGGGTTTTCCCATGATATTCTGTCACATCCAGTATATAGGATAATTCACTTTCTTCCCTGCCATCAGCATTAACTTCATATACCTCATAGTTCTTTCCGCCATCCACAGACACCTTGAATATTCCTTTCGAAATACCGACATCATCCAAAACCTTCATCGATAACTCAAGAAGATATTGACCCGTTGTTCCCTCCTTTCTCTTGGCACCGATCAATGTGATATATGGCTGGTTCGTATCAGAAGTCGTCTTTACTTTTGTCCAAAGAGCTTCCATCCCACGATTGTCCAATTGATCATAGGCAACAATTCGATACTCATATTCTGTATCCGGACAAAGACCTGTAACCATATAGGTAATCTGATTTGATGTTCTATAAATCTCCCGATAACCATCCTTAAACTTTTGTTCTACGACATAATAAGAGAAGTCTTCATCCTTTACGATGCTCCACTCCAATTGAATCCGGCTGGCATCTGCCTGTGTATGGAGGATATCCACCTTTGCTGGACCCAGATGATCTATGGTGAATGTTTGAATGTCTTCTTCGTGGGTCGTGCTTTCGTTGCCTTCCTCATCCCACACTTTAGCCATAACCTTATAGATACCCTCGTCAAGTTCTCTTGTATCCCAGGTAAAGCTTTGTTCACTCTTTTTCTCGTATTTACGTCCAATTAATGTCCATTCACTATCTAATTCCGCACAATAATATAGAGCTATACTGCTTACCGCTTTATTATCCTCTGCAACTACATAAAAATCTGCTTTGGATCCAATCTTACCTCCTTGTGGTGTGATCGCCTTCACCCAAGGCTGAATCGTATCCTTTAATACCTTGATACTTTGTTGTGTCGATAGTTCACTTTCATTCCCTGCTTCATCAACTGCAGTTACCGCATAGGTATAGACTCTTCCGCTGGTTACGTCAACATCCTTCCACTCCGTTGTATAGGAATCCTGTATCGTGGTCAATAATGAAGAAAAACCACTGCTGCTAATCTGATATATACGGTAAGAAACACTATCTGCACTCGCAGATTTAGTCCAATTTAGATGGACAACACCCTCTTCACTTGACAATTCAAGATGATCCGGTGCCTGTGGTGCCATATTGTCCACATAAAAAATCTTGGACATGGCGGTGGTTGTACCGCCTCCATCCGTCACGACAGCTTTAAATTCATAATCTCCTTCCCCTGCAATACACGAACTATCAAAGACATAGGAACCACATAAACGGCTACCCGATTGAGTCACATTTTTTGCATTGAGATTTGCAATTGTTTTCCATACCCCTTCTTTCGAGCGATATGATAACTGAATCTGATCCTTGCTATGGTCTCCCTGGTCCTCATAGTATACTTGAAGAGTCGTTCTTCCATGAATCACATCCCCCTGATTCGATGTCAGTTCCAGAATCTTTGGTGCCTGCGTAATCATGAACACTTCATTACTTGACTTTGAACGGTTTCCTGCATAATCAATCGAATATACTACATAACGATATTCTGTATTAGACGCAAGATTCCTGTCACAATATGTATTTCCCATCAACTTCGGTGCGATACACGTGTCATTTCGATATAGTTCGTATCCCTGAATACCCGAATCATCCTCCGGCGTTTCCCATTCCAGCGTGATACTGGATCCGGTTCGTGCTGTGACCGTTAATCGGGTAATAGCACTTGGTGCCATAGAATCCTCTTTGGTCTTTACCACAAGGGACGGTGAAGTAGCCGAACGATTCCCATCAACATCAAATGGATATACGGCATAAGTATATGCCTTATTGGGCTGTAATCCTTCATCAAGGTAATGCATCGTCGTTGTCATTCCCACAAGCTTATTATCACGATAGATTTCATAACCACGAACCGAGGTGTTGACGGTATCCTCAAATTCGATTTCCACACTGGATGTTAAGACACTCTTAGTGCATAGTTTGGTTACTTCGGAAAGATGATTCTCTTTCGGAATGTCATAGGATAAACTTTTATATACTCTGCTTGCTGTACAATTAAAGTTATATCCTTCTGACATCTTTCTCGTAAGTGTCATTATATTAAAGGTTGCCGTACCGGGATGTGAAAAATATACCGACTGAATTAATTTCTTTCCCGAAGGGAGTCTTTTCCCATCCAGTATAACCTGATGTTTTCCTGATGCGATGAAGTTTGCAGCCGATGTCTGATTGAAATTTCCGGCAATCTTCATCGTCCCGGCTGTCAACATTCCCTTATGGGATACCATTGTGGAGATATTAAAATCACCGCCTACAAAAACCTTTCCCTCTTCATCCTGCATTATCAAGGAAGCATTATTCTGTACACTCATTGTTTCATCGACAATGACCGTACCATTGTCCACATATAACATTCCATTGAGCATCTGATTATTCATTGTTGTACTACTAAGCGTCAGATTACCTGCATGAACTTGATGCCCCTTTATATGGAGATTATTCTGTAATGTTAGTTTTCCGGATACATTCAAATCCTGTGTTAATTCATTCGCACCGATGATAGTAAGATTGCCACCAAGAATTCCCTCCTTAAGATGGTCCACGGATGAAATGATAACCGAACCTTCACCATGAAGTTTGGCATAAATGTCGGATATCTCCTCCGTCACAGTGATATCCTTCTCTAACTTTACTCCTCCACTGGAGGTATTCTCAATATTAAGATTTGCAATCTGAGGGTTTCCAAAACACTGTATTTTTTGTTCTTTTGTACCAATAAGGTTGATTTGATGATTTTTTTCCGAAATCTTTTCTACGATTCCGAGCTGAATAAAATCACCATGAATATTCATACAACCATCCGTCAGTTGTAAGGACGAAGCGTCCTCAGGAATAAAAAGTGCATTTCCATAAATATCCATTTGATCCTGTTTCTCATCCATAATCAGTTTTCCGGTGGAATAATAATCGTAATTGACCGAATTGGATTGTGCCAGACAGTAATCCTTCTGTACCACTAATCGACCCTTATTAATATCCAAAACTCCCGTTTTCTGTATGAAATCACCCTGAACGGTCAAGGTATGCCCATTTAAGTCCAAGGTATCCCCGATCAACACAAAATCTCCCTGATAAACAACGTCCTCCGTCAATGTCCAACCCATCTCTCCATCGATATCTCCATAGGTCAGTCGACATCCGTTGCGGATAAGTTTGTGAACATTCAGAGTTCTTTGAGAGTATACCCCTTCTTCGCTGTAATTGCGAAGTTCTAAGGTACCTAATTTCCCCCAGGTGGTAATCGTCTGTTTCCCCTTACCATCTAAGATAATATAAAGTTCTTCCGTTGGAGCAGGAATATCCAGATTACCACTCACGAATATTGTCCCTTTCGAACCACTCTCAAAATTTATAAAACGACAATTTCCATCTACATCAATGATTCCATCGCAAAGATTGATTTGATCAAAAAAGGCTTCCCCTTTCTTAACGGTCAATTTTCCTTCAAGATTTACGGATGTATTAAACTTCGCATCACCATAGATGGTAAGATATTCTCCCTTGTTCAAAGACCGTCCATTGTTATCGGTATAATTTCCAAAGATGGTCACATTCTCCCACAATGATGGTGTCCCATATAAACCACACTCCACATCCGAGTGGTATATGCCATTGGCAAAAGTGGCCGATCTGCTGATTTTTATCGTGTCTTTTATATGGTTACCACAGTCATCGATCTGTCCAATGACCCAAGGCGCATTTTCAAAGGCTATATTGGCATTTTCTATGGTCAATCCACTGATACAGGAGTTATTTGCATTGTTTCCTCGTACAATCTGCTCTGTGTCACCACACAGGATAATGGTGTGATTTCCTGAAGCCTTAAAATAGTTCGTATTAAAGAATGCATTTCCATATAGTCTTATATTTCCATCGGTCAAGTCTTCGCTTCGATTGACATTGGACTCATAATAGAAGTCACCGTGAACGATAACCGTATCTTCCTTTTGTGTCATAGAAAGAATTCCCGGACAAGGACCATAAGTCTCCTCTTTCTTCTGAATACGATAATCCCCGGTAACCTCCAATGTTCCACCATGAATCTGTACGATACCACCCATCTGAATGAGATCTCCGTGAACCACCAGATGATGTCCATTAAGATCTAATGTTCCTGTAAGTAGCGTTAATCCATCCTCAATTACTTCATCCCCCTTTAGTGTCCATCCAACCTGTCCCTCATAATTTCCAAAAACGATCTTATTCCCATGGGTAATCAGATTTTCTATCGTAAGCAATTGTTCCGAATACACACCTTCTTCGCTTTCATTCAGTATTTCTAAGGTAGTGATACTGGATTGTTTGGTAATCTTGATTGTCTGAAGCTGATTACCGAACATTTTCAGCTTACTTTCCTGCCCCATTGTCAGCGAATCCGTATTAAGATTGCCACCAACTTCCAACGCGGTTCCATTTATTACTACACCCTTTACACTACAGTCTTCTCCTATAGATGTATAGCCATCAGGGAAAATTATCAGACTACTATAGTAATCTCGTCCGTTTATCTCAAGATTCTTTGTAACCAAAAGTTGATTATAAACATATATATCGATTGATGACGAAAGATTATCTGCCTGAATCATTCCATAGTCATATATGTATCCTTTTGAATAAAGGTTCTTTGTTGCAATCAATTCTCCATAAACATTAGTCAAGCTACTCAGTATGTGTACATCACCATCCACATAAACTTTAGCATCTTCGCCGATTTCTTTGATTCTCAATTCCAAGTCACCGTTAACCTCCAGTTCACCGGCAATCGTTCCCTGTCCTTCCAGATTCAGATTTCCATTTACCTTTACATCAGGACCCAGGGTATAAGTTCCTGATAAGATAACCGTATTGCCATTACCAAAGTCTTCCGTGATATCCTCGCTACATGTTACATAGATTTTACCCTCATGAGTATTTACCAATTCCCAATCTTTCTGTTTGATGCTCAATGTTCCTTGGGTACGACAATTCCTATTCTCAATATCACCCCAAACAGAAACACCATCAAAGAATATACCTTCCTCAGAATTATTTTCCATACATACATTATTAAGTGAGCAATTACCTGTTTTTACATTCTGACCTTCTGTTCCGTCCAATACCAGAGTATGTTGGTCTGAAGACACAAAATTCTGATTGATTTCTACATCTCCGCCAATGTGGATTGCACCCTTTATGAGTTTATGTTCAATATTAAACTCCGGATTCCATATAAAGTTCTGGTCAATGTACAGACGATCCAACTCATCATCCATAATAAGGATACCCTTACTGTAAATATTTGATGAACTTGTATTACAAAGCTTATAAGAACCCTTTATAATCAGCGTTCCATTATTCAAATCAATCTGTCCCAACAAATGAACGAAATCCCCATTTACGGTTAAAGTATGGCCATTTAAATCCAGCGTTTCTCCATACAGAACCAAATCGCTGTCTACGACCTCATCCTCGTCTAACTTCCACCCAAACACACCACTTCCGTCACCATAAACTAATTTATTACCATTAAGATTAAGGTTCTGAGCGTTCAATGGATAGTTTGAATGAACGCCTTCTTCACTTGTATTCTCAATGTTTATGGTACCAAATGTATTGTATTCTTTGGTGGTAATTTCCTGCCTTCCTGTACCATTAAGTGTTAACAGTCCCGTAAAATAATATAGATTTTTTAAATCTCCCGCCAAAAATATTCGTCCGTACTGGATATATGTATACTCTGGTATATCTAAATCGCCACCTACAATTAATTGATTATCTATACTTAAATTACTGTTTTTTTCCATGTCAACTAGTAGATTACCATTTATTCTTAGAGAGTTGATTTTAGTCGTACTCTTTAAAATTGTATCCCCACCGATTGTAACGGATGGTATTTCTCCCTCATATGAAAGTATTACATTTCCATCATATTTCGAACTGCTAAACCGTGTTGTATCACCTACGGTAATATATCCCTTATAATGTTCACTTCCGCTTTTCTTGGATGATAGATAATTTGTCACATAGGGACAATTTACAAACTCGATATTACCCACACTGGAATCAATTTGTAAACTACAAATTCTTGATTCTTCCCGGTTATCCGTTTCGGGGAAAATAATCTTATGTTCTCCATCGCCTTTAATTACTACCGAATGAGAATCACTGGCCACAAAATTCTTCTTTGAACCGGTATCCAATATGGTCATGTCCTTATAGAGATACATGTATCCTGCAGTCAGTAAATTCGTATGGTCTACAATACTATCATCAATAAAGTTTCCCTTTACGGTTAAACGCGCATTTCTTGATGTCATATTCAATTTACCATAACTGATTCCGTATGTTTTCCCGGAGTCCGACACAACGCCGGATTCTGTTTTTTCTTCATTCTCCGAAGTATTTTCAACTTCCAACGGTGTCTGAATTCGATAATCTCCATTAACAATCAAATCTCCATCAAGTAAGACTTCACCACCTCTTTGAATCAGATTACCATTAATCGTTAATTTGCAACTATACAATACTTCCAGGGTTCCACTATTAAGGATTACATCACCCTCGATTGTTTGACTGCCCCATACCATAAATCCATGAATTCCGTTTCCCTCTGCATAATGGATTGTATGACCATGATCAATACACTCATAAATACCAAAATAGTCTTCTGAATATAACCCTTCCTCTGAATTATTCAGGATTTCAATCACACCAATCTGGTTCATATCTCCCGGAAGTTTAATCTCCTGCCCGGAATCACCATTGAATTTAACCTTAAAATCCTGACCTGTACGAAATAAACTATCTACCGAAGAAGTAAGATTTCCACCGAGTGTCATTGTGCCTAGCTTCATATACTCTTCCATAGATTTTTTGACGTTCCAATGAACATCGCCTGCAATGCACATCTCATCATTAGCATCATTCATATAAAAAATCGCATTATTTTCGGCAGTCATTGATTCAAAAACATTCAGTGTTCCCTTATTAAAATAAATGATTCCATCCGTCTTGAACTCTCCATTAACAGTTAATTCATATCCGTTTAAATTGAGCTTTGCCCCCTGTAATAAAACAAGATTATTAATTTCTTTATTTTCATAAAGCGTTGTAGAACCAGATACTGTCCAATCACGTAATTCTTCCTTCACTTCCGCCGCAACACCCACAGCTTCAATTTCATTTATTTCTTCTATGTCAGTCTCTGCTTGAGTATCAACTATATCTTCTACTACAGTCTCCGCTTCGATATCAACTATATCTTCCTCGTCTTCTACACTCTCACTTTGACTTTCAATCGCACTTTCCGTTGATCCAAAAGTATTGGCATAAGCAAAATACCCGGTATTCCAAGGTAATAATGTAAGAATTAAAAGTATTGCGCATCCTTTTTTCCACTGCATATTATTATATTTATCCTCCGTTTGTATCATTTTTTTTATTCTTTTAAACATTTAGGAATACTTCCTTTTTCTCCTATTTATCTATTGTTTCTATTTTCAATATGTTTCCGTTTCCATCATATTCGTACTTTACCGTATAATATTGGTATTCTGCTGTGATTAATCTTCCCAGAGAATCATATTCATAACGAATGGATTCCAAAGGAGCTTGTGTCTCTTTGGAATCATCTCCATCACTTTCTTCCTCTTGTTCCGGATCTTTTGAATTTCCATCTGCATCTGTTGGGGTTTGTTCTTTCAAATTGCTTTCTGCGCCCGGGTTCTGCCCTGATTGTACTGTTTCTTTTTCATCTTCCGACGGTATATCATTATTTTCCCGGTTTTCTGTCTGCATAACAGCATCCTGTTCATTGCCTGCCCGTTTTACAGTCTCATTTAATTTTAAATTATTAACAATTAATATTCCTGTTCCCGTTGCAAGAATACCTGCTCCTGCAATTGCAGCAAATTTCAAATTCCATCCGTTCTTCCTCATTCTCAACTTCCTCCCAAAACGAAAAATATACCAAAACCCAATAATCTTTCTTCATATGTCTCCTTCACAAACGGATCTGCGATTAAAAACAATTACCCGTATTATACATAATTCATTACGTAGTTGTCTACTATTTTAGTTACATAGGCAAAATTTTTTCTTCATCTGAAATCTTTTTCCGTTATGTTCATCCACTTAAACTACATGCACCCTCCTTATCTGAAAATCTCCACAATAAAAGCACCTACCATTTCTGATAGATGCTTTCACCTTTCTAATTATCATTCAATTGTTTATCAATATCTCTGCCACCATACATAATACGTATAATACTAATGGTAGCACCGGTTTCATCCGACAGATAAAACACTAAATAGTTATCCACAGGTAAAACTCGCAACCCCTGACTATGCCAAGGTTCTTCCTTATATAGCCTGTGTCGCATTGGCATTTGTTCAAGAGAACGGGCAGCCTTCATAATGCGTTCTGTTTGTCCGGCAGCTACTTTGGGTGCCAACAATTCATACGCAATATATTCGTAAATATCCCTTAAATCCTGTCTTGCCTCAGCAGAATATGTCACATCAAAAATCATATGCCAAATTCTCTTTTCATTTCAGCTTCGATGGCATCTGCTGAGTAAACTCTGCCAGCCCTTACATCAGCTATACCTTTTTCAATTTCTTTATCAAATTGTTCTTTCGTAAGAGAACCATATGCCAATGGTGTAGTTCTTGATAATTTCATTTCAAATGGAATTCCTTTTTGCAGAACAACCTGTCGTAAAAACATTCCTACTGCATTTGACATTGGAATTCCTAACTGATCCAATACACTTTCAGCCTGTTCCTTAAGCTCAGGCTCAACACGTGCGAAAACATTTGCTGTTCTTGCCATAATCATCGCCTCCTTCAAATGTATTCTATCACGCCTGCTTGCAAATAGCAATCCATTCGCATGCGGTTTGCTCATGAATATTATATGACTAAGGCGCTTATTTTACGCAATGTAAATTCAGTATGGTATATTCAGCCTGGCGGTTATTTTAAGATTCCGCTCTCATCCACGATCTGAATCACTTCCTCGATCACCTCAACCGGAAGCACCAATGCGAATCTCACATAGCCCTCTCCCAGGGTTCCAAAGGCGCTTCCCGGTGTACAGATGACGCCGGTCTTATCCATTAATTCCATACAGAACTCCTGTGAAGACTTGAATTTTTCCGGAATCGGCGCCCAGGCAAACATGGTACCCTTACTGTCCGGCACATTCCATCCAATTCTGCGGAAACCGCCACACAAGGCATCCCTTCTTTTCTGATATTCCATACACTGCTCTTTTACCGCATCCTTCGGTCCCCGGAGTGCTGCGATGGCAGCCTTCTGAATCGGAAGGAACATTCCAAAATCAATCTGGGAACGGAGCAGCTTCACCGCATCAACCACTTCCTTATTACCTACAACAAAGGAAATACGGCATCCCGTCACATTAAAGGATTTGGATAAAGAGAAACACTCGACACCCACTTCCTTGGCTCCCTCGTAGGAAAGGAAGGATCCGCCCACTTCTCCATCATAGATGATATCCGAATATGCATTATCGTGAATGATAATCACATTATATTTCTTCGCAAATGCGATTGCCTCTTCATAAACCTCTCTGGTACCAACCGCACATACCGGATTGTATGGGTAGGACAACACCATAAACTTCGCTCTTCTTGCCACATCCTCCGGAATCGCCTTAAAATCCGGCAGGAAATTCCGGTCTGCCGTCAATGGATAGAAATACATTTGGGCACCGCCAAGATAGGCTCCCACTTCAAAAATAGGGTATCCCGGATTTGGCAGAATCGCCACATCCCCGGGACTGGTAAGTGCCATGCCGATATGTCCAATCCCTTCCTGGGAACCATGAATGGATGTAATTTCATCGATGGCAAGATCCACATTGAAACGTTCTTTATAATAATCCTGAACAGCCTCCAGCATCTCATTAAGATCTCTTAAGGCATATACATACTGTCCCGGGTCCTTCGCAGCTTCCACCAGCGCATCCATAATATGTTGCTGCGGCTTAAAATCCGGTGTTCCCACGGAAAAGTTATAAACCTTTTTTCCTGCCTTCATCAATTCTTCTTTCTTCTCATCCAACGCTGCAAAAATTCCCGTTTGAAAATGATCCAGCATCTTTGCTCTCTTAATTTCCATTTTTTATTCCTCTTAATTTTTTAAATAATTTATATGTATTATGTGCAACTTTAGGTATTATATCACAAATTACCCGATAGCAACAGTTTCCCCTGCACCCATCAAAAAAGAGGTTCCCCCTCACGGATTTCCATCCTTTAAAGTGAGAACCCCTTTTTGTTCATATTTCGAATCACACGGATTATATGTAGTTCCTTACTCCTGCGTCAACTGCTGTGCAAGGTTGTTAATCTCCTCCATAAGACCGGTAACATCAATGGCTGTCTTCTCATTATCCTCACTGCTGTTATAGGTTTCACCGGAATGTGCCGTAACCTCCTCCGTAATTGCGGAGATGGTCTGAATACTATCGACGATTCCCGAATTAGCAGTAGCAAGATCCTTTACTGCACCACTAAGCATCCGGGCCTGTTTGCCAAGATCCAGAGAAACCTTCTCAATTCCTTCGAAATTCTCTGCCGTCCGGGAAACTTTCTCGCTCTGGAGCTTATTAATAGCAACAAGATCCGAAATTACGTTACTAACATTGGCAAGTTCTGCTGAAATATTATTAATGATCTCCGTGATATCAACGGTAGCGGAGCTGGTCTGTTCTGACAGTTTGGAGATCTCGGATGCAACAACCGCAAAT
>JBJEJH010000037.1:97656-99675 GCA_051877855.1 Lachnospiraceae bacterium | reverse complement strand
TTAAAATTAAATTGAATTAACATGATTGCTACCTCACCTTCTTTTCTACTTTCTAGTATATACCGTTTTTTCATAAAATCAACATTCAAATTCGATTTTTTCTCATTTAAATGTATTTTTATATAAAATCCTCTACTATAAAAAATAAAACACATTATCAACCATTATTATCAGCCCGTAAAAAAAGCAGATATTACAAACACTTTGCAATACCTGCTCATTTTAGTTTGTCATTAAATTTAAAGTCGTCTTGTCTACCGTATTATACCCCAACGGATTTCTTCAGTTCATCCAAACTCATCCAGTCGCATTCATCCCTAACAGCCTCTTCTGCTTCCTGCAGTATCATGAGTAACTTCTTTTCAGCTTTTTCACGCTCATAGTCCTCAATATCCATAACCACAAACTTCCTTTCCTTGATATAGTTACGTTTCGTCACTTATATTACTATTATTTGACCAATTTTTTATTAAACCGATAGCCGACTCCCCAAACCGTCTGTATGTAGATTGGCTTACTTGGGTTATCCTCTATCTTCTCCCGAATATTCCGGATATGACTCATCACAATGTTATAATCCCCGGAATAGGGCTCTTTCCATACAATATCATAAATCTGTTCTTTACTATATAATTTGCCTGGATTTTGGGCCAATAGTTGTAAAATCTCAAATTCTGTAAAAGTCAATCTCACCTTCCTATTATGTCGGATTACTTCTCTTGTATCTAAATAAATCAGCATATTCTTAAACTGCACTTCAAATAGTAACTTCCTATCTTCTATTGTGTAGATTGTTCTTCTTACTTGTAAAGCAGTCGAGCATTTGAAAACAAAAAATTTAACATGGTTAACCAACGTCGAGAATTCTTCAATGTTACTTTAGATGAAATAAAAAAGTTGTAAAAGAAAATTTTGATAAAACCGTAGAATTTACTGATGTAGCTGACGCTACACAATATCGTATAAGTCAAAAAATGAAACAGCAGTAACAAGTAAAAACGCCCCAGCTTTCGCCGGAGCATTTCATAATAAAGAATATGCGCCTATTCCTCTTACGGAAGATTCAAGATGTATGGGAAGGGTTATTGATACTCTTTTTGCCTGATGAATATATTTAACTAGATGAATTGCATGAACCGGAGGTTTTTATGGATAAAAGACGTATAGAAATTAGAGACTTAATGCCACTTCTTGGATATGAACGTTGGGAGAATTTTTATAACGCCATACAACGAGCAATGGAATCTTGCAAAACCAGTAATATAGTGGTCTCCGACCATTTTCGTAAAGTCACGAAAATGGTCTCTTTGGGCAGCGGCTCACAACGTAAAATAAAAGACTATATGCTTATAAGTTAAAACTATGAAACTATGAGATAAATTTAAATAATTGATACGTATTAATATGTATTTTATTGACACACGTGTAAACACGTGTTATAATATATACAAGATAAGGAAAGGAGATACACGCAATGCCAATGACTTCAAAAGAAATGATTAAACTTCTAAAAAAGAATGGTTTTAAAGAAGTTAGTCAAAACGGCTCACATGTTAAAATGGTTAATGAAACCACTAATCGACAAACCATTGTTCCTTATCACGGTAAAGCTCTTAAAAAAGGGCTGGAACAGGCAATACTTAAACAGGCAGGGCTTAAATAGTCCTGTCCAATATTGGAGGTATATATTATGAACAGATTATTTTATCCGGCATTATTTCACAAGGCAGAAGAAGGTGGCTTTTGGGTTTCTTTTCCAGATATTCCTGAATGTCTGACACAAGGTGACAACATGGAAGACGCTTATAGTATGGCTATTGATGCACTTGGCTTATGTCTTGCTGATATGGAAAAGAGTCATATTCCTTTCCCTGCACCATCATCAGTAGATAAAATTACTGTAGATGAAGACGCTGTGTTAGTGGTTATTGAATTTGATATGCTCGCCTACAAAAAACGCACCGGTTCTAAAGCTGTAAAGAAAACTCTTACTATCCCGGAATGGCTTAACGAAGAAGC
>JBJEJH010000037.1:0-97556 GCA_051877855.1 Lachnospiraceae bacterium | reverse complement strand
GCGATGTTAGCACCTGCAACATAGTCGCCTTCTACGCCGTAACGCTTTGCAGCATCACTAATGTTAGCGTAGATTGTCTCCATGATGTTCTTAAGCTTTCCGTCAACTTCTTCAAATGTCCAGCTAAGTCTTTCTGAGTTCTGGCTCATTTCAAGAGCAGATGTAGCAACACCACCGGCATTGGCAGCCTTACCACCTACGAAAAGAACACCGTTCTCCTGAAGGTACTTTGTAGCTTCAAGAGTTGTAGGCATATTAGCACCCTCTGTTACAGAGATTACGCCGTTAGCAACAAGCATCTTGGCATCTTCAAGGTTAAGCTCGTTCTGTGTAGCACATGGAAGAGCAAGATCACACTTGATGGACCATACGCCATGATCTTCTGCGTTCTTCTTCTCATGATACTGAGCTGAAGGTCTTGCAGCAGCATACTCTGAAAGACGTGCTCTCTTAACTTCCTTAATCTCCTTAAGAAGTTCAACATCAATTCCTTCCGGATCATAAATCCAGCCTGTAGAATCAGAACATGTAACCGGCTTAGCGCCTAACTGATATGCCTTTTCAATTGCGTAGATAGCTACGTTACCAGCACCTGATACAGCAGCAATCTTACCTTCAAGGCTCATACCATGATCCTTCCATAATGCGTTTGTAAGATATAATAAACCATAACCTGTAGCCTGTGTACGAGCTAAAGAACCGCCGTAGGAAAGTCCCTTACCTGTAAGTACACCTTCGTACTGGTTTGTAATTCTCTTATACTGACCGTACATGAAACCGATTTCTCTTGCGCCTGTTCCGATATCACCGGCAGGAACGTCCTGATCAGCTCCGATGTACTTGTAAAGTTCTGTTACAAAGCTCTGGCAGAATGCCATAATTTCTCTGTCTGACTTACCCTTTGGATCGAAGTCAGAACCACCCTTACCACCACCGATTGGAAGTGTTGTAAGAGAATTCTTGAAAATCTGTTCGAAACCAAGGAACTTAATAATGCTAAGGTTTACTGATGGATGAAGTCTTAAACCTCCCTTGTATGGTCCAATTGCATTATTGAACTGTACACGATAACCTCTGTTTACCTGAACCTGACCCTTATCATCTACCCATGGTACTCTGAACATGATCTGACGATCCGGCTCTACGATTCTCTCCAGAATTGCATTCTTTCTGTAAAGTTCCTCGTTTGCATCAACTACCGGTCTTAATGACTCAAGTACTTCACCAACAGCCTGTAAGAATTCAGGCTGATCAGCGTTCTTCTTCTTAACGCTCTCCAATACCTCATCTACGTATCCCATAACCTAGATCTCCTTTAAATAATTAAATGTATGCCTCATTTTAAGTCCAAGGCTTCGACTCATTTGCTTAAAATTATAAATTATTTTAAGCAAAAATTCAATTATTTTAATTTTGTTCAGTCAAGATTTAATAATGTTAAGTTTCAGGTGCTTTTCCCCTATTTTTTTATAGTTTAGACTTAACTTTTCTCCGTCTACCCCTGCCAAAACTTACCATTTGAAACATTGTTATTCTTTTGGCATAATTTTATAAAGTTTTCTGCCTATTTTACATTAATAAAATTTCCTCTTTCCTTTTTTTATTTCTTCTGTTATAATGTCTTTTGTCAAAGGTTATGAAGAGGAATAGTAATTATGAACCGGCTTTCAGAAAGCTGCTGGTTGATGTGAAGTAGTGGAAGGGACATAATGAACTCGCCTTGGAACTGTCATCCGAAATCGAAGCATTTTATGGTCTTATTTAATATGTTAGAACTAAAGCTATTTAAATCGTTTTGAGAGTAGATATGAACGGATCGCCCACCGTTACAGGGGCAGGGTATACGTAATGATTTGTCATTATGATGTACCTGATGAGTGTATAAACATTATGTTTATGAATTAGAGTGGTACCGCGTGGGATTTTCCTTCGTCTCTAGTTGCAGATTGCAGGATTGCAGGCAAAGCAACAAAGACGGAGGTTTTTTTATTGCCCTTTGCAGTCCGGTCATACATATCATTAAAGTGGTAAATTAACTAAAATGTCTTATTTTTACCACCAAATCATTAATTGTATTATAAGGAGAGAAACAATGAAAAATTATGAAAAGTATCAACCAACCTACTTTATGCCTCCTGTCGTAACCTACGACTGGGTGAAGAAAGAACGTATCGAAAAGGCTCCGGTCTGGTGCAGCGTGGATCTTCGTGATGGTAACCAGGCTTTGATCGAGCCAATGAGTCTTGATGAAAAGTTAGAATTCTTTGAAATGTTAGTAAAGATTGGTTTCAAGGAAATCGAAATCGGTTTCCCTGCCGCATCGGATACAGAATTTGCATTTACCCGTGCTTTGATTGAACGTAACATGATTCCTGACGACGTAACCATCCAGGTACTTACCCAGGCAAGAGAACATATTATTAAGAAAACCTTTGAGGCAGTCAAGGGCGCTCCAAGAGCAGTTATTCATGTTTATAACTCAACTTCCGTTGCCCAGCGTGAACAGGTATTTAAGAAATCCAAGGAAGAAATCAAGCAGATTGCCATCGACGGTGCTGCTCTCTTAAAGAAACTTGCTGATGAGACGGATGGAAACTTCGCCTTCGAGTACAGCCCGGAAAGTTTCTCCGGTACGGAAATGGATTACGCATTGGACGTTGTCAACGCAGTTCTTGATGTATGGCAGCCTACAGAAGATAACAAGGCTATCATCAATCTTCCAATGACCGTGGAAAATATGATGCCACATGTTGCTGCCTGCCAGATTGAGTATTTTCATAAGAATATGAATTATCGCAACAACACCATTCTTTCTCTCCATCCACACAATGATCGTGGTTGCGGCGTTGCCAACGCAGAACTTTGTTTACTTGCCGGCGCTGATCGTGTGGAGGGTACCTTATTTGGTAATGGTGAAAGAACCGGTAACGTAGATATCATCACTGTAGCAATGAATATGTTTTCTCACGGTGTTGATCCAAAACTTGATTTTACCAATATGATTGAGATTCGTAATCTTTATGAAAGACTCACAAGAATGGATGTATCTCCAAGACAGCCTTACGGAGGAGACTTAGTATTCACTGCATTCTCCGGCTCACATCAGGATGCCATCGCCAAGGGTATGGCCTGCAGAGAGGCATCCGGCTCAGAACTTTGGACCGTTCCATATCTTCCAATTGATCCAAAGGACGTCGGCCGTACTTACGATTCCGATGTTATTCGTTTCAACAGCCAGTCCGGCAAGGGCGGTATCGGATATATCCTTAAGAATTCCTTTGGCATCATCTTACCGGATAAGATGCGCGAGGATGTAAGCTACTACTTAAAGGGTGTGTCAGATCGTTCGCATAAGGAACTTACACCGGATACCATCTATGAGGAATTCAGGAAAGAATTCATTGAGAAATCATCCGAATTCTCCGTTAACGAATGTCATTTCAAGCAGGAAAATGGTATTACCGCAACGGTTTCCATCACCAGTCCATCGGGTACTGTTGATGTTACGACCAACGGTAACGGACGTTTGGACGCCGTAAGCAACGCATTAAAGCAGCATTTTGGAATCACCTATACATTGATCGACTACACGGAACATTCTTTATCATCCGGCTCTTCATCCGAAGCTATGACTTATGTGTGCATCAAGATGAAGGATCATATGGTATGGGGCGCCGGAATCGACTCCGATATTATCAAGTCTTCGATCAAGGCATTATGTGTAGCAATTAATCGTGGAATGGAAATGTAAACTGAATTCTTCTTCATAAATGCTGCTTTTTCTTGAAAAAAGGGACTGATTACGATATAATTATTTCGTAAATATGTCTTAGAAGCAAATTTTTATACGAAAGGAAATATATCTATGAGATTAATTACGCGTTCCGATTTTGACGGACTGGCATGCGGTGCCTTACTAAAAGAAGCCGGCATTATTGATTCATGGAAGTTTGCACATCCAAAGGATCTTCAGGACGGTCTTGTTGAAGTGAATGAGAATGACTGTCTGGCAAATGTTCCTTATGTTGAGGGTTGTGGTCTCTGGTTCGACCATCACTCCAGCGAGCAGGAAAGAAATGCATTGGAAGGAAAGTACAAAGGAGAGAGCCGTATTACTCCTTCCTGCGCCCGTATTATCTATGAATACTACGGTGGAAAAGAGCGTTTTCCTCAGTTTGATGATATGATGACTGCGGTTGACAAGGTTGACTCCGGCAATCTTACGATTGATGAAGTCATGAACCCAACCGGTTGGATTCTGGTTGGTTTCCTTATGGATCCAAGAACCGGCCTTGGTCGTTGGAGACAGTTCACGATTTCCAACTATCAGTTGATGGAGAAGTTAATGGATGCCTGCCGCACCATGACAACTGCGGAAATTCTTAATCTTCCTGACGTCAAGGAACGTATTGAAGTATATAATGAGCAGACCGAGAAATTCAAGGAAATGGTTCAAAAATATACCCGTACCGAAGGCAACGTTATCATCTCCGACTTAAGAGGTGTTGATCCGATCTACACCGGCAATCGTTTCATGATCTACAGTATGTATCCGGAGCAGAATATTTCTGCTTGGATTGTCAGCGGCCGTGGTGGTCAGGGTTGCTCTGCAGCTGTGGGTTACAGTATTCTTAACAGAACTTCGGATGTCAATGTCGGAAGCCTTATGTTAAAGTACAACGGCGGCGGGCACAAGGCAGTAGGAACATGTCAATTTTCTGATGAGAACATGGCAACTGAACTTCCTAAGATGCTTGAAGAGTTATGTACCTTAGCTAATAAGTAATTCACGATTAATTCAGGAATAAGATTTACCAGGGACTGTTTACCGACAACCGGCAGACAGTCCTTATTTTAGGAGGTTTTTATGGAATTTCGTCCTTGTATCGATATCCATGATGGAAAAGTAAAACAAATTGTGGGTGGTTCACTAAAAGACGCTTCCGCCACTGAAATGCATGCCACAGTCAATTTTGAATCCGATTTGGACGGTGGCTACTACGCCAATCTTTATAAAGAAAATGCTTTAAAAGGGGGACATATTATTCTCCTGAATCCGGTCTCTTCCGAATTCTATGAAGAAGATAAAAGACAGGCCATGTTAGCGCTAAAGGCTTTTCCCAATGGTTTTCAGATTGGCGGCGGAATCACTGCCGACAATGCAGCGGAATATATTAAAGCCGGCGCATCCCATGTCATCATTACATCCTATGCATTTAAAGATGGCAAAGTAAATTACGATAATATTCAAAAAATCGTTTCTGTCATCGGTAAAGAGCATCTTGTATTGGACTTAAGCTGTCGCAAGAAGGATACTGAATATTATATTGTGACAGACCGTTGGCAGAAGTTCACCGATGTAACCGTTAATAAGGATACCTTGGACAAACTATCTTCCTATTGTGATGAATTCCTGATTCACGCCGCTGATGTGGAGGGAAAATGTCAGGGCATCGAAACTGAGCTCATTCGGATTCTCGACGCCTGGGATGGCAACACAACCATCACCTATGCCGGCGGTATCGGAAGCTACGAGGATCTCGCTACATTAAAGGAACTATCCCACAACAAAATTAATGTCACCATCGGAAGCGCCCTGGACCTCTTTGGTGGGAATCTGGATTTTTCCAGAATTTTATCCATGTGTCAGGAATAAATATAGTCTGGTAAAACAGGGTGAATACAAAGTTCCAATAGAAACGTGCGCCCCAAGGCGCACATAAGAAAAATGCCGGAGGCGAAATCCTCCGGCATTCTTTATCCATCGTATCTTATCTATTTTTCCTGTGTAAAATATGTATCCTACATTAAGCTTTTGTAAAGTTCTGTAATTTCTTCAACAGAGGTGTCTCTTGGATTACCCGGTCTGCAGGCATCATCGAATGCAGACTGTGCAAGGAATGGAATATCCTCCGGCTTAACAATTTCCTTAAGATTCGTTGGAATACCAACATCCTGTGCAAGCTTCTTAACCGCATCAATAGCAGCCTTGCGGTATTCCTCCTGGGTCATCTTCTCTGTTCCTTCCACACCCATTGCCTTAGCAATATCACGATACTTCTCACCGGTTGCCGGAGCGTTGTACTCCATAACTGTCGGAAGAATGATTGCGTTCGCTACACCGTGTGGGGTATCATACAAAGCGCCAAGAGGATGTGCCATGGAGTGAACAATACCAAGACCTACGTTGGAGAAGCCCATACCTGCTACGTACTGTCCAAGTGCCATGCCCTCTCTGCCTTCTGGTGTATTGTCAACTGCTCCTCTTAAGCTCTTAGCAATGATTTCGATTGCCTTAAGATGGAACATATCCGATAATTCCCATGCACCCTTGGTGATATAACCTTCAATTGCATGTGTTAATGCATCCATACCGGTTGCTGCTGTAAGTCCCTTAGGCATTGTTGACATCATATCCGGATCAACAACTGCTACTACCGGGATATCATGAACATCTACGCAAACCATCTTACGATTCTTCTCCACATCTGTGATTACGTAGTTGATTGTAACTTCTGCCGCGGTACCGGCTGTAGTAGGAACTGCAATGATTGGCACTGCCGGTTTGGTTGTCGGTGCAACACCTTCGAGGCTTCGAACGTCTGCAAATTCAGGGTTATTAATAATAATACCAATTGCCTTAGCCGTATCCATAGAAGAACCGCCACCGATTGCTACAATGTAATCCGCGCCTGCATCCTTAAATGCACCTACACCGGTCTGAACATTCTCAATGGTAGGATTTGGCTTAATATTGGAATAAACCTCATAAGCAAGCCCTGCTCCATCGAGCACATCCAATACTTTCTTCGTAACACCGAACTTAATAAGATCCGGATCCGAGCAAACTAATGCCTTTTTAAACCCTCTGGCCTTAGCCTCATCTGCAATGCTCTTGATTGCCCCTGCACCATGATAAGATGTTTCATTCAATACAAAACGATTCATTTGAACACACTCCTTTTTTATTTTTTATGTGATTGTTTTAACAATTTCTAGGTATATTTTCTCACTTATTGTAAAAAAAGTCAATTAATATTCTCATATCAATTGGCTTTTCATACAGAATTCACAAATAATAGTTTTTATCTTTATACAATTAATTAAACACCCCATCATACAGCTTCCCATACACGCTTCACTACTGTAAGCGTTCATAAAGTTCCTGAATCTCTTTCTTGGTTGCCAATGTCTTTGAAAATGCACTGGCACTTCCCGCTGCCACCGCAAGTTTCAAGGCATTCTCATAACCCACCTCAGCCAACATTCCTGTAATAAAACCTGCAATCATAGAATCCCCGGCACCAACCGTATTCACCGCATTCCCCCGCGGGGCCATACAGGAATAGACATTTCCGTCTTCCGCCGCCAGAACAGCTCCAACTTCCCCCAGGGAAATAATCGCATTTCGGGCACCCATCTGATGTATTTTCTTAGCATAAGTTCTTGCCTCGCCCAGCGTACTTACACTTACATCAAAAAGTTCATGCAATTCATCCTGATTGGGCTTTACAAGATATGGCTTCATATTAATCAGATCGTGTAATAACGAACCCGATGCATCCACAATAACTTTAACGCCCCGGGGATTCATTTTCTTTAAGAAATCGGCATAGATATGTCTTGGAACCGATGCCGGGATACTACCCGCCAGAACAAGAATATCTCCAACTTCCACCTCATCCAGAATCTGATTCAGTTCCTCCAGACAGTCATGATCGATATTCGGGCCTGCTGCATTGATTTCTGTCTCCCTCCGGTCCTTAATCTTAACATTAATTCGTGACATTCCTTCCGGAAGTTCAATAAACCGACAATTACATCCTGCCTCCTCCACACGACGAACAATTTCCTGTCCTGTGAATCCGGCCACAAACCCAATGGCGGTATTCTCCATTCCAAGCTCATTGAGAACCAGGGATACATTGATTCCCTTTCCTCCGGCAAGAATGGTATCCGATGACGCCCGGTTAATTCCACCAATATTCAGATTGTTAACATTGACTACATAATCCAATGACGGATTAAAAGTTACTGTATATATCAAAATTACACCCCATTTATTTTATATTAATTAGATGTTTGCGAAACCCTTGTGATTGCACAAGCTTTTCACAAACACCTATCCTTCACTAAAGATGTGAAAATTTCATATAGTTCTGGACATTCCTTCTTGATCATAACCGGCTTGCCCTCTTTGTTCAGAAAGCAATGCCGGGACTTACCGACACAACGGACCTGTCCATCTTTTGCATCACGGACTACATAAGAAAAGCTGTATTTTATATTTTTAAATTCTTCTATTTGCACATCAACGATGACGGTATCACCAAAATGTACCATGGAGCGGTATTCACACTCCACCCCGAGAACCGGTGAGATCACACCCTCTTTCTCAATTCGCGCATAAGGATAATTCACCTTCTCCAGCCAATCAATTCGCGCCTCCTCAAACCAACGAATATAATTGGAATGATGTACTATTCCCATCTGATCTGTCTCGTAATAAAATACCTTTCTCCTGTACTCCATCCTTCATCCTGCCTTCTAAATATTCTCTCATTTATGACTGATACTATTATAACACTTTGAAAATGGCAGTAAAACATAATTTTTTGTTAAAAATATTTGCCCCCAAATTCCTTGTATTTTATCCACATTAGGAATACAATAATAACAGTAAAAACAAAAAGAAAGGCTGAATTTATGAGACCAATCATCAAAAAGGAAAATGTCAAACCACTCTACGAATCCAAATTCTTAAGAGTATTTGATTTGCAATATGAAGAGGGAAAGCATTATTTTGATGCTACCAGACGACCGCTGGATCGTATCATGGCCATCAAGTCGGAGGATGAATTTCGCAAAGCACTACCCGATGCGGTAACCTGCGTAGTCATTCTTAGGATCAAAGATCAAGAGCCGGTACTATTACTTACGAATGAATATCGTTACCCAGCCGGCCAATTTCTTCTAAGTCCTCCTGCAGGCCTGCTTGACGCGAATGATGAAAACGAAGAAAATCCTATCCTTGCTACAGCAAGACGTGAAATTAAGGAGGAGACCGGCTTAGACCTTTCCGATACGGACAAGCTCTACATCATCAATCCATTGCTATTTTCAACGCCGGGAATGACGGATGAAAGTAACGCCCTGGTGTGTGCCGTGGTTGAGCTCGAAGATCTTTCTATGCTTACACAAAATGGTGCTGTTGGCACGGAGTGCTTTGACGGATTCCAACTTATTACAGAAACCGACGCCCGTAAGATTCTGCAGGACGGACGGGATGACCGCGGTATCTTCTACTCCATCTTTACCTGGGCATCCATGATGTACTTCGTATCCGGGATGTGGAGGTAAATTATGTTATATCATTATACAGACTTTATTGCATTCAATGGAATTCTGCGCAATGCAGAATTAAGACTCAACAATATTCTAAATATGAATGATGCCGCTGAGATGCGGCTCTTTATGAACGGGATCTGTCGATCCGTCATTAAACGACTTGTACAGGAAGGGGATTATGAAAAAGCCCATCATGCAGAAAATTTTTTTCAAAATGAATTAGCAGAAGAATTTCACTATTCCGCCTATGCAGCATGTTTTTCCAAATACCGTGACGATGCTGCACAGTGGGATCGTTACGGAAAGCTTGGCACCGGCGTATGTATTGCATTTCATGAAGAACTTATCAAGAAGATGGTAGGTGGACCAATATCTCTTCAAAAAGTTTATTATCAGGAAAATATGGAAGACCATCAACTGGTTAATGATATGTATGACCTGATTACAGAAACCGAAAGATTCAGCGACTGTCTGGAACAATTACAGATACTCACCGATGCAGCCTGGGTGCAATCTGCCGCATTTAAGCATCCATCCTTTGCCAGTGAGCAGGAGCAGCGTCTCGTAGTATCGCCCTTTATCGCCAGTGAATTTACTGTCGAGCCCCAGTATTACGTAGCAAAGGATCGTATCAAGAAATATTATCCCCTGAATCTGCGACTGATGTGCGAACGTCATGGCATGCAGCTTGCCGACCTTGTGGGCGAAATCATTATCGGTCCTACTTCACCGCAGTCCCTGCCAATTCTACAGGATTTCCTAAGAGATTGCGGCCTGAGTGTTCTAAGTGACAAAGTAAGTCTGTCCCGCTGTCCGCTTCGCAAGCCAATATCATAAACAACTTTCTTCTCAAATTTAAAAACCCTGCACATCCCACCGGATGTGCAGGGTTTTCTTTATGATTCAATTTGTTTTTAATTACTTTGCTGCTGTTACAGAAGTGATGTGTGGGTTAACACCCTGATACCAGTATAAGAAACCTTCCATGTCAACCTTATCGCCAACCTTTAATTCCTTAACTGCCTTGTATACATCAGAATCCTTATCGCAAAGGTAAGACTCAACGGTAAATGTATATGTGTTACCATCTACAGATACATTAAAATAAAGGTCATCGCCTTCCTGACCTGAACCATCCCACTTGTAAAGGTATGCAACTTCCTTACCGTTAGCATCCTTGCTTGCTTCTACAGTCATACCCTTGAAAGATACGAACTTATTCTGCTCGTTGATTAACTCATCCTTACCAAGTAAAGCAGTAACATCTGTAGCTTCTGCAACATAATTACCATCAATGATTGTAAATGTAGCATCAGCGATCTCTACTTCACCCTCGAAGTTTGCCTTGAAACCCTGAACCTGAATCTTAGTACCAGGAACTAACTTCTCATAATCTTCCTTTGAACATGCCATGTTGTAGATGAAATATGCACCATTCTCATCCTGTGTATAAACAGTTGCCTTATCTTCCCACCAGGACTGCTTAGCCTGAACATAAGTCTCAACTACTACAGGTGCATCAACTTCGGCTGCTGCATACTCTTCGTATGTCATAACGCTAACCTTGGCATCTGCTGTTGTCTCTTCAACAACGGATGTTGTTTCTTCCACAACTACTGAAGTTGTCTCTTCTGTTGCTGCTGTTGTTGCATTCTCTGCTGTGTTCTTGTTTCCGCAAGCTGCACAAGCAAATGCAAGTGTCATAGCCATAGCTACTACTGTAAACTTTTTCATTTTTCTTTTCTCCTCTAAAATTATTCGGTAGTTTCGAAACTACACAAAACTATGTTTCGAAAAATAATTATACAATATTTCCCACAGAAATCAATAGTTAAATTTCCTCTTTTTCACAAATTGAATGCCCACATACAAAAGGATTAATATCCATGCTCCTGCCAGTGATGCAAGCAATGCCACCGCAGTCCCCGGCAATTCACCAAGATCTGCCTTTCCATCACTCAAACCATCAAGACCGCCAATCTGATCCAGACGATATAACGCTGTAATATCACTATAGAGCGTATCCATATAGGCCTCATCCACCGTCTGCTTTCTTCGAATGGATTTGGTCGTATTCTCAATCAGTTGTCCCGCCGCATCACGAAGTGACGCCGATCCGTTAAATACCGGTGTAACAAAGGTGTTATCTACATTATCCAGTAACATTTTAACGGCATTAATCTTCACGTCATAATGTTCATTATTATCCTTACCGCACTGTGCCAGGTAATCCTGATACTCCGGTGCCTCCTGGGCCTTTATTGTTACCGGCACATATCCTTCGGTCTCTGAATACGATAACTGTACTTCGTTGGTAAGCAAATACTGCACAAACAGCCAGGATGCAAGAACTTCCTGCGAATCCTCTTTATTAAAGATACAGATGGATGGTCCCTGAGAAATCATCTTAGGATTGTCCACATCAAACTGAGGAATCGGCATAACCACTGTCTCAAATTCAACCAGCTTGTCCGGACTAATATCCAGAAGCGGTGCATGTGTCCCCATCCATGTGGATCCTGCCGTGGAATCGATTGCGAATATACACTGTCCTGCATTTAAGAAATTCGCCGGATATCCACAGATCTTAAATGTACAAAACGAACCCTTCTTTACATGTTCTGCAATGTCGTATAACAGGCTCTTTGTTGTATCGTTAAAAAGAAGAATCTCACCATTTGCATTGGAATACCCTGCGCCCTTTTGTTTCAACATCTGTATCATCATATTGTCTGTTGATTTATAGATAAAGGGAATCAGAACTTTCTGTCCATTGACCTTGAAGTTCCCATCCGCATCCTTGGCCATGGCCGCATCGGATACTTCCCACACGAAATCCCATGTAAGCTTTTCCGGTATTGTAAACCCAAGCTTCTCTACATAGGTCTTATTGATGTAACAAGCCTCCGTAGATCTCATGTAGGGTACTGCATAATAATGCCCCCCAAAGGAACACTCCTCCAGGAATTGCGGAATAATTTCCGCTTTGGTCGGGGCATCGAATTTCACTTCACTTCCACCCAGTCCATACTTTTTATCCGCCATAAGGTCATCCAGCGCAACCACCTGATCATTTCCTGTCAGATAGGTTGCAATATGATCCGGATAAGAAATACAAACATTTGGTGTTGTATTCGTTGAAATATTCGTAATAACATCGTTGTAGATTTTTCCGTAGTCGGTATAAAGGCGAATATTAACCTTGATGTTTGGGTAAAGAGCTTCAAAATCACGAATTGCTTTTTCATAAATCAAGGTTTGATTCTTGTTCGTATCATTCTTCGACCAAAAGGTAATCTCATATTGCCCGGTGGTGTCAAACTCCTCCGGGATTTCAAAGTTCTTGGATTCCTTTGCACCATGACACCCTGTCAACAACAGACCAAACAGTGCAATCAACGCGCCTGCTTTAAGACCTTTCATACACATCATCCCTTGGTACCCCCTCTCGAAACACCTTCCATGATTTTCTTTCGAAATACCAGGAACAACGCAATCAGCGGCAGCGAGATAACCACAACCGCCGCCATCATTGCCGGAATATTCTCACGTCCGAATCCATTTTCACGAATTTCCTGAATACCATTGGATACCAGATAAAAAGCCGGATCGTCCGTGATTAATCGAGGCCATACATAAGAATTCCAGCATTCAATGACCTTTAGGATTGTAACCGTAACTAAAGTTGGTTTTGAAATCGGAATCATGACCTTAAACAGGTACTTAAGATCGGAAGTTCCATCTACCTTTGCCGCATAATATAAGCTGTCCGGAATCTGCTCAAAATTCTCTTTCAAAAGATAAATGTAGAATACCGACGTGATGGATGGCAGAATCAATCCCTCAAAGGTATTACGCAGATTCATATTGGTGATGGTAACAAAATTGGTGATGACTACAAGCTCATTTGGAATCATCATTAAAGAAAGGAATATCAGGAACATCATATTCTTTCCGCGAAATTCCAGTCTTGCAAATGCAAAGGCCGCAAAGGTTATTACCACAAGCATGATTGCCGTTGTTATTACCGTAAAAATTACGGTATTGAGAAAATATCTTCCCAATGGTACCGCCGTAAACGCCTCCACATAATTTTGCACCGTAGGAGATAAGGTGTAGAGTTTGGGAACAAACTCTGAATTATACGCACCATAACTCTTAACAGATGTCAAGATCATCCAATAAAACGGAAACAATACAATCACTGCCCAAAAAGTCAAAAACACATAGGTAACTATATCACTAACCGTCTTTTTTCTCTTAGCAGCCTTTTCTATTTTACTGTAATCAAAATCATTTTCCATAGGTTTTATCCTCTTAATAATGAACATTTTTCTTGCTGATCAATAAGTTAATACAGGTAATTGTAAGTACAATTGCAAATAATATGATTGCCGCTGCAGAGGCATAGGACGGATAACCGCCACTATTGCCATAAAGCATATCGTAGACATAACCCACAATCGTATTCATCCCCGCCGCATTTAAGTTTACTCCGAACAACGCCACCGCATCACTGTAAGACTTAAATGCACCGATAAATCCCGTTATGATAAGATAGAAAATCATCGGCGAGATCATCGGCAACGTAATTTTTGTAAAGGTTCTGAACTTCGATGTTCCATCCACCTTCGCCGCATTGTAATAATCCTGTTTTACCGATGCCAGTGCACTGGTCAATATCAGAATCTTAAAGGGCATGACCACCCAGATCGTGTAAAAACACAGGACAAACATTTTGGCCCAATACGGACCGTCAATAAAATCAATGGAACTTCCGCCAAACCAATGAATCACCAGATTCATAAATCCGTCAGAATAAGGTGTCTTCTTAAAAAGGATCATGAATACCAATCCTACCGCCAGGGTATTGGTCACATAGGGAAGAAAATAAATCGTCTGAAAAAGATCCCGCAGTGGCTTGATTGAATTCAACAAAACCGAAATTAATATCGCAATTCCGGTGGATAACGGAACCGTAATAATTACCAGAATAAATGTGTTTTTCACTGCCTGCAGAAAATATGGATCATGCAGAACGTAGGAATAATTATAGGTACCGATACCAAAATATGTCTGAGATGCAAAATTATATCCCTCTTCAAAGGAATAGATAAAAACATCAATCAATGGATATACCATGAATGCACCCAGAAAAATCATTGCCGGCAGGAGATACAGCCAGCCCTTATACTTACTAAAATCGAATTTTTCTTTCATACGCTATGCCTCAAAATCAATTTTTTCGCCGGTTTCCTTGTCAAAGATAAATACCTTATGAGGCTTTAATGCAAATCGCACCGTCCCCTTATCCGTATCAACCTTATTATCCGAATCAATAATCGAACGAATGGTAGGGCTCTCGCTGGCAGCATTTTTCGAAATCACACTGCTATCACGTCCCATTACCTCCACGCCAACCAGCTCACAAGTCAACGACCCGTCTTCCTTCACGACAAATCCTTCCGGGCGAATTCCCACATAGACCTCCCGGTCAGCAATCGGCTGTTCTTTACCACGAACATCAAGCACTGCTTCCTCACCAATATATAACTTTCCATTTTTCACCCGGCCTTCCAGAACATTAATTGCCGGCGTACCAAGGAATTTGGCAACAAATAAATTTTTAGGATTATCGTAGACATCCTGCGGCTTTCCAATCTGATGGACCACGCCTTCCTTCATGACAACAATCATATCCGAGATACTCATTGCCTCTTCCTGATCATGCGTTACAAAGATCGTTGTAATCCCTGTTTCCTTCTGAATTCTTCGAATTTCCTCCCGGGTCTGCAGGCGAAGCCTGGCATCCAGATTCGAAAGCGGCTCATCCAATAGTAATACTCTTGGCTTCTTAACCAAAGCTCTTGCGATGGCCACGCGCTGTTGCTGACCACCGGATAGTTCTCCCGGTTTACGATCCATCAGACCGTCGATTTGCACTAACTTCGCAGCCTCCAATGCCTTCTCCCGCATTACTTCCTTGGTCAGCTTGTCCTTTCCCTTAAGGTTTTCCAAAGGGAACATGATATTCTGACGCACTGTCAGATGTGGGTATAATGCATAATTCTGAAATACCAGACCGATACCACGGTTCTCCGGCGGAAGATTCGTCACTTCATCATCCCCAAAGAAAATTTTACCGCTGGTAGGTTTTAACAAACCACTAATCAGATTCAATGTGGTACTCTTACCACATCCCGACGGCCCCAAGAGGCCAATCAATTTACCATCCGGTATCACAAAATCGAAATTATTGACTGCAATCACATCCTGACCTTTTTTCTTGTCACGGCTTGGAAATTTTTTCGTCAAGTTCTGTAATACAACTTCCATGTTCTATTTTCCCTTCCTCTATTTTCATTCCTTGTTTTTTATCATAATATAACAGGTATTATAGTTTAAAACGCCGAAATTGGCAAGAATTGGAAAGAGTCACGGATCTTTCCAGAAATACCCGGTATTATTTTCAACAACTTTCACATACTACTTAAAAATATTATTCCACAATTTTAAGGAGGCTATCATATGAATCAAAATCGATCCGATCTGCCCAAAGCGGCTTTGGACGACATTCCTACACCAAAATCCGACGCCGTGTCAATTACCGGTCTTGTAAAGGAGCACGGGCGTATTGCAGGCTATCAATTATCAGACGATCGTATTGTCAGTCGCGAGGAAGGCGTATCACTGGCAAAATCCGGTGAAATCAAGGGTGTTGGAATCTCACACCGAAAAGATACCGAATACCTCAAATCCATTCCTGACGATTCCGAAAACAATAATCTTTCTTCCCTTCCTACCGTAAAAACGACCCAGCGCTTTTCGTAAAAATGCCGCCCGGCAGAAGGAGAATTAGATAGAACAGAGGCTATCACCCGGTGATAGCCTCTTCTCTTATCATCAATATTAATTAAATCCCTTTCCGCTAAAATCCGGATAATCATCCAGATCCTTTCCGCCGGGAGTATATCGTGTCCGATAACCGTGATTCGTCTCCGGACGCATATCATTCGGAAACATGGTATCAGAATATATATCCGTCTGAAGATTCTTAATCAACTGAAAAACTTTCTGATAATCACGAATATCACAGATGGTAATACCCTGCGAATGACCACCATGTCCTGAGGAATTCCCCGAACTACTATGACTACACTGTGATACAACATCACCAACACCAATCCACTGATCAAATATACCACGGTGAATATTAATATGAGACAGATCCGTAAATGGCTTCATCTCACAGGTATAAGTAAATGCTCCGCCGGAAACATAAATTCCTTTGTCCGTAACAATATATTCCGTATTACGATATTTGCGAAAGGACATCAAAATGCCTCCAAGATACATCCATACCGGCATCAGATGGATTGCAAAAAAACCTACAAAGAAAAGGGCCATGCCTCCCATACCTTCCCACGCACCTGTAAAAAACATTGTTCCGATAAACGATGAGTCAAACAATGCCCAAATCACTGCTATAGGCAACATCGGGTTAAAAATACTCTCTAAAATAAAACATTTCTTATCCGGTTTTCCACGCCACAGGATATTCTCATCAGGCCCAATCATGCCCTGCAATTCCGATCCAAACATAACTTCGTCTCCTTTATTCATTTATCTTAATATTTCATGTATATTCCCATCATACATAATTATTTGCCGGACATCAACTAATATTTTCATTTATCCTTCTCAAACTACCTTAAATAATATCCCGACAATGAAATCTCAACCGGCTTATCTTTCTTAATTTCAATTCCAACACGCTCAATCAGTAATTTTCCACCATTGCCGTCCGCAATCTCATAATGCATGGCAAGCCAGTCATTTACATCCGTCTCACCCTCTGCGATTGCCGCTTCAACAAAAGAAGAGACATCCATTGTCAAGGCAAAATCAACTTCTCCGTTTGATTTGAATTTAAAATTTGTTAGTTTTATTCCGTCACTATTTTCATCGCTCTGTACTCCGGACACCTTATACATCACATTATAACCGGAAATATCCCATTGCTCCCAATACTGATATGCGTAAATACGGCGTTTTTTACTGACATAGTAATTATTGATGTAATCCCCACATTCCTTGATCCAGTCAATGTCACTTTCCTTCATACCGTCAATGTATTTCTCCCCAAATCGGCTGTAAGAAAGTTCCCGGTATGCTCCACAGACCATTTTCTTCTCGTCATCCGATAATTGATTTCTTTCCTCCTGCGAAAGTACCAGAAAACCTTCCAAGCGACTCTTCTGAGAAAAATACACCATTCTCTCGCAGTTAAGCACCGGCACAATCAGGTAAATCGTAACCAGACCCACCAGCACCATAGAAATCATCGGAAGATGCTTTCTATTGGAAATGCTGTAAATAATAAGGTAAAGAATCTCAAACACAATCAGGAAGCACCCCATGTAACGTTGTTCCGTAAGACCATACTGATTGATACGAAGACCGACACAAATCGCCTGCAAAATAATGAATGGCGCAAATGCATAAGGCAGAAATTTTGCAATAATACCAAATTTACTATCTTCAAAATATCTGGCCATAGTCCAAATTGGCAAACCACAGCAAAACAGTGCCGCAAGAATTGAAAACACTTCGTTTGAAGGAAGATTCCAAGTAACAATGAGTTTGATTATGTACAAATAGATTACAACAAAGGCGGCCATCGTCAACGGCATTAATACAAACTTAACGACAATGCCGAAAAAACGTCCCGGCTTTTCCTGTACTCTTGACACCGCAAGAATCATCCCCGGAACATAGATTCCTCCTGCCAGTGCAATCTCAATCCTCGTCAAAAATGACCCTGTGTCAAAAAGTAATACTTCCACAATCAACACCAGAAAAAGAAGCCCCAATGCAAATAAACCATACACCACACTGGTCTTTACTGCATTTCCAAAGACACTGATCACATACTTCTCAAAGGAGCCTCCCGTTTTTCTAAAGATATGATATACACAAAGGACGAACAGCCATGCATAAAAACAAATGAAGAACTTTCCCAAATTCATCTGGACCGTTTCGGCTTCCATGCCAAATAGTGTTTCTCCCTTATAGAATCCAATATAAACCACACTGAGTGCTGCCACTGCAGCCACAACAAAACCGATGATCCTTTTCTTCCAACTCTCCTTTCTGGAGAATACTTCCTCCGAAAAAAATGTCCCGGCTGCAAAACACCATAGAAAAACCGTCATCTTTTGTAATAATAGCATCACCGTATCCGATTCAATCGGTTCATCCACGATAATCGCCGAGAAGATTGATGCAATCCAAATACACCACATTGTAACCGGATACTTTTCAAATATGTTTTCCTTAAATAGCAGAAATAGATTTTTAAGTTTTGTAAGCATAAGCGCCTCCCTCATTCTTAATCACGTCCGTACCGGTTCCTATTTAACCGACGAAAAATATTCCTCCAGAATTCTCTTAATATGATTGTAACGTCGGGCATAAGAATTTTCAACCCGAATTAATTGAAGATTATGTGCATCACAAATCTTCTGTTTTTCCCGATCTCGTTTCATTGTTACCTCATTTTCAAAATGCTCTTTTCCATCAAGTTCAATGGCCAGTACCGGATATTCTTGATTTCCCTGTTTCTCATAAACGACAAAATCAAATCTTCCATTATAAAACAGAGAACTATAGCTAATATTTTCGTTAAATACATGAGCAATCCCAACTTCCTTTTTAACCACATAGCGATTATTGGTCAGCCAGATATTTTCCATCGCATGATTAATATTACGAAGAAATGCTTCCTCCGTCTGAGAACTATAAGGTTTTACACCAAGAGCTCTAGAATTGACCTGCTTTGGAGTCACCACGGATTCTCCATTACTTCTTACATAATTAATCAGTTCAAAGAGATCATCATCGCCTTTTGCTTCATGCAACCGTTGTAAATTCTTCATGCTCGACAACACGATTAATTTACTTTTGGCTCTGGAAGTTGCCACATTGATCAACTCTTTATTATTCTTCAGCCATGCATAAGTTCCCGCATGAGTATCGTCTGTAATGGCTGTAGAAAAAAGTATAATATCCTTTTCATCCCCTTGAAATGCGTGTACGGTTCCACATACCACATTTTCTAATTTTTCACTCTTAAGTTCTTCCTCAATTAGCTTCTTTTGATTGACAAATGGCGTAATCACACCGATCTTCTTATCCTTGTTTGCGCCGGCATACCGTATTATTTCCCGTGCTTCACACACTGATGTATTCTTGATATTGCTGATAGCCTCCGCAACATCTACATAAACCAGAGGTTTTTCTTCTGTCATCTTTGAACACACATTGAGTTTGGAATTATAATATTTTTTATTATTAAACCCAATAATCTTCTCATGGCAACGGTAATGATTATGCAATAATATCTCATCACTGACTGAATCACACGCCAGAAAGGTCTTATAAATTGAATTTTTCCGATAATCATAATCATCTGCCACATGATACTTGCATCTTAACTGTTTATTTGTTATCTCATCCAACAAAATAACCGGGTTAAGCTGTTGCGGATCCCCAACCAACATAAGATTCTCTCCGCGAATAATCGGGACAAGTGAAACCGCAATATTACATTGACTTGCCTCATCCAAAATCGTCATGTCGAACATAGGCTTCGGTTCACCAATCTTATGTGCAGAAATACAGGTAGTAATCATAATCGGAAAAACCTTTTTTAAAAGCATTACATTATCTTTCTTACCAATATACTTCTTAAATGCATCAACCTGCCTATCTTCATCTTCTACCGACAAAATCTTCCGAAGTTCCTCAAATCTGCTGCTCTTTAACTGCTGAATATACTTTGCCGAAGTAAAATAAAGATATTGATAAAACTCGCTTTCATTGTTATCAACTAATTTTAACGCATCCTCATCCTTAAGTTCAGGCATTTTTTCTATTTTTTCTTCTACTTTTCTTAACTGGTTTCCTTGTAAATCCAAGTTAAATGCAAGCATACTTCCCATAGTAACATTTTTTTGCGATTCTAACATACTGTGCAACGTATCTTTTCGGTCAACAAGATCCAGCCGCTGCTCGTAATACCGAAGCAACTCTGCCAATCGCTTGGCACGTGCAATACGGTCATCTTTTCGCTTATCCAACGTTGCACCAAACACCGTTATATCGCAAGAGCGCTCATAGATATCCTTAATATACTTTATTGCTTCCCGCATTTTTGTATCATTACCCAAACGCAAAACAGGGAAGGGAATAACCTTATCCTTATACTTCAAGCTACTCAATTTTTCGAATACTCCGTCTATCGGCACATTGTTATACGAAGAAAACAAAACAGTCTTCTCATTAAAGAAAGCCGTAATAATTGTATTAATAATAGTATTGGTCTTGCCGGTTCCCGGAGGACCCTGAATATACGCAATCGGATATTTCATTGCATTATTTATCGCCAATAGCTGGTCTAAATTAATGTTATTATTCAAGAGCGCAATAGGATAAGCTTTTCTCCTCTGAGGCCGTTCCAGAAGATCTCCAAAAAAAGCACGAATCGGAAATGTTGTCTCATTCTTATCGTACATGTCAACAATAGCCTTATACTCTGAGTGAAGATCCAATACAACGTCCATACCTATTCCAATAATGTATGGCATATCGTCAACACCTAAAACTTGATTGTTGTGCTTTGTTACGCAATCCTTAATAAGCTCTTCATTTCCTTCAAAATCATTAAGTAATTCATATTCATCTGCATCCAGATAGTGTCTTACGGACTCCTTTCGACCATCCAATGTGTATTCTGAACAAATAGTAATTTTCTCATCCGGTCGCAGTATTCTGCGTTTCACGTCAAGAGATAACTTTCGATAAGCCAGTACATAAAGTCCCTTTCTTGTATTAATACTTAGTACGTTCATTGCCAGATTTTGAATATTATATTGAACCTTATTTTTCTGTTCGCTCTTCATCTTGTGTTCAAAATAATCAACAATTTCCTTAAACTGTTGATCATTCAACTGGTACTCACAACCATTAAAAGTATCACGATCAATATGATGTATAAGGCTGAAATCCGAATGATAAGGTGTTGTGTCCATCTTATTGCATTCTTCCAGATAATTTAAAATCTTAAGATTCGCAACATTGTCAAACAGAGTTTGGTAACGATGAGGATTCTCTGCAATGTCTGCAACCAGCTTCTGATTTATCTCACAGTAAGACCCCTCAATAACACTCGAAGATATAATCGAATCAATGTAAATAAACGGGAAATGTTTCAGAGTATGCTCACCGATATGAAGACCATCCACATCCAAGGTACGAGAAGATACATTAATACTTCTTATCCCAATCCAATAATTTGTGATCTTTTCTTCCTTATTCTTGTATTCGATTTTCAGCCATTTTCCCTCATGAATGGCCTTAAATATATCACGTTGGACACTATTCAAGATTGTTTCTCCTATTCACATTAAATTAAAAAATCCGTACAATTTTTATTACTTATAATTATAATATTAGTCATACATTCTTATCAATATATACTTTATTAATTTCTATAAATTAATTTCACCTTTTATTATACTAACATTGGTCGACTTATCGAAAAAAGGATACACGAACGATATATTCATCCATTATAATATACTCATAATGAATCATAGAATAGAATTTAAGAAAGGATACCCCATGTATAGAATACTTTTGGTTGAGGATGATTATCAAATCAGAGAACTTATCGAAGATTACTTTTCTTCCAAAGAAGATGCCCCTCAAATTGTAAGTGCCGTCGATGGAAAAAATGGACTTCATTCTATAGAATCCGAGGAATTTGACCTTATAATGCTTGATGTCATGCTGCCCTATGTGGATGGTTTTACACTTTGCCGTGAGATTCGGAAACAATCTGATGTTCCAATCCTCTTTATCACTGCACGTGCACTGGAAGAAGATGTCTTATACGGGTATGAGCTTGGTTGTGATGATTACATCATAAAGCCATTCTCCCTTGCCAGACTTTATGCCAAGACACAGGCACTTCTTAAACGGGCAAATGGTACGATTCTTAACAGCAATATCGTATGTGGTGCCATCTCGCTCAACAGACATCATATGGAAGTCCGCGTAAATGATTGTCTTATTGAGCTTGCGCCAAAGGAATATGCAATGCTTCATTACCTTATCGCACATAAGAACTGGGTTGTCAGCCGTGAAACCCTGATTGCAAATATCTGGAAAGACGATGACGACATTATCGACCGTGTTGTAGACAATCATATCAAGAAGTTACGTAAAGCCCTGGGGCCGGCCGGTTCACAGATTAAGACCGTCATTTCCAGAGGATATAAAATTACAGAATAGAGGTGACAAGCTATGAAAAGTAAACACAATCGATTCAGAAAAAGAGAAACCTTCTTAACTATTTTTTTAAGACGATGCGGCATAGGTATTACACTCGTCAGCATATTTTTTGTGCTGACCGTAGTTGCCTTTTACCAATATGAAAAGGTGAATTTCCAGAGTATGCTTGATAAACGTTTCACACCAATAACCGAGAAAATTCTAACCCAGTCAAAAGAGGAGCCTCTTTCTGATTTCTTAGTAACTTTCACCCAGAACCTTTGCTATATCAGCAACTATTGGGAAGTTCGAGGTGTCGATAGTTTCCTTGCCATAAGGGATAATCAGACCAATTCATTTATTGCGGACTCGTATTTCAAGGGATTCCTGATATATAGTCTGGAAAATACCCAGGAGTCGGCAAAACTCATTCAATGTACCCAGGATGATATGATGGATTATTTCTATAAATGTATCAATGAAGATTTATATTCAAACCCTCTGAATCCATTTTTTGAACAGGAATTATTTTCACCCATCAATTTATATGACACTCAAATTCATCTTCAAAGTGCATACATCAAGGATAATGATTTTATCCCCAGTAAAATGCTCATCACTACAAACCAAATCAATCGTCATACCGGTGAACACGTTTGCATCAGAGAAGACCTGGTGGATTATACACAGACCATTCCACAGGGATTCCAATACATCGATCTTACCGATGCGTATATCAATCTATTTTTTATCTCCGGGGGACGTATGCATGGCTTTAATATCAATACAGGCACGCCCGAATACTATGTGACCGATGATTATAAATTTATCTATACAAAATCCATTGATTTTGTGGACGCAGACAACCACTCCTACTCCATTGTGGCGCACTATGAACTGCGCGAGAATTTTTTTATCACCAATCAGAATCTTCTGTTTGGCATTCTTTGCTCATACATACTGATTATGCTTTTTATTGTGTGGATTCTTACTACATTTACGAACTCCAAGAACAAATATTTCTATATGATGGAAGATTACCGCAAGAATCTGATGAACAATCTTGCACACGACCTTAAGAGTCCACTGATGTCCTTAAACGGATGCGCTGAGAATTTGAAAGAAAATGTACACACAGAGAAAAGAGAACATTATGCCGAAATCATCATGGAAAATGCACACTATATGAATCACTTAATTAACCAAACGCTGGAATTATCAAAGGCTGAATTTACAAACTCAACTTCATCAAAAACAATGATTAATCTCTGCGAAATCATGGAAGAATTGATTGAAAAATATGAACCGATTTTAAGTAAGAAAAATATCGAAGTATCAATCAATGGCAGCTATATTGTCAAAGCTCAAACGGATGAGATCTTAGAGGCTCTGGATAACCTTCTCTCGAACGCCGTAAAGTATACCAAAGAATCCGGCACGATTCAGATATCCGGTGAAAATAAAGCCTTCCGCATTTCCAACGATTCCAATGAAAGCGCACCGGAGCATCTTGATGACCTTTGGAATCCATTTGTAAAAGGTGATAAGAGTCGTTCCAACAAATCCGGCAGCGGACTCGGTCTTTCCATCGTAAAAAACATATTGGACAAAAACAATCTGATCGGAACGCTCACTTACAAGAACGGGAAATTCACTGTAACCGTTACACAATAATACTAACACCAAAACAAAAGCCCCACCGACAATGTACTAAGAAGGTTATCACAATCCAAATGATACATTATCCATGGGGCTTTATATCTTTATTGATTAGTTATTCTTTGGCTTAATCTGTGCATGTAATTCCTGAAGGGACTTAACCTGACTTCCGCCATGTTCCTTCATCACCTTAATACCACTTAGCGTAGCCTTAGCTGCTGCCATGGTGGTCATGTACGGAACTTTCTTCTTGATGGCATTCTTACGAAGGTAACTATCATCCCATCCGCTTACGCCTCCATCCGGTGTGTTGATTACGAGATCAATCTTACCATTGGTGATGAGGTCTGCCATATTTGGTCTTCCTTCCTGAAGCTTAAGAACACATTCTGCATCAACTCCGGCATCTGTAAGAAGCTTGCATGTTCCCTTGGATGCGTAAATCTTAAAGCCGACCTCTGCAAATCCCTTGCCCAGCAAGGCAACTTCTTCCTTATCCTTATCGTTGACAGAAATCAATACAGAACCTTCCATCGGAAGTCTTGTCTGGGTAGCTTCCTGTGCCTTAACGAAGGATTCACCCCAGTACTCAGATAATCCAAGAACTTCACCGGTTGATCGCATTTCCGGTCCAAGAACAGGGTCAACTTCCGGGAACATATTGAATGGGAATACCGATTCCTTAACACCATAATATGGAATATCCTGTTCCTTTAATTCCGGAACCGGAGAGGTTCTTCCTGTAAGTTCTCTTGTCATAATTTCTGTTGCAAGAGGCACCATACGGATGTTACATACCTTTGATACTAAAGGTACTGTACGGGATGCTCTCGGATTAGCCTCGAGAACATACACCTTTCCGTTCTCGATGGCATACTGCATATTCATAAGACCCTCAACATGCATTTCTTCCGCAATCTTTCTTGTGTATTCCTTAATCGTCTTAACGTTTTCTTCACTCAAATGTCTTGACGGAATAATACAAGCAGAGTCACCTGAGTGAACACCTGCAAGCTCGATATGCTCCATAACGGCAGGTACAAATGCATGTGTACCATCACAGATAGCATCGGCTTCGCACTCTGTTGCATGATTGAGGAAACGGTCAATAAGAATTGGACGATCCGGTGTAACACCAACTGCTGCCTTCATATACCCAACCATTGCTTCTGAATCATGAACCACTTCCATGCCACGTCCGCCAAGTACGTAGGAAGGACGAACCATAACCGGATAACCAATCCGGTCCGCAATCATTAACGCATCGTCAACCGTTACAGCCATACCGGACTCCGGCATTGGAATTCCAAGCTTATCCATCATTGCACGGAACTGATCTCTATCTTCTGCAAGGTCAATCACTGCCGGGGAAGTACCAAGAATCTTCACACCATTCTTCTCCAGATCTGCCGCCAAATTAAGCGGTGTCTGACCACCGAACTGTGCAATAACACCAACCGGTTTTTCTTTTCGATAGATGCTGAGTACATCTTCAAGTGTTAATGGCTCAAAATATAACTTATCCGATGTATCATAATCTGTTGAAACAGTCTCAGGATTACAATTCACAATAATCGTCTCAAATCCAAGCTTCTTAAGTGCCAACGAAGCGTGAACACAGCAATAATCGAACTCAATACCCTGACCGATACGGTTCGGACCGCCACCAAGGATCATGATCTTCTGCTTACCCTCGGATACAGGGTTTTTGTCCGGCGCATTATATGTTGAATAGTAGTAGGCACTATTTTCTGTACCACTTACATGAACACCTTCCCATGCTTCCTCCATACCCAGTGCAATACGACGATCACGTACATCAGCCTCCGGTATATTAAGAATCTTACCAAGATACTTATCCGAGAAACCATCCTTCTTTGCCTGAACCAATACATCATCCGCCGGAAGGCTTCCCTTGGAAGCTGCAATTACTTCTTCCTCATCAACCAGTTCCTTCATCTGCTCTAAGAAGTAAGCTTTAATCTTAGTAAGCTCGTGGATCTCTTCTACGGTAGCTCCCTTACGCAATGCTTCATAAATTATAAAGTATCTCTCACTGGAAGGGAACACCAGCTTCTTCAATAATTCTTCCTTTGAAAGCTCATTAAAGTTACTTACATATCCCAGACCATATCGATTCTTTTCAAGACTTCGAATCGCCTTCTGAAATGCTTCCTTGAAATTCTTACCGATGCTCATTACCTCACCTACGGCACGCATCTGGGTACCAAGCTTATCCTCGACGCCCTTGAATTTCTCAAATGCCCAACGGGCAAACTTAATTACAACATAATCTCCATCCGGAACATACTTATCCAATGTGCCGTACTTACCACATGGAAGATCCGCCAGTGTAAGTCCGGTTGCAAGCTTAGCTGAAACAAGTGCAATCGGAAAACCGGTTGCCTTGGAAGCCAATGCGGAAGAACGTGATGTTCTTGGATTGATCTCAATGATGATATCACGATCCGTTTTAGGATCATGTGCCCACTGTACATTGGTTCCACCAATAACCTGGATTGCTTCAACAATCTTGTATGATTTTTCCTGAAGACGCTTCTGAACCTCCTTGGAAATCGTAAGCATTGGAGCTGCACAGAAGGAGTCACCTGTATGCACACCCATTGGGTCAATATTTTCGATAAAACATACGGTAATCATATTGTTGTCCTTATCACGGACAACTTCAAGTTCCAGTTCTTCCCAGCCGATGACACACTCTTCAACCAATACCTGTCCCACCAGACTGGCCTGGAGACCACGGGCACAAACCTTCTCAAGCTCTTCTACATTATATACGATACCACCACCGGTACCACCCATGGTATATGCCGGACGCAGAACCACCGGATAACCCAGTTCATCAGCAATCTTCTTGGCTTCCTCAACGGAATATGCGACCTCACTTCTTGCCATCTCAATACCGAGTTTTTCCATGGTTTTCTTAAACTCAATACGGTCCTCGCCTCGCTCGATGGCATCAACCTGTACACCGATAACCTGTACACCATACTTATCAAGGACACCGGACTTTGCAAGTTCTGAACACAGATTAAGACCAGACTGTCCGCCAAGGTTCGGCAATAATGCATCCGGTCTTTCCTTTGCAATAATCTGTTCAATTCTCTCTGCATTCAGCGCCTCAATATAAGTAACGTCCGCAATTTCAGGATCCGTCATAATCGTCGCCGGATTCGAGTTAACAAGTACAATCTCATAACCAAGATTGCGCAGCGCTTTACACGCCTGTGTACCGGAATAATCGAACTCGCAGGCCTGTCCAATGATGATTGGACCCGAGCCGATAATCAGTACCTTATGGATATCTGTTCTCTGAGCCATTTTCTTTCCTCCAATAGTTTAGATTTCTAATTCATCTCTTTGCGTTGCTTTATTTTTGCACACAACTGATTATATTTTACTAAGAAATTAAGATTTTTTCAATAAATATATTGAGTTTCTTTATTTATGATTTAATAAAATTAAGAATCAGCCACCTAACGTGACATCCTGTGCCCCGTACCACAACAAGGCGTCATCCAAATCGCGATCTTGATAATCCGGCCAAAGATGATCCACCACATAAAAATCCGAATAAACGGATTGAATAGGAAGAAAACCGGATAATCTTCTCATTCCACCCCAACGAATCACCATATCGATTCTTGAAATATCCACCGAGTAAGGTTCTCCATCCACCTTGATATGTGAAAGATCCCACTCCCATCCGTAATTCACCAAGAGATTAACCTTAATTCCGCCACCGTTCACCGGCCTGCGAGTGGTATAATTCTTTAATTCTTCCGGGAAACATTTGGAATTACAATTTCCAATTACCAATAAATCCGCTCCATCCTTTGCGATCATCTCCACCGCACGGACACAAGCTCCTTGAAACGCCTTAAATTGCTCCTTTGGACGTTTACAATTATCTACCGTAAATCCATAATAAGTAATCTCTTCGATTCCTCTTTTTTTTGCTTCCTGCAGTAAATGAAGGCCCGGTTCCAATCCATATTCATATCCATCCTGTTTATTCAGTCCGTGTTCCATGGCCCATCTTCGATTTCCATCCGGAATAATTCCAATATGTTTTGGTTTACATTTCTTCATCGTTTTAATCAACCCTTTCAAATAACCTATTCAAAGGGTAGTATTTCCAATAATATAAAAAATAGTAATATCTCTTCTACACCTTTTTTATATCAAACTGATCATACAGCAGCTGCCAGTTTGCACGAAACCACTGCATAATCGTCCAATAACCACAGCCACGAAGATTCTTCTCCCTGATCAGGGCAAATTTCGCATCCAGGCTCCGAACATCTTCAAACCAGACCTCATGCTCCACCCCATCCTTGACATAGTTAAAAAAAGGACTTTGTGCAATTTCGTCAAAATATATTCTTGCACCATATTCGATCGCAATTCGTACCGCCTGCACATTGTTAATTGTAACGGCCGCCGTTCTTCCCTTCTCATAGGGCAATGCCCAGTCATATCCATAGTTCGGAATTCCAAGGTCAATCTTTTCTGCCGGAATCTGGGTCAATGCATATTCCACTACACTTCGCACCTGATTCAATGGTGCCACAGCCATCGGCGGTCCATAGGTATAGCCCCACTCATACGTCATCAATAGAACATGATCCGCCACTTCTCCCAATGCCCGATAATCCTTTCCTTCATACAGAAGCCCTTTTTGCTCATCCGAAGTTTTCGGTGCCAAGGCAACCGACGTATGATAACCATTCTCCCTCATAACAGCAGCAACCTGCCCCACAAAAGCTGTAAAAGCGTCACGATCGGAAGCTAAAATGTATTCGAAATCAATATCAATTCCCTGATATCCTTTTTGTTGCATCAGATCCAGCAAATTCTTGATCAGATTATTTTTATATTCTTCATTGTTTACCACAGAACTGATCAACCGGTTATTAAACTTTCCGTCAATTCCAAAGGGAGTCAGCGTAAGAATCGGTTGCACACCATAATTTATGGCCTCATAGATCATCCAGTCATCTTCACCATAGGGCGGTGGAATCAAATCCCCCTCGTCGGTAAATCCATAGGAGAAGATTGGCAGCTCGGACAAATACGGAAGGGTCTGCCGAAGAACCCATGGACTAATAAAGGGATAGGCATATCCACTTACCACGATGGTTTTTCCGCCCTTCCTCTCTCCTGTGGAAATTAAAAGAGCTTGCCCTACGGCAAGCTCATAAGGATAAATTATTTGATTGTCAAAAACCAATTGCTCCACATCAATTCCAAATTCCGATGCGATTTGATCTACTGTATCCCCGGACTTCACCACATAAATTTCCATAAAATAACCCTTTCCATGCTCTCTGTTTCAGGCTATTCTATATCATTCTATGTAACAGGATGATATAAAATACATCAAATTATTCCTCTACATTAACGGTTATTGTCCCCAGCTTAACTTCATCCCATACCGAAGAATTAAATTTCACACTGTATTGTGGCATGATTACAGTCTGATAATACTCTCCGTCGTAATTCAACCCTGAAACATCGACTTGTGCGTCCTGTTTTTTTATATTTTCTGCAGTCGCTGTGACGTATTCTTTCACAAGTTCGTTGCGCTCCACCATAGGAAGTAGATTTTCAATCGTCACTCCCGTGTTCTCCACCGCTTCATAGGAAAGCCGATAATAGAAATCCACGGCCATTCTCTGACATTCCTTCCTCTGTTCCTCGCTCAGTTCGAATCCCTTTTTCTCAGCTTCCTTTGCCATGATATAGTCGTAGACGCATAAATCCCCTGCAACTTCTTTCGCATATGTATTGGTAAATTTACTGTTCTCCAGATTCTTAAAATGTGTATTCCAGAAATCTTCCGGATTCCCCGGATTATACGCTATTGCCATACTTTGGAATTCCTGTTCCACCATCGCTATATAATAGGACATTTCCCCCAGTGTAACAAATGTACCATCAATTGTTACCGCCGTTTCAGTAAGATGATTTCGGAACTGAAATGCATTATACTCCTTGTAATAGCGAATTCCAATACCTGACAAAACAATGATCACCATTATTCCCACAAAAAATAGGGCTGCTTTGTTTTCCTTCTCCCGCTCCATATTGATATCCCCTCATTGTCTATTTAAAACTGTTCAAAGATTGCTGTTCCCTCTTCCAGCGCACCTGCAATATTTCTATTTTCATCCATTCTTTCATTAATGGCATGCATATCCGATACAAGAACCTGCGTGCTTTCTGCAGCACCCTGTACACCCTTGGCACCTTCATCAATAGCCAGTGTAATAGCATTAATGGATACCGCAATCTCATCCATAGACTTTCTGAGATTCTCTGTTTTTTTCGAGAATTCATCCATGACATTTTCAATATATGTGGCATTGTCTCGATATTGCACGCCACTCTGAACGAACTCTTCAAACTGCGGAAGGATGTGATCCTTCATATATTCAACAATACTATTGGCATTGTCCGCAAGATTATGAACCACCTGTGTAATCTGCAGGTTGATGGACTGGATACTGTTTGCAGTCTCACGGCTGGTCTCCGCCAGTTTTCTGATCTCATCGGCAACAACCGCAAATCCCTTCCCGGCTTCACCGGCTCTCGCTGCTTCAATGGATGCGTTTAACGCCAGCAGATTGGTCTGACTGGAAATACTGAGAATTTCATTCGTGAGTGTGCTGACCTGATCAACACTCCTGCTTTCTTCAATAGCCTTATCAAGAACTGAGAGAATCTCATTTACCTTGGTTCCTGTGATGGTCATATTCTCTCTTGCCTGAGCCTCCATATGATCCGCGTTGGTTCTCATTTCTCTCGAGTATACATTAATTTCATTGGATTTCTCCGCAATACTCTCAACTTCCTGTCGGATTGTTTCCGTACTGTTATTGATTGTTCCCGAAGAATTACCAACATCCGCCATGGTAGCCGCAAGTTCCTCGGTTACTGCCGAAAGGCCGGAAACACTATCATTGGAATTATTAACGCTCTCAAGTACATTACTTACCACGTCATTCATCTGTCTTGTATTCTCAATGATAATCTTGAGAATATCCTGTAATTTGCCCATGAAAGTATTGAAACCAATACAAAGATCAGCGATTTCATCGTTGCTGGTAACGGTGATTCTCTTGGTAAGATTACCCTTTCTTTCATCAAAACTGGTAATCACTTCATCAATTTCTTTCTTCGCTCTGGTAATTGGTTTTACAATCCGATACAAAACGATCGTAAGTGACGCCAGAAAAGCTGCAGCGATAATTATAATTCCTGCCAATGTTACGATAACGGCTGATGAATAAGTTCTGGCAAGATTATCTCTTGCTTCCTGTGCATTGTCATTCATCATCTGAATCATCCGGGAAATCTCACCCTGAATGGATTCCGCATAATCTGCAATCACACCATTAGCCAAAGCAAATGCCGCATCCTTTTCTCCCGCTGCACTCAATCCAATCAACGTAATGATTTCATATTTTAATCCATCATAATCGCTGATCAGCTGGTCATAAATACCACGATTTTCTTCATCAACACTGGATTCATACAAAGAAAGCTTCTCATCAAGTACCGTCTGCTCATTTCGGATATCCGTCACCAGATCAATCATGGTTTCAAGGTCCGTCGCAATGATATGGGACAATGCCATCTGATGTATCGTCTGTGCTTCCTTCTGAATTTCAGAAAGTTCGGCAATTCCCACCAGATAATCCTCCGAAATAACGGTAGCGGTCTCATTAACATCCCGAATATTACCAATGGCCAAACCGTTTGAAGCAAGTGCCACGATTCCGAGAACAAATACCGGAATCAAGGCTAATATCTTGATGCTGATTCTATTTTTATTCTTACTATGCTCTTTCATTAGCCGATCCTCCATTCATTATTTCGCAACAGACTGGGTAATACCATCCACAAGTGTATCCATAATTTCCTGCAATGGTACCGACCGCTTATTATCCGACATCAGTGTTTCCACAAACTCCGTACACGGTGTCCAGTATTTTCCTCCCACACGCTGTAAATTACCATACTGCGACTGATCGATTACCGCCTGAATTGCAGGTACTGCGGTTACCGATGGAGAAGCCGAAGCATTCTTATTGGATGGTCCCTGATTTTTTATTTCAAATCTTAACGTCTGATTTTCTTCATTGGTAAGCCATTCCGCAAGTTTCATAGCCCATTCTTTATTTTCTGAATACGCATTAACTCCCATCATCTTATAACCGGTAAATGAAGACATCTGAACCTGCTGTCCCGCAACGGTATAGGTAGGAAGCTTAACCGCAGCATAATCATCACCCCATGCTTCCTTGATACCCATGGCATTCCATGTACCACTGACACCTGCAATTACTTCGCCACTTTTAGCCGCATCCACAAATTCCCCATCCGGCTTTACCACAAAGGCAGGATTTTCGATTACCGCAATCATCGCCTCTGCAATATCGGTACCCTTTATCGGGGTATCCGTTGCATTCCAATTACAGTAATTGGTTACGCCATCCTCATTTATTCCAAACTCCAGACCGGTATTCCCAAAAAATGCATACATATACCAGCCTGAATTAAGTTCCATAGAAATCTTCTTTTCTGCTTTATTCGCGGCCTCAAGCATACCATCTAATGTCTTAAGATCCGATTCATTAAAATACTGCTTATTATAATACATAAAATATCCATTATCCGCAGTATACGGAAAAGCATACAAGGTTCCTTTATAGGATGCCGCATCAATCGCACCTTCAATATTCGCAGCCACAACCTCCGCTTGGTTGGCCACGGGCTCCAACATACCTGCCGACATTAATCCGTAAAACTGGTCATCGGGAAATGAAAAGACATCACCAACACTGTGAATATCTGAAAGAATGACATCCTTGGCGCTGGAATCTGCCTGTGCTTTAAGGGTTATGTTAAATTCCGCTTCAGCCGCATAATGTTCCTTAAATGAATCGATCATCTGATTCAACATATCAAAATTATCCTCTTCCGCCCATACACATAAGTTTACTACATCCGAACTTACTTCATTGTTCTCTTCTGTCACTTCAACATTCTGCTCTTTTTGACACCCCGTCAGCGCCCCCGCAATCATTGAAATAACAAGAATTACACTTAACAGTCTCTTGTTCATTCAATCATCATCTTCCTTTCTCGTTTGAATTAAAGTTTCCTGAAAACAAATCACCTGACTTTATTTTACAATTTTATACAATAAATTACAATAGACCTCTAACACTCTTTTCCTTCTGTCCGCATATTATACAGTGAGATCAAAACCAATAAAAGAAAGGAGTCAGGGCATGACACAAAATTATATAACTTTGTCCTTGGAAACTCATTTGTTCTTTTCCAGAATCATGAAGGAACATGCATTATTCCTGGAAGCAGGATTTCCCTGCATCAATGACACCTGGGCGAAACGCGCCGATTTTTTCCGGCAGCAATTTGAAGAGTTATTATCCGATGTTGTAAAAATCAGCAATGGAAGAGTCAACTGCGAAATACTGGATTCCTGTGAACTGACGACCGAATTTACAATGTGTGCAGAGAAACAGACCCAAACTCTTGGAGGGATTTCAATCAATACGGATATCACCGAAATGCAGCAGAATCTCCGCTGCAAGCCTTGGAATGAAAACAACCGGCAGATACTTCATATGGTTCATCAGATTAACCGGCGTTCCATTCAATTATTAGACGGACTGATCAGTTTCAAGGAAAGTATTTTATGCGAGGTCCTGGCAGGGCGACTTTTTACCGCGAACTATCCTCTGCTCATCCGTCACATCATAAGAGAGGCCCGGTTATACCGTTCCACCGTGGAAAGCCTCATGCAAAACCGACAGGTTTCATACAAAATGCTTTGGGGCACAGAGGAGTTCTGGAATCAGATTATGATGGAGCATGCACTATTTATCCGTGGACTGCTTGATCCGTCGGAAGAGGAATTGGTCAAAACCGCTCACAACTTTGCAATGGACTATAAAAAGTTATTGAAAACGGCACGGGAACAAGATGATATCGTATCCTGCGAGCTGACCAAAGAATCGCTGGCCGAAACACTCCGATACCGTGATTTCAAGGCAGCCGGTACAAAAGGTATTCTAAACTGCGATATTGCCTCAATCATTCTTCCTCTGTTAGCGGATCATGTACTCCGTGAAGCCAATCACTATATCCGCATTTTACAATGTGCGCGCGCCAAGGAGGAATGTTAAATGGAACTTTGCTGTTATTCCTGTCCCAATAAAACACGTTACTATGAAATTGAAGCAATTCAGATTCCAATTGTTTATAACCGCTATGGAGACCATGATCCAAACGGTCTGCTTTATGTATTAAAAAAAGATGCCCGGCGTATCCGAAACCGTGCTCTGAAAAACTTCCATCAGGATATTCCACAGCCTTACGAAGAGGTAATGCCTTTAGTAATTCGTGCAAATGTGGGGGAAAAGGTCGTTGTAACTTTTTCACATTCTTTAAACCGCTCCTTATCCATCCATGTTCAGGGTCTTCTCTATGATGTCCAGACATCGGATGGTGCAAGTGTTGGTTTTAACACAGACACCACCACAAAGCACAAAATTGTCTACACATGGTATGCTACAAAAGAGGGCGTGTACCTCTTCCACGATATGGGCGATTCTACCGGAAGTGAAGACGGAACAAACATTCATGGATTATTTGGTGCAATTATCGTGGAAGCTCCTGAGTCCAGATGGTTAAACCCTCAGACCGGCGAAGAATTAGAAAGCGGTCTGTTTGCGGACATTTATCACCCTACAAAACCTGCTTTCAGGGAGTATGCAGTTTTTTTCCATGATGAACTGGAGATGAAAAATAAGGACGGAGAACAACCACTCGATCCTCATACCGGACTTCCATCTGCCACAACTGCGATCAGCTACCGTTCCGAACCAATGCGAAACCGACTTCCTCTTTCCCATGACCACACCGACACCGGAGAAGATATTTCCATGAGTTCATGGGTTTATGGCGACCCGGCACCACCAATTCTGCGTGCCTATGCCGGAGATCCTTCCAAAATACGTCTGATTCATGGCGGCGTTAAGGAAACCCATGTATTTCACCTGCATAACCATCAATGGCGACTGGAGGGAGACAATCCCGCTTCCACCATCATTGATTCCATCTCCATCAGTCCGCAGGAATGCTACACTCTTGACATTCTTCACGGCGCCGGAAGCCTGAACCGTACTATCGGTGATGTTATTTTCCACTGTCATCTTTACCCTCATTTCCATGAAGGCATGTGGACACTCTGGCGCATCCATGACCGCTTAGAGGATGGAAGCGGCAAACTTCCTGATGGAACACTGATTCCGCCCCTTCTTCCGCTTAGTGACCGACCCGCTCCACCCAAAAAAGACGACCGGCATCCGGGCTATCCGCATTTCATTAACGGCACCTTTGGCGAACGTCCGCTGCAACCACCTCTTGGAATCCTAAATCCCGACGGCAGCAATAAAATAAGTCCAACGGACCTCGAGCAGGACAATTTCGTTCCGGGATTTAAGCCCGGCGCACTCTACACCGATACCTGTCCATGTTGTACCGATGAGAATGTGAAAGTTTTTGAAATCGCACTGGTTCAAGCCAAGGTTACCTATAACCGCTATGGCTGGCATGATCCCCAGGGTCGATTTTTCGTTCTCAAATCCGAATTAGAACGGCATGGCGGCCTGGATGCTTATATCCGAAAAGTCGAATGCCAGAAAATAACGGTAGAACCTCTTGTCATCCGCGCCAATGCCGGCGACTGCATTGAGGTACGCCTTACCAACCTCCTCCCGGAAATTCTGGAGGGAAGCCCATTCCAGATGGAAACCTTAACCGATATTGCAGGTTACCATATTCACCTTGTTAAATTTGACACCATTGTTTCCGATGGCGCAGCAAATGGCTGGAATAATATCGCAGGTGCAAGAAAATATGAAACCTTAATTGAACGTTTCTTTGCAAACACCGAGTTAAACACCGTATTTTTCCACGATCATCTTTATGCTAATTCCCACCAGCAGCATGGCGTGTTCGGTGCGCTGATTGTTGAAGAGGCCGGAGCCACTTTCCACGATATAAGAACCGGAAAAGAGCTTGACTTTGGTACCAAGGCCGTCATCCGCCGAAAGGATGGCACCGCATTCCGTGAATTTGCACTCTTCGTCCATGATTTTGCACTGCTCTTTGACAAGGAAGGAAAGGCCCTCAATCCGCCGGAAGTTCCCGGTTCCCATGATGATCCGGGAGTTATGGGCATCAATTATCGCTGCGAACCGATGCGGGAACGTTTAAGAGACCATGATGATCCTGCCTATATCTTCAGTTCCCTGACTCATGGCGATCCTGCAACTCCAATTCTGGAAACCTATCCGGGAGATGAAATCATCATTCGTCTTCTGGATGGTGCCCATGAAGAACAACATTGCTTTAATCTGACCGGTCTTTCCTGGAAAAAAGAAATCACAGACATTCATTCTCCGGAAGTTGCCTCTCAGACTCTGGGTATCTCCGAAGCCTTTAATATCCACATCAAAAAGGCTTACCAAGCGGGAGATTATTTGTATTATTTTGGTGGAATAGATGATGTATGGCTTGGATTGTGGGGAATTCTTCGTGCCCACCGGCATGTAACCAAACGGCTCAAACCAATCTGCCATGCAGCTGACAGCATGATTCCACTGCCTCCATGCCCAACCAGGGACTCCGTCGTCCGAAAATATGATATCGCTGCAATCCAGCGTGATATTCCCTACAATCGGCATGGTGACCACGATCCTGACGGTCTTCTCTTTGTTCCTTTGGAGGAGGTTGAGGCAGCAAAGCACAAAAATTATCAGCCAAAGCCGCTGATTTTGCGGGCAAATGCCGGAGACTGGATTGAGATTACCCTTCACAATCTTTTTAACGCAGACAATCCAATCCCATACTATGACTACCCACGTGTTCCTCTGGACAAAAAACACAAACCGTCCATGCGTGTATCCATTAACCCGCAATTTCTCCATTATGATCCCATCTGTGATTCAGGAATTAATGTAGGATACAATAACCATGAACAGACGGTGGGTGTGGGTGAGAGCAAAAAATATCTGTGGTATGCAGACAAAGAATATGGTTCCTGCATCATACAATCCTTTGGTGATATAAGAAATCACCGGTATCACGGTCTGTTTGGTGCAATTATCATCGAACCCGTGGGGGCCGCATGGTACAAAAACTTCTCCTGTTCCAAAACCATATATGATGAAGAAGCCGCCATTGTTGCACCGGGAATAAGGCGTTTCAGGGAGTGCGTTGTTCTGATTCAGAACGGAATCCGTATGCTGGATAAAGATGGTATACTTGTCAAAACTGCCGCCGGTGAAGATGGGGAAGATGTGGATGCTGAGGATACCGGCGAAAAAGGTTATAACTACCGTTCCGAGCGTTTTGCCAACCGACTGAAGAATAATTCACTAATTTCAAAAGTATTTAGCAGCAAAATTCACGGTGATCCGTCAACACCACTTTTTAAAGCATATAGCGGTGATCGTGTCATCTTCCGTACGATGATGCCTGCTGACAAACCGCGAAATGTAGGATTTTGTATTCACGGTCACACATGGAAGCAGCAACCACAGGATGCCCTATCCAATGTAATCCCGCTTCAGGGGGCCATCAGCATTGGCAATACCTTTGATATGGAATTAGAAAATGATGCTTTGGCACCCGGGGATTATCTCTACCGCTCCGGAAGTTTTAAATGGGATGTAGAATCCGGTATGTGGGGAATCTTCCGTGTTGTCAAACATGGTATCGGATGTAAATGTAAGAATCTATGTAAGAAAGCATTTGCTTCCCTCTGCAAGAAAGAATCATAATCCATTATTTAGGGCTTAGACCCTTTTTGCATTAAAAAAAGAAAACCCCTTTTCCGCTAAACGTCTCTGAAACTTTAGCGGAAAAGGGGTAAAAGATTCATTTTCCTTTTCTCTCCCGAATAAATGAAAGAACTTCCTGTTTCTGTGGCATTACCTTCAATGCACCTTTACGGGTCGTAATAATAGAGGCGGCTGCATTGGCAAATTCCAGCATTTCTGCCAAATCCTCTTCGGTCAGTGAATCCAATCCCTTTTCCAACACCGTATTTAGCACGCAGGCCATAAATGTATCTCCTGCACCGGTGGTTTCAACGGTATCCTCCCGCAGGAATGGTCTGCCAAAAACGACTTTTCCTTTATAATAAGCCTTACTTCCGCCCTTTCCCATCGTGGCACAGATTAAAACCGGCCGGCTTTTTTCCTGTATTTTTGCAATTCCCTCATCAATATCCTCCGTTCCGGTTAAAAAACAAACCTCATCATCCGAGATTTTCAGGATATCACACTGTCCAATGCCATACCATATCCGTTCTCTTGCCTCATCAAGACTTCTCCATAACAACGGTCGCAGATTGGGATCAAATGAAACAACTGCGCCGGCTGCCTTCGTTTCTTTCACTGCCTTTCGGGTAGCTGCCTCATTGCATTCATCCGTCATTGACAAGGAACCAAAATGAAACACCCTGGTATTTTTTAATAAATCACAATCAATATCCTCCTCTGAAAGCATCATATCTGCTCCGGGATTTCTGTAAAAAGAAAAGCTGCGATCTCCGTCACTTTGGGTATGAACAAATGCCAGCGTAGTAGGTACCCTTTCATCCATGAGCACATGATCCGTGTCAATTCCCTGTTCTTTTACCACATCCATCAACATTCTGCCAAAATTATCCTTGCCCACTTTGCCGACAAATGCAGTATCTTTTCCTAATCTTTGCAACATGGAGAGTACGTTACAGGGCGCCCCACCGGGATTAGCCTCCAACATGGGATTTCCCTGTTTACTCATTCCATTTTCCGTAAAATCAATCAGTAACTCACCCAATGCTACTACATCATATTTCTTCATAGGAAACCTCCTACCTTTCATCTTCAATTTCATCAATTGTTTCTTTTTCCAGAATAGCTTTCATTTTTTCTTTAATGATTCGAGTGTTCTCTCCCGCCTGAATCGACAATACCCCCTCTATTATTACCTCCATCTGCAAATACTCAGCTACACAGTTCTTTTCCAGTTTTCTGGAAATCGGAATACAGATCCAGTTCGCAATAATGGAACCATATAAAGTAGTAATTAACGCCAGAGACATTCCTGCACCAATTTCCGAGGCATTATCTCCCATGGACTTCATCATATTAATAAGTCCGATCAAAGTACCAACCATTCCCCAGGCCGGTGCATATGCACCAAAATCCTGCCAGAATTTCACACGTTTCTTTTCGGTTTCAAATTTGTGGGATAACTCTGTTTCAAGAATATCTCTTGTCAATTCCGGATCCGAACCATCGGCCACGAGCCTTAATCCCTTCTGCAAAAAGAGGTTATCTTCATTTTCCCCTTTTTCCTCCAGTGCAAGCAGCCCTTCCTTTCTTGCCAGTTCTGACATTTCGATAATCTTGTGGGACAGATGACCTGCATCATTTCCTTTACTCATAAAGGCCTCCCGGAATCCTGAAAGACCATATCTAAAATCTACAAATGAATCCGATGTGGTCATAACTGCAAAAAGCGCACCTCCCGCAGTAAGGATAAAGGAAGGAATATGTAAAAAACTCACAATCGTTCCAATCCCGCCATTCGATGCAATTCCAAAAAGAATAGCCACAAAACACATCATAAACCCTGTCATTCCCGCTTTGTTCAATTTCATGTTTCCCACCACCTCATCTTCTGACTATCATAGGTGTTTTGCAAACACCTATGATAGATATGAGATTTATTCTAACCGGTGGGTTTCAGTAGAACAATCTACGAATCGAAGAGTTCTCTCTATATTTATTGCAATAATCCTTCTTAAGCAACAGAAATTCCTCCATGTTCTGCATAAGTCCATAGAGTTTTGCCCGGTCTTCAAATTCTTCTCTCGTACCCGGAAGAACCTGCCGCTTCATATCGTCACGCATCCGGTAAAATCCATCCAATAATTCGGTAACCGTATTTTCTTCCGCATATTCATTGGCTACAAGAAGGAAATACTCCGAAAGTATCTTTGCGGTAACCGGTGTTGTATGAATATCCCGCACCTTCTTATACATTTCATAGAGAAGTTCAACCTGATTCGATCTCATGTTAATATATTCAATATCCGCAGTATTCTCTTTAACCAATTGATTCATATAGTTTTCCCGGGCAACCAGCAACGCCTGATTAATCTGCTGACGCATTTCATCAAAACAGGTCCCATCATAATCCGGGAACTGATCATCCAATATCCTTTGTGACATTCTAAACAAGGACTTCCGAATAAGTTCATCCGTCTCTGCTTTCAGTTTCTTCATATAAAACTTATTATTACGCAGACATAAGTTTACCAGGATACCTGTTCCGGCACCGATTACAAACAGTAACAACTCATTCATCAAAGATTCTATGTTCATTTCACCAAATGTGAGAAAATGAGATATCAAAACCGAATCCATCGCCATTGCATTGGTCCATCCGCAAAACTGGCATATCAAAACAAAGATTGCCAAATATACTAAAAATGCTTCTATTCCGTAACCAAACAGACTGAAAGCAAAAAAAGCAATCAGCAGGGCTACCCCAAAGGCAATAAAACGATTATAGGCTGTTTTGATCGTTTCCCTCTTTGTACTTGCCACAGAGAGAATTGCAACGATTCCGGCTGATATATCAAATTGTAGTGAAAGCGTTCTTGCAAGAAGGATTGCTGCTGTAGCCGCGGTTATAATCCTTATGGCATACCATATCTCTTTTTTCATTTTGTTCTATTCCTTCCAATCAACATTCCCTTTCATTATAACAAAAACATCAGAACCCACAAGACTTGTATTTTTCTGTCATTTTACTATAATGTAAGTACCGTTGTATAAATTATTCAGAATGAACACATATTAATTATAAATTAATGGAAAGGACAAAATGATGGACGCAAATTCACTATTACATGAAGCACAAGCACTCCAGCCGGAATTAACCACAATCCGGCATGAACTTCACCGGCATCCTGAGCTGGGATTTGACATGGCTTTCACCAAGCCTTACGTAAAGGCCCAATTAGAGCAGATGGGATATGATGTAAAAGAGATTGGAAAGGCAGGACTCGTCACCACCATTGGCAAAAATGCCACCGGCAAAACCATTCTTTTACGCAGTGACATGGATGCACTTCCTATACAGGAGGAAGCCGATATTGATTACAGGAGCCAAACCGACGGCAAAATGCATGGCTGCGGTCATGATATGCATACAGCTATGCTGCTTGGTGCCGCCCGTTTACTAAAGGATCATGAAAACGAAATTGAGGGCACTGTCAAATTAGAATTCCAGCCCGCCGAAGAGATTTTTCAAGGTTCAAAGGATATGATTAAAAACGGGCTACTGGAAAATCCCAAGGTAGATGCAGCTTTCATGCTGCATGTCATTGCAGGTGTTCCAATGCCTTCCGGTATGCTTATGATTCCGGGTGGCGGTATTTCAATGGCATCCTGTGAACAGTATCATATCACCGTGACAGGAAAAAGTGGTCACGGATCTATGCCGAATGCTGCTGTAGATGCCATCACCGCAGCCGCACAGATTCATCTTGCCCTGCAGGAAATCAACAGCCGCGAGATTGCTCCGGGTGAATATGCAGTCTTTACCACATGCAAGTTTCAGGCAGGAAACACATCCAACGTTTTCCCCGATGCAGCCGAAATGTGGGGAACCATTCGTACATTGGATCCGGAAGGTAAAGTAAACGAACAGATCAAAACCAGAATGACTGAAATCACCAAAGGCATTGCTCTGGCTATGCGCTGCGAGGCCGAGGTTTCATTCTCCGACTTTTGTCCGTCCATGATAATTGACAGCGAATTCGTTCAAGATACATCAAAAATAATGAAAGAATTATATGGCGAAGCCGCTATCGATATGACGAAGATTAATGGTGGCAAACCCGGCGGTGGCAGCGAGGACTTCGCCTTTGTAAGCCATAAGGTTCCTACCGTAAGTCTTTATATTACAGCCGGAAGCATCGATGAAGGCTATTTTTACGGTCAACATAATTCGAAGGTCCGTTTTGATGACGGTATTCTGTATAAAGGAAGTGCTGCCTACGCATACATGGCACTTCGTTGGCTTCAGGAAAAGTCCAGAGACTGCTGAACATACCGTTCCGGGAATTCATGAAGATATGCAAAACAATCCTGTACATTACACATAATTCCATGTGTGTCACAGGTTTCCTTAAAAAGTTTTATCAGTGTTTTATGATTCGGAGTCGGCAAATCATAAGCATTGCCATAGGTTTTGATATATTTCTCCTTGATTCCCGGAAAGTGTTTATCCAGGGCACTGTAAAAATATTCCCGATCTCCGTCCCGCAGTGTAACTCCCATGCCAAAACAAATAATTCCTTTCACTCCTGCGTTTATGCAATAGTCAAGAATCCCCCTTATATTATCTTCCGTATCATTGATGAATGGTAAGATCGGCGTAAGCCACACCACCGTCGGAATATTCGCTTCCTTGAATTGCAATAATGCCTCATAGCGCTCCCGGGTCGTCGATACATTCGGCTCCAAAAGTCTGCAAAGATCCTCATCGTAAGTCGTCATAGTCATTTGCACGACGGCTTTTGTTTTTTGATTTATGGAGGTTAACAAATCCATATCTCTGAGAATTCGGGTGGATTTCGTTAAGACCGTCACACCATATTCATAATGTTCAATAAGTTCAAGACATTTTCTTGTAAGTCCCAGTTGCTCCTCTACATGAAGGTAGGGATCACACATTGCACCGGTACCGATCATACATTTCTTTCTTTTGGATCGGAGGGCTTGCTCCAAAAGTTTGGGAGCATTTTCCTTCACCTCAATATCTTCAAATTCATGAGTAAATCCATAGCACTTGCTTCTGCTGTCACAATAGATACATCCATGGGAGCATCCTCTGTAAATATTCATTCCATTACTATTTGAAAGTATCCCTTTCGCCTGTACAAAATGCATCGATCCACCTCACTTTATCCATACCTGTACTATGCTGATTTATTTTGAAAATGTAATATGAATCTCACCGATTCCTCCATCGATGTCAATCCGATTATCTCCGGAACCATAAACCGAATCGTCCTGCATGGATTTTCCTTCCAGTTTTGCTTCCCCGATGCCCTTATCCAGTTCAATCCGATATTCTTCCTTCGTTCCGAGGAGTGTCATATTCGCTTCCCCAATACCATAATTCAGATCACTCTTACCAAGGATTCTTCCGGTCAGGTTCAGTTCTCCCACACCCATATCCAGTTCCATGTTGTGCAGCAGTCCATCCTTAATCGTCAGTTCTCCGGCACCGCCGTTAATCCTGGCACTTTTCTCTGCTGTCAGTTTGTCAATCTGTACTTCTCCTGCTCCCAGATCCAGCTCCAGTACATCGGCGGAAAGTGCTTCAATCTTAACGCTTCCCGCACCGGCATTCACCTGTGCATAATCAAACTTCAAGTTCGCGGGAATATAGATGTACAAATGAATACCTTCAGAACCGGATGCGAACCATTTTCGTTCTTCGGAAATCATAAGCTTTCCATCCGATTCCGTTACCGTCAGATATTTATTATTACTTTCCACCCGGAATCCTTCTCCGGTCTTTATGGATAAGTCCGCCGCACTGATATCGATAAGTAATTCTTTCACATCTCCATCCACCGGATAAGTCGTAAGTTCCCCGCCGCCGTTTCTGTGACCAAACACAAATGAAAACGACGCAATTCCTCCACAAATTCCACTGATAATGCTGACACTTAAGAATATTGCCAGCGCAATTGCAAGATATTTTACTGTTTTCTGCCATGCTGTCATCGGATGTCCACACCTCCAAACATACAGGTTCCATTCACATAGATCGTTTCTGTATAATCTCCAACCGGGTGCTTTCTCTTGTCAGAAATTCCGCCAAACAGAGAATTGGATCGAATTTTTACATTCACATTCTCCGGAACGATCAAATCAATTCCGCCAAAAACAGCACTGGCGTTAATAACACAGTCCTTTTCAATCACCGCATCTCTAAGATCACACTTGACACCGCCAAAGACCGCTGTCAACTCTGCTCCGTGAAACTCTTCGTTGTCAAACCGGATGTCCCGACCGGAGAAGATTCCACAGGTCTCACTAAGGTATTCCCCATTCTGTTTCATATTTTTCAGAATCTCTTCACTCTTATTTCCGAAGATGTTTCCAAGAATCATTTTCAGACCGATGAGAATAATAATAGCCGGTACAGCCAGTTTCCACAGGAACTCAAAATTCAAAATTCCCTGACAACACAGCAGCAAAAACGCTCCGATAAACAAACCAATCAGATTACCGCTGGTGTCCTGTCCGCCAGCCAGTCCGATGACACTCGGCACAATGATGAACAATGTCCACCAGCCGTCAAAAAACAGATTAATATCTGTAATGTCCAGTGCATTCAGCGCCAACACTGCACCCAACAGTACAAGAATCGAACCCCATAAAATATTGTTGCTTTTTTTCATGATACTACCCCTTTTCTTTAATAAGTATATTAAATTTATTTGATGTAATGCCATTATAAAGCAACTTTATCTGTGCCGATAGGATTTCATTTTAGGTATTTGTGTTCGTTTTATAGAAAATTGACATATAAATCAAATGCCGGAAACCTGTGCAAAACAGATTTTCGGCATTTTAATATTGGTTGATATGTATCGGTAACCTCTACGATTGTATTAATATATTTTCAAACTCAGCAGACGGCATAGGCTTTGCAAAAAGGAAACCTTGGATATCATCACAATGATTCTCTTGCAGGAACTTCAGCTGCATGTTATTTTCCACGCCCTCTGCCGTGATATGAAGTCCCAGCTTCTGTCCCATATTAATCACATAGTATAACAGTGTTTCACCATTCTGTTCTCCGATATGATCCACGAGACTCTTATCCAGCTTTAATGTATCAAAACACTTCATATTCAACGTAGAAAGTGAAGAATAGCCTGTACCAAAATCGTCCATTAAAATTCGGATACCCATATCCCGGAACTGCTCCAGGAATTCCCGGATACCGGACATTCCCTCCATAGCACTCTCCGTGATTTCAAGCTGTATGAACTCAGGATCAACCGCATATTCCTGTATAATGGCACGATATCTTTCAACAATATCAACATAATACAAAGATGCACGGCTCAGATTAATAGACACCGGATAAATCTTCCGACCCTTGGCAAGCCACTGTGCCTGTTGTTTGCATACCGCACGGAACATGTACTCATCAAGTTTCACAATCATTCCGTTTTGTTCAAAGAGAGGAATGAATATGCCCGGTGAAATCAGACTTCCATCGGTATTTCTCCAGCGCACCAGCGCTTCGCTTCCTACTACTTCCCCGGTTGAAGCACTGTACTTTGGCTGATACCAGACTTCAAATTCTCCTGCAGCAAGAGATTCCTCAAAACGTTCCTCCATCTGCTGATTCTGCTGCATACGTTCATGATCCATTTCATTATAGAACACGTAATATTGTTCTTTCTGAATTCGCGCCTGTTCTCTTGCAATCTGGGCTTTGCTGTAAGCATCCTCCACTTCCTCATTTTTATTCATTTTATAAATGCCATAACGAGAATGAATTCCCTTAACCTGCAATTTCCTTGCCTCATTATTAATCCGAACCGATATCTGATTTAAACGCTCTACTAATCGTTCTCTATCTTCCGTTTTCAAAAACAGACAAAAGATGTCTTCACGCACATGACAAGCCAGTTCCTCGCTTTGAAGTTCATCTTTCAGTATCTGCCAGATATCCCTGATCATGTGGTCTCCCGCCACTTTCCCGGCAGCAATATTGATATTATTAAACCGGGTGATATCCATGGAAACAAGATACCCACGCGTATCACGCTTCGTATTCATTTCCACACAGAATTTCGCATAATTTGCTCCATTTGTAAGGGGATCTTCATATGCATAACGAAGCATCCTGTTTCTTTGTTCCCGCGAAAGAGCAACAACAAATGCAGCTCCCAAAAAGGTAAGGAGGATTACAATTAAAGCCATCCGATACAGACTATGCTGAATAGGTTCGGCCCTGCTTTCCAAGACCTCTGCCGGTATGATGGTAAGCATATACCATGTGACATCACCACCCATAAGTTTTACAGGTACAACGCAATAGTAACTTTTCTCCTCCAGATAAAAAACACCACCGGCAGGAACATTATTTTCCATCTGTTTTTTCAGATTCTCGATTACTTTCGTATTCCGTGAATCCGTACCCAACAGATCCGTAAACATGTTCTCGGACATCTGCAGGGTATCATTTCCCATGGCAACCAAAATCTGTCCGTCACTGTTAATAGCACAGCTGTAACCCTGCCCATCAAAGCACTCAATCTGCAATGCATCATTAAAGCTTTGGGCGTCATACGTCAGACCAAATACGCCCTCAACCACCCCTTTATCGTCAAAAACCGGAATGGTCATAACATTAACCAGACCATGACTTTCTTCCAATGCATCTTCCAGGATATCGCTGATCGTCGCCTTACCTTCCATTCCCCGTTTAAAGAACTCCCGGTAAGACAAGTTTGCTACGCCTCCGTCTGTGGCGTAACTGGTTCCCTCCGGAAAAACATACGCAAACCGCTTCAGCTTGTACTCATCCAGAAAAACCTCAAAAGACTGCAGCCTTTCACTGATGTTATCCGGTTCAACATCATGCATCGTTTCTGAAAGACTCAGAAGCAGTTCATAATTTGAATGTATCTTATTGTGCAGCGCCAATGCGTTCTGTGCAGCTACATCTTCAAGATTCTGTCGCAGCTGGTCTTCAAGCTCATTAAAAATCTTATAGGAGCTTGAAAAAATCATTATTACGATAGCCACCAAGACAACCAAAATGATGCTAAATTTTTTCGTATTTATTTCTTTCATATGATCCTTCACATGCTCTTTCATATGTATTCCTCTATTCCAAGAAAAAACTTCCTACAGGAATATTATAGAACTTTTGCATCATTATTACAAGTGAAAACACAACCGAATACCGCGCTTTGATCATGGTCTTCCTGCCTTTTTAGATCCACTCCTGCTGCATCCGTTGCTCCACTTTTTTGGCACTTTCCGTAATCGCTAATCCATCCTGACCGGTTTCCCGCAGGCAGGCCGGAATCAGTTTACCTATACGTTTCATAGAGATAATTACTTCATCCGGCTCAATAGCACTTCGAACACCTGCAAGAGCAAGTTCAGCGGATGTCACCGCATTCACTGCACCGGATATATTTCTCTTAATACATGGCACCTCCACCAGTCCGGCTACCGGATCACAGGTAAGGCCCAGCATATTTTTTAAAGCAAATGCTGCTGCATTTACAATATCCTCATTACTTCCATTTTCCAAATAAGCTACTGCCCCTGCTGCCATAGCGCTGGCAGATCCGATTTCCGCCTGACATCCGCCTTCCGCTCCTGATATACACGCACCGGCAGCGATCACTTTACCAATTCCTCCGGCCACGTACAGGGCCTCTATGATTCGTTCCTCCGATACTTGTTTCTGCTCTTTGTAAGTTAACAAAACCGCCGGAATCACACCGCAGGAACCGGCCGTAGGCATAGCAACAATACGTCGCATACAGGCATTGGACTCTCCCATCTTCACCGCTTTTTCCATCACTTGTGCCAGAAAATCTCCCACCAGACAGTCATGGTTCATCCTGTATTCTTCCAGCTTGGCACCGTCGCCCCCTGCTAAGCCGCTGGAAGATTTCAGTCCGGGGTCATATGTCTGATCCGCCTTTAGCATGGCGTCAAACATGGTTTTCATCATCTTCATGGAATCCTCTTTTGTCACATTCCGTTCCCGCATATCCTCCTGCAAAACCACCTGCCAAAACGGTATTCCCTGTTCATTGGATGCTTCCACAATCTCACTTAATTTGATAAACCCCATCTTACTCATCTCCTTCCAGACTATAGTATGTCACCTTTTCCACGCCTTCAAGATGTTCCAGCCACTTAATTGATTCCTTCGGAACCTCCTGGTCACATTCAATAACCATAACCGCATCTCCGCCCCGGTCCGCCCGGTATAGCTGCATCGTCGCGATGTTAACCGATTTATGTGCCAGCATACTGGTTACTTCCGCCACATGTCCCGGCTGGTCAAGGTTATGCACAATCAAGGTCGGATAATCACCGGAGAAATTGGCATCCAGCCCATCCACACTTGCTATATTAATTAAAGAGCCTCCTATGGATTCCCCTATTACGGTAAGAGTTCTTCCATTCACTCCTTCTAAAATCAATTCTACGGAATTCGGATGTCGATCCTCCAAATCAATTTTTCCAAACTCCACTTTCATTTTTGCCTCTTTTGCCAATTCTAAACTTTGCGGAATCCGGACGTCATCCGGCTTCATTCCTAACAATCCCGCCACAATCGCAAAATGCGTTCCATGCCCTTTACCTGTGGCTAAAAATGAACCATGCAGCAAAATCTTAGCCGAGACAATCCTCTCTCCCATCAATTTGCTGGTCACATATCCAATCTTTACTGCGCCTGCCGTATGGGAACTGGATGGTCCAACCATAATCGGCCCGATGATATCAAACAAATTCATAAACTTCCTTACCTCCTTAAAGTTGGATACTAAAAAAATTATGTTCAAATAATGCAAAAAACGGAAAACCTTGAATATAAGGCTTCCCGCTATTATTACATCACTCAAGCTCAACAAGGTTCGTTCCAATAATAACTATTCGTTTTAAATCTCATTCCTAATGAATGATACTACAAAAGTATTATACAACCTGTTTTGAAAAATGCAATATATAGAAATAATCTTTTTTTATCGATACCTTCTAGTGCCAGTACGGTTTCTGATCCTTATGGGTAAATCCCTGCATCCGTTCCGTCAGTACGGATAATTCCTCACCGTATACACACAGTTGTTTTTCATTAAAGAATCCCATATTCATGTCTCCTTTGCCTATATAGTCAATGGTCACGCGGCTTATCTTTACACAAAAGAACAAAACAAATTCCTGCTATCACTGTCATCGGGATAAAGCATAAAAAATAACCATAGAAAGAATTGTTCAGAACTCCGGTTGCTTTTTCGGTATTGGTAAATAACGCCAGGATACTCGGATTGGTATTATTTACGGCATGCATGATCGCCGCCGGCCAGACAGAACCGGTTTTTACCGTAATAAATGTAAGCATAATTCCCATTAACGTACAATCGATACACATCACCAGGATACCAAGATACGGAAACCCCGGATAATCGGTTCCAAAATTGTGGCCGACACAGGTTAGAGGTGCATGCCACAATCCCCATAGGATACCACCCGTCAAAACAGCTTTGGGGACTCCCAAAAGCTTGATAAGTTTTGGCATCATGTAGCCACGCCATCCGCCCTCTTCACCAAAAGCAGCAAAGGAAATAACCGAACCGATTACGATTCCGTTAAGAGGCATGAGCCAGACAAGATTTTTTTCGATCCCAATAACCTTATAATATTCCGGATCAAACATTTCCGGAGAAACCAAAAGCGCAAGCCCGTGCCATATTTCAAAATAAACCCATGGGACAAACATTGCAAATATATAGTACAGCCATTTTTTATTTTTCAGACTGATACCAAGCATTAAAGAATCTTCACCCGTCATGGCAAATCCTTCTTTGGTCAACCATCTGGTAAGGACATGAGCGAACACCGGCATAAGCATCCCAAGTGCAGTAAAAGTCTCCAATCTGGGATTGGTGCCATCCCACTTATGTCCTGTCAGAATATAAACAAAAAAGATAATCCATGTGAGTCCAAAAGATAATGCAAGATAAATAAAAAGTCTTTTTGCTTCCAATTTTCTATTCATACAATTCTCCACATCTTAGCCCTTGCCCGGACACAACCGATAACGAAAGTCTTACTGCCTTTCACGCTATGCTGCCTTTCTTCCTGCGAAATGACATGTGATGCGATAAGACAGATAGTACAGTATCAACGTAATTACCGGAAATAAAATATTAAGGAGTGAAACAGCAAACAAATGATCTTCATACCATTTCAGCAATACCGATATATTGAGATGCTGCTCAATCCATACAAAATCTCCAAACAATAGGAAGCCAATCACAAAAAATGCAAGTGTCATTATAATGGCGATTTTTATAAGCATCGCCTTATTCTTTCCAAAGATCAGAAACATAGGAAGTTCAATTGCTGCCGACAATAAAACAATATATATGACCGACGGAATCATGGCACCAATCATAGAAAGCACATCTGAAAACATACCCTCCCTGCAAAATGCATTTGCCGCTATATCCCAACTCATTGCAATGGACATCAATACATATGCAGTAATACCTATGAAAATATATTTTGAAGCCCAATATGCGTTTTTCTCCAATGGAAGTGCGTTCAGATATCCCCTGATTTTATTCTTATCATCGCCATCCACAATTTTCCCCACCCATCCGTTGATGATGCTGAAGATAAATATCAGAAACGAACCAAGTCCTGTTATAAAGAATAAATCAAGTATATTTATCATTTCACCCTCCTCGGTCTCAGCCATAAAAAGGGCGTTGTCCAAGTTTCCCGGAAATGCCATACGAAGTCCGATAAATGCAATGGTAAGGCAAATTATGATGATTAAAATCTTTTTACCGCTTACGGAAACAAAATCTTTATACAATAATCCTGCCATTATACGACACCTCTCTTCTTTTTTGCAATCCGGACTGAAGCAAAATAAGAAACCACCATCGTTATCAGCGCAATTACAAACAGGATATAAAATTTGTGTTTGAAAAAATCTATAAAATTCTCAAACGCATTCATGCCTTGGACATCATCAGCAGACATAAATAAATTTTTAATCTTATGGATATTCACAAGGATCGCGGTCAGAATAATCAAAGCCCCTGAACTGATAATTGCATAATCCTCTTTTCCATATCCGTATAAAAAACAGAATCCAATCACAAGCGCACCATAAATACTCATAAGACTGGCTGCCGAAATAATGATACCCAAAAAATCTGCAAAGGAAATAATATCTGTGAGCCTGGAAAGGATAAAGGAAATCACCAGATCAATGGCCACACCAAGTCCAAACATTGCAAATACTGTGATATACTTCGCCAAAACACGCTTTTCCACGGAAAGGGGCAAACATGCAGACACATCGGCAAATCCTGCCTTTCCATCTTCTACAAAAATCGCTGCTGCATCTGACACCATTGCAATCGGAAGAAACATAAAAATAATCAATGCCCACGTAGACAGACTTCGAATATCCGCATAGGACATATCATTCGCTATCATCATTTCTTCGTTTACAACAGCAAGATTTCCATATCGGGAACTGAGTACAAACATAACCGAAATTACAAGTACAAAGATGACTATATAGGAAAAAATAATCAGTTGTTTTCTAAGACACATCAGATCTTTTAATATCAGTCCTCTCATATGACTACCTCTCTTTGGATTTCTTTTCGTTATCCTTAAAGGTCCGGTTCACATAGAAAAGCATGATATCTTCCAAGGATACCGGTTCAATCATCATTCCCTGATGCTTCTTTAGGATATCATCCTTATTGCCGGATAGAATAATTTTTCCTCCATTGATAAATACCACTTCATCCGCCAGTTTTTCCAAATCCCCCGTAATATGAGAAGAAAGCAGTATCGTATGATCTTCTTCGCCCATAAATTCCCGAAAAATCTGAAGCATTTCATTTCGCACAATCGGATCAAGGCCGGAGGTTGGCTCATCCATCACAAGAAGCTTCGCATGGTGCGAAAGTGCTACGGCAATCTGCAGTTTCATTCGCATGCCACGGGAAAAATCACCACATTTCTTTCCCGCCGGCAGTGAGAAACGTTTTAAGTAGTCAAAGAAAAGTTTCTCATCCCAGTTTTTGTATATGTTTTTCATCATAATATTGATGTTTTTCCCGGTCATAAACTCGTGAAAACCCATTTCATCAAAAACAACACCTATATCCTCGCGAAGTTTTGCACTATTGTTTTTGATGTTTTCTCCAAACAAAAAGATTTCTCCTGCATCCGGGCTGATGACATCCAGTAAAAGTTTGATGGTTGTCGTCTTACCGGCACCATTCTGACCGATAAATCCACATACAGATCCTTCCGGCACTGCGAAACTTACATTATCTATTTTAAAATCACCATAATCTTTGGTGACATTTTTCATCTCAATTACATTACCCATACTTTCCCTCGTAGTCATTACCGGTCTTACAATGAACCTGTTTTTCACATCTTCTTCCACGAATTATCTGCTCTCTAAATTATATAGCATCTTTTCCGCATTGTAAATCAAACAACTTTAACATATCCCGGATATTCTCCGTACTTAATATAATAATGTTGAAGCGGCATTGGTAATACTTCCAAGCGCATCCATCTGCGAATAGTAATCACAGTTAAAGAACTTCACATATAGTGGTTCTCCCTGTCCTTTCGTAAAAAATACAACCCAATATTCTGATTCCCCGGGCTCTCCATTATAAAGCAGATCTGTTTCTGCTGCGGTAACCAGATCCATATCGTATCGATATAAGCAGCCGGAATACCCACCGGCATTAAATACTTTCATCAAATCACAACTCATATGATTATCTAAGTACTGATATCTGATAAGATTTCCATTCTCAAAGGTTTCCAAACTGTCATAGTTTGGATCAATGCAAACACCTACACCACCCAGCGAATACCAGGCTCGTGGTGTCCCTTCACCATGAACCGGCTCCCTATAGTTACTATTTTCAAATAAGCATCCGGCAAAATTTAAAAACATATTAATATTGTAATCCGAATATAATATTTCACCATTCAGCGTTCTACACTCATTACCTGTCATAATTTCTTTAGGTAACTCATATTTCTTCGACAAAAAGCTTTCAATATCTGTATTGACAACATATCTATTATCGTTGCTGAATAACAGAATTGAATCCTCTGTCTTTACATTTCTTAAAATAATCATATCCAAATCGCCGACAGAATGTCCCCTTTTTTTAGCTGAATCCTCCGGCCAATAATATACCTGCAGTTCAAACTGTGTTCCATCATAATCAATCTGTAATCTTCGAAGACCGGTTAATGATTCTTTGTGAAAGGTCTCATCTTCCAAAAGATTGTTATATCTATCCCAAAATGCGATTCCTTCTTCCTGTTGAGTATAATTCCATGACTTCGAAGTAACTAATCCCACAAGTTCCTGCATTGTTAGTGGATTTTGTGAAGTATCCACTACATGGTAATCATATGGCACCCAAATTCCGTACTCTCCATACGGTCGGCACATTGAAATATTAATCATTCCATCCGGAAAACTGATCTTCACCCCACAAGAATTCATATCTCCACTGGTCTCAACTTCTGTACGCATATTCCCTTTATTTCCAATATTCAGCAAATCATAGACCGCCGTCGCAGGATCAAAGAGATCCCTGTAATAGTTCCCACTGGATAAAAGTGCATTATTGTTCAAAGATTCTCCAAGAGAATTTCCCTCGTAATAGCACATTAGCGTATCTCTGATTCCAAATGGATACGCGAACAGAAATTCTTCGACAGTAGAAATATCATCCAAATATGCAAGTTTTTCCCCACTGACTACATATTTATCAATACGAGGTGTTAATGTGATCTGCTCCCTCCAGACGACTACATGCGGATCCGAAGTCCATGCATAATAAAGAATGTCTACCGTATGATTTACATCGTCCTGAGCAACAATTTTATAAGGGATGCTTCCATCAGGCCACATAAGCATAGGGCTTGACCCAAAACTAAAATAAACATTGTCACCGTGGCGTTCTATCACCCCTATTTCCACAAATTGATCAATTACTTCCTGACCCGCCATTGATACAATTGTAGTTCCATCCCCGGTACATAACGCCTGTGCCCACTTTTGGGCAGTTAATGTAGCAATCTCATCTGCCTTTTCAATATCTTCCGATTCCTCTTGCATGTCTCCTGTTTTTACATCTGCGTCGATTTCAGTAACATCTTCATCCGACTTAGGGCTTGTCATAAAGCATACTGCCACAACAACACTTAACATAATAGACACAATAATAATCCAGAAAGCAGGCTTTTTGTAATTCAAAACAGACTTAACTCTATCCTTCACACTCACTTCTCCAAAAGCGACCGGGCATGCAGCAATGATTCTACGTTTGACATTACAATCCAAAAGAGCCTGGCAATAGGTTGCCTTCCACACCTTATCCTTGTCTTTCGTTACCTTCTCATCACAGGCAAATTCAATATCCTTACACAAGAGAACGTAAGCACTCCAACATAGAGGATTAAACCAATAAACTGTAAGTATGAAAAATCCTAATGGTTTCCAAATATGATCCAATCTCTTCAGATGTTCCTTTTCATGTTCAAGAACACACTCTATCGTGTCTTGTTCCATTCCGGAAGGAAGATATATTCTAGGTCTTATGATTCCCAGAATAAATGGACTATTCACATCATCACACAAATAAACATTATCAAAAGTATTCTGTGATGCTGCCACCTTTTTTCTAATAAATAAGTAAGAAATAAATATATAGAAACAAAGAATAACCACTCCAATAATCCAAACGACGGTTGCTAAGGAAACAACTATCTGCATAGGATTGACCGAAACCATGTCGCTTGTTGTAAAATTAGCTTCAAGCACCGGATTGATCACATTGTTGATTACCGATACTCCCGACTCAATCTGGGGCACGGATTGGTATTCTATGTCAACAGGTATCGGCTTGGAGCTTGGTACAAGACTTAGAATACTTTCTATGTGAAAAGGAAATACCAGTTTTATTGCCACCATTCCCCAAAGTACACAAGGAATCCACCTGGGAGCCTTTTTTATGCATACCCTTGTAATCATAACTGCAATAATCAAAATACTAGAAATCACTGCATTATTAAGCAATTCTAAAAAAATATGATTCATAGTCTATTCTTCCCCTTTAAACCGATCTATCATTTTCTGAATTTCATCCGCCTCTTTTTTCGATAGCTTTTTTCTTCCGGTAAATGCTGCAATAAAGGAAGGAAGTGACCCTTCAAAATTATCATTTACGAATTTATGGCTCTTAGCACGATCAAACTCTATATTAGAAATTACAGAAGTTACGATACCATCATTATTCTGAAATAATCCCTTCTCGCAAAGTTTCCTAAGAACTGTGTATGTCGTAGATTTCTTCCACCCCAGTCTTTCATCCGCAATCTTAACAAGCTTCCCCGATGCAATCGGCTCATTCTCCCATATGATCTTGGCAAATTGTTCCTGAATTTCTCCTAACTCTATTTCCATATCTCATTCCCCCCTGTTGATTTATCCAGAATAGACCAAATTTAGTTTATCCTAAATAAACCAATTTGTCAATATCATTATAGACCGAAGTTCCTTTGCTTATTTCATTCCCCTCGTTATTTTCTTTTCACGATATCAATAAATCCTTCTTCTGCATATCATAAAGAAAAAAAGGTAAGTTATGGATGATTTCAGAATCCCTGACGAGAGTTTTTTTCGTCAGAATACCATTCGATTAAATAATGCCTTAATACAGAATGTGTCCCAAAACCGTGGCACTACATTCGTAACCATTACACAAAATAACTGTCCGAGATGTCAAAACCAGAACCAGCAAATTACCCTGGTTGTAAACCGGGATACCAGAATCCGGGATGAACGAGGTAATCCCCTTCCGGCAGGCGCCCTGGAACCCGGCATGGTAATTGATGCCATCATCTCCGAAGCCATGACACGAAGCATTCCGCCACAGGCACAGGCCTTTCAAATCCGTGTACAGGCCCGTCCTCAGCCTTTCGATACCACTTACGGACGTATCATGGAAGTTAATACAAGAAACTCTTATATCCAGACAATCAGCAATATCAATCCTGCCTCCATCATCCGTTTTAACATTTCACCGGATACAAGAATTCTTGATCCGCTCGGAAGACCGATTCCGTTATCCAGGCTCTTTCCCGGTCTTCGGGTTCGTGTACGGCATGCCACCTTCATGACGGCAAGCATCCCTCCGCAGACTACGGCTTTTGTGATTCAGATTATACGATAAAAGATTAAAAAAATGCCTGCCCTGCTTTATTCCGGCAGGCCAGGCATTTTCTCTATTCATGTGACAAGGCTATTCTGTTCTCACATTCCGCAATTGTAGACGGTTTGTGGGCAATCACAAGAGCCGTGCCATTTTTCATCACTCTCTTTACTGCCTTTAAAACCTGAATATCATTCTCATTATCCAGTGATGACGTAGCTTCATCCATCAGTAAAATCGGCGCTTTTCTTACCAAAGCCCTGGCGATGGCAATCCTTTGCCGTTCTCCACCGGACAGCATGTTTCCTCCATTGTCCAGAATCGTATCATAGTCATTCGGCAGCGCCATGATAAATTCATGGGCATTTGCCGCTTTTGCTGCCATAATCACATCATCATCCGTTGCCGTTTCCCTTCCCAGTCTTATGTTTTCTTTAACCGATAGCTGAAACAAATAAGACCTCTGAGGCACATATGCGAATTGTTCCCTTATCCTGACGACAGAATCGGAGGTAAGTTTTTCTCCCATTACACGGATTTCTCCACCCCTTAACGGATAAAAACCTAATAACAACTTAAACAATGTACTCTTTCCACATCCTGATTTTCCGGTAATGGCAGTACTTACGCCACATGGAAACTTCATATTAACATGATGATATAACAGTGCTTCTTTTTCAGATGATTCTGCTTTCCCATAAGAAAAAACAACATCATCTAATTCAACCGCCGTTTCTCTTATTGTTCTTTTTTCATTCCGGCTTTCTTGCGTTTCATCTTGTTTCAAAAGACCTTCCTCTTCTTCTGATTCAAGATACTCAAAAAGAATCTGTGCTCTTGCAATGCAATTTATAAGTTCCGGCAGATACTTGCCTAATTCCAGAAAATTATAGCTAAATGATCCGTATAGCGTATATATTGCCGCAACACTACTTAAAGATGCCATGTCATGATCAACAAAATATATAGAAAGCATCAGAAATCCCAGCGCACATGTCACATCAAAAAATGTATTGATTCCACCAAGCATGGAACTCATCCGAACAGCTTTGCCCCTTGTATCGGAATAATCTTCCACGTCCTGTCTGAACTTTTTAAGAAGTATTTGGCATCCCGGATACATCTTAATACTGTTAATTCCTGAAATCACCGTGGCAATATCCTTTGTCATGCTCTTTTTCTTTTCCGATGTGTCTTTTCCAATCTCCTTCATGGGCTTTACATATCTTGAATTTACAAACAGCGAAATTATGTTGATAAAAAGAAGACTTACTGCCAGCCACCGGTTCATCAGAAACATCGGTATAAAATACACAATCACGGACATGAACGGTGTTGTAACCCTGCGAAGCCTGGAAGTAAAAATCTGGCTTGCCACATCTGCATCATTTAAAAGTTTTGATACAATTTCTCCGCCATGATGTTCATCATAATAACTCATTGGCATGCGTAATGCTTTTTCAATCACCAGCTTTTGCACCTTCGCATTACCACGTTTAGCCTCAATATCATAAACTGCTCCAAAGAAAAAGAATATCATAAGAGACAAAAAGCCCGCCAGAAGACTCCATGACAAGACAGGGATAAAGTCACCCGTTTCCCCATACTGCGCCATTTCTACCATATTTTTAACAAAAACAGATAAAGTAACCTGAAACAGATTATCACCTACCATATGAATAACCATTGCAAACAGAAACAGTGGCAGGGGTTTTCCCATGATTCTTAGAAACTGCCAAAAAATATTCCACGAAGTTTTTCTTTTTTCCATCTCTATAACGCCCCTTTCTGCTCACTATTTTTCATAAAATGTCGTTCATGCTCATAAAGTTTTTTGTAGATTCCATTGATCCGCATTAATTCTTCGTGATTTCCCTCTTCCCATATCTTTCCCTTCCTTACAACCATGATACAGTCTGCGTCACGAACAGTAGATAATCGGTGTGCAATCATCACAATGGTCTTTTTTCCTCTTAAATTCCTTACGGTTTCCTGAATAATCGTTTCTGTATCCACGTCAACCGATGATGTCGGTTCATCCATTAACAGAACCGGTGTATCCTTTAATAAGGCTCTGGCAATTGCGATTCTTTGTTTTTCACCACCGGATAATCCGGAACCGTTTTCGCCAATAACGGTTTCATATTGATTCGGCAAATCCATAATAAAATCATGTATTCCTGCAAGTTTTGAAGCATTCACGACCTGGTCTTGTGAAACCTTCCTTCCACCGACAGCAATATTATCGTATATGGTTCCTTCAAACAGAAATGGCTCCTGTTCCACAATGGAAATCTGCTTTCTTGCAGCCACAAGACCCATCCTGGTAATTTCCTGTCCTTTTATTAAAATTTCACCGTCCCTGGTTTCATAAAATCCGCACAGCAGTTTAAAAATAGTAGATTTTCCCTGCCCGGATTCACCAACAAATGCTGTCACGCTGCCTTTTGGTATCCGGAAAGACATTTTATCTAACACCTGTTTTATATCCGTGTCATAGGAAAAGGAAACCTCATGAAAGCATATTGCAGACGTCATGTTACTGTTATCATTATAATCCGTTAATTCTTCCGAAAGCTTCTCTTCTTCCTCTTCAAAAATCCTTTCTACCCTCTCCATGGATATCCGACGCTCCCGATACTCATTTAGTAAAAACGGCATCATTTTAATTCCACCCATGCTTTTATTCATCAGCACAATATAAGCCGTCATGGCGCCGATTGTCATTTCCCCGCGCAGAACCATGAACATGGCAAGGCTGGGACAAATTAAATTAGGAATCCAGAAAAGCAGACGGTTTATTGTTTGGGAAAAATGTGTAATCCACGCCCTCACATACTCATTATCCAGAGTGTCTTCAATCGCATCATGAATATGACTGACAAATTTATCATACAGGTTATAGCTTCGAATAATCTCTATTCCTGCAATACTATCCGTGACCCTTTCCACCATAACATCAATCTTTCCACGCCTCTTATCTGCCAGCATTTTCAGTCTTTTCCCAAGAAAATAGGTAATAAATAAAGCTACCGGATAGAGACACAAGGCTGTGAGCATCAGCATTTTGTTTTTTGCCCCTACATAGATTAAAACCATTCCAATAGAAATTGTATTGTTGATTAAGTCCGGTAAGGTTGATTCGTAATACTGTTCCAGTTCGCCAACATCTGAGATTAGTCTGGTAATTATTTTCCCAAAGCCTTCTCTTTCAAAGAAGGAATACTGAATTTTCGATAGCTTTTCTACTGCAAAATCATACAGACCTTTTGTTGTCTTAATACTATACAGTCCGGAAAAATATCTTTTATAGTACGCTGCTGTCGTTCCTGCCAGCATACATAAAATAATGGGAAGCAGTATACTTTTAAACTGAGTCTGCCCCGTTTGGAGCAGCTCATCAATCAGCCCGGCAATCATTCCTGTCCCAAAAATGACCGAAAAATTCATGCATACAGACATTATGGCCTCTACCACCAGCAAATATATGTTTTTTCTATGAATCTTCCCGATAATACAATTTTTCATTGGCATCCTCCTTGTAAGTTCTTTCGATTTATTGGAAATATACCACACAAGGATTCATAAATTCATTTACTTTTATGCTGATTCGTTACTAAATCTATAATTTTATGCTATAATTAAAGTTACACTCATATTGACAAGGAGAGGAATCATGCCGCTTCCATTAAAACCAGGATATAATTTCTACATTGACCGCAAATGCAAACCTTCCGACTACGAAATGTCACAGCTTGAAGTATACAGAGATTACTATGGCATGAGCTATACTGTAAGCGGAAACCGCAAATTTATCATGCCAAACATGATTGCCTTTTTACACGGCGGATGCATTGGAATCACCATGAAAGATGTCTATCATAAGACTTCCTTTGTAGATAACACTCCTTACGAGCGTTTTGTGTTGAAATTTACAGATAAGGTTTTAGAACCTTTGATAAAAATAATTGGCAGGGATACCTTTGATGAATTATACAGCTACCCTGTCTATCATTTTACTCCTGAAATTCAGGATAAACTCTATCACATTTACTGTGACATGCTTTATGAATATGAACATTACACAAATGAATCCGAATTACTGCTTTCCGGTATGTTATATCATTTAATCATGACGGTTATTCGACATCACTTACCGGTAAATCCCAAGGATATGGAATTATCCGGAACAGACCAGTCCATCCTGTCCGCCATGGATTACATCGAGCATAACTTTTTAAAGGACCCTTCTTTAACTGAAACTGCAAAACATATAGGATTATCCTCCTCTCACTTTTCAAGGATATTTAAACAGGAAACGGGAGTATCCTACTCCGAATACCTAAACTACATCCGTGTGGAACACGGACGCAGGCTCCTTCTTACCACGGACTTATCCATAAGTGAAATTGCACAGCTTTCCGGATTCGACAACGGTAATTATTTCTGTAATGTAACAAAGAAACTGCTCGGTTCTTCACCGAGCCAGATTCGAAAAAAGCAGGAAGAGTAGGGAACAACACAGCCCCTTCTCTTCCTACTTTTTACTTCAATATCTTTTTCAGTTTTCCCAGTAAACTCACATACTTCTCCATTACCTCCCGGTGATGGGACAGGATATAACTCTCATCCCCATCCCTGGCAGCCATTTCCAGAGCCTTTGCCCCCTCTGAAAGTTCAATGGCACCGATTGTCATTGAGGTGCTTTTTAATGCATGGATTAACGTTCTGTAATTGTTCCAGTCTTTTTTCTCAAAAAACTGCTGAATCTGATCTGCCTTATCAGCCTTCCTGTATTCTTTCAGCATTTCTTCATAAAATTCTTTGTTCATACAATATTGAAGTCCTGTCGGAACATCCAATTCCGGTATTTCATCCAGTTTCTGCATGAAATCCACGGATTCATTGCTCTGCTTTTCTTCCCCGGTTTCATCCTTCTGCTCACCGGTCTGCTGAATTAATTTTTTATCCAGATACTTTGCAAGCACAGCCTGTAAATCTTCTTCCTTAAACGGCTTTGTAAGATAATCCGTGAATCCGGCCTGTAAATACTCTTCTCTGGCACCCCTGGTAGCATTGGCGGTAAGCATGATAACCGGAGTATTCTTGTTGAGATGATCTGAAAGAAGCTTCATTTTTTGAAGTGTTTCGATACCGTCCATCTCAGGCATCATATGATCCAGGAAAATTAAATCATATTGCTTATTTTTTACATATTCCAGACATTTCATGCCGCTTTCTGCAGTATCAATTTTGATACCTGTCTTTTTGAGAAGCCCTTTGATGACCTTTAAGTTGATCTCAACATCATCCACAACCAGAATTTGTGCATCCGGTGCAACAAGGGATGGCTGATGTGTCTGGGAAGTATGAATAAACTTCTGGTATCGTTTTTCAAAATCTCCCATCGGTTCAGGGTTGATTACCCTTTGTGGTACTTTCGCCGTAAAGCAGGAGCCCTGTCCATAAATGCTTTCGGCCAAAATGTCTCCTCCCATCATCTTTAAAAGATTCTTTGTGAGATTTAATCCCAAACCGGTTCCTTCAATATTGCGGTTGCGTTTCTCCTCCAGTCTGGTAAATGTATTAAACAGTTTTTCCAAATCTTCTTCCCGAATACCGATACCGGTGTCTTTTACTGCAATCGTCAGCATTATCTGATGATCCGGCAGACTTTCATGGCTTATGGAAAGAGTAATTTCCCCTTCTTTCGTATATTTTACAGCATTGGAAAGAAGATTATTAATAATCTGTCTGATTCGTACTTCATCCCCATACAGGCAGGATGGAAGATTCGGATCAATCATCATCCGAAAAGTAAGTGATTTACTCTCTGCCCTGGCTTTTGCTATATTACAGCAATCATTGATGACGGAAAACAATTCATACTCCACCGGAAGAATTTCCAGCTTGCCTGCCTCAATCTTCGATATGTCCAAAATATCATTAATGATCGAAAGGAGCGATTGTCCGGCACTTTGTATGTTTCTGGCATATTCTTTCAGGTTGTCATCCCTGCATTCCTCTAAAAGGATCGCATCCATGCCCAAAATACCATTCAAAGGCGTACGAATTTCATGGGACATGTTGGCAAGGAATCGGCTTTTTGCCACATTGGCGGCAATGGCATCATTCTTGGCCTGCTCCACAAATTTCACATGTTCCTGCATCATTTGGCGCATATAAATAATAAGTGTACAAATAGCAAAAATACATACTCCATATCTGCTTGCCTTTCCCAAATCTCCCACCTTTACGGTATAAGTTCTCAAAAGATCAATAAAGACACTAATCATCATACCAAAAATGCCGACAAAGCGTATGGATGAATCCAGACTTTTCTCTTTACGGACATTTCTTCCTAATGCCACCACGTTCACCAAAATAATCAGCAGTATAATTCCATGGGAAACAAATGCCATGTCCATAAAATCCACATATCCACTAATTTGAAGTGTCAACTGAAGGATGATATTTACTGCGGATACCAGCATTACATTTAATATGATTTTCCCGATTTCCGGTATGGCCTCATAACAATATGCTTCCAAAAATAAAGGAGCTGTCATCAAAATGATAAAAATCATGTTGGAATACAAGGTCTGATTTCCGTAAAATACTGCAGGCACCTTAGTTTCTATCAGATGATAGATACTCATCAGCAAAAGATAGATACCGAGATACTCCACACCGCCAATCTTCTTGGATGACATTTTCTGTACAATTGCCAATACCAGAAAAACAACGGCAACAATAAAGATAATCACCGTCAAAATGATATCCAATGCTTTTTGCTTTATGAAATGAAGAATTGCCACATCTCTTTTGGCGACCGTAATCTCCGTGATATAAGTGGCATAATTGGAATAAGGAGAACTCATTTCGATTTGTATTTCTCCCGCTTCACATTCCTTTGGGATATCCGCAAACACCATGACACTTCCGGGTGTGCGACCGAACAATCTCTCATCATTTAATCCAAAGCTGTAGATTTCTTCCCCGTCAACGGTAATTCTTAAGATTTTGTCAGCCGATAAAAAAGTCAGGGTTTCTCCCCAGTTTTCCTTAGGGATCGTATTCCGGATGACAATTTTTTCGTTTGGCTGACTGTTACCATAATAAGGTAATTTCTCCAAATCTGTCTTCGTTCCGTCTTCTCTGATAAGGACCCAGCCTGTATTAAAAGACTGCACATTCCCTTTTGCCAGAGTCATGTCGTCCACTTTTGCCGTATTCATCACAATGGCTATCACGACCAGCTGTACAAAAAAGATAGCCCATATGACCTTATCGTACTTCTTCATAATATCCCAACACCTCTTACCTTATATGGAGTCCCAGCTATTAATAATGCCATGTACTGTTTCTTTCACCACAAATGCATGTAATGGTTTTGTCAAATAGTCATCAATACCAAGTTCACTGATTTTCTGTATTGTTTCGATGCCTTTATCTGCTGTCACAAGCACCACCGGCACGTGGTATTTTTCCCGTATGATCGGATAAAGTTCAAATCCATCCGCATCCGGCATCTTCAAATCCAACAAAATCAAATCAATCTTTTGTTCTTCCAGTACATGAAACGTTTCATCCTTCGTTTTTGCACCAATCACATTAAAATAAGGTTCATCCTTCAAAATATGTTCTACCATTTTGATATTCATGAGTTCATCATCGACTACCAAAATGTCTTTTCTGCCCCTGTCTGACTGGCACATGGAATAATTTTTGTCTTCATCAATCATTTGAAGCATGATATTTGCTATTTTTTCATCAAACTGCTTTCCACGCCCTTTTTCTATTTCGGAACGGACAACCTCCTGTGGCAGAGCATTACGATAGCTACGATTACTTGCCATCGCATCATAAGCATCTGCAACACCGATAATTCTTGCAATCTCAGGTATGTTTTCTCCCTCCAGTCCATTGGGATAGCCGGTCCCGTCATATCGTTCGTGATGATATTTTGCACCATAAGCAACTCTTACATCTTCATGAATATCTTTCAATATATGATAGCCACTAACCGGATGAACCCGAATCTGATTAAACTCCTCCTCTGTCAGTTTTCCCGGTTTGTTAATGACTTCTTCCGAAACTCTTATCTTACCTACATCATGTAACAGACCTGCGTAATAAACGATCTTTTGTTCCTCTTCCGATTTTCCCATTCGCTTTGCAATGGCAAGGGAATAATCCGCAACCCGCTGGGAATGACCACTCGTATAACGGTCCTTCGCATCAATCGTATATGCAAGTGCACGAATAATGTTGGTGTTCATACGATTCAGGCGTTCCTTGCTCTCATGCTCTTTCATCTGATACTGATTAATTTTCCTTGCAGAAATCGCGCAAAATACCACAATAATCAAAAAGACCGTAGCCGATATCAGGATTCCAATCAGCATCTGCGTTCTTAAGTCATGAAACAGCTTTGTATTGCTGACAACCATAATCACATACCAGTCATTCATGACCTGATTTGCGAAAACCGTACAGTTCTCCCCACCGATGGTCATCTCAAAACTCTCTTGCTGATTGTCAAAGATCTGATGCAGCATTTCTTCCTGCTCTTCATTTTCCGGATAAATCTTGCCTTTCTCTGAACTGTCGAAATGTGCAATAATGAGTCCGGTACTATCCATGATAAAACCATATCCCATATCATTCATGGTCATTTCTTCCGTAATTGACTGTACCTCATTTAATGCGATATCCAACGAAACCACGCTTTCTCCATCCGAAAGCAGCTGACTCACCGAAAACATGACTGTATTGGTTTGTGCATCCAGATAAGGCGGAACAATGGTTGCCCTGCCATTTGCTTCTTTTGCTGCGATATACCACTCCCTCTGGGTTGGAACATAATCTTTTGGCGGAATCCATCCGATTCCATCCAGATACTCTCCATTAATATATCCATAGATTCCCGTGAAATTCTCATCGATCTGCTGGGTTTCATGTTCTGCTTCTATTGTCAGATACTGCAGGATTTCATCCGAGGAGGCTCCATTCTCAATCATATAGTTCACCGTATCTGCTGTTACCCACAACACATCCATACTTTTATTCAGGTAGTTTTCAATCATCGCAGCTTCACTCTTCATGTTACTGACACCAAGCTCTTCAATCTGGATTACGGAACTGTTATAAAAAGAAGAAAAGATATAAGTTATCATAAAAACCAATAAGCAAAAAACCATGATAACTGTAATTAAGAATTGTTTTGAAAGCTTATTTTTCATACTTTTGTTTCTCCTTCCGTCATGATATCAGCGAATTACCACAAATTTTTTGTGCTTCCAGAATTGTTGCCTGATACAAATTCATGACATCCTTCTGATGTTTCCTGATAAATTCCTTATCTTCATCGTTATCCGATTTCTGAATCCTCTTTCCCGCTTCTTCCAGTTCCTTAGCTGCCTTTGACAGTTTCTCCCCTCCGATGTTTAGTGACGTAGATTTTAACCCGTGAACAAAAACCGTATATGTTTTCCAGTCTTCAGCCTGAAGTGCTTCCGTTACATTCGTAACACGCTCATCATAACTGTTACAGAATAATTCAAGCATTTCCTTGTAAAAATCATTGCTGCCGGCACAATACTGAAGCCCCAGTTCGGTATTAATTAGAGGCTCTGTGTCACAGTTTTCCAACGGGATGCTGTCATCATTCGGACGATCTTCTTCCTTTTGGACGCGAACCTTATCCACAGGAATATATTTCAATAACATATTTTCCAGATCTGCTCCATCGATTGGTTTCGATAAATAATCTGAAAAACCTGCCTTGATGTATTCTTCTTTTGCACCTTCAATGGCATTTGCAGTCAATGCAAGAACCGGTGTCGATTTGCATTTATTTTCCGATTGTTTTAATCGGGCAAGGGTCTCAATGCCATCCATTTCCGGCATCATATGGTCGAGCAGAATGACATCAAAGGATTCCTTTGTTACAACCTCAAGACATTCCATGCCGCTCATGCATGTTGTAATCTGAATTTTGGTATTTTTCAAAAAGGCCTTAACCACGGCCAGATTCATCTCATTATCATCCACCACAAGCACTTTTGCATCCGGTGCAATAAAACTTTCTTTGTACTGTCCTTCTTTTTTTGCCTCATCTTCCAACCGCTGCTTGAAATCACCCAGCGGTTTGCCATCGATTATGTCCTGCGTAAGATAAACCGTAAACACAGAGCCTTTTCCGTATTCACTGGAAACCTCCATCCGCCCATTCATTTGTTCCACTAACCGATGAGTGATGGCCAGTCCAAGTCCCGTACCTTCAATGTTACGGTTTTGTTGCAGATCCAGCCGCTGGAAATCCTCAAAAAGCTTATTTAAATCTTCCTCCCTGATACCAATTCCGGTGTCAGCCACCTGCATCTTAAGCGTGAATACATTTTCTTCCCGAATTCCTTCCACAAGAAACTTCACCGAACCGCATTTGGTATACTTCACAGCATTATTTAAAATATTTACAATAATCTGGCGGTTACGGACTCCATCACCGCAAAGCACCGAAGGAAGTTCCTTATCAATTTCCACCTGAAAATCCAGCTGTTTTTGTTTTGCCTTAATCCCTGTCATATTGACTACATCATTCAGAAACGCCGCCATGTCATAAGGCGCCGAGACAATCTCCATCTTGCCTGCTTCTATTTTGGAAAAGTCCAGAATATCGTTAATCAATGATAACAACGTCTTGCTGGCACCTTGAATATTTACGGCATACTTTCTTATTTCTTCGTCCTTGCTTTCCCGCAGGATCATTTCATTCATACCCATGATGGCATTAATCGGTGTACGAATTTCATGAGACATATTTGCAAGGAAATCACTCTTGGCACGATTTGCCTGCTCGGCTGCATTTTTTGCCTCTCTAAGCTCATCACTTTCCCTTACTTTTTCTTCTGCACTAAGCAAATAGACCATGCCGACGGTAAACATCAGTATCAATAATCCAAATACCCACAATATCAGCGTTGTAACCGTTGCAATACCATCTTTATGCACACTCTCCGGTACAGTACCAACCAGATATATGCCAAACTGCTTTACTTCCGAGATAAACAGAAAATGACCGCCGTTTCCATCCTTGTAGTAAACCGTCGCCGCAGTGTCCACATTCATTTTCTCTGATAATTCTGCTAATCCGGTTTTTACGACTTCCAAATCCAGGAACTCTGCCGTGAGAGACTTCGAATCGTTAAAAGGAACAAGGACCTGTCCCTCATTATCAATAATTGCCACTTCGCCCTGCCCCTCATAACAGGTGATTCCAAATTTGTGAAGCAAAACACTCTCATCATACTGCTTGTATAATGTATATCTCACATTTCCTTCATCATAAACAGGGGTTGTAAAAAGAATCCCCTGTCCCTCTTTATAACATACGGATGAATTTCCACGAAATGCATTCTGAATTCCCGGAAAATCAGAAAAGCTTAAGGTTTCTCCCGCCAGGGCTGTTCCGTCAAGACAAAGTAACCCCATAGTTTCATCCGCATCCTCCTCGATGACAATCTCCAAGATTGCAGCATCCGGTTTCACATCGGCAGGTATCTTTTTTGCATTATTTTCCAAGTTTTCTATCTCTAATTCAAATTGTTCCGCCGAAACAGCTGCCAATGCCTTGGCCTGTTCCGTAACCTGTTTTTCCACATAACTCTGCAACAGACTTTTCAGCCTGAAAATCATCAGACCCCCTACCGTACTCATGATTAGGATGACAATCATCAGAGCTACAATTATCCTGCTTTTTCCATTGAGTCGTTTATTTATCATAGAATTCTATACCCTCTACATACCAGTCAAATTGTTCCAACAAAATCTCATCGCGAATCGTTTGATTTTCCTTACAGCGAGGCTTTCCTTCCCTGTCATAAATCACTCCCGAAAAGACATCCTGCCCTGATAATATCTGACTTGTCGCTCTATCCACTTCATCTCTTATGTCCTCTGAAACAAGGGGCGAGAAATCAGACAGCTTCACCGCATTTTCTTCCATGCCTACCCAGTATATCTTAATCTCCGATGAGTTTCCTCGCAGATACTGTCTGATAATGGCTTCATAAGCCAATTTCCAGTCTCCCACGACTGCCGTTAAGAACTTGTCCGAACAGTTTTCTAAGCTTTGATGATAACCGATGGAATAGATACCGGCCTTTTCTGCCTCTTCTGCCACATAGGTCTGGTTTTGATGATAAGTAATCACATCCACGCCTGTATTTTCAATGAGATTGTTCGCCTGTTTCCTCTCAACTTCCTCATCATCCCATGCATTACTCCATGCCACTGTGACAACCGCCTGTGGATTCACCCGCCGAACGCCTAATGTAAAGGCACTGATACCACGATTAACTTCACTCGTCGGCATAGCCGCCACGTAACCAATCTGATTGGTTTCGGTCTTCATTCCCGCTACAATTCCTGCCAGATAACGTGCCTGATACATTCTGGAAAAATAAGAAGTTACGTTCTCTGCATGATAGTTAAAGGAATTACAATAAAAGGATACCTCCGGATATTTATGTATGGCATTCGTCGCCTCTTCTGCGTATCCATAGCTTGTCAGGATAATCATCTTACATCCCCGGTTCACAAGATCTTCGATTGCCGGCTCACATTGCCCTTGAAATTCCTTCACATTTTCTTTGACTAAGAGTTCGACCCCCAGTTCTTCACAGGCTGCAGATACCCCTTCATAATGCATTCCGTTCCAGCCTTTTTCATCCATGGCCCCCGTTATGATAAATCCTATTTTTTCTTTTTGGGTATCTTTCTTTCCCATAAAAAGTAATACTGCAAAGATAACCACCAGTAATATTACAAATACGATTAATAATACAACTCTTTTTTTCTTATTTAGTTTCATCCGTAACTACCCCTTCTACATACCAGAAAAAATCATTCAGCATGGCAGAATCCGTCATGCTTTGTCCTTCTTTTACCCGTATATTACCCTCATTATCCACAATCGGCCCGTAAAACACATCAAACATTCCACTCATCAGACGTGCCCGTTCTTCTTCCACTTTTTCTGCGATTTGAGGCTTCACATTCTTCGTCAACGGTGCCAGATCCACAATCCCGGTTTCAACGCCTTCCCAATAATGAACGCCCCGGAACTTTCCCTGCAGACATTCTAAAATTCTCGGCTCATAGAAACATTCCCAGTTCCAGACCGGTGCTGTCAGATAAGTATCCGGGAATCTTTCACTATTATCCACATTATATCCTATCGTCCATATTCCATTTTCATCCGCTATTTCCAACGGTGACATGGCATCCGTGTGCATGGCAAGCACATCAATCTGATGTTCCTCTATTAATTCTGTGGTTGCCCTGGCATTCTCTTCTTCTCCCGTCCAGGAATCACTCCACTTTACATAAACCGTTGCCTGTGGATTTACCAGACGAACCCCCAGAGTAAAAGCATTAATTCCCCTGTTTACCTCTGCAATGGGAAGCGATGCCACATACCCAATCTCATTGGTCTCGGTCTGCATACCTGCCACAATTCCGCTCAAATACCGCATCTGATAGATCCTTCCAAAATAGGTAGCCAGATTATCCGTTTCTTCCACCCCAGTGGCATGGAAGAAATAAACTTCCGGATGCTTTTTTGCACATTCCAGTTCCCATGTACCATATCCAAAGGAATTGCAAATGATTATTTTACATCCATCTGCGATTAATTCCTCCATTATTTCCACGCAGTTCTCATCCTCCGGAATGTTTTCCTTATATACTACATTCAGATTCAGTTCCTTTGCACTAATCTCCAGCCCATTATAATGGGATTCTCCCCAACTATGGTCGTCAACTGTACCATTCAGGATTACACCTACTTTTGTTTGTGTCTTTGTGATATCCGTTTCCTGCTGGTTCATACGTATCCAAAATATTCCTGCAACAATCACACAGGCAAATATAAGGATTGTCATTAAAATCTTTTTCATTGGTCCTCCTTAAATGAATCTTCCGTGCTAAAACAGTGAATGGTAATACTTTTTTTCTATTTTACCCCGTAAAGATAGGAGATGTAAAGTATTTAAAAGGATTAATTGGAAATTTTTGACTTGTATTTTAGAGGGAAATCATCCGGTCAAACTTACCGTTAAAATTCGTCCCATGCGTAACCATAAACACAATCTTATCTTTCATAAGCTCATCCATTGCCAGACAAAGTATCCTTTCACTCTCTGCATCCAATGCAGAGGACGGCTCATCCAGAAGAAGAATTGGTGCATCCTTGAGAAAAGCCCTTGCAATGGCAATCCGCTGACGCTGTCCGCCGGATAAATTACTGCCTCCTGACAAAAGCTTTGTTTCATATCCCTGGGGAAGTTTCCGAATAAATTCATCCGCATAAGCAAGCCCTGCAGCCCGTTCCACTTCTTTCTCCATACCTTCTTTTGCATAACAGCCCATGAGAATATTTTCCCGTATGGTTCCTTCAAACAAATAACAATTCTGCGGGACATAGGTAATCATATTTCTCAGTTGTGCAAGTGAATAGGATTCAATGTCCCGCCCAAAGATACGGATTTTTCCGGAGGATTTCCCGTAAAATCCCATGAGTAACCGTAGCAGGGTACTTTTCCCGCATCCGGACTCTCCGGTCAGTAGAATCCTTTCACCATAATCTGCTTTCATGGAAAATTGCTTTAACACCATCCTGCCTTCCTCATAGGAAAAATTCAGATTCTGTATAATAACCGGAGTTTCTGTCTCTCCCCCGGCATGATTTCCTTTTATTTCTTTTATTTCTTCCATGTGTTCTTCTGTTTCTTCCACACCATCTTCCAGGAAATCAAACACTCTTCCTGCCTTCACAAGGGAAGCAGAAAATATTGTCAGAGAAGAACCAAACCGCTGTACCATGCCGCTTACACTCATTTGAAGCGAAACCACCGCCATGACTGTTCCATAATCCATTCTTCCCTGTGACACAAAAACTGCCCCGGCAATCATCGTTCCGAAATTTCCAAGAATTCCTAACAGAAAGGAAATCATCTCCAGCGAGCCGGCTTTTTCTGTCCTCCTTTTTTCTTCCCGCAGTACCGTTTCATTTTCCTCCCGGAAATTTTCCAATACAACGGATGCGCCACGGTACATTTTTAACAGTATAAACCCGGACAAAATATCACTTAAGCGCTCTGTCAGCCGGGAAATGCTTCCTTGAATATTTTTTTCCATTTTCTTCATATTCTGTTGAATCCTCAGGGAAACACGGACCGTAATCACGGAAAATACAATGGAGACTACCGCAAGGGAGGGACTATAAATAACCATTGCCACCACTGCTGCCATTCCATTAAAAACCTTTCCCACTACCCAGTACACATGGGAAAAATAAGAATCCTTCAGGGAATTGGCATCATCATTTAAAATTTTCAGTGCATTGGCACTGTGTGTTTTTTCATAAAAATCCATGTTAAGGCGCATCAGCTTCTGAAACAGCTTCATCTTAATATCAAACACGATTTTACGGACAATTTTTATCTGGAAATACCTTAAGTATGGCGAGAGGCAGCGAAGCACCACCAGAATCACACACAGAATGACTGCATGCACAAAGAGTCTGCTGTCTGTATGCTCTACCGCATTAAATACCAGCTTATTCATGTAGGAATACTGTACTTCCATGACTGCTGACAAAAGAAGGGTAAGAACAAAATTTCCCCAATACGCTCCCTTATACTTACCAATGTATGAAAAATACCGTCTTAATTCGCCCATGTACTGTCACCTCCTGCTGATACACATTCCTGAAAGTTTGCATAATATCTGCCCTTTTGCTCCATAAGTTTCAGATGGGTACCGCGCTCAACAATTTTCCCTTCTTCCATGACAATAATGTCATCATAATCCATGATGGTTGTCAGACGGTGTGCCACGGTAATCACGGTTTTATTTTCTGCAATCTTTGCAAGAGTACGGCAGATCGATTCTTCATTTTCCTTATCCAGTGCAGATGTTGGCTCATCCAGCAGAAAAATATCTGCATTCTTTAAAAATGCTCTTGCCATACAGATGCGTTGTTTCTGTCCGCCGGATAAATTATTTCCCTTCTCCTCCAGAATGGTATCATACCCTTGCGGCATCCTCTCAATAAATTCATGACACCCCGCCTGTCCGGCAGCAAGAATAACTTCTTTTCTGGTAGCATCCGGATTACCCATGCGGATATTATCCAAAACCGACATAGGAAAGAGATGTGCATCCTGTGAAATCAATGCCATGTCATCCCGCAAAAGTTTTGGACTGACATCCAGAATATCCTCCCCATAATACAGGATTTTGCCCATATCTGTTCCATACTGCCTGCAGAGAAGCTTTATCAGCGTACTCTTACCACTTCCGCTCTTTCCCACAATGGCAGTCTTATGATTCTTTTTAATGGAAAAACTCAGGTCCTTTAACGTGGTATTTTCTTTTCCCCCATAAGAAAAGGAAACATTCTGAAAAGTAAATACATTTTCTCCGTTTTGGGATACGACTTTAAGATTTCCTTCCGTGACCTCCTTTGGAATATCCATTACATAAAAGACCCTGTTTGCAGAAATCATCGCCATCTGTGTCCGCACTACCAGCTGATAAGCACTATCCAGAGGATCAATGAGTTTTTTCACGGCGCTTAAAGCAGCTACCATCATACCCAGCGTCATCCATCCCCGAAAAACCATCCATCCGCTGACACAAAGAGCAATGGCAACAGGAACTTCACGAATCATCATGGTAAAGGGCTGTATGTTGTACTGCCGCAAATCATTTTCATTGGAAATGTCAAATGTTTCTTTCAGCGCATCATGATATTTTTGCTCCATGGCATGCTGTAAATTATAGGATTTAATGACTTCCACTCCGTCAAATGCTTCCTGAATATGATTATTTGTCATGCCAAGCTTTTTCACATATTCTGCCTGGGCAAATTTTACCGGTCCCATCAGACGGATGCTGAGAGGCACCAGAACAATGAGCGGAAGCAGACACAAAACGGCAAGAAGGATATGAAGCTGCATGAGATAGATTGCAAATACAACCACCATGACCGGCACATACAGACAGTCCTTAAAATACGTCTGCATATAGCCTGCAATCACACTAATATCCGATGAGAGCCTTGCCATGATGTCACCGAAGTTATTTTTCTCCATGAAATCCGGCGAGGCTTCCATCATGTGTTTCACAGCATCCTCTCTCAGATTCTTTAAAATACCGGCGCCAAAAAATCCCGTCATGATTACTGTCAGATAATTGGATGCCATTCCAATCAGAATCAACACTCCTGCACTTACAATTAGTCCCAACAGTTCTTCCCGGATTTTTCCGCTTACTGTTACATCAATGACCTGTTTTAAAAGGTCAATCACCCATATTCCTGCCACCGAACACCCAATACTTGCCACAGTGGCTATCAGGATGTGCACATAATAAGGTCTTACATAGTAAACCAGTCGTTTCATGCTGGACATCACCTCCGCAATACGTTATACTTTTTACAGTTTAACAAGGTGAAAAAATGATGACAATGATACATTTGCATTAATTTTCTATACAATCTGCAAAGATCAACCAGAATTTTTCAGAACAAATTTTAAAATCGTTGAAGAAGAAGGAGAAACCTACCATGCCGCAGCAGGATCGCCACAAAGACCGAATTATTCCATTAGAATTTGATTTTTATGATACCCTTACACAACTTCCCGTTAAAGAACGAGTTTCCATTGTGCTGATTACCAACGGAAGTGCCACCATTAAAATCAACCATCACGTAAGTCTCTTAAAATCTCCCTGCATCATCTGTATGTCGCAGTATGATATCGTGGAACTGATTCATTCAGAAAATCTCAGTGCCAAATCGTTTCATTTTGACCCATGGTTTATTAAGGCATGTCTTACCTTTGACAACCTAAACGAAGATATCGAAATCGATGAACAGCATGTCTACAACCGACGCATGCTTTACATGTTTACAAAACACAAAGATAATTTTCAGGGAATCTTTAATCTGACTCCACAAAATTATATTCACATCAATGAGTTAATGCTGATGATTGGTGCGGAAACCTTTTCCCAAAGTGACGGATTCTGGACCTGCCGGATTCGCAGAATGCTCCTTCAGGTCATCAACTGCATTTATGACATTTATGTGGACCAGCGCAAGTTAGGATTTTTTAAGGAGACCGAAATCACGAATCCAGCCACCATCTGCGCAGAATACATTCATACAAATTATAATCAGAACATTACCCTGACAGAGCTTTGCGATCTGGTAAGCCTGAACCGAACTTCGCTGAACCAGAAATTTAAACAGCAGTTCTCCTGCACCTGTATGGAATATCTGATGTATTACCGGTTAAAGATTGCGCAGGAGCTTTTATCCAATACAAACATGCGAATTGATAAAATTGCTGAAAACTGTGGTTTTAAATATGATACTTACTTTATACGGCAGTTCACGGAAAAGGTGGGAATTTCACCGGCGGCATACCGTAAGAACCCATTGGGATATACAGCATTTGACGGAAAACCGATTCAAAAGCTTCCGTAAATTCCGTTATTTTCCATTGCTGAATATTTCTTTCAATCGATCGGTCAGTTCTATGTATTCTGCCAGTGCCTCTTTATGATGTTCCCGGATATAATCTGTATTTCCTTCTTTTGCTGCCATTTCCAGTGCTTTTGCTTTCTCTGACAAACGAACCGCACCTATGGTCAGCGAGGTACTCTTCAGTGCATGTACGATGGTTTCATAATTATGCCAATCCTCAGCATCAAACAATTGCTTGAGATTTGACAATTTATCAGCTTTCAAAAACTCTTCCAGCATTTCTGAATAAAAATCTTCTTCATTCATGCAATATGAAAGTCCTGTTTTCACATCCAGACCTTCCAGTTTTAACAGCTGCTGCATCTGTCCTGTTTCTGAATCATCCATGTGCTCTTTTGGTTCTTCCTGCACCGTAACTTTCGTATTCTTTATTTCTTCATTTCTGCCAATAAGTTCTCCCGGCAGATACTTAAGAAGCATCTCCAATAATGCCGTCTCCTGAATCGGCTTTGTCAGATAATCTGTAAAGCCCGCCTCCATATATTCTTCTTTTGCTCCGACGATAGCATTCGCTGTCAGCATGATAACCGGCGTTTCCTTATTCAGGTTATCCGCAAGTTTCTTCATACTTTGCAGGGTTTCAATACCATCCATCTCCGGCATCATATGATCCAGAAAAATCATATCATACTGCTTTAATTTGACAAATTCCAGACATTCCCTGCCACTAACTGCGGTATCAATCTGTATTTTTGTTTCTTTCAGAAGACCTGCCGCTACCTTTAAATTCATCTCCACATCATCCACGATAAGAATCTTGGCTTTTGGTGCCTCAAAAGACAGGGTGTTGTCATCGGAAGTCTTCAGATATTGCTGATAGCGTTTACTAAAATCCCCCATAGGCTTGGCGTCTACTATTTTCTGAGGTACTCTGGCAGTAAAGCAGGATCCTTTTCCGTAAGTACTTTCCACAGAAATCTCCCCACCCATCAAATCTACCAGTCTTTTCGTAAGATTCAGCCCCAGGCCCGTTCCTTCAATATTGCGATTGCGCTTTTCTTCGATCCGGGTAAAGGATTCGAACAGCTTTCCTAAATCCTCCTCCTTGATTCCGATTCCTGTATCAGCAACGGAGATAACAAGCATAATCTGTTCTTTCGAGATTTCTTCGTAATCCAGGCAGAATGTAATTTTTCCCTCTTTTGTATATTTTACGGAATTGGACAGGAAATTGTTGATAATCTGTCTAATCCGGACTTCATCTCCATATAACCACGAAGGTAGATTTTCATTAATCTGTATTACTAATTCAATCGACTTATTTTCCAGTTTTACTTTTGTTAAGTTGTAGCAGTCATTTAATATAGAAAACAATTGATATTTTATCGGAATAATATCCAGTTTGCCGGACTCAATCTTGGATATATCCAGAATATCGTTGATAATGGAAAGTAGAGATTGCCCCGCGCTCTGGATATTTTTTGCATATTCCCTTAAATTCTCGTCTTTGCATTCTTTTAAAAGTATGCTGTCCATACCAAGAATGCCATTAATTGGCGTACGGATTTCATGAGACATATTGGCAAGGAACAGGCTCTTTGCTTCATTTGCACGAACCACTTCCTGTAGCATATTTTTTTCCTTCGTAAGATCATAGACAAAACAGACGATGCAGTAAGGATCGTCATGGAAGTCTCTTGCAACAGAAAAATTCAGCGAGCAGCTGATTTCTCCGTGTTTGGATACCAGCTCCGCTACGCCCTTGTTATCCTGTAAAATCTTACAAAGCAGTCTGTCGACTTCCTCTTCTGTACTCTGGAACAACCCGGAAAATATCTGATTTTCAATCTTCTCAATTCCCAAAAGCTTCTGTCCGTAATGATTCGCCAAAACAAGACGGAAGTGTTCATCAAAAATCAATATGGCGGTGTTTGCAGACTCATAAATATATTGGCTTAAGTTTCCCACCGTGATACTGAACGTATTAAACCTTGTACCCCAAAACCACGTAATCATATAGGTCAGGAACATCCCATAAGCAGAACTCGGAAAAGAGGGCTTTCCTAACAACGGCAGAATCGTATCGGGAATACAGGAAAACAAGATGGCCAGATTAGAGAAAATGACAGCCCTTACATAATAAGCCTCACGTGTGGTTTTTTCCTTACGCACCCAGATAACAGCAATGCTAATCATTGTTATGGCGACAAATACTAAAAATGCACTATGTATGTTTCTTCCAATGCTATTTGTTGCATAATAGCACATTCTTCCGTCTATCCGCACAAAAGGATGAGGATCCGGTATGAAAAAAATCAAATCTATGACAGCAAAAATTCCAAATACAGCTGCATAAGTGCGAAACAGCCACTTAGGAATCCGGATCATATAAGCAACCATCAGCGATTCCGTCATCATAAAACCCGCAACGCCTAACACTCCGACTCCCCGGAATATAGCCGCCGTTTCTGCTGTTTCCGTAAATCCCATGATTCCATAACCAGCGCTCCATAAAACACCAAAAAAGCTCATTACAAGCATATAATATCGCAGACTCCCGGCATTCTTTTCACGCAGAAAATAACTAATTCCGCAACTTGCAATTATTGTACTACATACCACAGCAAGACAATTAATCAATAGTCCCATTATGTTTCCTCCACAGAGTAAAGTTTCTATTTCGATACTCTTCATCATCAGCCAATCGTTCTTTGTTTATAAGATAGCACTTATGAAGACAACCACGCAATACATTTACAAAATTTTTTTCCCGCCAATATCCATTCGGATCCGTAATAAAATAATTGTGTTATCTAAAAATGTAGCGTTTCTGTCAGCTTAATACGCTCCTGATACTGTGGGTATTCTTGTATAAAACGTTCGATGATCTGCGGCTTTTCCCAATAATGCATGGGATAAATACAATTCCCCTGAATACGTTTTAGAAAATACAGCATCCCTCTTCCATAATCTTTCTCCTGTCTGGGATCCAGAACAACAAAGGCCGCAGTAAGGGGTCTTCCATGCAGTTCCTCGGACAAAAGATCAATCTGTTTTCGATAGCTTCCCGTCATTTGGCGATTATAAGAATCTGTTTCTTCTTCCCATACCCAGTCATTTAAGTCTCCGGCATGATAGAACAGCTCATCTCCATCCTGAATAAGGAATGCAACGCCTTTATCCGTGGAACGATACGTGATAAGTTTCTGTCCTAATGGCAATTCATAGTTTTCACAGGGAGAAACGATCATACACGGAATATCCTCCGGAACGGTCCTAGAGGGTATATCTTTCGATAAAACAGCATATATTTTTTGCATTCCTAATTCTTTTAAATTCGAAAATATCGTCGGACAGTAGTGGTCTTTGTGTTTGTGGCTGACCAGAACCAAAATCGGTTTTCCCACGTCCATCTGCGGAAGAGAACCCTTAAAATAATCGAAAAGATAATAGCATTTCCCGGTTTCAATCAGAAAACAGCTGTGATAAATATAAGTCACTTTCATTGGCATATCCCTTTCCTATTTGCAGAAGCATGAGGAATCTTTAACTCCATCTCATCTTCCATTTTAACAATTTGAAAGAATTATTTTTCTTCATTTCTACTGCTGCACGCTTTCATCGTTCCGTTCAGTGTTACAACTCCGAGTGTCAATTTTGCAGCCGGCGACGCCGGTGGAATAAACATAATAGATTTTATATTGTCATTCTCTACTTTTCCTAAATTTGTAATACTATATGACTTAGGCTGTCCAAAGCCAAACATACTACCCCCAACAAACTTACCTGCTTTACTCTCAAACCCTCCCAATGCGGAAATTGCCGCCGCATCCAATAAAGTAGGTATCATCTCAAAGTAGCAGGCAAGGACAAGCATTAACGACCTATTCTTCTTCAAATGTTTTTGAACCTGTTTATGAACTGCTTTCGCCATTTCAACCACATCGGTTGTTTTTGACTTGCAAGAAATTCCCATTGCAGTAGAATAATTTCCCAATGCACCTTTTCTATAATTCGAAATCATCTTTCTGATATCAGCAGCAATGATAATTTTGGAGATTCCGGTTTGTACATACATATGCGCCATCAAAAGGTCATTCATGGAAAAACCATTTTCCTTACAAAGATGTGCCATCTGCGCCACGGCAGTATCATCCACCTCATAAGTTTCATATTCGATTGAATGTTTTTTACTATATGCTTCTATAAAACTTTCATATTGTTCATAGCTTACAATATGGTTTTCCTTTTCCCATTGCCGATTCGCTTGCTTTACCAGCATCTTACTTATTCCGGACAAACTGCTATTGGGTGGCAAGTCATTGATACTTTCCATCAATGCCTCCTCAACATAAACAGGCGGAATCGCACCCACATAATCATTGGCAAACTCTTGTGCAATATCCAATAATCCTCGTCCATCTACCAATAAGTGGTGCGCAATGAACAAGAGTTTCATTCCTTTCTCTTGCGGGTAAATGTACAGTTTTAGCAGACCATTTTTGAATACATTCCATTCTTTTTCAGAAACCTTCTTGTAATCAGTCCACAATAACGATATGTCTTCCTTTATGGATAAATCTATTTGTGAGCAATCCGTTATTTTATAATAGAGTCTTTGTGTTCCTTCCTCGTATGCAATGAAACTTTTCAAAAAAGGATGTGCATCGGCCATTCTGTTTAAAGTTGCTTCTACACCCGCTTTGTCATATTCTTTTTCGATTTCCGTCAGCATTCCAAAATGCATATTTGGGCACATAAAATGTGCTCTTTCCGTCATCACATACTGTTTCTTCATTTTATGTTTTCCTCCCCTATGATCTGATCGACAATTCCATCCAACATGATACCAATCACTTGTTCCATGTTTATTCCTAAAGCATTTTATTATTCTCTTTCACATTTTTAATGTGTTGATTTTTCTTATTAATGTCCATACCATGATAGTATACCAGATATGTATTACTGTATTGCACCCTGCCCGCTGTACCATTCGATTGAACATAATTGCGTTTTTGAGATTTAACCCCATTCTCATCCGAGCTTAGCCTCTTTTTCAGTTGTTTCAACTCTTCTTCAAGAATCTCCGCACTGTTTTTAGGTGCATCCGGTATATTACTTTTAACCAAATTCTTTATCCTGCTGAAAATCTGTCTCATTTTATCGTATCCTCACTTTATAGTCCCAATTATACCAACGCACCTTAAAAATGTCTAATTATTCATAAAAAATAGCAGGCAACCATCCCGGTTACCTGCCATACAAAGAACTACCTATACCGTTCCAAATTTACGTTTTACAGCCTCTGCCAAAAACTGTGCCGTTCCTTCCACACCGAACAGACTGCTGTCGATGAGGATATCTTTATGCCGTTTGTCGTCCGGAAGGTATCCCGCATATTGCATGTGATATGAATCACGAGCCTCATCCACGCTCCTCATCATGCGTCTCGCCTCTGCCTCTTCCATATTTAAGTCTTCTATGCAATGTTTTAAGCGTGCTTCAAAGGATGCATAGATGTAAATGTGCATACTTCGTTCCACCTCACTCAGGATGAAATCGGAGCATCTTCCGACAATAATACAATTATCCTTTTCCGCCAAAAATTTAATAATATTTTCCTGTGCTTCAAAAATCTTATCCTGCGTCGCGCTTGTACCCTTTCCAAGTGGAAACTGCATGCGCGAAAACTGATTGATTGTCTGTTTTGCCGCTTTTTCCTCTTCCTGATCGATGATCGAAACCGGAAGCTTTAACTTTTCTGCTGCCTGGTCCACAATATCTCTGTCATAATACTCAATACCTAAGAGCTCGCTCATTCGTTTCGCGATTGGACGTCCGAGACTGCCGAACTGACGAGTTATCGTAACTACATATTTATCCATCCTCTAATCCTCCCATATCTTATATTATAACTTCTACATAACGAATCCGGCAACAACAAAACACGCCACAGAGATCACACTCGCAATGATTACATACGGAATCTGCGTCAAAGCATGCTCCATATTCTCCACACCGGAAGACTGAGAAGCGAGCAGTGTTGCATCTGCATAAAAACATGCATGACTTCCAAAGGTACCTCCGGAAATAATCGCCGCCATAATCAGAATTGGATTTGCGCCAAGTGCTGCACCGAGTGGAAATACAATTGGCGTAATAATAGAACTCATTCCCCAGTCAGAACCGGTGGTAAATGCCAAAATTGCACCAAGTAAGAATACCATTGCAGGGAAAATGGAAGCAACCAGAAGTGGCTGGGCAATCCGGATAATATACTCTGTCATTCCCATCTGAGCAGAAATATCTTTCAGTACAAATGTTACAAGCAACATTGTCAGTGTCGGAAGCATATCGCCAAAACCACGAATCATGCTACTTAAGAAGTTATCAATGGAGACAATCTTACGCGGCACATATATAACAAAGCAGACGATCAATGCAATAATAACTGCAACCAGAATATCGCCTGTTGCCACCGCAACACCCACAAGTACCCCCATCGGAATCAGGAAGTTCCAGATATTCCCGTCCTCATCTTCCTCATATTCATCGTGATTGTACTTTCTACTGGCATCGGAGTAGACTTTTCCGGTCTTGGCAACACGGGCATATGCTTTTTTCATCGGTCCAATCTTTGGCATCCATCCCATTGCAAACAGGAACACAATAATCAATGCCACGATTGGATAGAAACAAAACGGAATCGCTTTAACGTAGGCGCTCATCGCAGATGTGACACCACTGATTGCCTGCACGCTCTCCTGTTCATAAAACAGACTGGCATAAAAAACTGCCCACGTAGAGAAAGGGAGTAAAACACATACGGGAGCACCGGTGGAATCCAGCAGGTACGCCAGGGACTCTCGCGGCAACTTCTGTTTATCGCTGATCTTTTTCATACAGGCTCCGATGGACAACACGTTCAAGTAATCATCAACAAATATCAAAATACCCATGATAAACGTAGTCATCAAGGTCTTTCTCTCACTATTACAGAATTTTGATATGTACTTTGAAAAGCCAAAGCTTCCTTTCGATTCCGTCAGCAGACTGATCAATCCACCAAACAGAAGACACACCAGCATAACCCATACATTTTCTGCCAGCTGGTTCTGAAGTGATTCACTCCATAATGTAAGAAATCCCGTGCCGCCTACAAAAATTGCTGCCACCATAGAACCAACAATCATACATTCGACGCACCGACGAGTAGCAACCGCCCCTATAATAATAAACAATGTAATAATAATTGCAACTAAAGCCAGATTCAAGTTCATGTATCAAACCTCCCTTTACTTCCAAGCAATTCTCTATGAAAGAAAAAAGGCGCACATCCCCTAAAAGGGATATGCGCCTTTGCATTCCTTATTTACTTCTTATAAACCAAATGACTTCTTTGTATCTGCCAATGCCTCATCCATACGGCTGATGACATCCTTGATATCCTGATCGGATAATACTGCAGTCGGCTCAAAACGAATTGTCTTAGCATTTACAAGTGTTCCGGCTGTCATAACCTTTCTTGCAAACAGACCCTTGGATGTCTCATAACCAAGCTCGCATGAGTGGAACTCTACCGCCAACATTAAACCGGTTCCTCGAACCTCCTGAATGATTTCCGGATACTTATCAGCCAGAGACTGTAAACCTGCCTTTAAGACTTCACCCTTCCTTGCACACATACCGGGAACATCATTCTCCAACATGTACTTGATTGTTGCAATCGCTGCTGCACAACAAAGTGGGTTACCACCAAAGGTTGGTGAACCAAGCAACCATGGGTTATCAATCAGATCCTGTGTCCACATCTTAGGTCTGCAGATAATACCGGTAATTGGCAATACGCCACCACCAAATGCTTTACCAAAGGTCATGATATCCGGAGTTACTCCCTCTGCCTCACAACGCCACATAGTACCTGTACGTCCCATACCGGTCTGAATTTCATCAAAAATCAATGCAACACCGGTCTCATCACAAATCTTACGTACCTCAGCCAAATAACCCTTTGGAGGGATGATAACACCGGCCTCACCCTGAATTGGCTCGAGGATAACTGCTGCAACCTTCTCACCTACAGCATGAAGATTTCTAATTGCTTTTCTGATGTCCTCTGCATTACCATACTCAACATGCTGTACCTGCTGAACCATCGGAGTATAAGGTACACGATAAGTTCCCTTACCACCCATGGAGATTGCACCCATAGACTTACCATGGAATGCACCTACCGTAGAAATGTACCAACGTCCGCCGGTAGCAATACGGGCAAGCTTCAGAGCCATCTCAACTGCCTCTGCACCACCATTTGTAAAGAAACACTGCTGCAGGTCACCCGGAGTGATGTCTGCCATTGCCTTTGCCAGATATCCACGAAGCGGATCAAGCAGTTCCTGTGAGTGCAATGCCTGGTGATCTAACTGAGCCTTTACTACATCGAGAATCTCTTCGTTTCTGTGTCCGCAGGTAAAAATACCAAAACCACCCAGACAGTCAATAAATTTCTCATCATTCAATCCACAGCAGTAAGCACCCTCGTCGTACCACTCTAATACAGCACCACCCTCTGAATCGGAAGATACGGACTTACGATACTTTAACCATCCCGGACTTACATAATTGTCAAAATAGTTGATGGTATCTGCTATCATCTCTTTTTTCTCTTCCGGCGTAATATCCTTTGTATCACGTTTAATCAATCCAACTACTTTATTTAAATCTTCAATAACCTGTTTCTTATCTGCCATAATATTCACCTTTCCCTTTATAACTTAATCTTAATATCATTTCATTCTGTCCGGCCTCACGCTAGGCCTCTGCATAAGTCACCGGAACAAAAAAGCGCATCTGTGACATCTTATTGTCCCAGATACGCCTTTGTATCTGCTTTCTTCAAGCTAAGTACAGTATAGCACCGAAAATTCTTATTTTCTATTATTAATTATATTTATTCTCTAATTATAAATTATTAAAAATACTTGTTTTTAAGTATTTTTTTATTTATAATATTACGCAGTAGGATATAAGTTCAGAATGTAACTACAAACCGGAGGATCATTTATGGATAAAAATCAGTTTCTGGTCATCAACGACCTCGTATATGAAATGTACAACTGGCGTTCCCTGGATGATATTAAAGAAAACTTCTTTCAGCGTTTGAAGATTATCATCCCTTTCAGCTATGCCAGCATTTTATTAAAGAAAAATGATAACCCGGAAGATATTACCTTGTGCAATCCAATCTGCTATCCGGATTATTTTATCGAGGCTGAGGAAGCCTACCTTGCCTATGAGAAACCGGAGGCCGACTATATGATTTGGAACCTTTATGCAAGGGAGTCCAAACTACTGCGTGCCAGTGATATTCTTGACGAAGAAACACGTCTTGGTTCACCGCTTTATCAAATCTGTTACCGGAAATTTGATGTCTATGATGACATGCAGTTCACCATCGTCTTCAATGGCAAATTACTTGGCCTTCTGACATTATACCGAACCCGCGTTGACGGCATTTTTTCTACAGAGGATATGTTTTTTCTTCGTGCCCTGGGTATGCACTTGAACTCCGTTATGCACCAAATGCTGGACACTTCATCCACCTTTCATATTTCTGACGAAAAACATCTCTCTGAAATGAAACAACGCTTTCGCCTGACCGGACGTGAAGTCGAGATTCTCAGCCATCTCTACCGTTTTGAAACAAACGCAGAAATCGCGGACGCACTGGGCATCCGCGAAAATACACTACAAAAGCATCTTCAGAATCTGTTTCGCAAGTTGAATGTAACTTCAAAATGGGAAGTGCTGAGGTTATAGGGGAGATGGGCGGACGTTTGGTTCCCCCCATCACTATAAAACGTTCATCATCATTTGCTACTGCTTATCTGCTCTTCTTATATTCGTTATTCCCATACCGGTAACAACTGCCAAACATCCAATCGATAGGAATACCCATAACAACAGATTATTTTCATCTCCGGTATTCGGAGAAGTATATTCCATCTGATTATTTTCTTCGTCATTGCCACCGGAAGAAATATTTACGGTAATTGTAGCAGTTGCCGTCATTCCACCATCCACTGTCGTGACGGTAATAATGGCTGTTCCGTTCCCAACTGCCGTTACCTTTCCTGTTGCATCTACGGTTGCCACAGAGGCATCACTTGTACTCCATGTAACATTCCGGTTGCTTGCATTAGCCGGAGCCACAGTAGCAATCAGCTGAACGGTTCCTGCTGCTGTGGTAATTGTTTCTGCTGTCTTATTCAGACTGACTCCGGTTACAGACACCGGTACGATAAATGAAATCCTCTGTGGAGTTCCTGCTCCATTATAATTGACCACATATGCTGTATAAGTCTTTCCCTCTGTTAATGCACAGGAAAGAGTAGCATTATAACTTCCGTTTGTCACAGCATGTGTCTCTAAGGTAATGATACCGCTACTTTCATCCAGTATTTCGATCAAAACGGCCGCCACATCATCATCTGTCGTTCCCGATACTGTTGCTCCCTGTGTGTTTCCACTTACAGAAATTGTTATAACGTTTGAAGCAGCATATACTTTCACGTTCAGTAAAAACAACCCTATAGACATAAGGAAAGCAAAAGAAATAATTCTGTATATTGTTTTTTTCATGATTTCATTCCTTCCTTCCCTATTTAATCATTAAAGTTGAACGTCTTTTCGACACCCTTGCCTGCACCAAGCTTTGCGCCGTTAATTGTACCATCCGGATTTGCATTGGGAACAGCTATAGTTTCCACCTTTACAGGTGCATTACTTCCATCCCCCATATACAGGATATAATCACTCATTGCAACATTTTCACCGGTTGCAGCAGTAAAATAATCACTTTCCAAAAGCTTTCTCTCCACAGAACCATCTGCATATGTATAGGTTACGAATAAGGATACATCTGCGCTTGTTGCCAAACTGCTTGTAGGATAATAATATGTTGCATAGTATGCAAATCCATAATCTCCATGCTGCTTATCTGTATTTTCAGCTTTATAAGCATCATACACATTATCATCCAGCGTCGCTCCCATCTCATGTCCATGGAAAATATTAACCGTATGTGAATCTCCGGCTGTCATACCACCCTGGATCATGATACCGACACGATTCAGGGTCATAATTCCACTATCTGCAGTATTATCATCAAGCTTATACGTAACCCTTATTCTTACCGTGTCATAATAATCCGATAAGAAATGAATTGTGTACTTACCGTCTCCATCTGTATCTTCAATCTTAACTGCATTTTCAGGTATCCCATCTAACACTTCCACAGATTGTATTTTTGCAACACTTAAACCGGCTATATCATCTGACGTAACAGGTGCTATCTCCACACTGCTAAAGCCAAAATAAATATCTGTTTCCGTATTTTTGTTCTCATTGCGCCCGGTTTCCGCAATAGACAGACTGCTTTCCACACTCCAGGCAAGAGGTGTTTTTGTTTCTCCTGTCCCGTTGATCGTTACTCCCATGAAATCCGGCTTATACACAATAAACTTATCACCCAGAAACTTCATTCCGTCACCCGTGCCAAAGCCTGCTGCATAATAACTATCCGATGTTTCATCAGAAAACGCTTCATTTGCCTGTGCATAATTACCAAACAGTACAATGTCATCGACACTATCAAAGTCAGCCACAATAATTAATGCCCTTGCATTCAGACCCTCAAAATTCTCTAAATCATCTTTATTTTCAGGTTCACTTCCATTTCCTCGTTCACTATATGCATCGCGAACAAAATAGGAATCTTTTACCTTTATGATCACCTGTTCAGAGCTGTTTGTCATATTCAATAAATATACTTTAGCAGTAAGGATTATCGGCTCCTCCAAAGGAGTTGCAGTACTTCCATTTTCATCCGGAAAGGTCTTTAAATCCTCCCGATCTTCATACAGCTGATTAATTGTGATCTTAACTTCATACGCATCAAAAGTATGGCTCGTACCGCTCTTATCGGTGGCTGTAATGGAATCTCCGAGAGGAGCCACCTCTGTGACAAAAGCCACCAGCTTTGCCATATTTAAATCCAAATTTGTCGAATCCTGCTTATTGAAGTCTTCTATCAGCCCTAATGCAGCCCCTTCTCTCTGATATCTTCCTTCATTCACCCGAAAGCCCTCATAAAGTGTTCTCATAACACCATATTTAAGGTCAGCCTCATCTACAGTTCCGCTATTGTTGATATCCCCAAATGCAAAATATGTCTGATCTAATTCCGACTGTAAACGTTCAAAACTATAGGAAGACTCCTCGGATCCAGGCTCTCCCGTACCATATTTGAATTCCACACAATAGAAATCCCTGTCACCTTGATTCAATTCCAAAGTATATGAGGTTTCTCCTTCTCTAACATCGTATATCAGCCAATCACCGTTTTCTCCGGCCCCATCGACACAAATCTGGTTCGGGGTATTTACCGCATCCCAGGAAAGCTCTATAGACGCTGTTTCAGTTGATACGCGAGCCTTCATTCTGTCCCAGCCATCTATGAGATCTTCCTCCGGAATATCTGCCGGAAAATGAATCGGGAACCCTTCGCCTTCTAAGTCATAGTCAAGGACAGCTACCTCTATCACAACCGGCTTTTCCTCTGTTCCACCAAAACTATCATATTCATTTGGCTCTACTATCCACTTACCTTCATTTCCGTCATACACAAAGGTAAACCATTCCCACTCTTCATCACCGGAAATATCCACAAAACTGTCTTCTCCACTCTCTTCATCATAGAAAATATCATATACCTGTATACCTGCAGGAATATTGCTGCTGCTTCCCAGTTCCATACGTGCACCATCCTGTGCGGTTATGTTACTGCAACTTAGACTACCTGCATCCCCAGTCTCACCATCAAATATGTGCAGCGTTGCACCGGATTGAATTTCCACAGAAGTTGCCGTAACCTCTGTCCCGGCAATCGTCAAATGATATGGTACCGGATTTTCTACTTCTGTAGCAGGGATTACAATACTTCCATATGTTCCTGTGGGAATGTCATAATTTAGTCCAAATTCATCACCACTCCACACAGATTCAGAATTTTCATCAACAGAGTTCTTATCAATATCAATACCGTCTGCTCTTACTACCGAATTTGGCATTACTGCAAAAAACATAGCAAGAATTAACATAAATGACATGATCCTCTTCCTTCTCCGGAATCTGCGCAGGCCTCTCACATTATTCTTCATTTTGTTTCTCCTGTCTCATTTATTTTCTTTTATGATACATTTTGATACATTTCAAAATTTTCTCAAAATCAACAATCTCATTAATTTTATCCTTGCTTTTTTTCTATTTCTACTATCTCCAAGTGTAGAAACGTCCAAAAACCATTCAAATAGAAGGGGTGGTTTTGGGGTAGGTATCCCTATACAGCAATCAAGTCACTTGAAAACCATTGGAAAATGCTCTAGAATATCAATAGTTACAAAAAGGAGACTCTATTAGAAATGACAGATGAAAAAGAATCAAACGGGACCTTAAAATCACATACTACCCTTCGGGCTAACCTACAGTATAGTGTAATCATTGCGTTATGTTTTCTATGGACATCAACCGGCTATTTGTCCTGGATGTATCATCTGCTTGATTTTGCAGAAGCATCCTCTGTAGACTGGCTCACAGAAGTCATTGGATATATCTTCCAGGCAATCGGTCTATTAAGCTTTAGTCTTGTCCTTAAGCATAAAAAGGATTTATTTACAAAAAAATCTGTCTTTATTATATGCATTGGCATTGATTTTATATTTATTATCCTTTCGACTTTAATCAATCATTTGATATGCATCCTGCTATTTGGTTATCTTATGAATTTCCTTCATGGAATCATTGCCGGCTTTTATCTCACCTTACTTGCAACTCAGATAGAGCCTAAATACCGTTCCGTTGTCTTCGGCGGAGCATACGGTGTATCGAGCATAGCTTCCTGGATACTTTCTTTGATTGAGCAAGCGAATTTTATTCGCTCAGATTACGCCCTTATCGCTTACGGCATATTTATATGTATCACGATCGGGATGATTATAACTGAAAAGGATATCCTGCCCCCAGAAACGATTCCATTTACGAGAGAAAGCATCTCAATCGGCACAATTGCTCTGGCCGGATTAACCGTATTATTGCTAAGTCTCACTCGCGGAATTGGATTTTATTTTCCAATGACTGACCTTTCCACAGGCATTAGCCTTGAGTTTTCCAGGGCATTCTATGCGATTGGTTTGATCCTTGCCGGGATTATCGGAGATCAAAGCAGAAAATGCGGGGCAATCAGTTGTCTCATTGCGCTGGTGTTCCCATTTGCAATGATTGCCTTGTCCAATGAAGTAGGTGCAAGCACTATCCTATGGATTTTAGGATATCTCTTCTTTGGATTTTTAACTGTATTCCGCGTGACCGTATTCTCTGATATAGCTTGTATAAGAGAAGAATTGCTGTATGTTGCCGGATTTGGATTGATGTTTGGCAGAATCGGTGATGCAGCCGGCAATCTCACAGGCATTATGCTAAATGATCAGAAAATTTTACTTGTGTTGATATCCAGTATCTGCTTTGTTGTAACCTTTGTCACATTTTTTGCACTCTACAACAGACTATATATGCCTGTGCCACAACCAGCACCCAGCCCGGAAGATTGTCTCACTGCATTTATACAAAAGTATGAAATAACTTCACGTGAAGCAGAGGTTCTTAAGCTTATTGCCACAGGTGCTTCTAACGGCGAAATATCGGCACAGCTCTTTATTTCTGAAAACACTGTAAAATTCCATGTTCGCAACATCCTGAAAAAAGCAGAGTGTGCGAATCGAGCAGAGTTACTTACCATTCTAAATCATACGTAGGACAGCAGGCATAAAAATAACGACCTCTTGGAGCGTGCATCCTTTCGGACAATCACCTTGCTCTAAAGGTCGTTGATTTTTTATTATGCTTTTAAAATGTAAATTATTCTACCACAGTTATGTAAAGTCTGCGTAAATTTTATCTCCCCGGCTTTTCTTTTTTCCTCAATCTCAACAAGTTTCTCTCTTAATAAGTGAATTTTTAAATCAAAATCTAAAAAAATAAAACAGGGATTCTGGTGATATACTTACCAAAATCCCCGTCAAACTGTTTACTATTTAAACCCGGCAAGTTGTTTATTTTCTTAAATTTTTTTCTGTTGCCAAAGTGTTGCGATGACTTATTATACCAGGTTTATCAAATAAAGTAACTCTCCCTAACAAGAAATCAGTCAGACAAACCGGGAGTGGTAAACGCTATAGATTGCGGATATCCTTCCGCCTATAGAAAATAAAGCTGAACAAAGATCCCAATATTCCATATCTGCAGTTCGCTTCTCACGCTTAAGAAAAACATGGCTACAGAACAGATTGCAGCAATACTATCCGATACCAGCATAATTTTCTTTTTGCTATGGTTATCTACAAAAGTTCCGGCAAACAGGCTCACGATAATGTAAGGAATATAATTAAAAAATTTGTCTTCCCAGGTTTTTTTCGAACCCGGCAGGTTATCACCAAAATAACTTACCTCGGACTAGTGTTAAATTCCTCGGGCTGTACATAACAATGCGGACTCATTGCATAACCATGCTGATATTTTACGGTCATATATATTGTTTCGCCATTGCCACTTAATTTAACATAACATATACCATCTTTAAATTTGTCTGTGATTTCCAGCTTCTGATTTAAATAATACACCCATACCGTACCATCTTCCTCATAAGTAACCTCCGGTGAATTTATATGTTCCAGGAGTTCTTCTTCTGTTAGTGGTCTTTCAGTTCCATCCGCATTGATAGCCACTCCTCCACCACCTCGTTGAACCGCTCTACCCTCAGTATCCGTATAATCAAGCGTATATGTTCCGTTTTCGGTTGTAAAGACAGCATCTGTCTGATCACCATGAATCCAAACCTGAACAATTCTCTGAATACCCCCTAAATCCATCGCATAAGCAACAGTACCGGAACATATTGTAAGTACCAATACAATCGCAGCTACAGCAACTCTAGACATTATACGCTTTTCCCCAATTGAATTAACTTTATTTTCTTCTGCCATGTTCAATACCTCCGTTATCATTTCCGGAGAAGCATGTAATTTTTCAAAAGTTTTATGAAATTTTTCCCTATCTGTCATCCATTTACTCCTCCTTCAAATAATCTTTTAACTTAGCCTTTGCACGATAAAGTCTGGTACTGACTGTTTTTTCCGGGACACTTAAAATCGAAGAAATCTCCGCTGTAGAGTATCCTTCATAATAAAACAACATCAATGGAACCCTATACTTCTTGTCTAACTTCATAACTGCCTGAAACAAATCCAAATAACTTTCATCTTCAAATCCTATAGTTTCTGCATAATCATTTATATCTTCCATTTTGCTCCACGGCGATCTGAAAAGCATTTTGCATTGATTGACGGTAACTCTAATTAACCAATTCTTTAAATGAGAGTCTGACTCAAACTCCTTTGTTGTTTTGTATAGTTGTATTAAAACGTCCTGCGTCACATCATTTGCATCATCCGGATTCTTCGTCCAGCTATATGCCACACGATAAATTGTATCCATATACTTTTCTGCAAAGGCTGCAAATTCTTCTTTTGACATATATATGTTCACTCCTTAAGGCTTTACATAAATAATATGCACAAGCATTACGATTTCTTTCAATCATCACTGAAATTCTGTTATTTCTATATTATTTTTCTTCATTTCTACTGCTGTACGCTTTCATCGTTCCATTACATAATTTATTTTCTTGACATAATAAAAGATCTCCTATGATTCCATCACATAGAAGACCTTTTACATTTCTTTTAGCTGACAATAGCTAATTCAATTTCATCTATATCCTTGTTCGTCTCATCCATATAAACCTTGGCAACTTTTATCTTATAAAGTTTACCTTCATAACTAATTTTAATTGTTGTCTTGTCATCGCTGACTTTCAGCAATTTTTTTTGATCCTCTTGTGAAATTTCAACCGGAGTAACTGATTTCTTCTCCTTTTCAATGATATTAGCCGGAACATATCCCATAAAACGAATCAGCTTTCTTAATACATGAGGATTCCGAGTATATGCTTTAATTACTTCTTTCATGTTCTTGTCCTCCTATCACTCAATTACAATATATTTATTACCTGCAATCTCTTTATGCTCCTTCTTCGGGATGGTCAAACTCAAAATACCATGTTTGAAATTAGCTTTGACGTCTTCAACCGTAAGCGAATCTCCCACATAAAAGCTTCTCTGGCATGAACCACTATATCTTTCACGTCTGATATAGTTTCCTTTCTTATGTTCTTCTTCACTTTCAGCTTCATCTTTATTGATGCCTTTAGCCGCGCTGATTGTCAAATAACCATTTTCTAGTGCAACGCTGACCTCATCCTTCTTAAAGCCCGGAAGATCTATGGTCATTTCGTATTCAGAATCAGTTTCTTTTATATCTGTATTCATAACATTTTTAGCTCTATGACCATACAATTTCTTTTCCATGTTTTTAAATTCATGGTCGTCAAATCCAAACCTTGGATCCTGATAAAAGCGGTCTAATAAATCAAAGTTGTCATGGAATAAACTAGGTGTCATCATAAGTCATCCTTCCTTTCTACTTAAAAAAACTACACCTTTGTTAATATGAAACTTTGAACCTAGAATGTTTAGAAACACTTAAAAAGTTTCTTTTCTTCTGTTCTGACTATGTTATAGTACCATTGTTAGCACTTGTCAATAGTGAGTGCTAATTTTTTTGTGTTTATTTTGTGAACACCTATACTTCTTCCATAATCTGTTTCTGCATCTTTTTACTAAAACTGTTAAATACCGTTTCATACGCATGGTCAATCATATTAAGCAATTCCTCATCCGGAAAATCATCCAGATAAATGGTATTCCAATATGGCTGTTGCACCGGCGGACAGTGATAAACTCTGACCACCTTGTCCGGATACGCCATACGATAAAATTGTCCTGCATCTGCCGTGCATTTTAGCGTAATTTTGTAATCCTCCGGATAATTTGCCTACAGCCACCCAACTGCATGTTTTTCTCAATTAATATCTCCAGAATAAACTCCATCTCTTCACGAATACCACAATACATGTTCTTTTCTCAACAAACAATCGCAGTTTCTTGCGGTTGACCAAATTATGGAAATAATATGGAGCGGATTTGTGTAATAGAAAATGGGCATTCATTAGATGAACTAACCTGTTAAAAACTAACATAATATCATTTATTATTCAAAAACTCTACAATTCCACATCCAATACCATACGCAACCTTCTTTTGATATTCCTCATTATTCAGCTTTATGGCTTCCTCCTGATTGCTTAAGTACCCTGTTTCAATCAAAATCGCAGGCATCCTAGTCTCGCGTATAACTACAAAATCATTGGTGCGAACGTGCATATCATTGGCACCGGTATTTTCCAATACATTTTTATGAATGGTATTGGCCAAACTCATAGAATCGGTTGCGCCCTCAAAATAATAAGTTTCAACACCAGAAATACTGAAATTATCAAGATAATTGCAATGAATACTAATAAATAAATCAACAGTATTTTCGTTGGCTAATTTTGCTCGATCGTACTTATCAATAAAAGTATCCTCTGTTCTAGTTAGAATAACCTGTGCACCTGAATCCATCAAATACATTTCCAAGCATCTTGCAATTTGAAGTGTTATATCTTTTTCCACACAATTTAGAGTACTTGTACCTGGATCATGACCACCATGTCCAGGATCAATCATAATTGTCACCGGTTGTTCTATTTTGGGAAGTTCCATCTCTTTATTCGTTATCAATCCATCTGATTGATATGTATTAGATAGTATTTCATTCTTCCTATCATTACCATATAAGGTTATTATTTCCCCTATAATACCTGATATATTACCAATTACGACTATAGATAATATCCATCCGACAACCACCATGCTGGATAATATTACTAGCTTTCTAAGAATACTTGCTATTCTTCTTTTTCTCCTTTGCCGTTTTTTCGCCATTTAATACGCCCCCAATAAATAAGTTCTTTTTCTTATTAGAAGAATGAAATCACTTAAAAGTAACAAATTTTTTCGAATTATCAAAGAAAATCCCGGTAACCAGCTCACGCCATTTACCGGGATCAATATTATGTTTCTATCTTACACACGGAATACCTTTCAAATAATACACTTTTCCAGTAATCAAATCCTTGATTCTAACATTAACGCATTCTGGAAAATCCATCTTCTTATACGCAACGCATGTTATAATTTTGCCATTATCCAATACAGATATGTTACCGGAAGAACTATACCCGTTCTGATAAAAACTACCATCATCATTTACAATATTGACTGATAATTGACTAATACGCTGAACATCACAATTTTCAAACACAAAATCCACTTTTGTTTCTAAAATGGTATTGGTCACTGCAATCGACTGTATAACAATTCCACTATCTTCAACAGACATCGGCTGCTGATCAGACAATGCATAATATCTGCTCGCACTTTCTTTTGCAACATTATCAACCGTAATACCTATCGTCTCATCCTTTCCAATTACAAATACACTATCATCATCGACCTCATATACATCTGCATAGAAATGAATATCTATTGTAGTTCCCTCTTCAAATGGATGTTGACTTGTCAGTTCCAAATAAAGCATTAACTGATTTTCACTGATAAGTTTAGAATCCCGACTTGCTCCGTAATTAAGCGAATCATCACTAGTTGCATTCGCTTTAATCACCTTTTTATTGGTTCTCTTCGCATATTCCCCAATTTTTTCACTTTCCAACGCATTCTCAAAAGTGCAATCTTGTGTCATGCTATAGTCACTTGGTAGTATGATATAATCACTTTCATCCGTTAAGGTAACCTCAAGTGCTATAAAACAACTCTTACCTTCGAAAATTGTTTCGACTGGTTTTACTCTCACAAGATCCTCTAAAATATCTATATTTTCCTTAGCATCACTTGAAATATTAGTATTAATATACGGAGTTGCTTCGTTAGGTAATTCTTTCATAAACAGATTTAGTCCCCAAATATGCTCTGCAGCATAAACAGTACCAACTCCCACACCTAGAACCATAACAAATGTTGCTGCAATATTGACGATTTTTTTAAGATTAATAATCTTTGTTGCGTGTTGTTTTTCATTTTTATCCTTAATACTTAATAGCTTATCTTTCAAATCAGTGATTGGTTCAATTTGATTAAGCATTCTTTTAATTTCGTTATTCTCCATACTCTTCCTCCAATTTAAAACGCAATTTTTGTCTGGCTCTTTGTAATCTCGTTGAAATAGTGCTTTCTTTTGCCCCAAGAATTTTGCCTATTTCCTTAACCGAATAGCCCTCATAGTAGTATAAAAGAATCACAATTCGATATTCTTTCTCTAGGGATTGCACTATCTCAAACAGTTCTGACATCTCATCATTTTCAAAAGAAACATCCGCATACTCACTGATTAGCTCAACATTTTTCCACTTTAATTTCATTGTGTCTTTCATATAATTCACAGCGACCTTATATAACCAATTTTTTGCATGTTCTATCGATTCAAAATCCATCTTACTATTCCATAGTTTCATATATGCTATTTGCACAGTATCTTCTGCATCTTCCCTGTTTCCACAAAATCCAACACAAAAGCGAAAAAGTGAGAGGTAGTACTGTTCAACCAGTTCATCATATATTTTTTGTATCTTATACATATTCACCTCGTCATGTATTTTTAGCAGCTACTATCTATATTACGATTAATATGAGCAAATAATCTCATCAAAGCACTAATTATTTATAATTCTATATAAGTAATTTATGGGAATTACAACAAGAGCCACAGATTTCTCTGTGGCTCCTACTAATCATACATTTTAATTTATTCTATTTTTCATTTAGAATGAATTCTTGTGGCTGTCAGGTTGTCTATTACACCTGCTGCCACACCCACTACGAAAGGAGCAAAACTATGAGCAATCAACATAAAAATCCAAACATCAGCTTTAGAATTACTGACGCTGAACGAAGACAAATCGAAGCCCGGATTCTTGCCAGCGGAATGATGAAAAAGATTACTTTGTTCGTTCCTGCATCTACAACCGTATCTGCGTTGTTGATAAGAAAGAAACGATATATCCTCTGGTACAAACTGTAAATGCGTTGTATCTGCAATTACTTGAAATGCAAAAGGCATTTACCACACCAGACTTCACTTCCGATACTCCTCCTTCTTCGGAAGCCATTAAAGAATTGCAGACCGAATACACCAATATGCTAACAGCTATTATCGACCTGCTGGATGGTGCAAAATATCTGTGGGAGGAAGACTGCCATGAACAACAATCTTAATTTCCGGTTCGGTATGTACGAACCCACCACAGACTCCATTATCGTCAATACCGGAGAGAACTCCATCCTTGTTATCCGGTGCAAGGAATGTAATTCCTCTGTTATCTTTGATAATCCGACTGATATTGTATATCTGTACAGGCTGGCAGAGGAATCACCTCTGCTATATGCCAAGCTGGCAATGAAAGAAAACGGATTACAGGATTATGTGGTTGCTATGAATGAGTTTAATTAATTGTTCCCAAGTTGAGGAAACATTAGCTTTAGTCAGTCTCATCTTGGTCTCACCAGTCTCATAGTAATTTGAGACTGATGAGACTAAGATTTACCATTTCTCTACTATGTATTTCACTACCTCTTTTAAATCATTGCTAAATTCTTTCAAATCATCCAACGATATAACACCATCAGAAACTAAACTTACAATGTTATTTATCACAGTTGAGCGCCTCATATCAATTATAACGCCTGGTGATTTTTTATCTTGCTTGATACGTTTTTCTAGTTCCCAGAATTTAGCGGAAGCGCTTTTTTCATTTTGCAAAAGAGCTATGTATTCCATCTCCAATCGTTCCATGTAACGTTCCTGCCAGTCTGGTATATTTTTTCGGAATATCTTCCAGTCGCGCTCTGATATTTGCATTCCTCTATCACTCCTTCCCAAAGGTCAATCCCATAAGTTCCATTTCTATTTTTTTGCTTTGAACTCTCATCATGCTATCACTAATATGAATAATTGTACTCAAATAGGTTCTGTCTTCATCCGTTTCGACTTCCAGCTCTGACGAACCATTTTGCTTAGTTTACTATCCATCCTCCAAATACTTTCCATTGCAAATAATCTGCCCATTTAAACTCTCGCAGAACAAGTCCTACTCTTCTTCCTCTTCAATCCATTCCTTCAATTTCTGCTGAAGCAACTTCTTATCCGGCAAATATAATTTATACTCTGATGCATAAATATTAGCATCTTTGGGCAAAGTAATCTCAACTAAAGCATCATTCTTTTCTTTGCATAGAAGAATACCTATTGTGGGAT
>JBJEJH010000036.1:0-99970 GCA_051877855.1 Lachnospiraceae bacterium | reverse complement strand
CGAGAAGGCTCAAAACACCTTCAAAGAAGCCGTGACAAAGACAGAGGACGCTAAGAGAATACTTGCGCAGGCAAAGGCATTAAATGATACTTTTGATAAGTGTGTCAGGGATAAGGTAAGCCATGTAAAGCGGAATATGGAAGCTGATATGAAAGGCAGGTTGCAGACCGACCTTCAAAAGCAGACTGTAACACTAAGCACCTGGACATGGGTATTTTGTTTTATCTGTATCGTACAAACGGGGTATATCCTTTTTATGAATAAGGATATTGCCAAAACGATTCCCCAGTGGTTTGTAAACCGCTGGAAGAATTGTTGTGATGCAGCTGAAATGATTGCCGGACTGTATCAATGGTGCTATGGCTACTTGACCAATTATATGCATCCTTATGTTGTGATTGGCATTATGATTCTTGCTTCTGCGGGGATTTTGATAGGAGGATTTTTTCTATTCAGAAATGTATTTGACCGGATTGATGAGAAGTGGCATGACCGCTGGCAGTATTACAAAGTTATCGGAGTAAAAAGCTTTAGAAAAGCGGTGACGGTTGCTTTGTGTATTGTCAGTATTACCTTTGCATTGATTGCAGGAATGTGTATTCCGCTGGATATCAATGTGGTAAGCTGGTGGATTTGCTTTTCTGTTGGACTAAATCTTTTGTATCATAGTTGTTGCAATAATAACTGTTATTAAGGCATAAAAATACTCCCACAGGCAGATGTAAAATTGCTTGTGGGAGTATAATAAAATAGGGGTTCCGTTGCTTTGACAAACTGGAAGTTGTCAAATAGTAGACTATACTCACACATTAATCAGAAGCCATCCCATTATTAGTAATTCCTTTCCAAAATCCTTTATTTTTGAATAGTTTATTTATAATGATGAATAATACGAAACCTATTATCCCTCCCAAAAAATTCATTATTACATCGTCAATATCTGCACTTCGTCCCATAAAATATTGTATTACCTCTATTCCAATTGTTGAAAATAACACGATTAAGGACACAATTCTAAAATTACGAGCATTCTTTATTGCCATTGGTAATAACAAACCATACGGAATAAACATTCCCACATTAAGAATTAATTGTTCATACATTTTCTTTATCCCCATATCATAGACTTCTCGTACCCAAATAAAAGGTTTTAGATTCAGAAAATAATATTCAGGTTGAAAAGTGATATCCGGGTAATACCACAGTAGCGTAAGATATATTAATGACAATAAGTATCCAATAAAAGCAAACCGAACAAGATGATACAAAAATGGTTGCTTACCTAAACGCTTTGTAATATATAAAGCAAACGGCAAATATGCTATTGCGCTAATTATTGAAATAAAAGGTAGTGCCATTATAATAAATCCAGATATCATTTATCCATCCTCCAGTAATAAATTCTTGAGTTCTTCTGTGAAATAGTGCTGAACACTGCAAATTCCGATTTGATAACCTCTTGAACAAAGCTACCATATGGGTTATTCTACCACATATTCATCCTTAATTCATCTAAAATTTTCACGATTGATTTACCACACTTCTAAACTATCTTCTGCATCAACCCAAGCTTGCATTTCTCCATCCAACACTAAGCGTGCATACTCCATAGGTTCATCAATCGCAAGAGCATTCAATGCACATTGTGAATTTGGTGTGGTCTTTAAACCATCCTCTGCCTTATTACAGTCAATGCGCAAAATCATATTATCAAAGGTGGTTATATCAATACTATTGCAGTATTGGTTATATGTAGCATATATAAGTTTCATAGCATTTTTGTCCTTTCATCGTTTTTACAGATAAGCCGGTTGTATTGATAAATTGTTGTGTGTCCTAGAATTATCCTTTAGAACGTGAAACTCATGTATGACGAGGATCCCGTTGATACCTATGTGACACAGGATGGGGAAACCTCCCACAGCTTTTTAGATAAAATACTGGAGGATTCTGCTACGAAGCAGTACGGATATTCTGCGACGATACAGGTACTTCCACAGTACGGGGAAGGAGAAAAGCAGAACTATGAGGAAAGTGACCCTTCTGAAAAAATTGCTCCACGCTATACAGCAAAGATAACTCTGGTGTCGGGGAATGGTGTGGAGAATTGTTATATCATAGACTCGGAAGATGCGGATGATACAACAACACAGTCGATTGTTTTGTTACAGGGACAGTCCGTGGATATGAGGATGACGAGTAAGACCGGATATATGGCGTCGGATTGGACAATAAATACCGAGGCAAATGCATTTGCAAGTATTCAGGATTCTCTTTCCAGAGCAACTTTGAAGCTATTGACAACGGGGATGTCAAAACCGGAAGAAATTGTTGTAACTGCAGTGGCGGCGGATGAGTATCCGACGATATATTCTGTGAATGCGACCATGGCACAGGATCATACAAAGGTTGCTGTTGCGATGGAATTTCATGATACAATCGGACTTGCTTCCTATGCCCTTGTAAGGCGGGAGACACCCTTAGGGGATGATGATATTCTTACGGTTAGTAGCACTAATTGGAAGAGTATACCAAAAGATGCAGATAAAGCCCCTACTTCCTACAGCATATCCGAGGATATCACAGAATATGGTTATTACTACGTATGTGTCAAAGATACCGCAGGAAATGTTCGGTATCGTTCAACACCAATTACGGTATATAAAATTATCTTTGATAAAGGGGTGGAGGAAGCTTTAGCAGGAACGGTTACCGGAGAGATGCCTGCAATCCTGAAGCTAAAGGATGAACCTGTGGAACTTCCTTCCAATAACTTTGTTCGTGCCGGATATGGCTTTACCAACTGGGTTGGTGGAACCGGAATCTATGCCGTAGATGGAACCTACGTGGTTAATGCCAATGATACACTGGTTGCCGGATGGACGGATGCGAAGGTAAGCTACAAGGTTCGCTATTTCTATCAGCAGTTGACAGAGACAACCGATGAGGGTGGAAATCGCAGTGTATCCGTTGCTTATGTGGAGGATCCGGATTTAGTTGCAAGCTTTACTGTAGCATACGGAACAGAGATTGCATATAACAAAGCGGAAATTCAGATGGGAAAGACCGGTTATACGCTGACCAATATGCCGGAGGAAATCGCAGATTATGCGGAGAATTACAGGATTACAGAGGATAATCAGGAAATTTGCCTGTATTATAATCTGGAAAAATATAGGATTACCTATACCTATACAGATACCGCAGCACAGCCGCAGATAGAGACACAGGAGTATTATTACGGACAGACTGTGACGGAACTTGAAAAACCAAAGGCTGTGGGATATTCCTTTGTGGGATGGAACTGGGGAGATGCAGGACAGGCACCGGCGACGATGCCCAATAACAACCTGAAGGTTACAGGTTCCTTCAAAGCCGAACAGGTGAAATACTATATTGTTTATTATATGCAGGATCTGGACCAGTCCGTGGGAAATGCATCCAACAATTATCTTGCTAAGACATTCTCCAAGGATGATACTCTGACGGAGGAAATTAATGCAAGTTATGGGGAAAACCTTTTGGCAGATATTGAAGAACCGATGGTTGTTCCGGCAGGGACAACCTCGGTTGTAGCACGCAGCTTTACCGGATTTACACCGGTGGCAGTGCAGATAAGTTATGGGAATCCGGTTACGACGGAGGGTGATGAAGCATTTGATACCCTGATTGATGGAAATCATACATCGGAATCAGGAACGGTTCAGAAGAAACTGACGGGTGAGGAACTTACAGAAGCCGGAAGTGGTTATCAGAACGGTCCTACCTATATCTGTTTCTATTACACACGCAATATTCATACACTGACGATGGATGTGTATAAGGATGCCAGAGAGAACAACGTTCACCTCTTTGGTTCCTATTTTGATGGAACCGGCGGGAGGGAGAATGACAATGCCAGCTGGATTTTGCCTTATGGATACCAATTTGCGCCGGAGGATGGGGAACTTACCGGCGATGGCAGTGATGGTTCCTACAAAGCAACTTATTTTGAGACATTTGGATATGAGCCGATGGAAGATGGCGGTACACATTCCAAGAATTGGACAAAACGCTGGCCGACCGGGGAGGGGGTGACCTCCAAGGACAAATATTATCTGGCAGATTTTGTGGACTGGAGCTGTGGAGAAAGACCGACGACAATGCCGGATGGTGATGTATCGATTACCCGTGAATATGCATCGAAGGAACTGGCAAAGTATAATATTGAGGTCTATATCGAGACCCTGTCGGATGTGACGAAGAGCGTAACCTTAGATGATGGTACTACAAAAGATGTGACCTTGAAGCAGGCTACAGGAACCTATGAAAAGAAGATGACTTATGAGCGATATGCTCAGGCAGGACAGAAGGTTAAGATTGTGGATACAATGCCGGCTGAGGAAGAACAAGAAGAGGACTGTATCTATATTTCGGTGGATGATTTAGCAAAGGGTGTGACAAACTATAAGTTATATGAACATAATCCTTTGAATGATCTTTGTAATGGCGATGGAGATCCAAATCACGAATTGTTAGAGGCTGTGATCACCGAGAATATCATTGAGAACAATGTCTATACCAATGTAACGACACTTCGTTTGAATCTTGTCCGAAAAGAACATACGGCGGTTGTGCGTTATCATGAACTGACATCATCCGGTGATGAAATATTCGCATACCGTACCATTACGCAGAAATGGGGAACCGGTTATCTGGTGGATCCGTTGTACTACTTTGACGGTAAATCCGATGCGAATGAAAATGGTACAATTATTAACGGAACAACAGCACAGACTGATTTTAGAACCGGTAATTATGTTGTTTCCTATACGAGTTATTACTGGCTACCGAGCAGCGGACATAGTCCAAGTAAACAGTATGTGAACTATACGGAGTTGAATGAGGCACCGGCACTTGTGTTGACGATTGGAACCTATCCCGATGGAACGGAACCGTCGAACGTGGATATGAACAATTCCAGAAGTTATACAAATGTATATTATTCCGCCCAGGAGACGGACAAGCATTATTATCTGAAGCTTACTTATGAAGAGAAGAATACTGGACAACCTAAAGCTATGATGGTTTCGGAAACGGAATATCCGGCATTGGCAGCAGTTACGGATGATAAGACGCAGTATCAGGTCTGTGTTGCCAATAAGTGTGATGTCTTTGAGACAAACGGTACGACTATCGGAACCGGGGAGGAAAGATATCCGGGAAGTCAATATTTAAGTGCAAACAGTGAGACAGGATTTCAATATACGTATGCGCTGGATGCAGAGGGAAAGGAAAAACTGCGTGCCGGATTTGTTCCGGTTTCCCTGCATTACCGTGCATATGAAAATGTAAATGAGAATGCCGGCAATCCGGGGGGAACTCTTGTGGAAGGAGATGCAACCTTTTATCTGTATGTGGTGGATGGAATAAGTGACGGTAATCTGTATGCGATTGATGAAAGAAATCAATTCTACAATGGAAACCGGCTCTCCTTTAGTTATAATAGTTTGCCTTTGTATGCGTATGCACATGTAGGTCGTGATTATTTTATGGCAGAAGGTAATCGTCCTACATCCGGCAGAGTGGTAGAACGTGCGAATTCAACGGCTGCACTGTATAATGATGGAGAAACACTTACAGGAAACATTACAGATCTTACAACCCATAATTTCCTGGCATATTATTATGATGTCTACAACGATTACTATATCACCTTCCATTATGATGGACAGAGCTGTTCCGGCAGTCCACACGATAATTACAGTTACAATGAGGAAATAACGGAATTTATATGTAATACATTTACTGCACCGGAGGGGTATCATATTGCATGGTATATGGATGCAGATTATACCACACCGGTACACGCATTCAATATTACCGGACCAACGAATATCTATGGACGCCGGGAGAAGAATCCGGTTGAAAACTGGGATTACGTATACTATAAGCTCCCAAAAGCATATCAGGAAGCAGAATGGATTACACTGGAGAATGTGAATTCATTTACATGGACCGATCGTACATGTTATTCCGGAGAACAATTGACACCGGAGACTGTGGATAATTCTGCGAGTATTGAAGGAAGCGGATGTGAGACAATTACTAAGTCCGTCAATGTGGATTATATCAATGAAATGGGCAATACAACCACCATTGCAGGACTTCGCACCGAGTGGTATATCGATGGTCAGCTTGTAATGGCAAAGCAGCCAAATTACAGCATGACCTTTATCGAATTCTATATGAATCCGTCCCTGTATGAGAGGGAAGGTTTTGTGTACGATGAAACCAACGTCAAGAATAAATCCAAGGCGTTTTGTACCACAACACCGGTTAATATGTATGCGTATTTTACAAGAACAAGTCACACACTGACGGTTTCAAGGCGGAATTCTAAGATTGACAATGACGAGGTTTCAACGAGAGTTTATGGTGTTCTCATTACTTTGGAGGATCCTGTAAAAAAGGGATATGAGTTTAACGGATGGAAACTTCAACAGGTGACAGCCAATGGAGAAAATACGACTTATACGGATTTGGATGCAGGGAAGTATTCCTATGTCCATGTGGATGCCGAAGGCGCGACTCCGGGATATGCAACCTTCACGATGCCTCCTTGTGATACAATTGCCATCGCACAGTGGACGCCGGTTGCAGTAGAATATGAGATTATTCATTATCTGCAGGATGATAACAAGACTTATAAACCGGAATTGCTTGAGACCGTTCGCGGTATGACAGGAACACCGGTTACTGTGAAAATAAATAGTAATGAAGTTTTGGCTACTCTGTATCAGAACGAAGCTGACGTGAAGGGAATTTCTTACACGGAGGGTGATCGAACCTATTACTATGCGGGTATGGACACACCGGAAGTAGGAACAGAATATGAGATTGAAACCACGGATGCATTTGCAGTGGTTCAGAAAGTTGCTGATTGCAAGTCCGAAGATACACCGGCAGTTTCATCTTATGAACTGACGGATCTGGGAAGTATTTTCAGTCTTTCTTTTGCAAAATATGAGTATGATACAGAACAGCGCACCTTAAGTACAAGCGATACCTTTACGGTTTATCATGATATCAATCTTTCATATTATTATGAAAGAAGCAGTTCAATACGGATTCGTGGGGTTGCACTGAGTTCTGATGCAGGGGATACAGGCCTTACACTTTCCGGTGCCGGAAACCGTTATTACGGGGAGAAATTCAACCTGTATGCAGTTATGCAGCCGAGTGGCTATACATTCCTTGGATGGTTTGATGCCAAGGATGTGTTAAAGGATTATCCGACGGATGGCAGCACACCGGAGTCCCTTTCGGGCATGGTGCTTAAAGAGGGAGTGATTGCAGGAATTCAAAGTGGCATGATTCATGCAGTTTCCACGGAACTGACATTCCCGATTGTGGCAAAGAAATCTGAAGATTATGTGGCAATTACGGCGGTGTCCGATGTGACAAAACCGGCGGTGACAGTGAAGTCTGCCCGTATTCTGACACAGGAAGAGGCAGATGCGACAAATGCCGGTAAGCCTTCGGAACAGTGGGTGGAAGCAAATCCATACTATTATCAGTATGAAAATGATGCAAGCAATGTGCTGACCGCTACGGTAAACTGGGGAGAATCCGGTTCTGCCGGAAGTTCGGTAAAGGGATATAAGTGGTATTTTAAGTATTATGCGCCGGGAGAACAAGTTCCGGAAGAAAGTAGTATTCTAACTTCCGATATGGAAGAAATTCCAAACTCCAACTCCGGTACTTATCTCTTCCCGACCGGAAAAGATGCAGGTATCTATGTCTATCGCTGTGTTGTGGATGTGGAGCGTAAGGATAACGGAAGAACGGGCATTGCGGAGGGTACCTATAGGTTGGAGGTACATCCGTGTGAGACATACTATAACACGTATTCCGGCAACGTGAAATATGACGGAGCAGCCCATACATATACCGACTATTTCCGATACAGTACGGGAAGTAATATAGGGATTAAGGGTTACTACAGTAAGACAGAGATTCCTGTAGACATTTCTGCGGTGGAATTGGAAGAAAGACTGGGATTGGCGGATGAGAATGAAGCCAAAATCTACACGTCAAAGGTGACCTTTACGGATGTAAATGTTACAGAGGATGAAACACATACCGTTATCCCGAATGTGGCATATTACTATATTCAAAGTACGGATCCGAATTATGCAAGTATTGTCGGTTCGGAAGATGTCACAATCCAGCCGGTGGAGGTTTCGGTTGCTGCAAAGAAACCATTTACCAAGATCTACGATGGAACGAAAACGGTGCTTGGCTCCTATAATTCCAGGAAAGCAGACACAACATTTTCGGATTTTCACAGACTGTTGACCGGTAGTGATCTGGGAAATGGTCAGATGTACTATGAAATCAGCGGAATTCTGCCTTGTGATCAAGATAAGCAGCTGCGCCTGAACTTTGAGGCGGAATTTGACAATGAACATGTGGTTGGTGCGACGACGGTCACACTGTCGCATATGTGGGTGGCCCAGACGGATGTTAACAGGGTTATGAATAATTATAACTACCGTTTCCCGGATGGAGCGATGCTGCAGTTGTCCGGACAGATTAAACCTTATTCGCTTTCGGTTAAATGGATACCATTACAGACCAGTGATGCATCTGCAACCTACAGCACGGAGGATTTCAAGTATAACTATGACGGTACGGAAAAACATCCTTATGTTGTGATCACGGAGGATAATCCGCCGGATCCGAAGGAAACCATTGTACTCAAAGTGGGAAATGTACAGAAGAACGTGGGAACCTATGATGCCACGGTGGAAGTGTCAACGGCTGAAGAGGCAGATTACAAACCAAGTGATTATACATTTACTCTGACGAAGCAATCCTATGAGATTCTGCCAAGATATATCCAGGTGCGTCCGAAGGATGTAACGAAGGTATATAACGGCAGTGAGCAGACCATGGTTAAGAATGAAACCGTCGATGAGTTCCGATTCTTTACCAAGGAAAAAGCAGAGGATGAATGGATTGAATATGATAGTCTTCCAACCGGGGAGACCTTCTCGGTGTCTTCCGACAGAACCGGCAAAAATGTGGGTACTTATACGGTTACAGCAAAAGATATTGTCATCCTGAACAACCAGAACAAGAATATCAATGATAATTACGACATCAGTTATGGTTCGGGAAATCTTACGATTATTCCATGTCCGGTTATTGTGAATGGAATCAGTGCCGAGGATAAGAATTACGATAAGACGGATGCTGCGACCTTGTCCTTTGAAAATGTGCAGTTTTCCCGTCTTAAGACGGTATATAACGGGACGACCCATGATTTTGATATTCTGAGGGAGGGTGAAAATGCAGTCTCTGAGCCGGGCTTATACGCCTCAGATAGTCTGGAACTTGACACCGGGAAGGTAACCGGAAAATTTGAAGATGTGAAGGCAGGAAATGACAAGACGGTTCATCTCACGATTGACAATTCCACTGCCAATGCAAACGGTAGCGGGGGCGCATTAAAGGGTGTATCAAAAGATAATTATCGTCTTGTAACAGGCGACAGCCAGCAAACCACTACGGCATCCATTCTTGCAGGAACCGAGCTTACGGTATCGGTAAGCGACTGTACATATGTGTATGGTGAACAGCCGGCTTATATAGATTATTCCTTGAGTTATACGGGATTTATGGAAGGCGATACGGCATCCGGATCCGTAAGTAATCACGCGACCTTTATCATTAAGAAAATGAATGACAATGGAACTTATACAGAGGTTGCAGAGGATGGTACATCGGCAGATATGAAGACGCTTCCTGCCGGTGAGTATGCGATCTTCCTGAAGGAAAAAGAAGATGGTACGGTGTACGGTTTACAGTCCGATGATTATACAATCAAATGGGATAAGGAACCGGCAACACTGACGGTTCGCAAGCGTCCGGTGCGTATTGTTGCAAAGAACGATGCACCGGAGATTTCAAAGGAATATGATAACACGAAGGATGTGCTGTCAGCGGATAAGACAGCAATCAAGGAAAACAGTTCATTTGTATATTATACCTTTGAAAAGACTCTGGATACTTCCATTCAGGAAATTGCGGCATCCGGTATTGTCAATGGGGATGAAGTAACCCTTGGAAGTTTTACAGCTCTTTATAATTCAAAAGACGTGGAAACTGCAGATAAGGTAAATATCACCAATGCCGTTTTGGACGGAGCGAAGGCAGGAAACTATGAGCTTTGTAATACCTCCTTTGACCTTAAGGGTAAGATTACAGCAAAGGCACTTACAATCAAGATCAATGACACGACTACAACCTACGGTAACCCGGCGCCGGAATATACCTATACCTTGGATGGGGTGGTAGAAAGCGAGGAAGATACGATCGCTGATGCGGTAAAAGCTGCTATGCATCCGGTATGTGAATATACGAATGAGGCCGGAAATGCAAAACGTGTCGTTGGAACGTATGTGATTAAGGCAGATGATACGGATGGCTTCATAAATGGAAATTGCTATCAGAATCCGAACTATAACATAACGTTCCAATCCGGAACGCTGACAGTAGAAAAGAGAGTCGTATATTATAAAGCGGATGATCAGAGTATCATCTATCAGAAAGATCCTTTGCCGACCTATACCGGTAATTTTCTGGCGGATGATGAAGACGCTTTGGATGATGGATGGGTATATGGCGAGAATGTAGCCGGAGTGGATCGTTCGTTATTGGTTCAGTTGTACACTGATGAGAATTGTTTGAATGCGGTTGAGGGTAACAATTATACATTTTCATTTAAGTGCTGGGAAAATGCTGATAAGACAGTAGAGGTTTCATCCACGACTCCGGCAGATGATTATGATATTGAACCGGTTAATGTGGAGGGTCAACTTTTTGCTAAAAACTACGAGTTTAAGAAAGCTTGCGGAACACTGAGAGTCAACAAATATTATCTTAGGGTATATAATGTCGAAGTACTGGGAAAGATTTATGACGGTACCACGACGGTGGATGCGAATCATTTGCTGACTGCAAACGGAAGGTATGGTAATTACGATTATGAAGGAATAAAGTTCACCTTCTATAAGCGTGATGGTTCTGAGGAAAAGTCCTTTACCACAATGACCACGGAGGAGAAGGAGTCTCTGGATATTTCTGCAAAGTACCAGTCGGCAGGTGTCGGCGATAATAAGTGGGTTAATGTCACGATAAAGTTAAAACCGGATTCCTATCTGGATAAGCGTTATATATTGCTTACGGGTGATACAAAGGAAGAGGCAAAAGAAGCTTTGGGGCGTGATGATATCAGTGAAGTAACCCAGACTCTGGCAACGGCATTTATCATTGGTGCGAATGGTGAAAGAATAGAAACAGCGATTCAGCCACGACCACTAACCCTATATCCGACGGATGAACAGATTCGTTATGGGGAAATCCTGACGGTAACGGATGATGCAGATAAAATGAATACACCGAATTATTCGGTTGTTGTGGACAGGAAACCGGCGGTTGGAGCAAGCGGAGATGCGGCAGCAATCGGATTTGTCGAGGATGAAGGATTATCAACCATTGGGTTTACTCTGGGACAATCGATTTATGCTACGAATCTGACTGACGGAAGACCGGATAGTGAATCGGGTACTCCGTATACGGCGGGTTCGGATGTAGGTTACTATGCAATCAATATCAGTACATCAACTCCACAAGGTGTCTCAGGTAACTATGATGTTGGTTACGAAAAGGGTCTTTTGACCGTGGTACAGAATCACTTTCCGGCTCCGACGATTACATGGGATACAACAGACATTGGAACAATTAACTGGACTGCAGTAGCCCAAATCGGAAATGTTGATGTGGCGGACTATGAGGTTTCCCTCTATAGAGATGGTACGCCGGTTAATAGTGTTACCGTTTCCTCCGACACATTAAGTTATGATTTTTCATCACAGATGCATGAAAATGCCGGTGAATATACGGTCAAAGTGCGTGCCATTGCATCAACAACGAATAATGAATCCTATAAAAATGTTGCAAAAGAAGGCGAGTTTGGAACCTCTGCCGGAAAATATGCAGCAAAGGTAACGGTGCAATTCGATGAGACCGCAGGAAGTGATACCGCTGCAGCAACAACAAAGACGAAGACGGCAACGATTACTGACGCAGTTTCTAAACCATCCTCCTACATTATGATTGCCGGCGAAAAAGATATACCGATTGCTTATGAGTGGGGACGACTGGGTGCAGATGCAGGCAGTACGACAGAATATAGGACCGGTTATGAAATCGATACATGTACCGTATCTTCGGATGATTTATCACTTGGAACTGCAACGGATAACTCCGCTTTGGGAAAATATTCGAATACAGTCTTTCTGGCAGAAAATCATGAGAGTGCATCGGATTTAACGGTGACATTGAAATTAAAAGCAAGAGAAGCAACTTTAAATGCTGATGTGGTTGAAACACATACTCCGTCTGTGACGGAGATTATGTATGGATATGCCGGCGATTCGGTGGTGTACAGGATGAACCCACAACATTCGGATGATCCTGCTACGGAGTACATTTATACATATGAATGGTCGATAAAACGTGGGCTTACGACTTATAGTAAAACGGCGGTTCCGTCCGGTGTTGATGCAGGCAGTGTAAGCTGGAATGAGCAAATATTCCGGCTGCCGGAGGGATTTCCTGCTTACTATGCCACATATAAGATGGTATGTACTGTAACAGCAACCAGAAAGGATAACGGAGAATCCGTGACTGTAAGTCCTTCTGCAGATCTTCGTATTACGAAAGCGGTTCTGGATGCAAGTGCTATCAACCTTACCGTGTCCGATTGGATCTATGGGGCTGATCGTACCGGAAAGATCACAGCTTCAAAGGTAAATACCGCTATCGGGGATTTGACGCTGTATTATAAAAAGAATACAGAGGCAGATACTGCATGGAGGACGGCACTTCCGACGGATGTGGGAACCTATGATGTAAAAGCTGTATCGGCAGCGAATGATAATTGTGAATCTGTTACATCCGAGATAAAGCAATTTACGATTGCCGGGGCAACCCTTGAAACACCGTCAAATCTTACCATGACGGCTTCGGATACGGCACCATACGGTCTGGTAAAATGGGATGAGGTGATTGGACCTAAGGAAAATGACGGTGCAACAGATGATTCCAAATCCTCTATTGATGTGCAGTATGAGGTGACGTTAAAGTATAAAGAAACCGACGCATCAGAAGCAGTTCAACTTGGCGGTATGGTAACCACCGGCGAAACTCAGTATGACTTTACCGATCGGATTACCATGAAGGGTACGTATTATGTATACGTAAAAGCAGTTGTAAAGCCAAGAGATAATCAGGATTTTGATGACCAGGATACCACCAATTGTGCAGATAGTGGGGTTGCTGAGTACTCAGCATTTATCACAATCGGTGCTGAGATTAGTAGTAATGGTACCGAGACCACGGAGCCGGTAGGATTTACAAAAGTTTATGACGGCAGCGACGGATTGACCATGACGGTTACCTACGCAGATACTTCCGGAAATGTACAGTATCAGTGGTATAAAAATGGCAATAATCCGATTGATGGTGCAACAGAAAATGCCTATACAATTTATTATGTAGAAGAAAATGCAAACTATGTATGTAAGATTACCCCGGATGGAGGAAACCCGGTCTATACCAAGTCGGTTTATGCAAAGATCACGCCAAGACCGGTTACGATTAAGACCAATTCGAAAGAGAAGGTCTATGACGGAACGCCTCTTACGGATACTACCTGGGAATTAAGCTACACCGGTAATATCCAAGGTGTGCCTGTTGCATTAGGCTTGGGAGATACGGTGACATGTAGTGTTACAGGTACGGCAACCTACGTAGCAGACACAAGTGCAAAGAATAATACTTATGAGAATCTTGTGGTAAAGCATGGTGAGAAGGTTGTCTACCAAAAGGATGGAACCAACAATAATTATGCGTTGACGGAAGATCTTGGTACATTGACCATTAAAAAGCGTCCAATCACCATTACGGCAGATTCCACATCGGAAAATGAATGGGTCTATGACGGAGCAACCCATAGTAAGAATTCCTATACCTGTACAGCGTATGGGGAGAATCCGGCACAGGGACTTGCAGGCGGCGATGTCATTGCAAGTGTGATAATTACCGGAGAGATTCAGGACGCGGGAGAGGTTGCCAATATTCCATCGAACTGTGTGATTCGTAAGGGAGACATACAGACCGGAGAAAATGTGACAGCAAACTACGCGATTAACTATGTCAATGGATTGCTTAAAGTTACACAGAAACAAGCAAGTATTACATTGTCCGGAAACATGAATAAAACCTATGACGGGGGTTTGGTTTCAGATCCACAGCAAAGACCGGCGTCATCGGAAGGCGCAGAAAGTGCGCAGGGTGCATTCTACGAGAAGACCGGAGATGGAACAGTTTCATTTATGTATTATACGAAGGATGCCAATGGCAATTACGTAGAACGGACAGGTGGTGCACCGAAGGATGCGGGCACGTATTATGTGAAGGCGTTTACCGCAGAAACCACCAACTACAAGGCTGCATCATCGGATTACCTGCAATTTACTATCGGCAAACGTGAAGTGACACTTACGGCAGATAATGCAAACAGTGTGTATGGACAGCCACTTGCAACATTCGGATATACGCAAAGTCCAAGTAATCAGATTCTTGAGGATGACCTTGCCGGATTAAATATTCAGCTTAGAACTACCGCAACGAGTACGGCACCTGCCGGAATCTATCCGATTACAATCGATTACACAGAGAATGCCAATTATGACATTGATACGCAGAATGGTACATATACGATAACGAATGCACAGCTTAGCGTACAGGCAGCGGATGTCACGAAGGAGTATGACGGACAATCCTATGGAATCGCTGTTGATGTACAGGCCAATGCAGTGGCCGGGGATGCGAATAACATTAAGATTTATTATAGTACCACAGAGCTTACCGCCGACAACTATCAGCGTGACGGAAGTACGAACGAGTTAAAGTATGCATATGTCAATCGAAACGGAACCACTGTTTCGGACTACACGGTTTATTATTATGTGACCTGTGACAGCTATGACGGTGTGGCAGGCAGTGCCAAGGTTTTGATTACACCGAAAGCACTTACCATTGTGGCAGGTTCTGCTTCTGCAGAGTACAATCCGAATCAGCCGCTTACGAATAATACCTATACCATTGAGGGGGGAACGAGCCTGGTACCCGGGGATAAGATTACGGATATTACAATTACCGGTTCACAGGATATCATAGGCTCCTCCCGGAATGTGGCTTCGAATGCAGTCATTCATAATCAGAACGGCGCAGGAGATGATGTGACGGGATGTTATGCGATTACATATCAGCCGGGAACCCTTGCAGTGGGTCTTGCTCTGCAGGAAATTACGGCGCAGGATCTGACGATTGAGTATGACGGAGCAATCCATAATATGAGTGAAATCCTTGCAACAACTACCGGAGACAGCACATTAGTGTATACAGCAACGAAAGATGGTGTGGCTGCACAGGAAATTCGGGATCCGGGAATCTTATTTATCACCATAACGGCACCGGGGAACGATCGATATGCAGAGGCACAAAAACATGTCAAGCTGACGATTACACCGAGGGAAATAACGATAGCGGCAGACAGCGACCATAAGGTTTATGATGGCACGGTTCTCACAAAACAGGCCTATGTATTTAAGGAAGGTTCACTTGCACAGACCGACGAAATGACGGTAACGTACAAGGCGGGTGGCGCAATCACGCAAGTTGGAGAAGTAGATAATGAAATTGATACAATTACCATTATGCGTGATGGTGTGGATGTAACCGAGAGTTGTTACGACATTGATGTAGAAAAAGGTGAGCTTTCCGTAGAAAAGAGAAGTATCATGATACGGGCAAAGGATAAGACAAAGGTATATGACGGTACGCCGCTTACCTGTGAGGAACAGCCGTTAGCGGAGGATATGTATGATCTTTCGGAGGGCAGTCTTGCACCGGGAGAGACCATCACGTCCCTTGATTTTGCCGGAAGTATTGTTGAGGCGGGATCGATTGACAATGTGGTCCGTCAGGCGGTTATTGTAAATGGACTTAATGAGGATGTGACATCCAATTATAACATTACTTATGTAAATGGTAAGCTGACGATTACAAGACTGGATGCCCGGATTCAGTTGTCCGGAAAGATGGACAAGACCTATGATGGCAAAGCGGTGATGGATCCGGTACCGGCCGATACGAATCCTTTGGAGGATGTGGCAAGCTATACCAGAACCGGTGACGGAGAGGTTTCCGTCAAGTACTATAAGAAGACCGGAAATGACTATACAGAGCTTGAGGCAGGAGCACCGGTTGTGGCAGGAACTTATTATGTGAAAGCATTTACCGGTGAGACCCTGCAATATAATGCGGCGGAATCGGCTTATATGGAATTTACCATTGCAAAACGGGCACTTGAAATTACGGCAGCCGGTGAGCATAAGGTCTATGATGGTAAAGAACTTACCTTTGTGGGACGGGATTTTGCCCCTGCATTATATTCGGTGACAGCAGGAAGTCTGGTACAGGGTGATACCATAAAGGGAATGACCTTTGCAGGAAGCATTACCAACGCCGGAAGTGCCAAGAATGAGATTCTGGATACGCTGATTGAAAATGCAGAGGGTGAAAATGTATCTGCAAGCTATGATATTTCCTATGTTGCCGGAGAATTGACCGTGGAGGCGGCTTTGGAGGAGGAACCAGCCGAGGAGGAGAACCCAACGGAGGAAGAGGAAACGCAGGAAGAAAACGAAGAGACAACCTCTGAAAATACGACAGCTGAAAGTACGGAGGGTTTTGAATCAGGTGATAGTGATGTACCGGCCCGGAATGAGAACATTGTTCCGGGAGATCACGGGGGAATTCTGATTGTTTCAACGGATACTTCGGACCGGGATCAGGATAATCACATTGACAGCAGGAAGTGTTTCAGAGTATTTCTTTCGGATAAGGAAGGGGTAGCCCGCAGCGTACTTTCGGATGAAGAATGGGGACTATATCAGAGAGGCGGAAGGATTGAAATCCGGTTGATGATTCGTCGGTTACCGGATGTCGATGAAAGTGAAAACTTAGTAGCTTTTCTGGATGAATTCATTGAAAATTCCGATGCTGTTTTACGGTCATATATTGATCTTGCTTTGGAGAAGAAGGTACTTGAATCGGATTGGGAGCGGATTTTCGAAACCCGAAATGAGATTCCGGTTACGATTCTGATTCCGGAGGAATTGAGGAATGCAGGAGAAGAACTGTATCTGATCCGACAGGAACCGGACGGCTACAGCCTGATGCAGGATATGGATACGGATCCGGATACAATCACGATTTTCACAGAGAATTTCGAAGATGGATATGCATTGATTGCGGTTGTGGATGAGAAGATTGCGGCAGATGCCGGCAAGGATGCTGATGTAGACACCACACCGGTGGAAGACCATGAGAGTTGCTTCTGGCACTGGATTATCTTACTCATGTTATTGCTTTCTGTTGCCATTACTCTCTTTTACTGGAAGACGGAAGACGAGGACAACGATGAGGTTGATGACGGCGAGGTTGTCGACGACGATGATGAAGATGATGATTCGGATAAGCCACGGAAGATTCGTCGAAAGGGCTATGGCATCTTTGTTGTGGGATTTAACGGAATTGGAATCATTTGTGTGATTCTTGGATGCTGTAAATGGGATTTACCTTTGGCGGTAATTAGTATCCTGTTGTCGGCGGTTGTTGATACCACCAAGAACCAAGAGAAACGGACCGACAAAAAAGAAAAATAAAAACAGGAGCTGTACCTATCGGATAAGCGGTGGGTACAGCTTTTTTCTTCAATGACATTTTGACTAATGGATAAACTCTTAATTGATTTATTCCCTTCTTTTTATTATAATTAAAATATATGTAAAAATGGAAAAAAGGAGAACTTGGATAATGAAGGTACTGGTTGTTGGCGGCGGTGGAAGAGAACACGCACTTTGCTGGAAGATTTCAAAAAGTAAGAAGGTTGATAAGATTTACTGTGCACCGGGTAATGCCGGAATCGGAGAGATTGCGGAATGTGTACCGATTGGGGCAATGGAATTTGATAAATTAGTTACATTTGCGAAAGAAAATGCAATTGATTTAACGGTTGTAGGGATGGATGATCCGTTGGTTGGAGGAATCGTGGATGCATTTGAGGCAGAAGGCTTACGGGTATTCGGACCGAGAAAGAATGCAGCAATTCTGGAGGGCTCCAAGGCATTTTCCAAGGATCTTATGAAGAAATATAACATCCCGACAGCGGCCTATGAGAACTTTCATTCCCCTGAGGATGCCATGAAATATCTTGAAACAGCGGATATGCCGATTGTGTTAAAAGCGGATGGCCTTGCACTGGGAAAGGGTGTTCTGATCTGTAATACAAGACAGGAAGCTATGGACGGAGTTAAGACTCTGATGATGGACAAGCAGTTTGGTGATGCAGGTAACACCATCGTTATCGAAGAATTCATGACGGGTCGTGAGGTTTCCGTATTGTCCTTTGTAGATGGCGATACCATTAAGATTATGACATCCGCTCAGGATCATAAGAGAGCAAAGGACGGTGACCAGGGCCTTAATACCGGCGGTATGGGAACCTTTTCTCCTAGTCCGTTCTATACAGAGGAAGTGGATGAATTCTGTAAGAAATATATCTATCAGGCGACAGTGGACGCCATGAAGGCCGAAGGAAGAACCTTTAAGGGTATTATTTTCTTCGGACTGATGCTCACAGAAAAGGGACCAAGGGTTCTGGAATATAATGCACGTTTTGGTGATCCGGAGACACAGGTTGTTCTTCCGAGAATGAAGAATGATATCGTAGAAGTCTTTGAGGCTTGTATTGATGGGACCTTGGATCAGATTGATCTTCAGTTCGAGGATAATGCAGCAGTATGTGTTGTACTTGCCTCCGACGGCTATCCGGAAAAGTATGAGAAGGGATTTGTGATTAAAGGTCTTGAAAACTTTAAGGATAAAGATGCTTACTTTGTATTCCATGCAGGAAGTAAGCAGACGGATGACGGTATTGTAACCAACGGAGGACGTGTTTTAGGTGTAACGGCTACGGGCGCTAATCTTAAGGAAGCACGTGCCAATGCTTACAAGGCAACGGAGTGGATTGATTTTGATAATAAATATATGAGACACGACATAGGAAAGGCTATTGACGAAGCGTAGTTCATGTTGGTTTTATATTATATTTTACATTAGAATAATGCCCGTGGTTGTTCCATGGGCATTGATTGGTATTATGGAAATGGTGACTGCTATGAATGACAAGAAGAATCAAAAAGGAACATGGAACAAAAATCTATTCAATTATTTTAAAGCTGTATTTCGACTATTAATTCTCGCTACCGGTATTTATTTTATTCTTGGCGAAATGATATTGCCAAGAGAAACCTTTGATGACTTGCGATGTGAAGAATTTGATGTTTCATGGACTTTGATTCGTGAAGACGGAAGTTTTGGAAAGGCAACGCTGCCCGGTCAGTTTGATGTAAAACGTAATGAACGATTGGAATTTGTGACGATTTTGCCGGAGAATATCGAGGCAAACCTGTATTTATGTATTTTGGGAAATCGTCAGGATATTGAAATTTATGTGGAGGATGAACTTCGTGAAAGTTATTCCACGAAGGATACCAGGCCATACGGAAAATCCAGTGTTTCAGCAAGTGTTTTTATGCGAATTAAGGAAGGCGATGCAGGGAAAAGGCTGCGCATCATTTACCAGACCGACAGTGCATATTCCGGAAAAATCCGTCCGATTTATTATGGAGATAAGATGGGAATCTGGAGTTATATGCTAAAGAGTAACGGATTGGAGTTGTTCGTTGCCTTAATTATGGTTGTTCTTGGTGTTGTAAGTGTTATGGTCAGTTTCATACTTCGATTTTTCTATCATCGGCCACAGGGGCTGGAGTACCTTGGATGGGGCGTGTTGATTGCGGCTTGTTGGATTATATCGAATTCATATTTTCGTCAGCTGTTCTTTCCGAATATTTCCCTGGTGAATGATATGGCCTTTTTTATGGTGATACTGATGCCGGCCCCATTCATGATATATTTGAATGCAATACAGGAAAAACGTTATAACTGCGTCTATCTCATCACAGGATTTGCAATGCTTGGAAACGGTTTGATCTGTACCATCCTGCAGGTTTGCAATGTTGTGGATTTTCCGGATAGTTTTATTGCCATTGCGTTCTTTGCAATGGCAGCCATCCTTTTGATGCTGACAACCATCGTGCTGGATTGTATCCGGGGACATATTAAAAAATATCGTTTGGTTGCCTTTGGTGTACTGGGTGCGGTGTTTGCCGGTGCGGCACAGATTTATCTTTATTTTCAAAGGACTGCCGGCTACAATGGTGTTATGATCGCGATCGGGTTGATCTTCCTTTTGTTGATTAGTGCAACCAATACTATGAAGGATATCATTAGTATTGAGAAAGAGAAACAAAAAGCGATTCTGGCCAATGAATCAAAGTCTCAGTTTCTGGCACAGATGTCCCATGAGATCCGTACACCGATCAATGCCGTCTTAGGTATGGATGAAATGATTCTCCGTGAATGTGAGGATGGTACAATCCGGCAATATGCCGCGGATATTCAGAGTGCCGGTCAGAGCCTGCTTGCTTTAATCAATGACATTCTGGATTTTTCCAAAATTGATTCGGGCAAGATGGAGATTCTTCCGGGGGAATATCAGTTGGCCTCTCTGTTAAATGATTGTTATAATATGGTGTCGATGAGAGCAAAGGATAAGGGGCTAAAGCTTCTTGTTGAGAATGATGAGAGCCTGCCTAAGGTTCTTTGGGGAGATGAAGTGCGTGTTCGTCAGATTATCGTAAATCTATTAACGAATGCGGTTAAATACACCAAAGAGGGACAGGTTGAACTAAAACTGACCGGCACTCCATATGTGAAGGAAGCAACCGATGATTCCTCATCGGAAAAATATATTATGCTTCGAATCACGGTGACCGATACCGGAATCGGTATCTCAAAAGACAAGCAAAAGGATCTTTTTAACTCTTTCCAGCGCATTGATGAAGAGAGTAATCGTAATATTGAAGGAACCGGACTGGGGCTTGCTATAACAAAAAAATTAACGGGGCTCATGGGTGGTACGGTTGGTGTAGAAAGTGAACCCGGTGAAGGATCTGCCTTCTGGGTGGAATTGCCTCAGAAAATTATCAATGAACAGCCCATGGGAAAATATGAAGGCATAACCAAACGGGAGGAAGAGGTTACCATAAAAGAGGAAAGTCATCCCCTTGAAGCACCCGACGCACGTATTCTGGTAGTGGATGATGTTGTTATGAACCTTAAAGTATTCCAGCGTTTGTTGAAACGAACAAAGGCACAGATTGATACGGCGGAGAGTGGAGCGAAAGCACTGGAGCTATTAGAAGAAAATGCTTATGACCTGATATTTTTGGACCATATGATGCCACAGATGGATGGCATTGAGACGTTTCATCAATTTAAATTAAGAAACGCCGAAGAAAAGGGAAACCGACATAACATAAACACACCGGTGATTATGCTCACAGCCAATGCAATTGCGGGGGTTCGTGAGGAATATATGAAGGAAGGGTTTACGGATTATATGTCAAAGCCAATTCTACCTGAAATGTTGGAGGAAATGTTGTGTAAGTATCTTCCGAAAGATAAAATCCTGTAGCTTCCTGCATAATGAATAGAAACATTTTTGAAATGAAAGGAATATGATATAATATTCAGGAAAAATTTGAGGAGTAAATGTGTCATGGTATGTGCAAATGTCTTAGAAGCGATGGGAAATACACCATTGATTCGATTAAACCATGTGGTAAATGAGGACTGTGCCCGGATCCTTGTCAAATATGAAGCGGTAAATGTAGGTGGTTCCATTAAAAGCCGCACTGCCTATAATATGATTTTAGATGCAGAACAAAAGGGATTCATCCACAAGGATACCATTATTGTTGAGCCCACCAGCGGTAACCAGGGGATTGGGCTTGCATTGGTGGGTGCTGTGCGCGGATATAAAACCGTGATTATTATGCCGGATTCGGTCAGTGAAGAACGACGTAAGTTAGTAAAGCATTATGGTGCCAAGGTGGAACTGGTGCATGATGACGGTGATATAGGAAAGTGTATTAACAAATGTATTCAGATGGCTTTAGATATGCAGAAAGCGAATCCGAATGTATTTGTACCGCAGCAGTTTGAAAATATGGCCAATGTGGAGGCGCATTTAAAGACAACCGGACAGGAAATCCTACAGCAGGCAGGATGCAGGATTGATGGATTCTGTTCCGGAATCGGTACCGGAGGAACGATTACCGGTATTGGAAGTGTTCTTAAAGAAGCGAATCCGGAGATGATCATCTGGGCGGTGGAGCCGGAAAATGCTGCAATTCTTTCCGGAGGAAGTATCGGAACACATATTCAGATGGGTATTGGCGATGGTGTTGTTCCGGCAATCCTGAATCAGGATATTTATTCGGATATTGCCATCGTAACGGACGAAGAGGCGTTGCAAATGACTCGTGAATTGGCATGTAAGGAAGGCTTGATGTGTGGCATTTCAAGTGGAACGAATGTTGTAGCGGCCCTTCGGCTGGCAAAGAAGCTTGGAAAGGGAAAGACTGTGGTTACAGTGCTTCCGGACACTGCGGAACGATATTTCTCTACGGAGTTATTTAAAGAATAAATTGATAAATATAAGAAGAATATGTTATAATAATGCTGTTAAAAAGGTGCGTTTTGAACGGAATTAATTTCGGATGAACACACCTGTCAATACAAACTTTGGAGGAAAATGTAATGGGTGGCTTTTTTGGTGTAGCTGCAAAGGAAAATTGTATTTTTGATTTATTTTTTGGAACGGATTATCATTCACATCTGGGAACAAGACGTGCCGGTATGGCTACTTATGGAGAGAACGGCTTTCAAAGATCCATCCATAACATTGAGGGAACACCATTTCGTACGAAGTTTGATGGTGAATTAAGCCATTTTGATGGAAATTATGGTATCGGATGTATCTCCGATTATGAAGCACAGCCGATTTTTGTTCGTTCCCATCACGGATCCTTTGCCATTACTACGGTTAGTAAGATCAATAATGCGGATGAGATTGTAGAGAATATTCTGAAGGATCGTGTACACTTTTTTGAGATGGGAAATGGCGAGATTAACTCCACGGAGCTTGTGGCTGCCATTATTGACCAGAAGGATAACCTGATTGAGGGTATCCAGTATGCACTGGATATCATTGACGGTTCGCTTTCTATGCTGGTTCTTACACCGAAGGGAATCTATGCGGCCCGGGATAAGATGGGACGTACCCCGGTGGTTCTCGGTAAGAAGGATGACGCGCGATGTGCGGCATTTGAGAGCTATTCATTTTTGAATCTGGGATATACACCGGATCGTGAACTGGGCCCGGGAGAAATCGTAGTATTTGATGAGAACGGTGTTAAGACTCTGGTGAAACCGGGGGATAAGATGAAGATCTGTACCTTCCTCTGGGTATATTACGGATATCCGGCAGCAACCTATGAGGGCGTTAATGTGGAGCAGATGCGTTATAACTGTGGTAAGCTGCTTGCCCGCAGAGATAATGTGGATGTGGATGTGGTTGCAGGTGTTCCGGACTCCGGTACAGCGCATGCAGTGGGATATGCGAATGAGGCAGGAATTCCATTTTCAAGACCATTTATTAAATATACACCTACCTGGCCAAGATCCTTTATGCCAACCATTCAGACCAAGCGTAATCTGATTGCCCATATGAAGTTGTTACCGGTACATGATCTGATCAAGGATAAGAAATTATTGCTGATTGACGACTCCATTGTACGTGGCACACAGCTTCGTGAAACTACAGAATTCCTGTATGAAAGCGGTGCGAAGGAAGTTCACATCCGTCCGGCGTGTCCACCATTACTTTTTGGTTGTAAGTATTTGAATTTCTCGCGTTCCTCCTCGGAGATGGAACTGATTGCAAGAAGAGTTATAGAGGAACTGGAGGGTTGTCCTGCAACACCGGAGATGTTGGAGGAATATGCCAACCCGGATTCAGAAAAATACCAGAACATGGTGGATGGTATCTGCAAGAAGCTGAACTTTACCTCTTTAAGATTCCATCGTCTGGATGATATGTTAGAGTCGGTAGGTATTGATCCGGACAAGTTATGTACGTATTGCTGGAACGGAAAAGAATAACAATTGAATAAAAATAACGCATAGAGGGAGAAAATTATGGGATTACAGAAGCTTAGTACCAATGTTAACAAAAGAGCCAATCAATCCATTATCCGTACCATTTTTGGATTATGTCTGTTAGCGGGAATCATTGTGCTGGGGTTGATTGTATCAAATACCAACAAGGACAATGTCAAGCAGGTAAAACTCTACAGTGCACAGGTGGATATTACCATGGCGGAGAAAACTTCCTTCATTAACACCGTTGCGGCAGGAATATCTTCCGGAAGTGTTACAGGAGATTATCACGCATATGTTGATCAGATGGTAGAGCAGTATGGGGATGTTTCAGCTGTATATGTCTGTCTGAAGGAAAGCGGCGTGAAATATAAGGATGGAATTATGACCTATATGTCCGGCGGGTGGATTCCACCGGAGGATTTCGTTGTATCCGAGCGTTCGTGGTATCAGGGTGCTGCCGGTATGGACGGTGTTTATGTATCGGAGCCTTATGTGGATGAGCAGTCCGGTGGTATCTGTATCACCCTTTCCAAGGCTATCTATCAGGGTGGTAACCTTATTGGTGTAGCCGGAATGGATATGTATATGGATGATTTGGTAGGATTGATTGAGAGTTCTTATCAGGGAGGAAATTATGTATTCCTCGTTTCCAATGAGGGAACCATTCTGACCCATCCAAATGAGAAGTTTGCGTTATCCACAGATACAAGTTCTACAGTGGCTGAGGCATTGAAGGGAAAATATGAGAGTGTATGTGCCAATGCATTAAAGAATAAAGTTCTGTTCGATTACAGCGGTGGTCTTAAGATGGCTATCAGTCATCCTTCGGAAATTACGGGATGGAATGTTGTTTCGGTGACCACGCTTAACAGTGTAATCATTACGTTAATCATTATCATTGTACTAGGTATCGGACTTGGTATTGTCATCGGAAAGATCGCCAAAAGGAGTCTTCTCAATGGCATTGGTCCGATGTTTACACCGTTGGAAGAACTGGCGTCGAATATCAGCAAGATTTCAGAGGGTAAATTAGACTATAGTTTCGAAGTAGATGATCAGTCCCAGGAGGTGTATTCCCTTTCCGTTGCATTAAATAATACCATGAAGGAATTGCAGCATTATATTACGGAAATCACCAACACTGTGACGGCGATCTCCGAGAAAAATCTTGATTTTACCGTGGATGGTGAGTACACCGGTGACTATGAGAATATTAAGATTGCCCTGACAAATATTCTTCAGGTATTGAATGAAAGCTTTTCACAAATCAATGAGCAGGCCGATACGGTATTACATTATTCCGAAAATCTTTCGGATACCAGTGAGGCGGTTGCGGATGCGGCTACAGCACAGAGCGCATCGGTTCAGAGTGCTTCCGATGAGATGAAGAAACTCACGGAGAATATGGAGCAGATTGTATCCTATGCGGTATCCATCAAGGAAAATACAGATACTACCAATGAAAGTTTAAATAATGGTAAGCAGGAAATGGATGAACTGGTTGAGGCAATGGATGAGATTGTTAACTGTTACGATGAGATTGCAGGATTTGTTTCAGAGATTGAGAACATTGCAAGTCAGACCGGGCTTCTTAGTTTAAATGCTTCCATCGAGGCGGCAAGGGCCGGTGAGGCAGGACGCGGATTTGCCGTTGTTGCCAGTGAAATCAGCACTCTTTCGGACAGTAGTTCACAGTCCAGTGCCCGAATTTCTGCTATTATCGAAAAATCAATGGATGCGGTTGCCAAGGGAAAAGAGCTGGTTAAGACAACGGAACAGGCGATTCAGGACAGCGTCCGCTGCTCAGAGGAAAATACCGCGATGGTTAACGAGATCGTTACCTTCGTGGAGACCCAGAAGACTTCTGCAGGAGAGATTTCCAACAGTCTTCGTGAAATATCAGAGATGGTTGAGAACAATGCGGCAAGTGCCCAGGAGAACTCAGCAATTTCAACACATCTGGGTGAATGTGCAAAGTCTCTTATGGATACCATTGCACAGTTCAGATTACATCAATAAATTGGTGGTGTGAGGCGCCCCTCATACCAAACATTCACTATAGAGCTCCACAATCTAATCGTACTTTCGGGAAAAGCAAGCAACAGCTTTGAAAACTGAAAGAGTGGGATTGGATTGTGGAGTTTTTGTGTGGGCCCTTCCGGCACGATAGATCAACTCGCTGTACACTTAAGTTGTTATAGGGAAAATCTATAGACGGCTATGGTAAATTAGTATAAGTCCGGTGGTTAAATCCGGTTTACAGACGGGGAAAATTAAGGTAAAATTGGTATCGGATGAGATTGAATCAATGTGAAAGGAATTAACATAATGAAAATTATTGATATTTTAAATCAGGAACAGATGTCCCTTTCTTTTGAGGTTTTTCCGCCAAAGAAGGAGACTTCCTTTGAAAGTGTGCGTGTTGCCACGGAAGAAATTGCGGCATTAAAACCCTCTTTTATGAGTGTAACTTACGGTGCGGGTGGGGGAACCAGTGAATATACCCTGGCGGTAGCGAAGAATATCAATGAGAAATACAATGTGCCAATGCTGGCGCACCTTACCTGTGTTTCTTCGGATAGGGAAACGGTCCGCAAGAGAATTGATGCGATGAAGGCCAATGGAATTACCAATGTGATGGCACTTCGTGGTGACCTTACCCCGGAACTTATGGAGAGTGACCGCAGTACATGGGATTATCGCCATGCAGTGGACCTCATTCATGAACTTAAGAGTGAAGGCTGTTTTTGTATCGGAGCAGCCTGTTATCCGGAAGTTCATCCGGAGAGTGCCAACCAGAAAGAAGATATTCGTCATTTGAAGGAAAAGGTTGATGCCGGTGCAGATTTCCTTACCACACAGATGGTATTTGATAATAACCTTTTCTTTAACTTCTTATACAAGGTTCGTGAGGCCGGTATCACGGTGCCGGTACTTCCGGGAATCATGCCAATCACCAATGCCAATCAGGTGGAGAGAGCCATTAAGCTTTCCGGTGCATTTATGCCACAGAGATTCAAGTCCATGGTGGATAAGTTCGGCTCCAATCCTGCGGCTATGAAACAGGCCGGAATCGCTTATGCAACGGATCAGATTATTGATCTTTATGCCAACGGAATTACCAATGTACATGTATATTCAATGAATAAACCGGATATCGCAGAGGGAATATCAAGGAACCTTTCCGATATTCTGGGAAATGCTTTCCTGGAGTAGGAGAATGAGGGAAAATACTATTTTTGTGAAAAATTATCCGGCAGACGAGAAGTTGTTCCCTGTCAATGAGAGGGAAATATGGAGATATTCGGGTTATGCCGGTTTGAGTAATACCGTGGATGAGGAATTAAAGAAAGTCTTATCTGAGGTGATGCTGGAATTAAAGGATACTTTTTCCTATAAAGTATGTTATCGAAGAATTTCTATTGAATGGGATGGAGACCGACCGGGAATGCCTTGGGAGTATGATTCGAAGAACCTTGCACAATGTCTAAAGGGCAGCAGTGAGGTGATTATATTTGCGGCAACCATCGGTCTTAACCTTGACCGTCATATTGCCCGTTGTCAGCGGTTTGCCCCTACGAAGGCGCTGCTTATGCAGGCATACGGTGCGGAGCGTGTGGAGGTTCTTTGTGACGTGTTCTGCAGGGAGATTAGGGAAACGGTGGCCCATGAGGGATTGACCTGTACTCCGCGATTCTCTCCGGGTTACGGAGATCTTCCTCTTAAGGCACAGATGGATATGTTTCGGCTTCTGGACTGCAATCGTCGGATTGGAATATCCCTGAATGAGAGTCTTCTGATGACTCCCTCCAAGTCTGTGACAGCCATCTTTGGACTACGCCCGCTTTCGGGTACTGTAACCTGCCCCGATGCATCCGGTGAGAAGGAAGGAACCGATAAACAGGCAGGAAATGATGGATCGGCGGGGCACCAATGTCAAAACTGTTCTAAAACAAACTGCGAATTTCGGATTCTGTAGGTATTTGCGAAACGAACTATCAATTTCATAAGCGAGGACAAACCATGAACATATTAGATTATTTGAAGGATCACCTGGTATATTTGGACGGCGGTATGGGTACGCTTTTGCAGAAACGCGGCCTTATGCCGGGGGAACTGCCGGAGCGGTGGAATGTATCCCATCCGGAGGTTATTGTAGAGATTCAGAAGTCCTACTATGACGCAGGAAGTAATATTATCTGTTCCAATACCTTTGGTGCCAATTCCTTGAAATTTGATGATGAGGAGCTGGGGACGCTGATTAAGGCGGCGATTGAAAATGCTAAGAAGGCCCGGGAACTCAGCACCGGCACTCAGGAAAAGTTTATTGCACTGGATATCGGACCGGTGGGCAAACTCTTAAAGCCATACGGTGATCTGGATTTTGAGGATGCCGTAGAAATCTATGGGAAGACGGTACGTATTGGTGCAGCCTGTGGCGTGGATCTTATTTTTATTGAAACCATGAATGACAGTTATGATACCAAGGCAGCATTACTTGCAGCAAAGGAAAACTGTGATCTTCCGGTATTTGTATCCAACGCTTACGGGGAAGATGGAAAGCTTATGACCGGTGCCACGCCGGCGGCCATGGTGGCAATGCTGGAGGGTATGCACGCCGATGCCATCGGTGCGAATTGCTCTCTGGGGCCAAAACAGCTTAAGAACGTTGTGGAGGAGTACCTTGCCTATGCATCGGTACCGGTATTGTTAAAGCCTAATGCCGGCCTTCCACGAAGTGAAAATGGTCAGACGGTTTTTGATGTAGATCCTCAGGAATTCTCGGAGGATGTAGCGGATTATATTCAGTCCGGAATTCGTATTGCAGGTGGATGCTGTGGTACCACGCCGGAGTATATTAAGGCAACCGTGGAAATGACGAGAGAGATAGAACCTAAGCCATTGACGGATAAGAACATTACTATGGTAAGCTCCTATACTCATGTTGTGGAATTTAAGGATTCCCCGATACTCATTGGCGAGCGGATTAATCCTACCGGTAAGAAGCGCTTTAAAGAAGCACTTAGAAATAACGATATCAATTATATTTTAGGAGAGGGTCTCACCCAGCAGGAAAAGGGTGCTCATATCTTAGATGTAAATGTTGGACTTCCGGAGATCGATGAAGTGGAAATGCTTAAGAACGTTACCTTTGAATTGCAGTCCATCATTGATTTACCTTTACAGATTGATACTACGAATGTTGAGGCAATGGAGACAGCACTTCGCCGTTACAATGGTAAGGCCATGGTCAATTCCGTTAACGGCAAGGAAGAAGTCATGAAGGAAATCTTCCCATTGGTGAAGAAATATGGCGGTTTGGTGGTGTGCCTGACCCTGGATGAGGATGGTATTCCGGATAATGCGGCAAAACGCGTAGAAATTGCAGAGAACATTATAAAAACTGCTGCTGCTTATGGAATTGATAAGAAGGATTTGATATTCGATACCCTGGCTATGACGGTGAGCGCAGACAATAATGCGGCCTTAGCGACGTTACAGTCCCTGAATCGGATCCGCCATGAGTTCGGATGTCACACATCCCTTGGCGTGTCCAACGTATCCTTCGGTCTTCCAAACCGTGAGATCATCACAGCGACTTTCTTTGCTCTTGCTCTGGAAAATGGATTATCGGCAGCGATTATGAATCCCAATTCTGCAGAAATGATGAAGAGCTATTATTCATTCCGTGCACTTCACGGATTGGATGAGAATTGTGTGGATTACATTCAGAATATTGCAAATTACAGCACAGTGTCTGCTGTGGCGGGAACTTCCGGTGCGGTCAATACCGCATCCGGCGCGGGGGCTGATGTGAAAGAAACGGGAGCACAGGAGAGCACAGGTGCGCTTCAAAGTGATCTTCAGAGGGCGATTGTAAAGGGACTTAAGGATCAGGCAGCATCTCTTACCCTAAAGCTTCTTGAAACCCAGGAACCTCTTGATATTGTGACCACACAGATTATCCCCGCATTGGATATTGTGGGACAGGGATTTGAAAAGAAAACCATGTATCTTCCTCAGCTTCTCATGAGTGCGGAGGCGTCACAGTGTGCATTTGAACAGATTAAGAAGAGAATGGAATCCGGTTCCGCCAAGACGATGAACCGTGGCAAATTCGTCATTGCTACGGTGCATGGAGATATTCACGATATCGGGAAAAATATTGTGAAGCTGATTCTGGAAAATTATGGATTTGATGTCTGTGATCTCGGAAAGGATGTTCCTCCGGAGACTGTGGTGGACAAGGTAATTGAACTACATGCACCTCTGGTGGGATTAAGTGCGTTGATGACCACTACGGTTCCGGCCATGGAAGAGACGATTAAAGAACTTCGTGAAAAAGCACCATGGGCTAAGGCTGTTGTAGGTGGTGCAGTGCTTACGCAGGAATATGCAGATCGTATCGGCGCAGACTATTACGCCAAGGATGCCATGGCTACCGTGCGTTACGCTATGCAGGTGACAGAACAGCCGGGGGCGTAGGTCGGTGACAGCATTGCAAAAATTTGTCAAATAGTGTAAAATAATGTCAGATTTGTAACAATTAGGAATTGTTTTTTCTGAAAGGGATGGGATATATGTGTGAAAAGATACTTGTTTGTGATGACGCAGCATTTATACGTACTTCTTTGAAAAAAATATTAGAGCCGAAGGGATATATCGTTTTTGAAGCGGAATCCGGAATAGACTGTATTAATAAATTTGCTTTGGTGAAACCGGATTTGGTGATTCTGGATATTACAATGCCTGAGATGGATGGCCTTACCTGTCTTAAGGAATTAAAGAAACAATATCCGTATGCGGTTGTGGTTATGTGTACCGCTATGGGACAGCAGGCTATGGTTGTAGACGCGATTTCAAGTGGTGCGGCAAATTTCGTTGTTAAACCATTTGCTGCAGAGAAGATTCTTCAGATTGTGGAACAGGAATTGAAGTAAGCGGATTTTCGTGATAAAGATGTGCTTGTTCCTGTATGATATGCAGGTAAGAGATATTATGTATGATGGAGGTGTCGGATGAACCTTTCCGGGTATAAAGAACGTGATAAAAAAATGAGAGTACATGCGGGTTTCCTTTCACTGATGAAGGATATGAAGGTAATCAATGCCAATGAGTCCATGTATCAATTCTTAGGAAAGAATTCGGCGCGAGCATTTACGGATCTGATTCATCCGGAAGATCTGGAATGTTACAATCGTGCAGTGGATCATCTTGCAGAGAAGGAACAGCATCTGATTTTGCGCGTGATGGATTGTCAAGGGGATTATCGCTGTATGTATATGATACTCTCTTACAGTAATCGTGTGGAGGATGATTTTCGAATTATTGATATTGATATTCAGGATGTGATTGAGGCGCACGGTCATTACGATACCCTGTGTTTTTCGGTTAATAAATATAGAAAATTTATGACTTTTAGTTCCAATATTTATCTGGAATATTATTATGAAAGTCGTTTTTTGAATATCTTTGAATATAATAACGGACGTTCATATACCTTATATGCCCATGATATCGATGTGGCATTTCAACAGGTGGAGGATGATGCCTTCCTGGATAAGGAGAAGAAGGAAGAATTCAGAGAACTCTATGATTTGCTTACCAACGGTGTGGATAATATTGATGTATTCGTGGATGGGGTTATATTTGGTCTGGATAAATTCAGGCTTCGAATCAAGGGCGGTATCCTTTTTAAGGATGATGAGAAGTATATGCTGGCAGCTACGGTTACAAAGCAAAATTATGGTGATTACAAGGAAGAAAAGTATTATATGACCAGCTATGCCATTGATACAGCCACGAACACTTATAATAAAAGAGCAATTACAGAGATCTGTAAGGAACTGCTGCGTAAGAATCAGGATGAGGATGAATATGTCCACTTTCTGTGTATGATGGATGTGGATGATTTCAAGTTGATTAATGATCACTACGGTCACATGACCGGCGACGAGGTGATGGCACGTGTGGCAGGAACGGTTCGCAGTGTTATCGGAGAACAGGGATATGTTGGAAGATTCGGTGGTGATGAGTTTCTGGTACTCACCGATAAGGTAAAGTCTGCGGATGAGCTGATTAATTTATTGAAAACCATTCGTAAAAATGTGCTGTACAGTTGTAAGGATATTGCCCCGGGGGTGAATGTTACGTTTTCCATTGGTATAGCCAAGTTTCCGGATCATGGAAATTCTTACGAGAAATTGTTCAGTATTGCAGATCATTGCGTATATATTGCGAAGGAAAAAGGCAAGAATCGTTTTATTTTGTACGATCCTGAAATTCATGGAACTTTCGATAATAATGAGGAGCCTTTGGGTGAAAATGGCGTAAGTACCGTAAGTGTTATCAAGAAATACAGTGATGTGTACAATATTATAAGAGACCTTGACTGCTATGGTGATGCAGGGATCAAGGAATGTCTGGATAATGTGCGCAATACCTTTGACATTGATGGTATTTCGATTTTCGATAATGAGAGCTGTGAGAAACTTTATGTGTCAGGAAATTATTTGAATCCCTATGGCATTATGGACTTTATGGATCAATTGCAGAGTCAGGTGGATGCCAACGGAATGTATGTTATCAACAGGGTGTTCTCTATTGCAGAGCAGTTTCCGGCAATTTATGAGAAACTCAAGATGCAGGGCAACTCAGGATGCCTGTTCCTTCGGGGAAAGCGTTTTACGGTGGAGTATGACATTTTTGATCGCCCTCGTAAGTGGTCGGAGAATGACAAAGGAATGTTGATGATGATTGGGAAATTACTGGACGAGAAACTATGAGGTGATTCGATGGAATTACAGAAAAAACAACTTCGAGCATATTCTAAGATATACTTTTCAACTTCATTGTTACATGTGATTTTTTTAATAGTATTTGCATATGAAAAATGTTTGGTGATGGAAGTATTTAATGTGTTCAGTTTTTTTGTGTATATTACATTGGGATGTCTTGCAAGGCGGGTAAAGAGCATCAAGGGGTTATTTCTGACCTGCTTTGCAGAGATCCTGTGCTGTTCGATACTCTCATCGCTGCTCTGTGGATGGAGTAGTGGCTTTATGCTGTATTTTATAGGAATGATGCCACTTCTTTTCTACTCGATGTACATGTTGGCGAAAAAGAGAATTAGGGATTCTCTGAAAATCTGTTTGTTTTTGATCGTCCTTTTTTATTCCACATTAGCTATTACTTTTACGGGAAAATGTCAGATCTATCATCTGAGTACAATGTCGGAACATTTGCTGTATGTGATTAATTCCGCTGTTGCGTATGCCATGTTGATTGGGTTTCTTGTGGTTTTCGTGGCGAAGGTCCGTGGTGAAAAAGCAGAGCTTACCCAAGAAAACAGGATTCTTGAAAATGATGCCAATTATGATGCACTGACAAAACTGCTTAATCGCCGGTCGCTGGATGGCTATATGGCATTGAATTTAAAGTTAGCTTCCACAGCGCATCGGAAGTTCTCTGTGCTGCTGTGTGATATTGATGATTTTAAGAAGGTCAATGATACTTATGGACATGAATGCGGAGATATGGTTTTGGTCAATGTAGCACACACATTAAAGAGTGCACTTCGTGAAACGGATACGGTTTTTCGCTGGGGCGGTGAGGAAATTCTGATTATGCTTTCGGAGGATGGAGATATGGCAGTAGATATTGCCCAGCGATGCCGCGAATTGGTGTGCCGGTCCCAGGTGAACTACAAGGATCAGGTCATCAAGGTGACCATTACCATTGGCGGTTGTTCCTATTATGACGGCGCAACCAAAGATTCCCTGATTGAGACGGCAGACCGGAATATGTATAAGGGAAAGAGAAATGGCAAGAATCAGGTGGTGTTCTAGAAGTTCTGCTATGAGAAAGATCAGTTTATAGGCTGCCCGGCGGATGGATTCTGTCCGATGGACAGCTTTTTTTATGGAAATACAGGGTAAAAGTCGTATATAACAGAAAAATGTGCAGGCTTGGAGGATTAAGATGAATATTATAGTCCGTCAATATACAAGTAATGATATTAAGGATATGGTGCGTATCTGGAATGAAGTTGTGGAGGAGGGTGTGGCATTTCCACAGGAGGAATTGTTGAATGAACAGTCCGGTAAGGAATTCTTCGATGGACAGACTTACTGTGGTGTTGCATTGGACCGGGATAAGGATAAGGTTGTGGGGCTCTACATTCTTCACCCGAACAATGTGGGACGATGTGGACATATTTGTAATGCAAGTTATGCAGTATCCAGAGAAAGCAGGGGATTACATATCGGAGAGCAGCTGGTGAAGGATTGTATGGAACAGGGCAAGGCCAATGGATATGGCGTGTTGCAGTTCAATGCAGTGGTGGCAACCAATATTCATGCAAGGCATTTGTATGAGCGGTTGGGATTTGTCCGGTTGGGAACGATTCCGAAGGGTTTTCGCATGAAGGACGGACATTACGAGGATATTTGTCCCTATTATCATGAACTATAATCCATCGTTATAGTTAGCAGGAATCATGGCAATGGAGGGTGATCGAGGATGGGAATGGATTTTAACAATATACATATTCGAAAAAATGAAAAATATGATGCCAAAGTATTAAAGCAGGCATTGGTAGAATGGATGAAGAATAAGGGATATGAACAGGTACAATCGACGGATGATTGTGACGTGACCACAGTAATATATGACGGGGCTGATAGTCCGTGGGTTTCTGTTTCATCGGATATTATGCAATATAAAGATGCGGAGGATGTCGGGGCACAGACCGAGTTTTTTAGCAGTTTATTTCAAACGGATGTATTAGCTGCGGCGTGTTATGATAGTGATTATCTATGGATGAATTACGTAAATGTTTCAGACGATACAGATGCGTGGGTTAATGTGGGAAGAGTTTATGGAATGAAAAAACTAAGACCAAGTAAGCTTTCATCATGGAAAAACAAAGTGACGGATTATAAACAGTTTTCAGCCATCATGAGGGGCAAATATGTATTGGCAGAAGAGGCACTTTATAGTGCCGCACCGCTGATCGGAATGAAAGAATGCCAGGTGTGTCTTGATTCTTCCGTCGTTGATGACCTTGAAATATATGGTATCAAACCGGGAGATTTGGAACCGATGTATTTTGTTCTGGAGGAAAAAGAAGGTACGGAAAAAGAACTGCCTAAATTGCAGGCTACAGCATATTATTGTGCACCCTGGCTGGTAGGAGAGACCTATCGGTTTGATGTATATAACTTGGGAGGAAAATCCAAGGGAATAGGTGTTTTGTTCTATGGGGACTATGTTGAAAATGATGAATTAACATTTGAAGATGTGGCTTTGGAATGGGATATCTATGTCAAAAATGGAACTAGAAAATCAATTCCTATAACCCTGGAAAAGGTTAAGCTGAACGACGGAACTACAGGATTATATTGGGAAGACCGGGACTTTCGTATTCCGGAGAAGGTAAACAAAGATCTTCCGTTCCAACAGTATTTGAAAAAGCTTTATTCAAAAGAATTTGGTGTTCGATTTACGGTACAAGGTAATCCGAAAAAAGTATTAGATATTAAAATTGTTATAATACCACTGGAAAATCCGGAAAATGGACAGGAGTGTTGGTATGCTTACCGACTGGCCGGTTCCAAGGAGGAATTTATTCAGCAGGCGAAAGCGGATGGAAATTGGGAACGATGGGGAATGGATCGTTGATTTCTGATGGTCGCAAAGGATTTCGAACCAAAAGATAATGAAACAACTTTATTCCCATTCGTTTTAATTCTGTGGTAGAATATACCATGTAGCGCTTAAATATAGATAGGAGTTGTTGATATGAAAGTTAGGAATATGTCACAGGATGAAAGAGTCCGGTATATGACCACCGAACCCATTCCGGGGTTGATCTGTCAGATGGCGGTTCCGACGATTATCAGTATGCTTGTTACTGCATTCTATAATATGGCGGATACCCTTTTCGTGGGAAGGTTAAACACGCAGTCCACAGCGGCAGTGGGAGTCGCCTTCTCGGTGATGGCACTGATTCAGGCTTGTGGTTTTTTCTTTGGACATGGATCCGGCAATTATATATCAAGATCTCTGGGAGCAAGGGAATATGAGGATGCAGAGAAAATGGCGTCCACCGGTTTCTTCCTGGCGATTATAACGGGAATTGTTATTACCGTCTGTGGTGTAATATTTATTGAACCGATTTCGGTTTTGTTGGGATCGACCCCAACGATTTTACCTTATACCGAAGAATATCTTCGGGTTATATTCTTAGGTACTCCGCTGATTATGGGGTCCTTTGTGTTGAATAATCAGCTGCGTTTTCAGGGTAGCGCGTCGGTGGCTATGATTGGCATTGTCAGCGGAGCCTTACTTAATGTTGTTCTTGATCCGATTCTGATTTTCCTTTGTGACCTTGGTGTGGCGGGAGCTGCATGGGCTACGGTAATCAGTCAGAGTGTAAGCTTTTGTATTCTGTTGTGTCTGGATCTTAAGAGCGCTGCCATTAAGGTGCATTGGAAGAATTTTACACCCAATGGGTATTATTTGAGTAATATTTTCCGTGGGGGTATTCCGTCTCTTTGTCGACAGGGCATTGGAAGCATTTCCACGATTGTGCTGAATACGGCTGCAGGAAATTATGGTGGAGTTATGGCGGATGCGGCTATTGCGGCCATGGGTGTTGTGACAAGAATTGCCATGTTTGCAAATTCAGCATTGATTGGATTCGGACAGGGATTTCAGCCGGTATGTGGAACCAATTATGGTGCGGGTAAATTTGCCCGTGTCCGGGAGGCTTTTGTGTTCTGTGTCAAGGTTGCGGTAGTGGTTTTGCTGGTAATTTCTGTGGCAGGATTTATCTTTGCAGAACCTTTGATGTGGTTATTCCGGGATGATCCGGATGTGATTCGAATCGGAGCACTGGCACTTCGTGCACAATGTATCACATTTACATTGAATTCCTGGATCATTATGTGTAATATGTTATTACAGACGATTGGTATGGCACTGAAAGCATCCATCGTGGCAGCAGCCAGACAAGGATTGTTTCTGATACCGTCATTACTGATTTTGCCGTTGTTTTTTGGTCTTTTCGGTGTACAGATTGCACAGACGGTGTCCGATATCTTAACATTTATCCTGGCGGTGCCTATGGGATGGAGTGTCATACGCACCTTTAAGGAAGATAAATGATAGGAATATTTGAGTAAGATTGTATGTAGACAGAAGGAGGATATACTATGAAAGCTTGGGAGAAAAATATTCGCAGGGTGGTTCCGTATACACCGGGGGAGCAGCCGAAGGTTTCTAATATTATCAAATTAAATACCAACGAGAATCCATATTCCCCGACACCAAAGGCCTATGAGGCAGCCAAAAAGTTTGATCTGGACGTCCTCAGAAAATATCCGGATCCGGAGGCTTCGGTTCTGGTTCAGGCACTTGCGGATAAGTATCAGGTGAACACGGATCAGGTGTTTGTGGGAGTGGGATCGGATGATGTTATTTCCATGGCATTTTTGACTTTCTTTAATTCGGATAAGCCGATTCTGTTTCCGGATATTACCTATTCTTTCTACAGTGTGTGGGCAGATGTGTATCGCATCCCTTACGAGTGCCCTGCGCTGGATGAGAATTTCAGGATTGTAAAGGAAGATTATTATAAGGAAAATGGTGGCGTAATCTTCCCTAATCCCAATGCGCCAACCGCGGTATATGAGGATCTTACGTTTGTCGAGGATATTCTGGAACATAATCAGGATGTTGTAGTGATCGTGGATGAGGCTTATATTGATTTTGGCGGGAAGTCCGCATTGGAGCTTGTTGATAAGTATGAGAATCTGCTTGTTGTCCAGACCTTTTCCAAGTCCCGCTCCATGGCTGGTCTTCGTATCGGTTATGCCATCGGTAACAAGGATCTTATCAAGGCAATGAATGATGTGAAGTTCTCCATTAATTCTTATACCATGAATCAGACTTCCCTGGCACTCGGGGTGTGGGCGGTTAAGGATAATGCTTATTTTGAGAATACGATTCACAAGATTATTAAGACACGTGAAAAGACAAAACAGGCGTTATCAGAGCTTGGATTTACTTTCCCGGATTCTCAGGCGAACTTTATCTTTGCAACACATAAGTCTGTTCCTGCGAAAGAAATCTTTGAGGCGTTAAAGGAAGCCGGAATCTATGTGCGCTACTTTAATTTACCGAGAATTGATAATTATCTTCGAATTACCATTGGTACGGATGGCGAGATGGAAGTGCTGATCAATTTTCTTAAGAATTATCTTGCAGGAAAGTAAGGGAACCATATATAACTCTATTCTTATGATCAGGGTTTCCCAGGGAAGGTGAAATATCGTGCAGTATCCTATACTTTTATTACACGGAATGGGGTTTGTGATGACCACTACATTGGTTATTGGGGAAGAATTCCGAAAGTGTTGGAAAAAGCCGGATATAAGGTGTGTTATGGACGTCAGGATAGCAGTGCCTCCATCGAGATGAATGCCAGACAGGTGGCAGCAGAATTGGATGAACTACTGAAGTCCATGAATGCTGAGAAGGTAAATATTATCGCGCATTCCAAAGGTGGGATGGAGGCCAGATACCTTGCGACGACACTGGGATACGGTGATCGGATTGCATCAATCACTACATTATCCACACCCCATCATGGCTCGAGAACCGTGGATCATCTGATGAGATTTCCGGATGGATTGATTCGCACAGGCTGTAAGTTCGTGGATCTGTGGTTTAAGATTCTTGGGGATAAGAATCCCGATACTTACCGGGCAATTAGTTCTTTTAGGACGGAAAACGCAAGGAAGTTCAACGAGGAGAACCCGGACTGCCCGGGAATTTATTATCAAAGCTATGCATTTGCCATGGGACATGCGTGGTCGGATCTGTTCCTGTGGATTCCCTCTCTGGTGGTGCGTCACTACGAGGGAGAAAATGATGGTCTTCTGGCACCGGACAGCGTAAAGTGGGGTGAATTTAAGGGGATTCTTCGAAGTAATACGAATCGTGGAATCTCTCACTGTGATGAGGTGGACATGCGTCGCAGGCCGCTGAATCACAAGAGTGGTGCCGGAGTCTCGGATATCGTCGATGTGTATGTAAAGATTGCCGGGGATCTTGAGGCGAGAGGATTCTAAAACGGTTGCATTTTTATTTAGCTAATTGACGAATGAATTAATGGTATGATATAAATAATTGGGTAGGTGAAGACTATGAAGAAAAATAAAGTAAATACAATGACCAAAGCGGAAAATGAATTTATGGAGTTGGTCTGGGAGTTAGAACCTATTAATTCCACTGCACTTGTCCATGAATGTGAGAAGAAATTTGAATGGAAGAAGTCTACGACATATACGGTGCTTAAGAATCTTTGTAAGAAGAATTTGTTAAGGAACGACAATGCGGTGGTGACGTCGGTATTGAAGAAAGACGCCTACTACGGAGCCTGGGGGCGTGATTATGTCACGGAACACTTTAACGGTTCATTACCCTTGTTTCTGGCTGCCTTTTGTGGAAACAAGGTGAAGTTGTCCCAGGAAGATAAGGATGAAATCAAAAGATTAATTGATGAGTGTTGATCAGGAAGGAATCATCGAAGTTACGCTAAGTTCGTTGAGAAATTTTTCGAGGATTGCTTCGTGGTTTTTGGACTTGACAAAAGGGTCTATGTTTTATAAACTGTTAGTTGGTAAAAAGAACCACAGAAGAAAGATATTATATCATTTACTACAAGATATTCTGAAGGACAAAGTGTCTTTTGGAAAAACTACGACACTTGGAGAATAAAATGTGATGGATATATTTTTTAGAATGCTGCAAATGGGTCTTGCCGGTTCATTTGCAGTTTTTTATTTGCTGATATTACGTTTTTTGTTAAGAAAGTTTCCTAAGCGTCTGACCTATGCGTTATGGGCGTTGGTGGCTCTTCATCTTTTGTGTACGACGGTGCCCGTAGGAAGAGTTGCCATTATTCCGTATGTGGATATTGTGCAGGAATTATGGTATGTGGAAGTAAACTGGAATGTGATTGTAGTGATCTATCTGATTGGCGTTGGACTTATACTGTTTGCCAATATGGTAAATTATTATCGATTAACCCATAGGCTTAAGAAGACTGCCCGGATGGAGGAATCTTTCGTTGGTCAGGAAGGAAAGGTTTATGGTATACCGGTACCGGTTTACCGATGCGCTGATATATCCGGTGCATTTACTTTTGGGTATTTTCCACCGGGAATCTATCTCCCTAAGGAGCTTGATCCGAAGATGAAGGAGATGATTGTGTGCCATGAAATGACCCATATTCACCGAGGAGATCACATTGTCAAACTTCTTGCTTTTGTCCTGTGTGCATTGAACTGGTACAATCCTTTGATTTGGTTTGCATTCTATTACTTTGTCCGTGATCAGGAGGCTTCCTGTGACGAGCTTGTGCTGCAAAAATTAGGAATGGATCACAAAAAACAATATGCAGATACGATTTTTCGTGTCGCTACAGGGTTCTTTTGAAGTAGTGAGATGGATCATGCCATGCCTTTTGGTGAGGCGAACATCAAGTATCGAATTCGTCGATGTGTCAAGGCAGTTCATACGGAGAGAAAAACCTTTGCTCTGATGATTTTAGTCACTTTGTTGTTTTTTGTACTTGGAATCTCTGTTTCCAGTGTATTTCAGATCAATCATCTTCCCTTTGTGGAGACTGAAGATTGTGAAATTATTGGTGGTATAAAGAATGACAGAATATTCGTAGAGTACCAGATGCGGGGCAATGGAATATATCAGGTGGATCAACAGGGTGAAAAGTTGATTTATAGAGGAAATTTCAACAGTGGTGATTGTTTTAACCTCTATGAACGGGGAATCTATTTTTTAGGCGGCAATCAACGGGAGATCCTCCGGCTGGACATCGATACGGGAATCTGTGCAAAGGTATTCCGATGCAGGATAGGGAAGAAGATAGAATCTTTTACACCCCATAATGGTCTTATAACAATCTCTTACACAGACGGCACACAGGGGGAGAGTAAGTTTTACATAAAGAATCAGGAGTCTGTGTCCACGCAGGAAATTCTGGAACATCCGGGGAATGTTTACAATGTGACACAGTGGAAGAAGGATGGTGCCTACGCCCGGCTGGATCTTGATGGAGATGGCAAGGACGAGGAAATGTTTCTTGATTTTTCCGCGGAGGACATGATGACAGGTGGGAACCTGCTTTACTCTTTTTCGATTAATAACAACGTGGTCATTCAAAAGGAAATTAGCCTAATCTTCAATGAAATCTATGCAATTTCCCCGGATGGTGAGCGCATCTATGTAGCATTGACGGACGGGAAAGGCTTGGATGGTGGGGTAACGCCGGAAACCACTACATTTTATCAATATGAAAATGGTTCGCTTAACTCTTATGGGGAGATACAGGCACCAATAAATTTAATCAATTTTGCGGATGGAACCATAACGGTCATGAGGATCGAGAAAATTATTTTTGGAGAGACATGCCGGGAAACCTGGCAGGCGGATGAAGATGGCAGGTTTGTGAGAATGGATAAGGAAACGGATTGTGTTTCACTTGAGTCAAAGGAATATGATTTACAGAAAGACATTGACGTACATACAGAACCGGAAAGTAAAGAGACATTTCATGTGACTGCCCAGAGAGTGGGACTGCATCAGGTTATGAAAAATCAGCAATGGGATGTTTGTGGAACCAGGAAAAAGGGATACTGGGTGGAACTTATGTTTCATGATGATATCAAGGGCTGGATTTTTATCAGTGATGGTCAGTTAGAAAATGGTGAGAGGGCAGAAGAGGTATTTGGTCTTGCGGTACATTATCATCCGATTACCACAAGGTCTGAAAATAAGTAATCTTTTATGTAATTAAAATTAGGAGGAGATATAATGTTTCAAGAATTAAAAAAGAAATGCGTACAAAATTCAATGTGGATTGTGACAACCTGTTTTATCTTTGTAGCTATTTTATTTGTGATTGGATTTAAAGATCTCATTTATTTGGTAAAACCGGCGGTTTCATTTTCACAGATGTCCACGGAGGACATCCAAAAGGCGGATGGTAAAAAGGTTCGTGCGGAAATTGACTTAAATTATGGAACGTTTATGGAGGTCTATAAAACGCAGAACGGACACAAAACCGTAACTTCGTATTATTATGTGATTTTAAACTATGATGAGGATGATCCAAGGTATATGGCGGTAAAGTTACCGACCTCCTACATGAATCAGATGGATCAGTTGGAGAATTATACCTATGAAGGAACCGAGGCGGATGCCTTTACAATAACCGGTGAACTGTGTGAGATGACGGACTCCGAAGAAAAGTATCTTAAGAAATTCTTTGTGGATTATAACGAATTTACATCCGATGAGTATAAGGCAGAGACGATTCCGTATGTTATCAAGGAGAAAAGCGCGGAATTTGAGGACATCATCATTATTGTTGCTATTTTAATATGTGTTCTGATTGCTGTTCTTGCAGTTGGCATACAGATGCTTGGAGTGGGTCTTAAGAAGATTAAAAAACAGATTAAGATGTCCGGTTATGACACAAGTGTTATCGAAAATGATTATGAAACCGCAGGTTTTTCATTAAAGAATAACGAGTTTAAAATTGGACGTATTGCATCTTACTGTTCGCAGCAAAATAAGCCATATATGTTCCTCAACAGGGATATCGTATGGGCATATCAGATGACTACTTCCCATAGTACCAATGGTATTAAGACGGGAACGACCTATTCTTTATACGTCTGGGATGTCAATAAGATCAATTATCAGATCATTATGTCGGAGTCGGCGGTACAGGATGCAATGGCGTATATGAAACAGCATATGCCTTGGGTTATTCTGGGCTATAGTGAAGAACTTAAGAGAGCATATAACAAGGATTTCAACAATTTCCTCGAAGCTTTGTATAATAAGGTTCCACACGAGTTTATGTAAGAAAAACGATAGGAGAAAGAAAAAATGTATACAAATATTAAGAAAAATTTTAATTACTGGCCAAGGCTTGGTGCCAAGATTATATTGATTTACAGTGGATTTTCATTACTTGGAAATATCATGATTGTTCTGGGTTCTTTGTCACAGGGATTGGGAGATACGATAATATATTCGTTGGCACATGTGCTGCCGGGATTGACAATTAACATCGTTTTGTTTCTGTATTTTTTAAATGTATTAAAGGCACAGTCCACACTGAAGAATGCCTATATTGGTAAGATTATGAGAAAGAAATTTCATTACTCCGAGGAGCAGATTGAAGCTGCACTTGCTCAGATTGATTCTGAAGTTGCCTCTCCAATCTACAGTGATACGGCAACGAAGAATACCTTTATGATCACACAGAACTGGGTTATTGGTGCCTCATCCGGTCTGATGCGTGCTATGGCTGTCAGAATCACGGATATTAAGAACTATGAGCGTCTGGTAGTAGAGCATCGTGGAAAGTCAACATCTTATGGGTATTATCTTGTGGTAAAGAATTATGCAGATGAGGAATTCCATTTCCGCCTTGGCAGTAGTGAATTGATGGACGAGGCAGCATATGAACTTTCTGCGGCAATGAAGAATGTAATTTCACCGAATCAGGCGGTTTTGGAAGAGTCTGTCTTTGTGGCACCACAGGGTACGGATATGGAAGGTATGCTGTCTGAAAAAGACCGTGCCGAAGTGATTAAGATGTTAAAGAATGAAGGACCTGTACAGGCGATTAAATATGCACGGGAAGCAACAGGACTGGGACTTAAGGAAGCTAAGGATCTGGTAGATAAGATACAAAGAGAAATTGGTATGTAATACAGTAAAATTGGAGAACGGTGCTATGTACGCAAATATTAATAAATATTTTAATTATTGGCCAAAGACAGTGATAAAAATCATATTGGTTTGTTGTGGTTTTAGTATGTTTGTAAATACCGCTGTATTAGTGAATCATATTTCCACCGGTTTTGAGGATTACATATTAGGAATTCTTCTTCATTTAATTATCATGATTCATTTTTTTCGTGTGTTAAGAACACAGAAAACATTGAAGAATGCTCATATGGGGAAGGTGTGGAGAAAGGAATTCAATTTCTCCCATGAACAGGTTGAGGCTGCTTTGAAACAAATGGATTCAGAAGTTACCAAACCTTTATATGTGGACACCACGACAAAAAACACCTTTATGATTACAGAAAACTGGCTTATAGGTGCTGACTCATTGTCGAGGGCAACGGCAGTACGGCTTAAGGATATTAAGAGTTATGAGCGCCTCGTGGTTTCACACACCAAGGGCATCACAACTACATATGTTTATTACTTAGTTTTAAAGTGTTACGGTGATAAAGAGATGAACATATGTCTTAGCAGTGAAGATAAGGTGGATGATGCTGCGTGCGAATTAGGCGCTGTATTGAAAATAAATAATTAAAATTAAATATAAAGTATCAATATGCTGGGCATAATATCTACATCCATAGAATTTGCAATAAGTGCAAAGAGAATAAAGGAGGATGGAAGATGTTTGACCAGCATATTTTAGATTGTGTAACTTATGGATCTTATGTATTGACAACTAGTGTGGATGAGAAGGATAATGGATGTATCATTGATACAGTGATGCGTGTATCCAAGGATCCCAACCGGGTGATCATCTCAGTAAATAAGGATACCCTTACCTGTGAGATGATTCGACGCAGTAATCATTTTACGATTTCGGTGCTGAATGTGAAGGCGGGAAAGGATCTTTACAGCCGTTTTGGTTATCAGTCCGGAAGGGAAGTTGATAAGTTCGACGGTTTTGCAAATTGCAAACGTGTGGCAAATGGTGATATGGCAATTACTAAAGGAACCAATGCATATTTTAGTGTGAAGGTGGAACAAAGCCTTGATATGGGGACGCATATGGTCTTTGTAGGAGTTGTCACCGATGGAGAGCGATTCAATGATGTTGTGTCGGCAACCTATGCATATTATCAGAAATATATAAAGCCAACAAAAGAGAAGAAACCTGTTAACAAATACGCCGGAACCAAGACACAGCAGAACCTTAAGGATGCCTTTGCCGGTGAATCCCAGGCGAGGAATAAGTATACCTTCTTTGCTGCAGTGGCAGCTAAGGCAGGATATGAGCAGATTGCCTCGATCTTCTTAGAGACAGCGGATAACGAGCGGGCACATGCTAAGATGTGGCTGGGGGAACTGGGTGGAATCGGTGACACGGTGAGTAATTTGTCGGAGGCCGCCGGAGGAGAAAATGCGGAGTGGACGGATATGTATGATCGTATGGCGAGGGAAGCGGAGGAAGAAGGATTTCCGGAACTTGCAGCGAAGTTTCGTGGCGTAGGAGCCATTGAGAAGGCACACGAGGAGCGATACCGGGCACTACTCAACAATGTTAAGATGAATCAGGTGTTTGAAAAGGCCGGTGTATGCATCTGGGAATGTAGAAACTGCGGACATATTGTGGTAGGAATGAAAGCACCTCAGGTGTGTCCGGTATGTAATCATCCACAGGGATTTTTCCAGATTCGTAAAGAAAATTATTAGGATAAGGTGATAAGAGATGGAGATTGGAGAAGTATTTCGTAATATCGATCAATTCTTTGCAGAAAATAAGGCAAAGGAAGCGGAAAAGTATATGTTAAAGACTTTGGAGGATGCCAGGGCGAAGAAAGAAGAGCATCTGGTTCTTCCGTTGTTGAATGAGCTGATCGGATATTATCGTCAGACTTCGGAAAAGGAACCATTGCGTAAGGTGATTGCCCAAGCAGTGGAATATGCAGGGAATGTGGATCGCATTTCCTATGGCACAACACTGCTTAATGCAGCCACAGGTCTTCGTTCCATCGGTGAACTTAAGGAAGCGGAAAGCTTTTATGCAAAGGTGGAGGAAATCTATGAGAAGGAGCTGGCGGAGTCGGATATGAGAAAGGCCGGGTTTTATAATAATATAAGCCTTCTGTATGAGGAACAGGGCGAATTTTCCAAAGCGACTGCATACCAGAAAAAAGCACTTTCTATAGCACTTGCCAATCAAGCTGGATTTGAGATCGCTGTGTCTTATGCAAATCTGGCCAATTCCACCCTGGGGTCAGGGCTTTTGGATGAGGCTTTACAATATGCTAATGAGGCGATTAAAAGATTCAGGGCACAAAATATTCTGGATAATCATTACGGGGCGGCCCTGTATGCCCTTGGAATGTGCTATAGCAATACCGGGCAATACAAAAAAGCAATGGAGTGTTTTAAAGAGGGGATGCAGATTGTGGAGGAACTTCTGGGACATAACGCACAATATGAGCGGCTGAGAGAAGGTCTCTTAAACTGTGAAGAGAAGATGCAGGGTGACACAATGGAACGTGGAATTGATATTTGTAAAAAGTATTATGAGACCTATGGAATTCCGATGATTCGGGAATATTTTCCGGAGTATGAGGAACGGATCGCTGTTGGTCTGGTGGGAGAAGGATCGGACTGCTTCGGCTATGATGATCACTTTTCTATGGATCATGATTGGGGTCCGGATTTCTGTATGTGGCTGGATGATGAAACTTATGAAAGAATCGGTGATGAACTGCAGAAGCGTTACGATGAACTTCCCAAGGAATTTATGGGGTATAAGAGAGTGGTAACAGCCACAGGTAAGAATCGAAGAGGTGTTTTGACCATTGACGGGTTCTATGAGCATTTTCTTGGTACAAGGGATTATGAACATATCGATTATACGAAGGTGGAGGATTATGCCCTGGCCGCTTGTACCAATGGATGGGTGTTTGCGGATCCTTTAGGGAGGTTTAGTCACATCCGTGGGATCTTAAAACAGGGTTATCCGGAGAATGTGCGGTTACTTAAGATTGCTGAGAGTGGAACAAGATTTGCACAGTGCGGACAGTATAATTATAAGCGTATGCTTGAACGTGGGGACGAAATGACGGCGAATCGAATGGTCTCCAATGCGATGTATGAGGCGATGAAGTTACTGCACTACATTGAGAATGTATATCCCCCACATGAAAAATGGATGCGCCGCAGTACGCAGAATCTTAAAAGGGGCGGTGAACTCCTTGTATTATTGAATGAGGCGCCAAAAGCAAACGGGACGGAAAAAACGCTGGAAGGAATCGGGGAGTTCTTTGCCCGGATTATGTATGCAGATCATCTCATCAGTGATGTGGATTCCTACCTGGCATCCCACGCAGAGGAACTGGTGATGAAGTCTTCCTATGTGCAAATGAGTGATGAGGAGCTGGTGAATACCATTGCAAAGGTTGAATTTGAGGCTTTTGACAAGGTGCATAATGAGGGAGGAAGAGCATCCTGCCAGGATGACTGGCCTACATTTTCCGTAATGCGTAAGAGCCAGTATCTTACATGGAATCGCACCATGCTGATTCAGTATCTGTATGATTTTAATCGTGAATATCGACTGGGACATAACCTTATTACAGAAAAGTATGGTCGCATGATGGAGAGTACAGCACCCGGGGAGTATGCCGGGCTTTGTGATAAATTTCCACCCATCAGCCCGGAGAAGAAGGGAGTCATCGAACAAATCATTGCAATACAGATGACCATGATGGAGGCATTTGCCGCAGAATATCCTAACGTGACCCAGAATGCCAGATCCCTTCATACCTATGAAGATAATTATGTGAATACATCATACGAGACCTATCTTCGCGGAGAGGTCAGTACTTATTCGGATAAGATGCTGCAGTTGTATGGTGCATATGTGGTGGAACACGCAAGAAACGGACAAAATATTGCCCGGGAGATTATCGGGAATACGGCATTATTGTACGGATTTAAGACACTGGATGAATTTGAGAAGTCAGCGAAGTAGCTCAAAACCGCTTGAATACGGGGATGCAACCGCCGGTTGACAAATTGAAAAGTTGACTTTATGGTGTGCAACCGCATATTTTTATATGATTACCTTGCTAGCAGAAAAAGAATGGTGGCAGAGCCACCGGGGAGGATAAGAAAATGATATTAGCAGATAAGATTATTAATGAACGTAAGAAAAATGGCTGGTCTCAGGAAGAGTTAGCGGAACAGTTATCGGTTTCGAGACAGTCCGTATCCAAGTGGGAAGGAGCGCAGGCAGTACCGGATCTGCAGAAGATTCTTAAGATGGCAGAAATATTTAATGTTTCCACGGACTACCTTTTAAAGGATGAGATGGAACCGGAAGGACAGTATATTCAGAATACAATGACCGATGTTCCTACCGTGAATGGTGCAGTGGTGAATGAACGTCCCGCTCCACGTAAAGTGTCTATGGAAGAGGCCAATGAGTTTTTAAAGATTCAGGAGAGTAATGCCACGAAGACGGCAAATGCCGTTTCCTTATGTATTATCTCACCGGCGTTATTGATTTTCCTTGCAGGGATCTCTGAGGTGGAAGGATTTTTTATCACGGAGAATATGGCGGCTGGCATCGGCGTCGTTACACTTCTTGCCTTGGTTGCAGTGGCAGTTTATTCCTTTATAACTTGTGATGCAAGAGTCAAAGATTATGAATTCCTTGAACGGGAAGAGATTGAGACAGAGTATGGTGTTACCGGTATGGTTACCCAGCGCAAAAAAGAGTATGAAAGCAAACACACCAATTATATCGCTTTGGGTGTGGTTCTTTGTATCGTTAGTGCGTTACCTTTATTGACGGCTGCTATGATGGAGTTAAGTGAATGGCTGATTGTGTCTGCCGTCAGTGTGTTATTAATTATTGTTGCGGTTGCTGTAAATCTTATAGTTCGAGTAAGCATGATCTGGGAAGGCTATGAGAAGCTTTTACAGGAAAATGAATATACTGTAGGGATGAAAAAGAAGAGTCCTGTGATAGCATTGGTTGCACAGATTTATTGGGGAATTGTGGTGGCAATTTACCTTGGCTGGAGTTTTGTGACCATGCAATGGGAGTTTACCTGGATCGTATGGCCGGTGGCAGGAGTCCTTTTTGGAGTGGTATCAGCAGTGGCCGGAATTATTGTAAAGGATAATTAAAAAAATTTAGTTCAACTTATCTTTAAGAATTATCCTTGCATCTATGTATGAAAAATGTTACAATTTAGCCAAAGCAGATGATTCATTTGCAGGCGAACGTATCGTAGTTTTATGATATCGGCTGAGTCGCCGTCTATTATTAATTTCTTAATTTATTTCCTGCTTTTATTCCAAATTTAATTTAATAAAGGCAGGAGATAGCAGATTACCAATGATCTAAGGGATAGATACATTGTATGCATGGCTCCTGCGATGAGGAGGCATGTGTATGAGTAAACGAGAGTACAAAAGTAGTGTGTTTTCGATGTTGGAGGAATATCCGGAGTATGCGTTGGATACGTATAATGCATTGAATGATTCGCATTATGCAGATCCGGGTATGGTGACAATTCAGAAACTGGATGGAAGGGTTTTATTATCGGTAAGGAATGATGCTTCGTTTTTGATTGATTCTTTTTTTAATCTATATGAGCATCAATCAACATATAATCCGAATATGCCATTAAGGTTTATGTTCTATTATTCAGACATGATGTGGGAATATGTGAACAAGAGTGACTATGATTTGTATGGGAGTAGATTAATTTCAATTCCAACACCGAAGTTTGTGGTGTTCTATAACGGAGTGAATGAACGGCCTTCAAAGGAAGTTTTTCACTTATCGGATGCGTATGAACATAAGTGTGAATATTATGATTTGAAACTATCCTGTGTAGTGTATAATATTAATCCCGGACATAACGAGGAATTAAGAAAAAAGAGTAAAGTCCTTTTTGGATATACGGTTTTTGTGGAGAAGGTTCGCAAGTATGAAAGAGAACTGGGAAATTTGGAAACTGCAATCAACCGGGCAATCGATGAGTGTATTGAAGAGGATATTTTAGTGGATTTTTTTAGAGGCAGACGGTCGGAGGTGTTGGAGATGACGGTGCTTGATTTTACATTTGAGAGAAGAGAAAAGTTAATTGCGAGAGATAACAGGGAAATGGGAAGAGAAGAAGGAAGAGAAGAAGGAAGAGAAGAAGGAAGCCTTATTAAAACCATTAAGCTTATTTGTAAGAAATATGATAAGAAATTTTCTGTTGAAGAAACTGCAGAAATGTTGGAGGAAGAGGAATGCTTTGTGAGAGAAATCTACGATATTATTAATAAATATCCATCGGATTATGATGTAGAAGAAATCTTGCAAAAGTATGTAAAGTGAAATACATATGAATTATTTTAAGATTTATGCAAAAAAAACAATTGTAATATTTTGCGTATTGTCACTATGTCTTCTTACGAGCTGTTCTACAAAACGGCAGGGAATGTCGGGACTTTTCGGAAAGAATGGGGAGGAGAAACATACCCGAACCATTTTTTCCATGGATACGGTGATGGATCTGACCATTTATGGAGATGAGGAAGTACTGGATGAAGCGGAAGAGTTAATCAAGGGACTTGAGGACAAACTTTCGGTTACGGACAGTGCCAGCGAGATCTATATGCTGAATCAGGAGAAATGTGCAAGGGTTAGCGAAAGTACTGCAGAGCTGATTCAGGGTGCCATTGATTTATGTGATAAGACGAAAGGTGCCCTGGATATCTCCATCTATCCGGTGGTAGCTGAATGGGGCTTTACTACAGATCATCATCATGTGCCGGAGGAATCCCATCTTGCAGCGTTACTTCAGAATGTAGACTACTCCGGGATTAAGGTTGAAACGATGGGAAATGGTAATGAGGTATCTTATACCGTTTCTGTTGAAGAGAATATGTCCATTGATCTTGGAAGTGTGACGAAGGGCTATACGGGCGAACTGGTTCGTGAGTTATTGCTGGAAAAGGGTGTGACCAGCGCACTGCTTAATCTGGGAGGAAATGTGCAGACCGTTGGGGCAAAGCCGGATGGTTCGGCATGGCGCATCGCTGTCACGGATCCTATGCAGCCGGAGTCCTATCTTGGATTTGTGGAAATCATTGATCAGGTGGTTATTACATCCGGCGGATATCAGCGCTTCTTTGAGGAGGATGGCGTACGGTATCATCACGTTATTGACCCTTCTACGGGATATCCTGCAAACAATGGGTTAAGTTCTGTTACAATCATTGGTGATTCCGGAATGCATTGCGACGGCTTGTCCACCGCCCTTTTTGTTATGGGACTGGATGGGGCAATCAGGTTCTGGCAGGAATACGGTGATTTTGAAGGAATATTTGTGGATGATGACGGAAATATATATGTAACCGAAGGGCTGGAGGGAAATTTTAGTCCCTTAAAGGGCAGAAAAATGCAGGTGATTCGAAAATGATAAAGACACGGACCTGGATTATAATAATCCTTGTGTTATTGGCAGCAAGCGGTGGCATTACCGCATTTTTATATGCAAAGAAGGCGCCGGGAAGCATTGCAAATGTATATGTGGACGGAGAATGTGTTTATTCGGTGGATTTATCCCTGGTTACACAGGGTTATACCAGAGAGATTATATCAAAGGATGGCAGTGTGAATACCCTTTCCATAGAGCCGGGGAGAATCTGCATCAGTGCCGCAGATTGTCCGGATCAGGTATGTGTCCATACCGGGTGGATTGCGGATTCTGTGGCACCTATTGTCTGTCTGCCTCATCGTCTTGTGGTGAGAATTGAGGGAAATAGTGCGAAGGAGGAATCGGAATTTGATTCGGTGGTTCGCTAGGGGCAGGGATGAAGATGAATCGATGGAAAAGGCGGGTAAGAGGTAAATGAATCCGGAGGATGGAAGTAGAAAACAATTGAATAAGACGAAGCGTTTGGTTCTTGATGGGCTGCTTTCGGCCATTGCGCTGATAATCTTTGTAATCGAGTTGCAGATTCCGTCTCTGACACCTATTCCCGGAATTAAGCTTGGTCTTTCGAATATCGTTACTCTGATGGCGATGTTTCTTTTGGGACCCTTGGATGCCTTTTATGTACTTTTTGTAAGGGTCTTTTTGGGATGTCTGTTATCCGGACAGGTAATGGCACTGGCCTATAGTCTGGCAGGAGGTTTTTTTAGTTTCTTTCTGATGCTTTTGCTGCACAAGGTGGTGAGCGACCGGCAGATTTTTGTGTGCAGCGTGTTCTGTGCTCTTGCCCATAATCTTGGACAAATCCTTGTGGCGGTTTTGATTACGGAAACACCGGCGCTGTTTTATTACTTGCCGGTTCTTGGTGTATCCGGAATTATTGCTGGGACATTTACAGGCCTAACAGCACAGTTTGTTATCAAGCATTTGAAAAGAATCCGATCCGGTCTGTGAATTTCTGAAAGAACGGTAAAAAACACGATAATTTGGGAAGTTCTGTGGTATGGCAGAAAGCTGTATCGAGGACTTTTTTTATTGCTTAATTACCTCTTTTGATGTATTATTATACTAATTATATTGTTAAAATTAGGACGTTTATGCTTTTTTTACAAATGCTTAATAAGGAGAAATATTGTGATGGGGAAAATACGTAATATAATAGCTTGCAGTGCTCTTGGAATGATGATGGCTGCGGTATTGTGCGGTTGTGGAAAGGATAAGAAGGAGGTTCCTGCGATTCAGCTTTCTCTTTGGACGGATGAGCGCAATGAGGCATCTTTGAGGGAGGAATTAGCACAGTTTCAGGATATGTATAAAGAGGATGCAATCTTTGATTTTACCATCAGCATGGAAGGTGAGGATACCTGCAAGGCCACGGTACTTTCCAATCCGGAAGGTGCAGCGGATATCTTTATTTTTGCAGATGATCAGATGGAGGAACTTTACCGGGGTGGTGCATTATTAGAGATTACACAGAATGTGGATCAGATTCTTAATTCCGTTGGTGGAAGGGAAACCAGCGCTGCGAGGGCAGCTCTTCGGGAGGATAAATTATATGCCTATCCGGTAACTTCCGGTAATGGATACTATCTTTATTACAATAAAAACTTTCTGTCAGAAGATGATGTAAAGTCTTTGGATCAGATTTTAGAGGTGTGTGAGCGTGAGAACAAAAAGTTCACCATGGATTACAGCAGCGGATGGTATTTGTATTCGTTCTTCAAGGCAGCAGGTCTGGAACTTACCTGTAATGAGGAGGGAAACCAGAATATTTGTAATTGGAATGCAACCGATACGAAGTTTAAGGGGATTGATGTGGCACAGTCAATGTTAAAGCTGTCGTCCGATCCTTGTTTTGTTTCGCTGGATGATGCAGGATTTGTTAGGGCTTTGCAGGAAGGAGAAGTCATCGCCGGTATTAACGGACCATGGAATGCTGAACGTGTATCCGCGGCCTGGGGCGATGGTTATGCAGCAACCAAGCTTCCTACTTATACTTTGGGAGAAGAACAGATTCAGATGTGTAGTTTTGCAGGATATAAGCTGATGGGGATTAATGCTCACACCGAGCATCCACAGTGGTGTATGCTGCTTGCGGAGTACCTGACTAATGATGAAAATCAGTTGCAGCGGTTTGACGATACAGGAGAGTGTCCGGCAAGTCTTACTGCAGCGGCGACGGAGGAAGTTCAGGTGTCTCCGGCTGTGGCAGCCTTGGCAGAACAAGCGCCATACAGCTATATTCAGAGCGTGGCTGATCCTTTCTGGAAGGCTGCAACCAAGTATGGAATTGTATTGGCTGCGGGAAATCCGGATGGACGTGATTTGCAGGAGTTGTTAGATGAGTTACAGAAAGAGATTGTGACCCCTTCAAGTTTGGGGAAATAATTACCGGATTATGATTGATACGGATGGATGAAACAGGGAGCAATAGTATGGCGGAAAACCGGCTGGGAAGTGTAAGAAGAAGGAAAAACAGAATATCGGGAATGACCATTATGCTTTTTATCCTTATGAGCTCCGTTTTTAGTGTGGTTGGCATGGTTTATCTGACCATACAGCTTCGTACGATTACGGAGGATTATACGCAGCTGATTGAAGTGGATTCCACGGATCTAAATTACATGGAAGAAATCGAACAGCTTCTTTATCAGCATGAAGCGACGATTTTCCGTCATATGGCCACCGATGATGCAGATGGCAAGAAGGCGCTTCAGAATCAGGCAAATGAGATTGAAGTTCGTATCAACGAAGTTCTTTTAGCCTTCGGCGAAAATATGAAGGGCAGAAGCTATGAGTCCTATTATCATCGCATTTATTCGGGAATTGGAGGATATTTTAAAAATATTGGTATCATTTTTGAATTTAGTGATCAGGGAGACATCGCTACGGCCGAATACTATATGAATAAGGCTTTGGTGGATTGTGTTGATTCGGTCAATGAGAGTACCACGATTTTAAAAGAAATCACAGCGAAGGAGATGAAAGATAAGAAAGAGGCAATGTCTCTAAAACTTCTTAAGATTGGTAGTACGGTCTCCTTGCTGTTGTTTGTTATGTTTTCTTTTGGTGTGGGAGCCTATTGGCTGTGCGCAAAATTGACCAATGACATTGTTAGTCTGGATTCACTTACGGAAATTCCGAATGCGGACCAATGTCAGGAATTCATGTCACGCATGGCACGTAAGAAGAAATTAGTTCGTTATACCTGCTTTTTGTTAAATATTAAGGATTTCAATCTGATTAACAGACAGTATGGTTCGATGGTGGGCGATTTGTTGCTTAGGGCATATGCCAAAGCCATAAAAGATTTGTTGGAGAAAGATGAACTGGTATCCCGTCAGGGCGGAGATAATTTTGTGGTACTTATAAAGCAGGAACGTGCTCAGAGGTTCTTAGAGGCTATCGATGTAATTCCATTGAAGGTGATAATCGCTGATGAGGAGAGGGAGTTTAAGCTGGTCTCCCGCTGTGGAATTTATCCGATTCAGCCAAGGGACACCGTGGGGGATGTTATGAATTGCGTTAGTATGACCCTGAGCATTGCAAAGCATTCCCATACTTCAGACCATATCTGGTTTAAAAAGGATCAGTATGAGCAGATTCTTGAGGAGAAGAATGTTCTTGAGCGGTTTAAGACGGCGCTTTTGAACAGAGAATTTGTCATATATTATCAGCCGAAGGTTGACCCGAAGACCAATCGTCTCTGTGGCGCCGAGGCCTTGGTGCGTTGGGTTCGGGATGGCAAAATGGTGCCGCCGGGGGCGTTTATTCCGGTACTTGAAAAAGAAGGCAGTATCGTGGAATTGGATTTCTATGTCTTTGAACAAATTTGTATGGATATCGCAGATTGGGTAAGTAAGGGGATTACTCCGGTTCGTATATCGTCGAATTTTTCGAAGATGCATTTACATAATGAAAAACTTGCGGATGACATTCTTGAAATCGTGGATCGGTACCATGTGGATCCTCAATTTCTTGAGGTGGAATTAACGGAATCCTCCGGTTATGAAGATTTCTTTATGCTGAAGAAGTTTATTGATTGTATGCGTGAGGCACATATTCATACATCAATGGATGATTTTGGTACAGGTTATTCATCCCTTTCGATGTTGAAGGATGTGGAAGTTGATGTGGTTAAGCTGGATAAGTCTTTCTTAAAAGGTGTGGATCAGGGGGATGCCAATAAAGAAAAAATGATTATCCATTTGATTCGAATGATTCAGGATCTGAATCGAACGGTAGTCTGTGAGGGGGTTGAGACCGACAAGGAATTATCTTTCCTGCGTGATGCCAATTGTGATATGATCCAGGGATATTATTATGATCGGCCTCTGCCGCATGATGAGTATCAGAAACGTTTGGAACAACCGGTGTATCAAGCGAAAGAGATGAATTCGTGAATGTAATTGAGGGGAACCGTTATGGAAAAAAGTAAAAAGATAGATATGACAACGGGTTCTATTATGAAGAACGTGTTGTTATTTGCCATCCCGATTATTATTGGGAATGTATTGCAGCAGTTGTACACCACGGTGGATACTCTGGCTGTGGGCAATTATTGTGGGGATACTTCTCTGGCGGCAGTGGGAACCAGCTCCCAGCCGGTAGAAGTTCTTCTGTGTATTTTCCTGGGAATTGGAACGGGGGTTTCGATCCTTATTTCACAGTACATGGGTGCTAAGGATATTGAGAAGCTTAGAAAGACGTCGGATACAGCTGTATTCTTCGTGTATTCCTGTGGAATTCCCATAGCAGTTCTTGGAGTGATCCTGGCGCCTTGGATCTTAAGATGGATGAATGTGCCGGAGGACACCATGCAAGCTGCAGTTATGTATACAAGAGTCATTTTTCTTGGTGCATTGGGTAACATTGGCTATAATATGAATGCGGGTATTCTGCGCGGAATGGGAGATAGTAAGGCATCACTGTGGTTTCTGCTGGTTGCCTGCATAACGAACATTATTCTGGATATTACTTTGGTGGCATGGTTTCGAATGGACGTGGGCGGCGCAGCTCTGGCAACCATTCTGGCCATGTATATGTCCTGGCTTGTCAGCATCGCCTATATCCGTAAGAAATTTCCGGAGTTGGAATTTACATTTCTTCCGAAGCGGTGCGATAAAGAAGAAATGAAGAATATTATCGCCCTTGGCTTGCCGATTGGTCTTAACAATTCCCTGTATTCCTTCGGACATCTTGCAATGCAGACACTGGTAAATCAGCAGGGTACAGCTTATATGGCGGGAATGTCCGTATCCCAAAGGGTAACCGGTATGACCAATATCGCTATCACGGCGTTGTCTTCTGCGGCGACAACATTCTCGGGACAGAACTACGGTGCTAAAAACTATGACCGATTAAGGAAAGGATATATCAAAATTCCCCTTATTTCCGGCATTATTACCTTGAGCGCCGGCCTGTTGATTATCTCCTTCCGCATGCCGATTTTGCGCATTTTTACCAGGAATGAGATGATTTTGTTGTATGCGGGGCGCAATGTGAAGGTTATGCTTTTGTCCCAATGGCTGTTTGCTATTTTTAATGGAATTATGTGTATCGTTAACGGAGTGGGTCTGATTCGTTATTCCACCATGGTTAATATTCTGATGCTCTGGGCAGTGCGTATTCCAAGCGCCTACCTAATCAATGCTTACTATGATGGTACTTATATTATGCTTTGTTATCCAATCAGTTTTACGTTTGGTATGTTGATGATGATTGGCTATTATATGTTTTCAAAACGCTGGAAAGAAATTATTAGCGCGGCGTGATTTTAATTTGAAAGAAAAATTGTATCGGGTTCCGGAGGTTGATTATGAGAAAAAAATTAGTGGTATTAAGTTTTGCGGCATTGGCAGCGATGATTCTGGTGTGTGGCTGTCAGAAAAAAGGAACGTTTATCAATGGTTCAGGCAATAACGGCGAAGAGGAAACAACTGAAAAGGATATAAGTCTCGATAGTCTTGGCTATACGGAAATTTTGGATCGTTTCTATAAATTGGTGGCATTGGGATATAACGGAGAGGCAATTCAAGAGGATGAAATCGGTATTGCGGAAATGATTATCGGTGTTGCTCCCAAGGAAGCACTGGAAAGTGTGGGTTATGCGGTTGTGGATATTAACGATGATTCTGTTCCGGAGCTTGTAATCGGAATGATTGATCGACCGGGGAAGGATGCGGCTTATGGAAGTTTCATCAATGCTTTGTATACCAGTAGAAAGAACAGTCCGGTTCTTATACTGACAGGATGGGGAAGAAATAGTTACAAGTTTATGGAAAACGGCGGATTCTTTTACCAGGGTAGTTCAGGAGCTGCGCAAAGTGCCTTCGGAGAGTTTGTTTTTTCTCAGGATGGAAGCAGCATAGAGTGTAAGGATTTTTATTTTACTGATGTCAAAGACGGAAATTACGATGATCTGTTGTATTTTCATAATCAAACAGGAACCTGGGATGTTCAGTTTTCAGAACAGTTAAGTACCACATCGGAAAAGTTCTGGCAGATGTCCAAAGAATATGACAAAAGAACCGGGATTGTGGAATTAACTCCATTTGCAAAATATGAATTGTCTACAGGTCCACTGGAAATCGAAACGGAAGCAGTGAATGAAGTTAAGGCAGAATGGGCGGATGAAGTTGTGCTTAATTCAGGTAAGTGTGATGAGTTCACCATTGCTTCTTTGGAGGAAGAAAATCGAGCCCGAATTGCATTTACCGTAGAGAACGATATTAAGGAATTTAAACTTCTGGCAATTGAACTTCAATCGGTTGATAATGATGGTAATCTGCAATTCGATTTGGAAGAGCTCTATCATTATGGGGATTTTTCACCGAAGAAGGCTCTTGTGGGCGATGTGGTATTTCATGGGGATACACTGGAATATGGCATATCTTATGTTGATCCGGAAGGAATGACAAGGTACTATGTTCTGGAAGTGAGCGGAGTGGATGGCTCATTGATCATGACAGAGTTTTTTAGATAATGGCAATGTAGATTGTAAATGATATAGGTGTTGTAGTGCAGCGAAAGGCGTAGGTCCATGTTTGGACTTACGCCTTTTTTCTTTGCAATGGTGCAATACCGGAGGTCGGGTTGGGCATGGAGGCGGAAAGCAAACGAAAAAAACGTCCTGGCGTGAGGGGGCGGGGCATACAAGAAAAAGTATTCGAAAATGATCATTTTATGCCGAAATATTGACTTCGCTGGTTTTTTATGGTAATGTAGAACGGTAGTTACGTAACGAAAGTTATATAACATACGTTTTGAATAAAATTAATTAAGATAGGTGTGGTTCGAATGAAGAGACTGGTTCGGTCTGGTATAAGTTTAAGTACGGCGGTAACATATTTTCTTGCTGTCATTGGTTTTTTGAACGGAGATAATGAAATTGCATTTTTATGGGTGTGCTGCGGGGCTTCTTTGGCAACGTACAGACAGATAAGGATTGAGAATGAGAATGGAATTATTGGCTCCGAAATTTGTAGAACGAGGTAAGTAAGATGCCACCGAAGCCGAAATATCAAAAAAATCAAATAATCGATGCAGCATACGAAATGACCAGAGAAAAGGGCATTGATTCTGTTGTTGCCCGCGCGGTGGGGAAACGACTGGGAACCTCATCGTCACCTATATTTACGGTATATAGCAGCATGGAAGAAGTGCGCGTAGATGTCCGCGAACTGGCTAAAAGAAAGTTTATGGAATACATGGACGGAGTGACGGAGTGCCAATATTCCTGTAAGGAGTTTGGCATGCGCTGGGTTCGCTTTGCAGTGGAGGAGCCGAATCTGTACCGGCTGCTTTTTTTGAGTGGCGGGACGAAGAATGCGGCATATAACAGTTTTACCGGAGAATTTAAGACGATATATCAGCAGATGATGCAGGAGGTTAAGAAGGATTATGACCTTGAAGAAAGTGCTGCAGAGAATCTTCTAAATCAGGTTGTTATCCATGCGAACGGACTGGCAACATTCTATATCAGCGATGTAGGAAAGTTCTCGGAAAAGCTGGTTGATAGTTCACTTAACAGTGTCTTTGTGGGAGCTGTGATTACCAATAAGTTACAGGATGATTTTTTGTGGGAAAAAGATCTAAAGGAACTGGTTCAGCGGGTTGTCATACGAAATGAGAAACAAGAAAAAAGCAAAGTAAGAAAAAGCAGTAAGGGGGAGAAATAATGAGTAAAATTGTATTTTTCTGTATTCCGGCACAGGGACATACGAATCCGACGTTGGGTGTCGTTCAGACATTGATTAAAGAAGGTCATGAGGTTTACTATTATTCCTATGAGATGATGAGGGAGAAGATTGAAGCCACGGGGGCAACCTTTGTGGCATGTGATCAGTATGATTCGCAGGTACATCTGTCGAAGGAGGATGGTGCCCGATTGGGGAAAGATCTTGCATTTTCCACGGATCTGATTGTGGATCTAACTCTTGAACTGGATGATGCCATTGTTCAGGATATGAAGAAATTAAATCCGGATGTAGTGGTTGCAGATTCTATGGCGTTCTGGGGAAAACTTATTGCGAAGAAACTTGGAATTCCCTTTGTGTCATCCACCACAACTTTTGCATTTAATCAGTATTCGGCAAAGGTTATGAAGTCGGAGGGACCGGGATTTTTTTCAATTTTACGGAGTATGCCTAAGATCAACAAGAGTCTCAAACGCCTTCGCAGCAAAGGCTATGAAGTAAAGAGTGTATTGGATATTATTGCCAATGACAATAACACCAAGACGATTGTATATACATCGCCGATGTTTCAGCCATATTCAGAGACTTTTTCGGAGAGTTATGTGTTTGTGGGGCCGATTCCTCGTAAGGTGACCGAAAGTCTCGAAAAAACAGATCAAAAAACGGTTTACATTTCCTTGGGAACGGTGGATAATAATCATCCGGACTTTTATGAAAAATGTTTTGCAGCCGTGAAGGATCAGCCTTATCGTGTTGTCATGTCCGTGGGAGAGGATACGGATATCACGGGATTGGAGATACCATCAAACTGTATAGTGGAGAAAATGGTGGATCAGATGGCAGTGTTGGAACAGGCGGATGTATTTATCACCCATTGCGGCATGAACAGTGTCAGTGAGGGACTTTATTATGGCGTGCCGCTGATTCTGTTTCCACAGACACCGGAACAGCAGGGGGTAGCAAACCGCGTTCAGGAGTTAAAGGCAGGAGTGTTCCTTTCGGATATCAGCGTGGAAGGAATTCGAAATCGAATTGACGAGGCAATTCATGATAAAGAAATAAAAGAAAATGCCCTTAAGATTCAGCAGTCTTTCAAAGAGTGCGGTGGGGCTAAGGCGGCTGCAGACTTTATTTTGAAGCAGGTTGAACATTAGAAGACAATGATGGAGTGTGAATATTTCGAAGACTACATTTGTCTTGTGATGACATATGTGGTAAAATATATAGAATGAAGCTGGGATAAAGCAGAGAAGTTTATTGACAGAAAGCGGGTTAAAAATGCGTGGGAAAAAAGAGTTGCTGGCAGGCTGGATTTTAGCCTTGGCGCTTTCTTTTATGTTGTGTTTTTATGCACCATTAGAGATGTATTTTCAAAATGTATTTGATTTTTGGTATGATGCATATACCTTGATTCCGGTGTTGCTCATAATGTTTTTGGTGGTGATGCTGGTACAGGGAATGATATTTTCCGTAGTGTACTTTATGAACAAGAATGCCTATCGAATTTGGCTGGTATTGTCCTTTATTATCTATATTGCAAGCTATATACAGGGTAATTTTCTGGTGGGAAATCTTCTGGTATTGGACGGAAGTGAGATTGACTGGAGCCAATATGCCTCCGGAAGAATCGCCAGTATAGTTGTGTACATGGTTGTGTCCGGCATTGTAATCTTCGTTTATTACAGGTTTAAGAGAGATTTTTTTGAAGAAATGGTTAAGGCAGTTAGCATTTGTATGACACTGATGCTTCTCGTTACCATTATTACCCTGGGACGCTCAGGTGATGCCATGATGCGTAAAACCAACTATTGTATTACCTACAAGGATATTATGCAGATGTCCAGGGATACGAATTTTGTGATTCTTGTGATGGATACCATTGATGGAAGCAAATTCAGCAAGATGCTTAACGAACATCCGGAATTTAAGGAAACATTTGAGGATTTTACCTATTATGATAATACCATGGCAGCATATCCTTTCACAGAGTTTTCGATTCCATTTATTCTTTCCGGAAGATGGTATGAAAATGAATGTTCCCAGCTGGATTATTTTGATGAGGCTTATGGCAATTCGGCATTTTTAAATAAAATGTTACAGTCCGATTACCGTGTTGGAATTTATTCCAGCGATATGCCGCTGAATCAGGATTACTACGGGAATTATGACAATGTTATCGCAAAGAATGGTTCCATAACGACTCCTTTTCGATTTATGATGAATCAGATGAAGCTGGCGGGACTTCGGTATGCTCCTTTTGACTTGAAACGATTCTGTGTATTTGATGTCAATGATTTTTGGGATATGATGGAAATTGAAGGATGGGATATCGTTTATAACTTCAGCAATTCCAATAAGAAGTTCTATGACATGTTATTACAGGATGACATTAAATTGGTAAAGGATCGATGCTTTAAATTTATTCATCTGGAAGGGGCACATGTTCCGTTTCGATATGATAAGGACGTTCATATCGTCACGGAAGGTGCGACCTATGAAAGCGGTGTGGAAGCCAGTGTCCGGATTGTTGATGCTTATCTGGACAAATTAAAAGAAGCCGGAATTTATGATAATACGGTTGTTATGGTGATGTCCGATCATGGTTATGATCCATCGGATGAAGGATGGAAAAGCCGTCAGGATGCCATACTGCTGGTTAAAGGTATAGGAGAAAAACATCCGATGCAGATATCCTCGGCTCCGATTTCTTTTGATGATCTTCAGGGAGCCTACGATCGTTTGTGGAACGGTGCTGACAGTATGAGTATATTTGATTACAAGGAAAATGATGTCCGAGAGAGAAGATTTTTATGGCATAGTCTGGATGATGAGGAACTCCTGATTGAATACATTCAGACCGGTGCGGCGGCAGATGAAGATACTTTGATTCCTACGGGAAGAGAGTTTTATTACAGTGAATGAGAAATGTTGCGATAGAGTCAGTTGATGGATAGGAGATGTACTGCGGATGAATTTTTCAGAAAAACAAATTGAAGCTTATGAGGGACGGATCAATAAGAGTGTTGCACTGATCGGACGTGTAGGCATGGGACTCATGTGTTTAACGATGATACTTAATTTGCTGCATGTATTGGAGTTTGGCACGGAGATTTATCTGATATCGGTTATTTCAGTGTTTATCCTGTTTTTGCCAACCCTGTTTTATGATATTTTAAAAAAGGATTCGATAGTAATTCGACACGTTGTGTTGACCGCAATGATTGTGATGGCGGGGCTATGGCATTCGTATTTATCCTATCCGATCGTAATCATGTTGCTATTTCCTATGATTTCGGCTATGTATTGTGACCGAAGGAGTGTTGTCCATTCTCTTGCGGTTAGTGCGCTGGTATTGTTTTTTTCACATCTGGCGGGCTTCCGGTTCGGGGTGGATTTAAAGGATCCCGACATTTCTTTTCAATGCTTGATGACGGATGAGGTTGTACCGGAGATCATTGCAATACTGGTTTTTTCCGTTGTTTGTATATGGCTTGTCAATATGATACAGCAGCTGATTCGGTCAGTGACTGAAAAAAATAAGGAACTCTATAAGGATCAGGAAACCTTAATTGCCTCCCTTTCTGAAATGATTGAGGCACAGTCCCAGGAGACGGGATTACACGTTAAGCGTGTGTCTGAATATACGAAGATTCTCTGCAGAGCATTGGATATGAATGAGGAAGACGTGTGGAAGATCAGCACGGCAGCCATGATGCATGATGTGGGTAAAATTGTGATTCCGAAGGCAATTATTAATAAACCGGGAAGGCTTACTGCGGAGGAGTTTGATATTGTCCGGCAGCATGCCCGCTATGGAAAACAGCTTCTGGAGAATTCGCCCGGAGAACTGATGAAGATTTCGGCAGAAATTGCATATCAGCATCATGAACGTTATGACGGCAGGGGTTATTACGGCATCAAAGGTGAGGATATCAGCCTGTACGCCCGATGTGTAGCTATTGCGGATGTATTTGATGCATTGGCAAGTAAACGTCCCTATAAGAAGGCGTGGACCCCGCAGGAGGCCAGGGAAGAAATTGTGGCCAACAGGGGAACTCAGTTTGATCCGATGTTAGTCGATCTGTTTCAGGAACATTTTAGCGAATTTCTGAACATTTTGGAAAAATATCCGGATGCAAGAGAAAGTGTTTAAGATTATTAGAAGTTTGTTATAGAAAAGAGAAAGAGATGAAGTATCAACAGGTCATCCGTGGACGGTTTGAAAGTCGTTTGAATCGGTTCATTGCAAAGGTGTGGATTGGGGAAGAACTTACTACAGTACATGTGAAGAATACAGGAAGATGTAAGGAATTACTGATACCGGGAGTGCGGGTGATTCTTGCTGTGTCCGATAATCCTGCCCGCAAGACGAAGTATGATCTGGTAACGGTCTATAAAGAGGGTCTGGGCTGGGTGAATATTGATAGCCAGGCACCGAATCAGGTAGTTAAGGAGTGGCTTTTTAAGGAGGGCTACTCCTTTATTAAGTCCGAGTATGTGTATGGGGAATCCAGACTGGACTTCTATATGGAGCGGGAAAGGAAAGAGGAGGCTACAGAGGAGCGTCTTCAAAAGGCGCAGGTTCATACCCCTGAAAGCAGAGTGGAGAAGTTCCTGATGGAAGTAAAGGGATGCACATTGGAGATTGATGGTGTGGGTTATTTTCCGGATGCACCTACCGAGCGAGGCGTCAAGCATCTTAAGGAACTTACGAAAGCCTGCCGGGAGGGGTATCATGCAATCCTTGCTTTTGTCATAGCAATGGAGGGTGTGCATGAAGCGTTGCCTAATGTGAATACCCACCCGGAATTTGGCGAGGTGCTGGAAGAAGCAATGAAAGCCGGGGTTGAGGTTTATTATCTGTGTTGTAAGGTAACGGAAGACAGCCTGGAAATCATAGAGAAGAGAAGCCCATTGGGGTAGGATAAAATAATAATATAGATTGGATAGGATTACAACCATGAAAAAGAAGAATGCGGTCGTACTGATAATGACAGCTTTGATCTGGGGAACAGCATTTGTGGCACAAAGAACCGGTGGCGATGCCGTCGGACCTTATTCTTTCTGTTGCATCCGTTGGTTTTTAGGCGCAATAGTGCTGATCCCGGTAATTAATCTACTGGATTTGTGGGGATTGACCAAGAATAAGCCGGTGACAAAAGAAGATAAGAAAGAATTGCTGATGGGGGGAATATGTTGTGGTTGCTGTCTGTCTGTGGCAACAATTTTTCAGCAATTGGGTATGTATTATGGAACCTCCTCCGGCAAGGCAGGATTCTTAACTGCATGCTACATTATTCTGGTCCCGGTGTTAGGGGTCTTCCTTAAGAGAAGATGTGGATGGAATGTATGGGGGGCAGTGGGAATTACCCTGGTGGGCTTATATATGTTATGTATGAACGGAGATTTGAAGATTCAGGGATCGGATCTTTTGGTTCTGATCTGCTCACTATTGTATTCATTTCATATTATGCTTGTGGATCATTTTGTTGTGAAGGTGGATGCAGTGCGTATGTCCTGCATACAGTTTGTGACTGCAGGAATCGTTGCAGCACCCTTGATGTTTGGAATTGATATGGGGCATTCGGTAGCCGGCATTTGGGAGTGGTCTTTGGCATTTGCATCCCCGGGGGCGTGGATACCTCTTTTGTATGCAGGTATCATGTCCAGCGGCGTGGCTTATACATTGCAGATTGTGGGACAACAGGGAGTTAATCCTACGGTGGCGTCATTACTTCTTAGCCTGGAGTCCGTATTTTCGGTGTTGGCAGGTTGGATTATCCTGGGGGAGAGTCTTAGCCTCCGGGAGATTTGGGGGTGTATTTTAATCTTTGCCGCTATTACATTAGCCCAGATTCCTGTGAAAAATCGAGGAAATTAGGTGATGCCCGAAGGTTTATAGGGAAGGTTTGGAAAACCAATGTAATTATTATTTGAAATTATTCAATGATGGCGCTATAATATAAGAGTCAAAATGTGTAAAACATGTTGAAGTACTCGGGAGGTGCATTATGAGAATAGGAAATATTGGCGGATATGGCGGTATCGCGGTAAGCCCGTATAATTATTCAGTTCGCAATCAATCCGATGTTTCGGATGCCTATATTGAGTCGGTGGATGAAATCGGAAAAATGAATGCATCGGAAGATATTGGTATCGTTCAGCCGGTACGTTATCCGAATGCTAAGGCTCAGCCTGTAGATCCTGTTAAGCGTATGCAGGATGCACAGAAGGTGAATCAGGAGTATAATCAGGTTGCTGCGAATTTTAAAGGCAATGATACCTGGTATGGCGCTGACGCATTATCCGGTGGTTATCAGACAGTCGGAGGAACAATTGACCTGTTTGCATAATTTGTAAAAACGAATCCAAACTATATATTGGATGAAACATTAAAGTGAAATTGTGGAGGATATGGAAATGGAAATAACCAAGGAAATGACGATGGGTGAGATCTTAAATGCGGATCCGTCAATCGCATTAGTATTAATGGATGCAGGAATGCATTGTGTAGGATGTCCATCATCCATCGGTGAGTCTTTGGAAGAGGCTTGCATGGTTCATGGATTGGATGTTGAGGAAGTGTTAAAGGGAATTCAGAATTTCCTTGAAACAAAGAATAAGGAAGCGTAAGGATGAAGTCGGTTATTTCTTAAGAGATAACCGATTTTTATTGTGCAGGATAATACATATGGAGTGTTTGGGGTATGAAATTTAAAGGAATTAAGAAGCTGGATGAAGGAAAATTCATTACACGTTATAATCTGACTTATGAGACGGTGGATCAGCGGGAGAAAGTATATGAAATGATTAGCCGTAGGAAGGATCTGAAGGACTTAGAGATGTTACATGGCAATGATCCCGATGCGGTGGTCATTATTGTTACGGATGAGTCCGGGGAGAAGATTCTTGTAGATAAGGAATTCCGTCTTGCAGTGGGGGATTGGGTATATAATTTCCCGGCAGGGCTGATTGATCCCGGTGAGACTCCGCAGGAAGCAGCAAAGCGGGAATTGTGGGAAGAGACCGGGTTGGAATTATATGAAATCATGGATGAGATCGGACCAAGTTATAGTGCTGTGGGATTCAGTAATGAGATTAATGTGTGTATCGTAGGAAAGGCGCGAGGTGAGTTTCGTCCAAGTCATTCCACAGTGGAGGAGATTACCCCCGGATGGTACACCAGGGAGGAAATGCGGGAACTGTTAAAAAATAATCGATTTGCAGCAAGAACACAGGCTTACTGTTATCTGTGGAGCAGATTATAATAAGTGGCTGACCCTTTAACGAAGGAAATTACATTGGTTAAAGGATCAGCTTTTTTATTTAAATATTGAATGTTGAATTTGACAAATACCCCTACGGGGTATATGATGTTAATCAGTAAGTGAACGGAAAAGAGGAAAATGGATGGCGGATAAAAAAATGGCAAAAATTGGTTGTGAGATGAAGGAGAAGGACGGAAAGAATAGGGAATGCTGTGAGTGTAGGACGAAGGAACGATCGGAAAGAGAATATAGGGATCTGGTGAATCGTTTGAACCGTATTGAGGGACAGATTCGGGGAATCCGCCGTATGGTGGAGGAAAAAGCCTATTGTACCGATATTCTCACCCAGGTGGCAGCAGCCAATGCGGCATTGAACAGCTTCAATAAAGTGTTGCTGGAAAATCATATTAAGACTTGTGTCATCCGGGATATTAAGGAGAATAAAGAAGAGACCGTGGAAGAATTAGTCCATGTGCTTCAAAAACTCATGAAATAAATGGTATAAGAGGTTATCGTATGAAACAGTATAATGTGACAGGAATGAGCTGTGCAGCTTGTAGCGCCAGAGTGGAGAAAGCAGTGTCCGGTGTGCCCGGAGTGACTTCCTGCTCCGTGAATTTATTGACTAATTCCATGGGGGTGGAAGGAAATGCTGCCTCGGAGGAGATTATAAAAGCAGTGGAGGATGCGGGGTATGGCGCCTCCTTGAAAGGAAAAAAAGGAGAACTTTCGGCATCGGGAGTAAATGGAAAGGATGCATCGGAGGGGCTTTTGGATCATGAAACCCCGGTTCTTAAGAAGCGATTGTGGTATTCGGTAGGATTTTTGGTTGTCCTTATGTACATTTCCATGGGACACATGATGTGGGGATGGCCGGTTCCGGGAAGACTGGAGCATAATCATGTTGCAATGGGATTATTACAGTTACTTCTCACGGTGATTATAATGGTGATCAACCAGAAGTTCTTTATCAGCGGATTCAGGAGCCTGATGCATGGTGCTCCGAATATGGACACTTTGGTTGCATTGGGATCATCGGCGGCATTTGTATACAGTACTTATGCGTTATTTGCCATGACCGAGGCCCAGGCGAAGGGTGACATGGCCGGAGTCATGAACTACATGCATGAGTTCTATTTTGAATCCGCAGCGATGATACTGACCCTGATTACGGTGGGTAAGATGCTGGAGGCAAGATCAAAGGGAAAGACCACCGATGCCTTAAAGAGTCTGATGAAATTGGCACCCAAAACCGCTACCCTCATCCGTGACGGAAGGGAAGTGGAGGTGTCCGTTGATCAGGTTCGGAAGGATGATTATTTCGTGGTGCGTCCCGGGGAGAATATCCCTGTGGATGGAATTGTCATAGAGGGAAATAGCGCAGTTAATGAGTCTGCCTTGACGGGGGAAAGTATTCCGGTGGATAAATCCCAGGGAGATTATGTGTCTGCGGCGACACTGAATCAATCGGGTTTTCTAAAATGTCAGGCCACCCGGGTAGGGGAGGATACCACCCTTTCCCGGATTATTCAGATGGTCAGTGATGCCGCCGGAACCAAAGCACCCATTGCAAAGGTTGCGGATAAGGTTTCCGGTGTGTTTGTTCCGATGGTTATTGCCCTTGCATTGATCACCATTGTTGTATGGCTGGTTGCAGGGCAAACCATAGGATATGCATTGGCAAGGGGAATTTCTGTTTTGGTAATCAGTTGTCCTTGTGCCTTGGGACTTGCGACGCCGGTGGCAATTATGGTAGGAAACGGAGTGGGTGCCCGCAACGGTATCCTCTTTAAGACGGCAGTTTCGCTGGAAGAAACCGGTAAAATGAATATTGTGGCATTGGATAAGACTGGAACCATCACCAAGGGTGAACCGAAGGTGACAGACATTGTACCGGCCTTGGGTGTTACTAAAGAAGAGTTATTGTTCCTTGCCAATGGATTGGAACAGCGCAGCGAGCATCCCTTGGCGAAAGCAATTCTTCAATATGCCACAGAGCATGAGGTGGCGAAAATCGAGGTGGATGATTTTAAGGCACTTCCGGGTAATGGTTTGTCAGCAAGTTATCAGGGAAATATGCTCTATGGAGGTAATGCATCCTATGTCAGTAAGATGGTTATGATCCCTGAAGAATTTAAGAAGCAGGCCAATCAATTATCCGAAATGGGAAAGACCCCGTTGTTTTTCGCAAAGGGAGATTCTTTTATGGGAATCATCGCGGTGGCGGATGTTATGAAAGAAGACAGTGCGCAGGCTGTGAAGGAACTTAAAAATATGGGAATCCGTGTGGTTATGCTCACCGGTGACAATGAACGAACCGCCCGGGCAATCGGTGCACAGGCCGGCGTGGATGAGGTCATTGCAGGGGTTCTTCCGGAGGGCAAGGAAGCGGTGATTCGTAAGCTTTCCCGTCAGGGGAAGGTTGCCATGGTAGGAGACGGAATTAATGATGCCCCGGCACTCACAAGAGCGGATATGGGCATTGCCATCGGTGCCGGAACGGACATTGCCATTGATGCGGCGGATGTTGTTCTGATGAAGAGCCGGTTATCGGATGTGCCGGCAGCGATTCGATTGAGCCGTGCAACTCTGCGCAATATTCATGAAAATTTGTTCTGGGCATTTTTCTATAATGTAATGGGAATTCCACTGGCAGCAGGGGTGTGGATTCCACTGTTTCACTGGGAACTGAACCCGATGTTTGGTGCGGCGGCCATGAGTTTATCAAGTTTTTGTGTAGTATCCAATGCACTGCGCTTGAATCTTTTTAAGGTTCATGATTCGGGAAAAGATAAAGTAATTTCAAGAAAAAAGAAAGTTGAGGTAAAATCCATGGAAAAGATTTTAAGTATTGAAGGAATGATGTGTGGACACTGTGAGGCCCGGGTTAAGAAGACTTTGGAAGGAATTCAGGGCGTTGAAGAGGCGGTTGTGAGCCATGAAAAAGGAACTGCAGTTGTCAGGCTCAAGGAAGAGGTGGCCGATGTGGTGTTAAAGAAGGCTGTGGAAGATCAGGACTACAAAGTCACAGGAATCAATTAAGTATATTGAATCAATTATTTGGATTAGTTTTTTGATAAGAAGGAAGAGGGAATATGAGCGAGAATTGTAATAATGATTGTGGAAGTTGCAGTAAATCCTGTTCGGATCGTACCAAACCGAATTCATTTCCGGTTGCGCCCCATGAACTGTCCCAGGTCAAGAAAGTTATCGCGGTTGTCAGTGGCAAGGGTGGCGTGGGTAAATCCTTTGTGACAGCAATGCTTGGTGCACGGATGCGCAAAAAGGGATATCAGACCGCTATTCTGGATGCGGACATTACAGGGCCTTCCATTCCCAAGGTGTTCGGCGTAGATCAGAAGGCAGAGGGGGATGAGAGTGGTATTTATCCGGTTAATTCATCCACCGGTATTAAATTGATGTCCATGAATCTGCTTCTGGAGAATGCCAATGATCCGGTGGTATGGCGTGGCCCTATTATCGCAGGAACGGTGAAGCAGTTCTGGAGTGAAGTAATCTGGCAGGATGTGGACTACATGTTTGTTGACATGCCTCCGGGAACCGGCGATGTTCCCCTGACGGTACTTCAGTCTCTGCCACTGGCGGGAATTATTGTGGTAACTTCACCACAGGAGCTGGTATCCATGATTGTGGAAAAGGCGGTAAAGATGGCTGGGATGATGAATGTTCCGGTGCTTGGAATTGTGGAGAATATGGCATACTTTGAATGTCCAAACTGTAAGGAGAAACATTATCTTTTCGGACAGAGCCATGTGCAGGAACTGGCACAACAGTATGATATCAAGAATGTGGCGCAGATTCCGATGAAACCAGAAAATGCAGTACTTTGCGACGAAGGAAAAGCAGAAGAAATTGATGCAGCATGGCTTGAAGAATTGTGTAAAGCGTTAGAAGAACTTTAAAAAAGGGGCGTAAGAGCGGAAACTCTTACGCCTCTTCCTGTTCTTCCAGATTTCTTCTTCCGAAATTTCTGGTGATCATTTCGGTGATTATATTACATATTGCCATGATTGCGGTGAGGATTGATGCACCCACATAGAAAGTGGAAGATCCCATGGAAGGATGTATCATTTTAAGAAGAAAATATCCCCCGACACCCAGTACAATGGCAATGAAAATAGCAATGGCCATATTGAAAAATGTGTTGTAATTCTCACGCAGAGCGCTTAATTCGTCGTCCCAGATCAGTTTTGGCTGGATGGAATCCAGATAGATTCCAAGGGAGGAGACGAAGCGGACGGTGAGGAGGGTCAGTGCCACGTAGATGATCATATGCAACACCGGCAGTCGGAGTATCATACCTGCAGGAAGCAGGAAGATAAGGATGCCGGCATCGGAGATCAGACAGCTTACCATCACCTTGGCTTTCCACTGAACCTCGTAGGGAACCGGAATGTACTTCATAAAGGCGAAGTGTTTTCCTTCCCGGGAAATGGCGTTGGAACTTAAACTATTCAGCGCGGTTACAAGAAGGGCGATGCACACCACCCCCAGAAGAAAAACACACTGAGTGGTGAAATCACCATGAATATAGGCCTCACAAATTCCCTGAATCGATGGATTTTGACCCTGCATCCGAAGTATGGCATAAACGAAGATTGGCCAGATGAAGTTCACGGCTACACAGTTGGTGAAGTACACAGGGGTACGGGTGAGTATCAAAAGTTCCTTCCTGATGTAGGCACGGTATGGACTCTGTGCTCTGGTACGGCTTAACAGCGCTTCAAGGTTCGTTTTATGTTTCTTATCCGGTGAGGATGTAAGACCAATGATGCCACGATAATACAGTATCTCGGATAAACCAAGCATCATTGCGATGGCGATGGCATTTACAGCCATGAAGAAAAGGAACGCAACCGAATCACCATCACCAAAGGCTCTTGCATAAAGTGGTACGTTTGGGAAAATGTAATTCATCACCCGGAAAAATGGTTGATTTCCTTCGGCCAGTGACGTAATGAATACATCAAGATCCATGCCCTGAATCAGCCCGATGAAACCCACGAAAGCAAGCATCAGCACCAGAAGTAATGCAATAGTCCATCGCTGTATTACGTCTTTATTGCGCAAAAATCGTGTAAATGCCATCAGAAACATGCTTATAATGGCACAGTAGCAAAGCGGAATCACCGGGAGAAGAATCATTCCGAAAAGTGCCATGATCCATCGAAGAATTCCCATGGGACTGCTGATGCTAAAACCGACGATGCAGGACAGTAAAAGCAGAAACTGCATGAAATTCTCACTAATGAATACCGCGGTAAAGCGGGAGGCTACGATCTCATAAGCCCGGAGAGGCCATGGTAACAGAAATTCAATGTCATCGGAAAAATACAATTCGTTGAAAATGACATTTATTCCAAACACGGCTGTGAACAGGCAGATGATATGAAAAATGATTTCCAGTCCCTTGGAAGCAATGGTCAGGGAAAGAAATGTATCCGTCATAATTTTTACAAAAAAACCAACCCCAAAGCATACCGGAAGCATCACGCCGAATATTGCAAAGAGGGACAGAATAGTAATCATGACTTTGCGCCGTGCATCCTGTGGTTTGCTCATCCGGATGGCAGAAATAAAGGTTTTGGTCAGGGTAAGATATCTATTCATGGGCAGTCATCTCCAAAAAAATAGTTTCCAGGTCTTTGCCCGGATGAGAAGCGGTGAGTTCATCCAGGGTTCCGTAGAACAAAGTCTTTCCGTGATGGATGATGATAACCTTGTCACAGAGTTTTTCCGCCACCTCCAGAACGTGTGTGGAAAAGAGGACACAGTTGCCTGCATCGGCATGTTCCCGCATCATTTCCTTGAGATTATGTGCGGACTTGGGATCAAGACCGGTCAGGGGCTCGTCCAGAATCCATACTGCCGGGTCATGCACCAGGGCTGCAGTAACCATCATTTTCTGACGCATACCGTGGGAATAGCTTTGCATCGGTTCCTGTAGTACATCGGATAATTCAAAGCGCTTGGCAAAGGTAGCAATGCGGTCTTTGCGGACATCGGAGGGAATCTTATAAATATCTGCGATAAGATTGATGAATTCGATACCCTTAAGGCGAAGAAACATATCCGGACTGTCAGCAATATAGCCGATGGATTGTTTGGCAGCCAGAGATTCTTTCTGAATATCGTGTCCGTTGATTCGAATACTGCCGCAGTCCGGCTTTAGAATACCGGTCATCATTTTCAATGTAGTGGTCTTTCCGGCACCGTTGGCACCGATAAATCCAACGATCTCCCCGTCGTTGACGGTGAGGTTCAAATTGTCCACCGCTTTGACAGTGTTATTGTAAGTCTTGCTAACGTTTTGTACTTCAATCATTCGGTTGTCCTCTCTTTATTCGTTGTTTCATAATTATACAATGAAATGGGACAGGGGTAAATAAGGATGATATTTTCAAGTTTGATTTTCTATGAAAAAAGTCGTATTATATAAATGGGTGTTTGCGCCTGCAAGAAAGATGAATTTAAATGGCAATACAGCATCAAAAATGCTGCAAAACTTGAGGTGATGAGTGTGAGTGAAGAGATAAAAAATGTAAGTTTTAATAAAAAGGATATTATTTTTAGTGAGAATCTGGGTGTGTGCCGTGTGGATGAGTTGACTAATCTCTCGCAACAGAATGGGGAAACTATTGCATATTATGGTCTTCGTTCGGTTTTTGATAAAAGTAAAGTGTCTTATATTCCGGTTCAAAATCATTCGGTGCAGCTTCGTCCATTGATCACGGTCGAAGAGGCCGGTAGGATCAAGGAACAGGGGTATGATGAGGCTGGCCTTCTGGTGCAGCAGGAAGTGGATTATGTGCTCAAACAGGAGAACGCACAGGATCGACAAAAGTAGTTTGAGAGAATATATAGAAAATAATTTTGTGGAGCATCGTGTAGTGGAAGAACTGAATTTGTGTAAGGATGTGGAACGCAGTATTGTGAAGCGTTTCCGCAAGGAAATCTGGAGAAAATTTACCAAGGCTATCAATGAATATGACATGATTCAGGATGGGGATAAAATCGCCGTATGTATCTCCGGGGGTAAGGATTCCATGCTTCTGGCCAAGCTGTTTCAGGAGCTGGAACGCCACGGACAGAAGAATTTTGAGGTGGTGTTTCTGGTGATGAATCCGGGGTACAGTGATATCAATTATCAGAACATTATCCGGAATGCTAAAATGCTGGAAGTGCCCATTACCGTATTCGATTCGGATATCTTTGGTGTGGTGGATGAAGTGGGAGATTCGCCCTGTTATCTGTGTGCCCGGATGCGCCGGGGATATCTCTACAGCAGGGCAAAGGAAATGGGATGTAATAAGATTGCCCTGGGACATCATTTTGATGATGTTATCGAGACTATTCTTATGGGAATGCTCTACGGGGGTCAGATACAGACCATGATGCCAAAGCTTCACAGCACGAATTTTGAGGGAATGGAACTGATTCGTCCTCTTTATCTTGTGCGTGAGAAAGATATACTTCTGTGGAGGGATTACAATCATCTGACCTTCATTGACTGTGCCTGCAAGGTTACAGAGAAGAATAAAAAGAATGAAGATGGTAAGATGGGTTCCAAGCGTGCAGAAATCAAGAAAATGATTCGGGAGCTTGAGGACCGGTCCGAGTTTATTCCGAAGAATATTTTCCGCAGTGTGGAAAATGTGAATCTCAGTACGGTCATTGCCTATAAGCAGAAAGGAGTAACCCATCATTTTCTGGATACTTATAACGAGATGTCCGGTGATGATGCTGAGGAATAGGCTGTGAGGAATGGACTGCAAAAAATACTTGATAATTTTTCTCAGTATGCTATAATTGAACCATTCTTCCAAGAGGGAGTAGTCGGCAGGCATCATATGGAACAGAACATATGAGATGCAGTAATATCGACATAATGGTCACGGACCCGGTATTATTTTAAATGATGAGACTCATGGACAGCATTATTGTGCTGTTCATGGGTCTTTTTTTACGAAAGGAGATTGGTTATGAGTTTAGCGGAATTGTTTATCCTAGCGGTGGGATTATCCATGGATGCCTTTGCGGTATCCATCTGTAAAGGTTTGTCCCTGGGGAAAATCAACTGGAAACACATGTGTATTGCAGGTGCGTGGTTTGGAGGATTTCAGGCGCTGATGCCTGCAATCGGATATTTCCTTGGCAGTTTCTTTGCAGAGTATGTCACCCAATATGCCCACTGGGTTGCATTTATTCTTCTGGCAATTATCGGTGGCAATATGATCAAGGAGTCTTTTGAAAAAGCAGAAGAACTTGATTGTTCCATGGCTGTGGGAACGATGTTTTTAATGGCAGTTGCAACCAGTATCGATGCATTGGCGGTGGGTGTGTCCTTTGCGTTTCTTGATGTTGCGATTATTCCGGCGGTCAGTTTTATTGGTGTTGTAACTTTTATCTGTTCTGCCGTTGGAGTCAAGATTGGCAGTATCTTCGGGACAAAATATAAATCTAAGGCGGAGTTTTGTGGTGGAGTTATTTTGATCTTAATCGGTCTTAAAATCTTATTGGAAGGAATTGGAATCATCTAGGCGTTTGCGAAAACTTGCATATTGTGTAATAAACAAGTTTGTGGGTATAATTTTCGTGGCACGTTTGCACTAAGAGCTCGCACGCAGCGTTACATAAGGTACCAAATATTAGTCAGACTCTTTGGGAGAAATCCTTCAGGGTCTGTTTTTTATATTTAGAAGGTTGACAAATGTAGCGCATAAGAATATAGTATAGATATAGGTTGACAAATGTCGAACGATATAGGGAGGTTTCTATATGGCAACAGAAATGATATCACTGAATTCCAGTGAGTGGAAGATCATGGAAAAACTGTGGGAGGAGTCGCCGCGCACCATGACTCAGCTCTTACATTTGCTTAAGGAAGAGGTGGGCTGGAGTAAGAGTACGGTGAATACACTGCTGGCAAGGATGTTGGAGAAGGATATCATAGGTTTTGATGAGGGGACAAAAGCGAAATTATATTATCCAAAGATTCAGCGTGATGATGCAGCACTGGCGGAGACAACGAGCTTGCTTGATCGTGTTTATAAGGGCTCGGTGAGTCTCATGATGAATACTCTGGTAAAGAAACAGGCATTGAGTGATGAGGACATCAGAAAGTTGCAGGAACTGCTGGATCAGGCGAAAAGAGATCAATAAGGTGTCTTGGTTCATTGGGATGAAAAGTCGTGTAAGATGGGAGAAAATGTATGGTCAAGGTTTTATTTACCTCAACAATATTAATTTTGTTGATTTGTTTGATTCGTAAGTTATTCATGGGGAAAATCAGTCGCAAAGTGCAGTATGCATTGTGGCTTGTGGTGGCAATACGTCTCCTGGTGCCGGTGCAGGTTTTTAAAGCGATTCCGGATGTCACCGGTGCTCTTATGGTAATGATGCAGGAAATGTATGTGGATCACCGTATTCAGGAACTAGCCGAAGATATTTCACCGAATATGAATGTCCAAAAGAATGGGGTGGAGGATTCCGGTAGTAATGGTATCACCGAGATTAAGACCGATGAAGTGAATTGGGAAGGGAACACGCCGAACCATGATGCAGGGGAGGTAAAAATGCCGGAAGATGATACGCCTTCCGATGACATTAAGGAGCGAAGCGAGGAATGGAATTTTAAAAAAGATGGTGTAAAATTACTTCGACTCCTCTGGATTATGGGGATGGTGATGGGATTGGCTATCGTTTTGACCAGCAACCTCATTTTCTACAGAAGGCTTCGTAAGAGTAGAAAATTATTAAATGAGGGTGGTGAAGTTCCCATCTATCTCACGGATAAGGTTGATGCACCTTGTCTCTATGGTTTCTTTCATCCGGGGATTTATCTTAATGCAGAAAGTATTGTGGATGAAACAAGGAAGGATATGATTGTGAAACATGAGGTCATGCATTACAGACACAGGGATCATATCTGGTCCATAGTGAGACTTGTGTGTGTGGTGATTTACTGGTTTGATCCCTTTGTCTGGCTGGCAGCCGTGCTATCCGGCAGGGACTGTGAACTAGCCTGTGATGAGTCGGTCATGGATTGGCTTAGCGAGGATGGACGCGTCCTGTATGGTCAGATGCTTCTTGATATGGCTGTCTTAATGAGGACAAAGGAACTGCTATATTGTTCGGCGGGAATCGGTAGCGGCAAAAAGGAATTAAAGGAGCGTATCCGACTCATCATGAATAGAAAACATGTTCTGTGGGTATCCATGGTGATTCTTTTGCTGGTACTGGGTACGGCAGTGGCAGCATTTGGCGATCATAAAGCAGATTATGTTGATGGCGCATTTTATATTGCTGATCTTGCATACCTAAAGACCCAGGGATATGACAATCTTGATGTGGTGATCTATCCGGCAGAAGGGTTGAATTATACCGGGTTTGAACATCCGGTTATCATTACCGAACTATCACCCGACGGCAGGGAGGATTATGAGTTGACAGTGGTTCCGGCACAGGATGCCGGTGGGATGGAGAATTACATTGTGACATCAACAGAATCCGGGGACGTGGGAGCAGAGTTTATTGAAACGAATCGTACCGTGATTGACCATCGTTATGCTTTTGAGGATCATACAGAATGCTGTAATCTGAGTCATAAGCCGGGAAGGTATTCCTTAAAGACCCGGGATGAGGTGTGTACCTTTTTGAGCATGGTTTATGATAATCAAGGAAATAAAATGCTAATTTCAGTCATTTTTGATAATGCACCGATGGATCTTATCTATGAAGCCGGCACAGATTACCTTATCCTGCAATCGGAGGAAAACCTGCAGCAGGATGTTGAAATTACTTATCAGAATCTTCAAAACGGTGCAGTGAATACGATGTGGTTGCTGCAAGATATGGATGTGGATGGAATGGACGGGTTAACAGCCCTTAAGATTCAGATTAGTGATGAGGGAGAGGGACAGATCTGGCTGGACATGGATGAGGACGGAGTATTTGAGTATGAATATACTACAGATGATGATTACTACACAACACTATTTGTCGGGCTATGCGATTTGGATGGTGGTGGTAATGAGACTTTTTCTAAAGATCAGGTCCGGGTGTATGCCCGTGATGATGAGCCAATCGAATTGGAACTGTATGCACCCGGTGCAGAGGATTATGTGGTTGAACACGATGTTGGTATTGGTGTGGAATTTGAAACAATGGAGCCCGGTATCCTTGAACAGACGGTGTATCGGGAGACGCTGTCGTTGCAGAAGGATTATAGCAGGCAGGTTGCGCTTTCCAAAAAGGAGGGAAAGCAGTATATCTTAAGTACGAGTCTGTATGTAAGCGATTCGGGGCGTGGAGTGTACTGTTATCACGTATATTCTGCCAAGACGGATGAACTGGTACAGGAGGAACAATATACGTCATATGACATGGAGGATTTTAAGGAACATCTGGATCCATGGATTCGGGAGGGGGTACTTCTGGTGAGTCTGGAGTATCTTGGCACATCAAAGGCACAGTTGACGATGAACGGAAATAAGATCGACATTGGGAAAGGGTATGAATCCATATTCCAATCCACTGAAAAATATGTGACCCGTAAGAAGGCTGAGGAACAGGAACTTCCTACATATCAAAGTCCGAAGAGGGATGTAATCGATGAGAAGATGGATCACACCATGCCTGATGTCAAAAGGGATGGGACCACGGTGTATGATGCAGACATACTCAATGATTTTTATTATCCGTTGAATTATCGCTATATGGATATTCCGGGAGTATTAATTGGTTTTGTGGGTAAGGAGGAATTTGAGCAGTATGTCCGGGATTATAAGGGTGTTAGCGGTAACCTGAACGGATTTGTCAATGTCTACTCATTAATGAACGCATTCGCATTGGACCGCAGTGCGATGGAAGCCTGTGGTGTGGTGGAGATGGGAATTCTTACGAAGGATGAACTGGATATTCTGTATTCGGGTGATGAAGAACTCATTGCCCGTTCATGGGCATCAAAGTATGCCACTGTGGTGGGGGATCATGTGTACAGCATGGAGTGGCTGTATAATCACACACCAAATGATTACAAGGCAGTGGGAATTACAGATCAGGAACTGGTTCGGTTAAGCGAACTTCTGGAAGTCATTACACTTCACGATGAAGCTAAAAACCGGTTGTTTAAAAAACTTGGAAAGTAAGAGATGGGGTTGTCGTGCTTGGGGATGACCCCAATGCCCCAAATGACCCAAACTAGTTTCGAATTGCTATGTCCTTCCATGAACGTGAGGGTGGGGTTTTTGGGTCAATTTCCTTCTTCCATGCCCCGTCATGAACGCGAAGGCGGGGTTTTTGAGTCAATTTTCTATCTCTATGCCCCGCCACGAACGCAAGGGCGGGGCATGTTGGTCAATTATCATACTCTATGCCCCGCTATGAACGCAAGGGCGGGGTATATTGGTCAATTTTCTTCTTCTGTGTCCCGCCACGAATATGAAGTCGGGGCATATTTCACACTTTTGGCATTTCAGTCCCCGCCTAAGTTCAAGCAACAATTTTCAAAATTTGATTGACATTTGTTTTAAGAGTGTTATAATACAATTAAACATATGAATTATTGTTCATATGAAAGAATAAGAATAATTATAACAATGTTGGTTCAGGTACAGGATGTACCGGCATATTTCCACAGATGGTGGAGAGTCAAAGAAGGAGAACATATTATGAAGAAGACTTATAAGATTGAAGTTGATTGTGCAAACTGTGCGAATAAGATGGAGGAAGCTGCTAAGAATACAGCCGGTGTGAAGGAAGCAACGGTGAACTTTATGGCATTGAAGATGATCGTTGAATTCGAGGAGAGCGCTGATGTGAAGGCTGTTATGCAGGAGGTTCTGGCAAACTGCAAGAAGGTTGAGGAGGACTGCGAGATTTATATCTAAGGCGTATAAGGCAGAATAGTATGGGCGGGTGTTTTTGGACGCCTGCCTTTTTTTGGAGGGACGATTGAATGAATAAGAAGCAGAAAAAGATGTTAATCCGGATTGTAATGACGATTTTGTTGATGGTTTTAATTGAAGTATCTGCAAAGCTGTTGCCGGATTTACTGCCCGAGGATGGTCTTATTAAATTTCTTTTATACTTAATTCCATACTTTGTAATCGGATATGATATTTTAAAGAAAGCATTTAAGGGAATTTTAAATAAGCAGGTATTTGATGAGAATTTCCTGATGGCAGTAGCTACGGTTGGTGCAATCGCACTGGGGGACTGTAAAGAGGGATGTGCGGTAATGCTGTTCTATCAGATCGGTGAGCTGTTCCAGAGCTATGCAGTGGGAAAGAGCCGCAAGAATATCAGTGAATTGATGGATATTCGTCCGGATTACGCCAATGTTGAGAAGGATGGAAGCCTGGTTGCAGTAGACCCGGAAGAAGTGGCCATCGGAACGGTTGTGGTGGTTCTTCCAGGGGAAAAGATTCCGATCGATGGTGTTATTGTTGAAGGCGAAAGCACTGTGAATACGAGTGCTTTAACGGGGGAGAGTCTGCCGCGCGAAGTTCACACCGGCGAGGAAGTAATCAGTGGTTGTATCAATATGTCTGCGGTGTTAAAGATACGGACCACCAAGGAATTTGGTGAATCAACCGTTTCAAAGATTCTGGAACTTGTTGAGAATTCAAGCTCACGTAAGTCGAAGTCCGAGAACTTTATCAGCAAATTTGCCCGGGTGTACACTCCGGCAGTTTGTTACGGTGCCTTGGCATTAGCGATTGTTCCGCCGCTTGTGTGCATGTTCTTACCGGGATATGATGCAAACTGGGGAATGTGGATTTACCGTGCCCTTACATTTCTTGTCATCAGTTGTCCTTGTGCACTTGTTATCAGTATCCCGCTTAGCTTCTTTGCCGGAATTGGTGGCGCAAGTAAACAGGGAGTATTGGTAAAAGGTTCCAACTATTTAGAAACGTTGTCTCAGGTATCCATCGTTGTTTTTGACAAGACCGGAACGATGACACAGGGTGTATTCGAAGTGAGTGAAATCGGTGCAAAGGACATGGAAGAAAAGGAACTTCTCCGTCTGGCGGCATTTGCAGAAAGCTACTCCACACATCCGATTAGCAAGAGTCTGTTAAAGGCTTATGGGGACAAAGTTGATCAAAATCTCGTTGAAGATGTTGAGGAAATCAGTGGACATGGAGTTCTTGCTAAGGTTGAAGGAAAGAGTGTTGCGGCCGGTAATGTGAAGCTGATGAAGAAAATTGGCGTGACTGTAAGCGAGCCACAGGGTGTTGGAACGGTGGTTCATGTGGCAGTGGATGGAGTTTATGCGGGTTACATTTTAATCTCTGATTTATTAAAGCCAAATGCGAAGGATGCAATTGTTAGTCTTAAAAAGAGTGGAATACGAAAGACCGTAATGCTTACGGGGGACGCGAAGAAGGTTGCAGATTCTGTGGCTTGTGAGTTAAAAATTGACGAGGTTCACAGTGAACTTCTCCCTGCGGATAAAGTGACCCTTGTGGAAGAACTTTTAGCAAAGAAGGGTGAAAAAGAAAAACTGGCCTTTGTGGGCGACGGAATCAATGATGCACCGGTACTATCCAGAGCAGATATCGGAATTGCGATGGGAGCGCTTGGTTCGGATGCGGCAATTGAGGCTGCGGATATTGTTTTGATGGATGACGATCCGTTAAAGATTGCCAAGGCGATTCGGATTTCCAGAAAATGTCTTCGTATCGTATATCAGAATATTTATTTTGCCATCGGTGTGAAACTTATTTGTCTTGTACTTGGTGCCGTGGGTATTGCGAATATGTGGATTGCAATCTTTGCGGATGTGGGCGTTATGGTGATTGCAGTGTTAAATGCGATTCGTGCATTGTTTGTGCACAGGTTATAAAATGAGGTGATGAATTTGAATAAAATAGGGATTGATTGCGAGTGTTGTGAAACAACCGAAATTCATGAGGATTTATTAAAAATCGTGAATGAGACGATGCCGGAGGAAAATGAGCTGTATGACCTTGCTGAATTATTTAAGGTATTTGGGGATTCCACCAGGATTCGAATTCTTTTTGTACTCTTTGAGGCGGAGGTATGTGTGTGTGATCTGGCAGAAGCCTTGAATATGACACAGTCTGCGGTATCACATCAGTTAAAGATTTTAAAACAGAATAAGCTCGTCAAGAGCCGCCGTGAGGGAAAGTCCATCTTCTATTCGCTGGCTGATGCCCATGTGCGCACGATTATTGACCAGGGACGGGAGCATATTGAAGAGGAATAGGTTGCATTTTCTGTAAAGTCCACCTATAATGATTAAGTGTGAAATATGTTGAATGGTCTGCGTTTGTAGTGTAATTCGGACAGAATTGTGAGGTTTGTGGCATGGCAGAGAAGATTGAATTTTGGGATATTTATGATAAGGATAAAAATAGAACAGGTCGTACAATGAAGCGTAATGACTGGTGTTTAAAGGATAATGAGTATCATCTGACGGTGCTTGGAGTGGTACAAAGGCCGGATGGTAAATTCTTAATCACAAAGCGTGTGATGACGAAGTCCTGGGCACCGGGCTGGTGGGAAGTATCCGGCGGTGCTGCGTTAGCCGGAGAAGAATCCAAGGATGCGGTAATGCGTGAGGTCTTGGAAGAAACCGGATTAGATGTATCGAAGGCGGCCGGTGGGTATTTATTTACCTATCATCGTGAGAATCCGGGCAAAGGTGATAACTACTTCGTCGATGTATATCGCTTCGTTCTGGATTTTGAGGAGAAGGATTTGCATTTGCAGGAGGAAGAGACCGATGGTTTTATGCTTGCAACGTTGGATGAGATTAAGGATTTTGCAAGTCGGGGAATCTTTCTTCACTACGACAGTATAAAGAGAGCGTTTGAAGAATAGGCAGCCGGTGACGGCTGCCTTCTTTGCCGTAATGGAAGTAAAGTATAATTACTGATGAAAGGCTTTAAATTTTTATTATATATTGCATACAATAAACCAAAGAAATCATAACGGGTGTATGTATAGCGTATGGATCAAAAGCAGGAGGAACTTCTTACAATAAGTCTGGAATCCAGTGAACAAGAACGTGAAAAATCGGCAAGTCTCGGTGTGGGATACGAAGCAGATACCAAGCGATGGGATGTTATTGTGAAATATTACGGTGATATCAATACATTGGAGGAAAAATATCCGGGAACGACGGTGGAAATCCTGTTGGGTGGCTTTGCCATTCTCTCCGTATCGGAGGAAGATATTAACGCTGTTGCAATGGAACCAATGGTAGAATATATGGAAAAACCGAAGCTTTTTTATTTTGGTTTGCAGTATTCGAAGATTGCGTCCTGTATTTATGAAGAAAATCCTGCGAATCGGGGTGGATTGTCACAAAATAACGGATTAAGTGGAAAAGGAGTTCTCTGTGCGATCATTGATTCGGGAATCGACATTTTCGATGAAGATTTTTGGGTAAGGGATGAGGATTTGTCCAATCTGCAGGAACTTCAGAATGGTGCTGATTCAGTAAATACCAGAATAATTGCTTTGTGGGATCAGGAAACCGGAATTAGATATAATCGTGATGAAATCAACGAGGCGATTCGTGAAGGAAGACGGATTGGTGTGGATAATAGTGGGCACGGAACGAATGTTGCCAAGATTGCCTGTGGGAATAAAGGGGTTTCCCATACGTCGGATATTGTGGTAGTTAAACTGGCCAATACAACCGGAAATGCTTTTCCCGGTACAATCGAGATTATGCAGGCATTGGACTATGTGGTTCGATTATCCATGGAAGTTGGGCGTCCTGTAGCAATCAATTTGAGTTTTGGAAATAATTATGGCGCGCATGATGGAACATCCATTCTTGAGGAGTACATTGATACGTTGACCGGAATAGGGCAATGTGTCATCTGTATTGGCGCGGGAAATGAAGCAGTAAGGGGAACACATTATTCGGGACAATGGAACGTATTCAATGCGAATCAAGGAAGACAAACTTTGGACATTGCATTGGCCGTTGGAGAATTTCAGACGTCTTTTGATCTGCAATTATGGAAGAATTATGCGGATCTTTTTCAGGTTGAAATCGTAGACCCTTCGGGCAGAGTATATGGACCAATCGATGAAAATGCAAGAGTGGTGCGATTCCTTAGTGGTAACACCGAAATTCAAGGGTTTTATGGCGAGCCGAATCCCTATAGTAAGAATCAGGAGGTCTACATCAATTTTATTCCTGAGGGCGATTATGTGGATTCGGGAATTTGGCGTATTCGACTACTTCCGGAACATATTGTGAACGGTCAATTTGAACTGTGGTTGCCTTCTGCGGTGACGTTGTCGGATAGTACGCGGTTTCTGATCAATAGTCCTGCGCTTACCCTGACCATTCCGTCAACTTCAAGAAGGGCAGTTGCAGTGGGAGCCTATGATGCAAGAAGTGATTCTTACGGAGATTTTTCAGGCAGGGGGATTGAAACGGATCACTTCTGGTATGGACTCTACGGAAAACCGGATTTAGTAGCGCCCGGAGTTTCGATTGTTTTAGATGCAGGTACATTATCAGAACGAAGTGTCACGGGAACTTCCTTTGCCACACCATTTGTTACGGGGGCGGCAGCAAGACTTATGCAATGGGGAATTATCGATGGCAATGACCCATTTCTCTATGGGGAGAAAGTGAAAGCGTACTTAATCCGCGGAGCCAGAAAACTTCCGGGATATGAGAATGTACCAAACGGGGTGACAGGATGGGGAGCGTTATGCCTAAGAGACAGTCTGCCGGGGTGAATGGAAGGGATGAAGTTGCTCATGCATTAGAGCAATTGAAAAGTTTGATATTATAATATTGCGCAAGTAAATTATATATGTAAGATAACCGGAGTTTGAAGGAAGTCTTGCATTTCCTTCCGATATGCTGCATGATATGGAAGTGGGACTTGGGAGCATGTATGAAGATACACCGATGAATCTTCGGGCATGTACAGATGGAAAAATCTGATCCTTTTCTATGAAACACAGGAGTGGATTGAACAATTCGCTGATTTAACGGGGATAGTCCCGGAGAAATTCCTTTTTGGTGAATGATAAGGTGATTATAAAGCAGCGTATTGGATTTGAATATGACAAGACAACCGGGAAGATTGTGGTAACAGATGCAACAGTGTTCTTGGTAGAGAAAACGTAAGTAATAAGGGGATGTGTTATAATATGAAAAAAATAATTAGGTATGTGAGAATCGTCTTTTTGATAATGATATTGGGTGCACTAAATTTATCAGCATGTACAAGTTTGGTAAATGATACAAATTTATCAGCATCGATTAATGAAATAAATCAGAGTCCGGAGACAGAATCTTCTGAGACTGCAGAAACAGAAGTTTGGGGAACTGAATCTGAACCAATAATAGGAGCATCAGTTCAAGGCGATAGTTTTCCTTTGGTTTATGACGGGTTTGACACAGGAATGGAAATACTTTTTGAAGATTGTGTCTGTGAGTATGATAAGAACAGTACAAAAGTCTACTCTTATTACGTTAACAATTTTGATATACAAGGCTATGTCCTTTATGTTGAGAATATTGAGCATACCTCAACGATATTTCCGGTAAAGGATTATCTGATAGACCAAGAAGGTGAAAATCTTTACATGCTGTGGGGGATTGACTCTTTTGAAAGAATACAGGGAATAGATTTTGCAGAGAATCCATACGGATATAAAGTTCAAAGCATCAGTTCCATGGAAAGCCTGATAAGTGAAGCTTATGGTTTGGAATTCATGGATGATGGTACAGATTTTGAGGATTTACAGGTTGAATTTACAGGTATAAGAGAGGATAAAAAGCGGTTCTTGTGTGGTAAAGCAACCGCAGTATATAAAAGAACGGGTAAACAGTACACCATCGAGTGGGAAATTGACACGGATACTTATACGGGGAGTGTAAAGGGGTTCTGACAGATAGGAATCTACATCCTTTTGAATTTACTGTGGAAAAGTAATGTGGGAGATGCGAAAGGGGAATTGTAAGAGGAATGAATATGATTTTATGTGTATTCTTTCTGGCTGTTGGTGTATTTGCATTTTTATTAGCAATTATTGAGATAGCCGGAGGAGGGTTATAACGGTAAGAGCCGGAATGCTTAGCAGGCATAGGAAATGAGGGAAACGCGAATCCCTACGCCACAATGAAAAAGATAGAAAGCTTAACCGGCATAGGAAAAGTGGATAGTGCAAATTTCTATGCCAGACAAAACCGGAAAATCATCCCTTGAGAACAAGTCTTAAATATTATATAATACATCCGATAAAGAAAATAATAGGAAAATGATGTAAAATTGGAGATTTTATGAAAATTCTGGATACAATACCTAGAGAAGATGGTTTTTATATGCCGGCGGAGTTCGAAAAGCATCGCGGCTGCATTATGATCTGGCCGGAACGTGGAGATTCCTGGCAGTATGGTGCTGTTGCTGCAAGAAAGGCGTTTGCCATGGTGGCAGAGGCGATTGCGGAGTCGGAAGAACTCACGGTGATTGCAAGTTTTTCACAGTATGATACGGCAAGGAGAATGCTTTCAGATAAAATCCGTGTGGTGGAGATGTCTTCGGACGATTCCTGGGCACGGGATGTGGCACCGACCTTTGTCCGGAATAAGGAAGGTGTTCTTCGTGGAATTGACTGGGGATTTAATGCCTGGGGTGGGTTCGTCGATGGACTATACTATCCGTGGGATAAAGATAACAAAATGGCGCGTAAGATTTGTGACCTTTATGGGGTGGATGTATACAATCGTCGGGATTTCATTCTGGAAGGTGGCTCAATTCATGTGGATGGTGAAGGAACCGCAATGGTAACGGAGCGCTGTCTGTTAAGCAAAGGACGCAACCCGGAACTTACCAGGGAAGAAATAGAGAACCGATTGAAGGATCATTTAAATGTGAAAAAGGTTCTTTGGTTACCTTACGGAATCTATAATGATGAGACCAATGAGCATATTGATAATATTTGTGCCTTTGTAAAGCCCGGGGAGGTGGTACTTGCCTGGACGGAGGATGAAAATGATCCACAGTATGAAATGTCTATGGCGGATTATGAATATTTGTCCGGTGAGACGGATGCACGGGGAAGGAAGATGAAGATTCATAAACTGCAGCTTCCTAAGCCGGTTTGTATGACAAAAGAAGAGTGTGAAGGTCTGATTTACTGGGATGATGAGCCGACCAGACAGGAAGGAGAGCGTTTGGCAGCTTCTTATGTGAACTTTTATATCGCCAATGAGGCGATTGTGGTTCCCGGATTTGGTGACGAGGCAGATGAAATGGCAGTGGAGGAACTTTCAAAGCTTTTCCCAACAAGGAAGATTGTACAGATTCCGGCCAGGGACATTCTGATTGGCGGAGGAAATATTCACTGTATTACACAGCAGATTCCGTTGTAAGAGAATGATAGAAGAAATGCAGACTTGATAAGGAGATAGAACATGCGTAAAGTGAAGATTGCAGTGGTTCAGATGCAGTGTGTGAAGGACCATTGGGAGAATATTAAGAAGGCAGAAGAAAAGGTACGTGAGGCAGCGAAAATGGGTGCTCAGATTATTTTGCTTCCGGAACTTTTTGAAAATTTATATTTCTGCCAGGAAAAAAGATACGAGTACTATGATTTAGCGCAGAGTCTTGAAGAAAGTGATGCGGTGAATCACTTTAAAAAGGTTGCGAAAGAACTTTCCGTGGTCCTTCCGGTAAGCTTCTATGAGAAGGATGAAAATCGTCTGTACAACAGTGTGGCAGTGATTGATGCGGATGGAACGGTGCTTGGCGTGTATCGTAAGACCCACATTCCGGATGATCATTTTTATCAGGAAAAGTTCTATTTCAGTCCGGGAGATACCGGTTTTCGCGTGTGGGATACGAAGTATGCCCGCATTGGTGTAGGAATCTGCTGGGATCAGTGGTTTCCGGAAACTGCACGTAGTATGGCGGTACAGGGCGCTGAGATTCTGTTCTATCCGACAGCAATCGGTTCGGAACCAATCTTAGAGTGTGACAGTATGCCACATTGGCAACGTTGTATGCAGGGACATGCAGGATCAAATCTGATGCCTGTGGCAGCAGCTAACCGTATCGGCATTGAGGATGTAAAGCCATGTAAGGAGAATAATCATCAGACCTCTTCTCTTAATTTCTACGGTTCTTCCTTTATCACGGATGAGACCGGAGCAATTCTTACACAGGCTGGTCGCGATAAGGAAGAAGTTCTTACGCAGGAATTTGATTTGGACGAAATTGCTTCTAACCGACTTAGCTGGGGAATATTTAGAGACCGAAGACCGGAGTGTTATGGTATCATTACAGAAAAATAAAAGCTTATGATCAACCGTTCCTATTAAATAAATGCAGGAGGAAAAAGATGCTGGAATTATCACACATTTCCTATGAAGTGGAGGAAAATGGAAAGAAGAAACAGATTTTAAAAGATATTAATCTTACATTAGATGATCGATTTATAGCAATCACAGGGCCAAACGGTGGTGGAAAATCCACTTTGGCAAAGATGATTGCAGGTATTATTAAGCCCACCGAAGGTAAAATCTTACTGGATGGTGAGGATATTACTGAAAAGAACATTACCGAACGTGCCAATCTTGGAATCAGTTTTGCATTCCAGCAGCCGGTACGTTTTAAGGGACTTACGGTAAAGGATTTAATCACCCTGTCCGCCGGTAAGGATACTTCAGCAGCCAAGGCCTGCGAGTATCTTTCGGAGGTGGGACTCTGCGCCAGAGATTACATTAATCGTGAAGTCAACGCCAGTCTTTCCGGTGGCGAGTTAAAGCGTATTGAGATTGCGATGATTATTGCAAGAGCAACGAAATTGTCTGTCTTTGATGAGCCGGAGGCGGGAATTGATCTTTGGAGTTTCCAGAATCTGATTCAGGTCTTTGAGAATATGTATCAGAAGAATCAAGGATCTATCCTGATTATTTCGCATCAGGAAAGGATTCTTAATATTGCTGACCAGATTATTGTGATTGCAGATGGAAGTGTGACAAAGCAGGGTAAGAGAGAAGAAATCTTACCGGGACTTTTGGGTGTGAACCCGGGCTGCAGATTCCTGAAGGAGGACAAGTAACATGGATGAAATTCAAAAGACTCTGCTTGAAAAAATCGCAGATCTTCACACAATCCCGACGGGAGCATATAATTTCAGAATTAATGGACAGGCTGGGGGAAGAAATACGACAGCCAATATTGATATTGTAACAAAGGAAGACAAGCCGGGAATCGATATCATCATCAAGCCGGGCACAAAAAAGGAAAGCGTGCATATTCCGGTGGTTTTAAGTGCAACCGGATTAAAGGATCTGGTATATAATGATTTCTATATCGGCGAAGATGCGGATGTTGTGATTATCGCCGGATGCGGAATTCACAATAGCGGTAAGGAGGCCTCTTCTCATGATGGCGTGCATACCTTTCATGTGGGAAAAAATGCCCGGGTCCGCTATGTTGAGAAGCATTACGGACAGGGAGAAGGCACCGGCGAGCGCTTAATGAACCCTACGACAGTTGTGAACATTGAGGAGAATGGTTATCTTGAGATGGAGACTGTACAAATCCGGGGAATTGATTCCACACATCGTGTAACCAGAGGAAAACTTGGCGATGGAGCAACCTTGATTATCAAGGAGAAAATCATGACCCACGGCAGACAGACCGCATCCACGGATTTTGAGGTGGATCTTGACGGTGTGGATTCCAAGGCGGATGTGATGTCACGTTCAGTAGCTAAGGAAGAGTCCCATCAGATTTTCCGGTCCAAAATTAATGGAAATAACCAGTGTATCGGTCATACAGAGTGCGATGCAATTATTATGGATGCGGCCAGTGTCAGTGCAATTCCGGAGCTTACTGCCAACAGCGTGGATGCAAGTCTCATTCATGAGGCAGCGATTGGCAAGATCGCCGGAGAACAGATTATTAAATTGATGACCTTAGGACTTACGGAAGAAGAGGCAGAAGCACAGATTGTGAACGGATTCTTGAAATAAGGGAGCAGATTGCATGGATAAACCGCAGGTGGATATTGAAAATGCCGATTTAGAAGAATTGAATAAGCTGAAAAAATGGCTTTTTTCTGAAAATATCCGCCTGGAAGCCAAGGAAAAGGACATGGAAGATGAGCGTGCCCTGATTCAGGCGCAGAAGGGAATTCTTGCAAAACAGCAGCGAAAGAATGTCATTTTTAAGGCTCAGCTGGAAAATCAGAAGGCTTTGTTTGAAAAGCAATGGGCTATTATGGAAAATGAACTTCGACGCATGACGGTTGAAAAGGAACAGTTTGAACGTAAGAAAGCAATGTATAAGGATGAAATCCTTAGAGAGGCGCGGAAAGACTTCCGGATCGAGGAAAACGGAAGAATGTTTTTTAAGGGAATCACGGATGGCGTATCTCTTCGCAAGCGTTATAAGGAACTGATGAAAATCTATCATCCCGATAATGCCAATGGGGATAGTGATACATTGTTAGCAATCACCAAGGAATATGAACGTCTCAAATCCTTTTATTTCGAATAAAAAAGGTAAAAATTGTGTATTGAAAAATACCTGCAAAATATTGCGAATTATGTCGAATAGTGTTAGAATAAGGTATCAATATGGAAAAGGTGTATTCGGATGCTGACCTATTGCTTTCGATATTTTATTTCAATTTCTCATAGTATGGAAAATGTCTTTGAAAACAGACATTTTCATACATTGGAAATCACTACATATTTGCGTGATCGTGACGGAGAAGTGGAAAAGTATGATAAATTTGAAGATATGGAGCGTTATGCCTCAAAGATTCTTCTGACCTACGAGAATCAATATCTCAATGATTGTGAGGAGTTCGAGGGTGATATCAGCATAGAGCATGTGGGAGATGTCCTTTATGAACGTCTTTCCCGGGAATTGTCGGAATATGGTTTGTATGTGGAACGATTTGAGATTGGGGAGAATCCTCTTCGAACCTATATCATTACACATACCTTATAAAGTGGGGAATTTATTATGAGAAACATTCGAGAAAGAGCATTAGCTGTATTTACAAGTGCAATAGTGATAACTTCTGCAGTGATGTTGCCGGTACCGGCATTGCGTTATGATGTCATGGCGGAAACGGTAGGGGAGACTACAGTGGACATGGAACAGCCGGTGGGCGAACCAACGGTGTTGGAGAATAATATGACAAATCATGAGGGGGAGGTGCCGCAGGAGACCACAGCAGCGCAGGAAACTTCTGCCTCAGAGGAGACCGCGGCAGCACAGGAAACTTCTGCCTCAGAGGAAACCACAGCAGCGCAGGAAACCTCTGCCCCACAGGAGACTACAGCAGCACAGGAAGCTACGGCTCCACAGGAGACTACAGCAGTGCAGGAAACCAGTGCTCCGCAGGAGACTAAAGCCCCGCAGGAAACTACTGCAGTGCAGCAGGAAACTTCCGCAACGCAGCCTGCCACAAAGACACAGCCAACAGTTCCGGCTGTGCAAAATGGAAGTGTTTCAAGTTATAAGATGACCAAAGACGCTGAGTTTATTTATCTGACCTTTGATAGTGCTCAGGAAAATGAATGGGATTCCAGATATTTATCGATGAATACCATCGAGGTTATCTATAAGGATGCATCGTTAAACAGTGGACGTACCGCAAAGATTCAATTCACGAATATGTCCCTTAAGGATGCATGGTATGGTGATATTCCGGATTCTCTGATCCAGATTGACAGTAAAGCCAGTGGTACGGCATCGGGGAGTGTTCGGGTTACCTGTAGAATTCCGTTGTCTTATTTTTCTGCGGAGGATTTTAGTATTAAATTTGCCGGAAATGAGACTCCTGTAGCGGACATCGAAAGTATTGTGCCAAAGGATCCGGCCAAGGAAACCGAAGGAACAACGGCCGAGACAGAGAGCAGCACGGGAGCAACAAACCCTGCGGAACCGACAAAACCTGTGAATAAGGAACCGGTTTATACAGGTATCACATTGGATGGAAACTTCTCGGATTGGGATGCCATTCCTAAAGCAGAGATGAAGGATTCTTCCGCAGAACATAGTTATCTGTTTGCAGCAGCTATGGTTTATGATGGAGATTATGTATATATTTATCTGGAAGATGCCGGAGATCTATCGGCTACTATGGCCGGAGATCATTCCAACGGTATGTATGCCCTGACAACAGATCTTGGTTACACCACAATTTTCCAGTTGACAAGAAATAATGGCGGCAGTGTAGCCGGTGTTGACGGTGCAAGCTGTAGCCGCAATGGAAATCAGTGGGAAATCGCAATTCCTGCCGGCGCTTTGCCGAAAAACAACGGAAGTGTTTCCTTTGGATTATATTTGTCCGATCCTGTGGTCAGTGCCACGAATCTGAACCCGGGAACAGGAAATGTTGCGGGTGAATTCAATGGTGTTGTTTATGATGGATTGTATGGTGATTGGGCAGCGTATCCACACACAACAATTCAGTATGCCACATCGGGAACGCAGGAAGGTGTGGTAGATGCAGAGGCAGCATTGTATGCGGGAAACGATGGGATTTACGGACATGTGGTTACGATGATGTCCGTGCATAGAGCTCAGGCCGGAGGTGAATTTACCTCAGCGGTGGGCATAAGATTAAACAGTGATCTGTATTTCTGGCCGAATATGGTGGCCGTAGATGCAGCAGGCAATATTAACTGGAACCCACAAAAGAGTGGTTTGCCGGAAGGAACCTACGAGTTCTATATGGTGGACTCCCAGGGATGGGGCGGAGCACCGAATATCAATGATATGCCGGGAAATGCAGTATACGGAAAGATGATGATTACCATCGGAGCATCTTCGGATGAGACGGAATTTGTATTGGATCCGAATGCGCTGGCTCAGAAATTTGGAATTGATGCTACTGATATCAAGACCGTGGAGGCTAATTTTGGCAGAATCGGGCATCAGTGGGTGGAGACTGCAGGTGCATCCACAGGAAGTTGGCTTGGCATTCTGCTTTGCCTTGGAATGACCGGTGTGGTTCTTTATCGTCGTAAAAAAGAGGTGATCTAGATGCAATGGATTCTTGGAATTCTTATTGGTCTAGTGTGGTTATATGTTCTGCATGTTCTGACAAAAGCCGAAATACTGGCTTGGAGATTTTTATGGGGAAGTCTTGGATTGTTCCTGTTGCTCATGGTGTATCTCAGGCCGGTGTTAACACAGCCACTTGCCCAGGCGGTTTCTGCCATGGCAGGGTTTGTGGGAGATTTGACGGGAACATTTACTGCTTATTTTAAATATGGAATTCTGTTTATAGAGACAGTAACGGGAGCGATTACATTACAGATGGATTTCGAGTGTTCCGGAATTATTGAAATTCTTGCGTTTCTGTCTCTGTTATTATTTTTTGATGTATATACGCGATATGAGAAAATATTTGTTGGCATTATCGGATTTGCCTATATCATGCTGTCCAATGCCCTGCGGGTAATACTGATCTGTGAGATGGTACATTTTGGCGGCAATTCGGCATATTATCTGGCCCATACCTTTGTGGGAAGATTTTTCTTCTATGCCCTTTCGGTACTGTTGTATTTTTTCGTGTTTACAAAGCCACAGATTGTAAAAATGAAAGTGGGAGTATTTACCTATGATCACGATTAAAACCTTTTTAAGTTCGGTGGTGTTCTGGGGTGCGTGGATCATCATTCCGATTATTATGGAGATTGTTCCGTCTATTGGCGGATTTCTCCTTATTTTGAAACGTCGAAATAAAATTAATAAAAGCTATGAGAAGCCTGTCTTATATCCGGAAATATCCTTGATTGTTCCTGTGTATAATTCATCTCAGACGTTATTTAACTGTATTCGATCGATTCGGGATAGTGAATACCCGAATGATCGAATTCGTATTTTTCTGGTTAATAATCAGGGAAAAGATAACAGTTTCGATGTGTTTGCCCAGTGTCAGAAAGCATTTCCCGAACTTCGAATGCAATGGCTGAATGCAAAGCAGGGAAAGTCCAGGGCGTTGAACCTGGCCTTATACAATAGTGACGGAAAGTATATTATCAATCTGGACAGTGACGGTATTCTTGAGAAATCAGCCCTTACCAATATGGTGGACAAGTTCGAGGCCTGTCAGGACCTGAATTGTATGACGGGAGCAATCCTGATTGAGCCACGCCTGATTGAGGAGTATAAGGGATTCTTTCCGCGATTACTGCGAAAACTGGAATTTATGGAATATGCTCAGGCATTTTTGGCGGGACGAAGCTATGCATCGGAGATCAATGCGGTATATACCTTGTCCGGCGCCTTTTCGGCGTTTCGTAAATCTGCGATATTAAAGTCCAGAATGTATAACACCAGTACGATTTGTGAGGATACACATATTACGTTTCAAATGCGGTATATTCAGAAGGAACGGGTTGAAATATGTGAAAATGCTCTGTTTTTCGTGGATCCCATCGAAGGCATCAATAAGCTCTATACCCAGCGTCAGCGCTGGCAGCGAGGTAGTCTTGAGGTTGCAAAGCAGTTTCTTGATAAGAATAATCATTTTACTACAGGTATTACAGATGTTAATATCAAGACCTTGTTATACGATCATACCTTTGCCTTCCCGCGATTGATCTGGTATCTTGCCTTGATCTGCTTACTGTGCATGAACTACTCAAGCAAGGTTATTCTTGGATCGGTGTCATTAATATTTATAATCTATATTATTGTGGGATACTTATACTTTGCCACGGTGTTGGTATTCTTACGGGGATTTAAGGAAGTTCGAAATTATTATGCGAAGAACTGGTGGGTAGTGGCCCTTCTTCCGTTTTTTAATTTTATCGTGTTCTTTATCCGAATGGCAGGAATTATTAACAGTATCGGTACGGACAGTGCCTGGAAGACAAGAAATCTGACGGATGAGAAAAATGCCTTTGTGGATGTGGTGAAAAGTGAATTTTCTGTTGTTTTGACCGGACTGAAGAAAGTGCGGGACTGGGTCAATAATGAGATGGTTGAGAGTGAAAATGAAAAGTAGTGTGAAAAAAGCAAATTTTATACAAAAATTTTTGGGTCATGCATTTGCCTATGTGACAGTGGGAAGTATTATTGTGGTTGCGGTTACCGCATGGCTTGTGTGGATGCAGCTGGACCGGTATGAAAAAGGTGTCGTGGATGTGTGTGCGATTCAGCAGGATGCCTACGTGCAATTGGTTCTGGACCAGATTAATTTAAAATCCAATCGTGACGATGAGGAAATCGTAACGCAGATTCTGGGATCACTGGATGCATCTACGAATAAGTATTGGACATTTTCCAAGGATGAGGCCATGCTCTTTGTCAAGGATGTCTCGGAAACCAATAAGTATAAGGGATTTACAACGTCAACTTACTATGTATCCGAAAGTGCCAAGGCCTTTTTGGATGGATTGCAGCTGAACCGGGTAACGCATCAGATGATCTATATCGGTGACAAGAGCTTTGTGGCATCGGGGGTGTTGTTTGAGTATGGGGGTTCCTCCTATCGTCTGTGCCTTTTGACCAATCAGAATGTTTTTTTGGATAACAATCGGTTCCTTGGTTCAAAGATCGGATTGTGCGTCATCTTCGGGGTGGTTGCATTTATCTTCCTGACCTTGGCCATGGTTCTATCCCATCGCGTGGAAACGGTGCGAAAAGAAGAAAGACAATTGCGAAGTACGGTGGAATATCTGAACATGAGTGTCAATCAGTTAAATGAACGGTTGATGAATCAGGAGTTATATGATACGAGACAGATTGTTTTCCGGGAGAACATGATTCGAGCTTTTCTGGAACGGATACAACATAAAGAAGTCTCAGGAATAACATTGGCGATGGTTGATTTTAAGGATGATGCAACCAGAAATATTTATCTGGAAAAGGCGCAGATTATGTTGGATCAATCGGTTATCCGGTTTACATTGGAAGACCATCGAATCTTACTGCTTTTTGTTCAGGGAACCGAGACAGTGGCAAAGAAGGCACTTTCTACGCTGCAGGGTGAGGGTGCCCGACTGGTTAAAATGGCGCAATGGGATGGCAAAGAGGATATCGATGCGTTTTACAATGGATTTATGGAACTGTAATGAAGTGTGATTTTAACAGATGAGGGATAGAAGATGGAGAACAAGGTTTTTCGTGAGTATCGGTTTAAGTTTTATCTTAATGCAACACATTATTTGACTTTTGATAATAAACAGGGAGATATCCATCCCCATACCTGGGAATTTGCATCGGATATTCTGGTGGAACGCAAGGGAATTCTGGAATTTGGAACCTTCGAGAAGGAGATTGAAAACTGTTTTAAGCAGTATCAGAACAAGGTGCTGAATCACGAGAAGCCTTTTGATTCCATTATTCCGAGTCTTGAAAATCTGGTAGAATATTTTGGAAAGCAAATTCGCGTCATTGTAAAGAGGCTTGGCGGTGAGCTGATCCGGATCGAGGGAAGTGAGACACCTACCAGAAGCTACATCATTAATTTCATGGATGGAGAAGAACGAAATGAGGATTTGGAGGAGTTCACCCAAAAGACCGTTTCGAATGTGATTGACTCTTTGTTGGATGATATTCTGGACACGGAGAAGAAATAAATGAAGAAGAGATGGAAAATACTGATTGCACTGGTTGTGTATGGGTTTATGGCATGGCTTATTGCCATGATTGTGAGTAACAACGGAATATATCCTGCGGGATCCGACACCTTGCGGCATCTCTATAAAGGAGATGTTCTTTATCATGCAATACAGCAGGGAAATTGGTTTCCTCTGTATGATCCGCTGTGGTATAACGGCGCGGAATTGTTTCGTGATCTTTCCCCTTTGTCCCTCTATGTAATTGCCCTGTGTCAGGCCGTTGCGGGGGGCAATATCTTTCATGGGTATCTGGTGTTGGTTGCGCTGTTGTTTTTCGGTGGTGCCATGGGCTGGTTTTGTATCGGGCTTCGTCATCAGAGAGGAATTCTTGGCGCTTTTCTTGGAATCCTTTGGTTCTTTATGCCCAATAATTTGTTTACCTTGTTTAATGAAGGAAATCTTCCCCGGGCATTGTGTATGGTGATTTTCCCTTTACTGTTGGATGCGGTGTATACTTATATCACCACAGACCGTCCAAAGAAGATCCTGGAGATTATCACATGGTTTTTCCTTATGATGTTGTGTCATACCGGTTACACAACCATGATCGCGGTGGGATTTTTGGTGTATATGGGAATATACAGCCTGCTCAACAATTCTCTTCACAAGAGTTCGGAAGTTGTTGTGGGAATGGTGGTAGGAGCACTGCTTTCCGGAATCTTCTGGGTGCCATCTTTGCTGGGTGGTATTTCTATGCCGGATACGCTGGAAATTTTGCAGGATTATTTCCAGAACGGATGGAAATCCCTGAATCCAATTGAGTGTTATATTACAAACAGTGAAAGCGCATACTTTGGACTGGCTGCCTTTTTTCTGGCGGTATTTGGAATTCTTTGCAGTAAGAAGAAGTCTGCCATGGGATTTGTTACGGCACTGATATTCTTTTTTGGAACGACACAGAGTGTTTACAGCATTGTCAAGGAGCTGCCGGCGAATCAGTATTTGTGGATGATGTGGATGGTTCCTATGGCAAGCGGGCTGATTTTATATAGTTTCCTGTTGTGGGATACCCTTCGTAAGAAAATTGTTCTGGTTATTTGTGGATTGTTAGTGCTTGATGTATTTCCCTCCTATGCACTTTTTGGAGGAAATGGATCGGGAGCCGATGTGAATGCACGACTGAATGCCATACAGAAGAAAACCCTGATTCAGGAGGCAAAGGAGATAACCGGGCAGAGAATGGCACTGTTGGATGCCAGTGCACTGGAATCACAGGGTGCATATCTGGTGTCCGGTTATGAAAACGGGGTGGCAGCAACCTTCGGTGCAGCATGGCAGTCGGCCAGCACTACATCCAACATCGTACAGCTCAACAGGGCGCTGCAGAATTGCAACTACCTGTATTTGTTTGATCGTTGTAAAGAACTTGGAAATGACACGGTGTTGATCCAGCTGGATCAGACGGATAATTATGTGAGTCCCGTGGATTATATGGACTATTCGGCAGAACAATGCGGTTACAAGGTGGTGGACGGCAACAAGGATTACCGATTGTATCATCTGGATGTGGGCTTTGATGGACCATGGGGTGTGGCAACCAGGTATGACACCATAGGAATCGGTGATACAACCAATATCATTGCACTGGATTTCCCGAATATGGAGGAAACGGTTTCCACGAACCTTAATGATTATACATTTGAACAGCTATCGCAGTATGATACGATTTACCTCAGCGGATTTACTTTTTCGGACAGACAGAGTGCGGAACAGATGATTCTGGATCTGAGTGAAGCGGGGGTAAAAATTGTTGTTATGGCGGATGGTATCCCGGAGGATCGGCAGACCAAGGCGCGAATGTTTTTGGATGTGTATTGTCACGACATTACATTTTCCAACGGCTATCCGGAGCTGGATACCATTGATGGCGTGCTGAACTGTGATTTGTTCCCGGAGGGGAATACACAGTGGAAGACCGTGTACCTGGACGGACTGGATCAAAGCTATGGAACCATCCGGGAAGATGATATGGATATTGATTTTTACGGAACGGTAAAGAATGATAACATCATTTTTATCGGAATCAATCTTAGCTATCATTACTCACTGACGAAGGACGAGGGGGTTGGAAGACTCCTGTCGAGAGCTTTGAATCAGGATGTGGACGAGCTTCCGCATCGTGACATTGTTCCAATCAGTATCACCTGTGATAAGGATAAAATCACAGTGGTTTCAGAACGGGATCATGTGAATACAACACTGGCGGATCATGACATATTTGACAAACAAGCAGTCTATTCAATGAATAATCTGATTTATGTGAATCAGGGTACCAGTGTGATTCCAATGAAGCATCCATATTGGTGGCAGGGACTGTTGGTAAGTATTTTGGGATTAATGGCGTTGATTGCGGTAGTTCGAAGAGTTTATCCCAATTCCTTAAAAAAACTTATGAAGAGTGCACATAAATAATTGACCTTGTTGGGAAAATTTGTTAAAATTTACTATAAGCGTGTAGTGACGCAAATATTTTTATAACGAAAGGGAGAATACAATGACAGCTCTTATTTTAGTTATTGTCGCAGCTCTTGCAGCATTGATCTTTGCAGCGTTCAACTTTTCGACTGTAAAGAAAATGGATGAAGGTACAGACGTTATGTCTGAAATCGCATCAGCCATTCGTGTTGGTGCCAATGCATTTATTACTTATGAATATAAGATTATTGCAATCGTGGTAGCCATTATTGCAGTTTTACTTATATTTATGTCATGGCAGTCCGCAATCTGCTTTGTGATCGGTGTGGTTATGTCCGCATCGGCAGGCTGGGTAGGAATGAAGATTGCCACCTATGCCAATGTACGTGTTTCCAACAAGGCACGCGTTACCAAGAATATCGGTGAGACCTTAAAGGTTGCTTTCCGTGGTGGTTCGGTAATGGGTCTTTGCGTTGGTGGTTTTGCATTGTTAGGTTTATTTATCGTTTACATGATCTTTGGTCTTGGACTTGGATTAATGTCTGTTGATAAGATCATGAATGGCGGAATCTTTACACAGTGTCTTTCATGTTATGCGTTAGGATGTTCCATCGTTGCTATGTTCAACCGTGTCGGTGGTGGTATCTATACCAAGGCTGCTGATATGGGTGCGGACTTAGTAGGTAAGACGGAAGCTCATATTCCGGAGGATGACCCACGTAACCCGGCTACTATTGCTGATAACGTAGGCGATAATGTAGGTGACGTTGCAGGTCTTGGTTCAGACCTTCTGGAATCTTATGTAGGTGCTATTTCATCAGG
>JBJEJH010000035.1:0-31724 GCA_051877855.1 Lachnospiraceae bacterium | reverse complement strand
GAAACAAAGCTTCTCCTTGATGCAGATGCCTTAAATATCATTGCAAAGAAAGGACTTCTTGGTATGGTGAAGGGGCATGTGCTGACGCCGCATCTGGGTGAAATGTCGCGGTTATCCGGTTTGGATATTGCGTCAATCAAGGAAAATAACATTGCGGTGGCGGAGGAATTTGCCACGAGGTATCAGTGCGTTCTGGTTATGAAGGATGCCCGTACTGTTGTGACAGATGGAACACGAACTTATGTCAATGTATCCGGTAATGACGGCATGGCTACCGGGGGTTCCGGGGACGTGCTTACCGGTATGATTGCAGGAATGTGGGCCAATGGCATGGATTTAATGGATGGGGCGATTCTTGGAGTATATTTACATGGTCTGGCGGGGGATGCGACCCGGGAGAAAATGGGTCCCTATGCCATGACGGCGGGAGATATTCTGGATCATATCCATTGTGTATTACCGGATTGATGCCGGATGTCATACTTTTGTATAAATAAAATGATATGAATACACCACCATAAGCTGGCAATAATAAGCGTAGAATATTTATGGAGTGTGACAATTGTGGTTATAAAACGAGGGGATATATTTTATGCAGATTTACGTCCGGTGGTGGGATCGGAACAGGGGGGGATCCGTCCGGTGCTGATTATTCAGAATGATGTGGGAAATAAACACAGCCCCACGGTAATCTGTGCAGCCATTACATCGAAAATGAAGGCTAAATTACCGACCCATGTGGAGATTGCAGCAGAAAAGTACGACATTGTAAAAGATTCGGTCATTCTGCTGGAACAGTTGCGTACTATTGATAAAAAGCGTCTCAAGGATAAGGTGTGTCATCTGGACCGGGAGGCGATTCTCAGGGTCAATAAGGCACTGATGATTAGTCTGGAAATGGAGGAAGGTACATATTGACGAAGTGTGTTAAAAATGCTATATTTTACTGCAATGTATAGGAATTTGGTAAGATTATGGAAAATACATAAGTTAGGAGTATATAAAAGATGCAAAATGGTTATTCCATGGGTGGAATTATAACATTTTTAATTGTATTGTTGATTGATGTGACAATGTTTGCCTTTGCTGCCGCAATATCTGAGGTGAGTGTTGCGGACTGGCAGCGACGGGAAGAAGAGGGAAAGAAGCACGCCGCAGGAATATGCAGGCTTCTGGAAAATGGTTCACGAATGAATTATACCATCCAGATTCTGGCAATGATGATGAATATTGTTGTGGGTGCGTATGTGCTTCAGGCACTTTCTGTATCGGTATCCAATATTACCTGGGTTCAGCTGCTCTTAAGACAGGCGGGACAGATCCCTTGGGCACAGATTCTATCCGCAGTTGTGCTGATGATGTTAGCTGCGATTTTTGGCATTATCATTCCTGCGAAGGTGGGACAGCAGTATCCCGACCGGGTAGTGGAAAAATTATACCCGGTTGTGAGGTTTGTTCTGATAGTGCTGACACCGATTATAGTGGCAGTGACGGTTATCGGAAATGTGATTATCCGAATTCTTGGAATGAATCCGAATACGGATACGGATAATGTGACCGAAGAAGAAATTCTGACGATGGTTAATGAAGGTCACGAGCAGGGTGTTATCGAGGCCGATGAAGCGGAAATGATTAACAATATTTTTGAATATGGTGATAAGGAAGCGCAGGATATCATGACCCACCGTATGAATATGCTGGCAATTGATGGCAATATGACGCTGGAAGAGGCTGTTTCCTTCATGCTTCATGAGAACAATTCAAGATACCCTGTGTATGACGGGGATATTAATAATATTATTGGTATTATACATATTAAGGATGCACTGAAGGAGTATGGGAACCGTGCCAAGGCGGAGGAACCAATCAAGAATATTGACGAACTTTTGTATACGGCAACGCTGATTCCCGGCACACGAAATATTGATGATTTGTTTAAACAGATGCAGAAGGAAAAAGTCCACATGGCCATCGTGGTGGATGAGTATGGTCAGACCGCCGGTTTGGTTACGATGGAAGATATTCTGGAAGAGATTGTTGGAAATATTCTGGATGAGCATGATGAGGATGAAGAACAGATTCAGATGCAGGAGGATCATACCTATGTGGTGGACGGAATGACTTTACTGGAGGATCTGGAGGAAGAATTATCCATCTCCTTTGGGGTGGAGGATATCAGCACCCTGAATGGATTCCTGACACTTCGGATTGGTAAGATTCCAAAGCCTGAATTCGTTGGAATGAAGGTGGAATATGAGGGTTATTCCTTTGAAATTCTTGAAGTGGAGAAACGAATCATCCGAAGTGTAAGTATTACACCGATTGAAATAGAGAAAAAAGTAATTACTGAATAATATTTCATAATAATCCAATACTATGATTAGATGATCCTGTGGGAATAAATCTCACAGGATTTTTAGGTATGCGCATTTTAAAGTATGAAATGACGTGGAAAAGAATTATGGAGGATGAATTATGGGATGTGAAGAGAAGGATCAGGTAAACGAAAATATTGAAAAAATGGGGGAAGTGGAGGTTTCCGGAAAGAAAAGCAGGATACATGTGATGGTCATTATCGGCGAAATTGAAGGGCATGACAATCTGTCCGGCACCAGTAAGACAACGAAATATGAACATCTCCTTCCCAAGCTTGCTTTGCTGGAGGAGGACAAGGATTGTGAAGGAATACTGCTGATTATTAATACCGTGGGTGGTGATGTGTCCGCCGGACTGGCGCTTGCGGAGATGGTGGCATCCCTTAGTAAACCCAAGGTTGCGCTGGTAATCGGGGATTGCCATTCCATCGGTGTACCACTGGCGGTTTCCTGTGACTATTCCCTGATTGTGCCAAGCGGTACGATGATTATTCATCCGGTTCGTATGAGCGGAACCGTTATTGGGGCACCCCAGACTTACGAGTATTTTAAATTGATTCAGGACCGGATTCTTGGCTTTATTGCATCACATAGTAAGGCAAATGTGAAACAGTTGGAGAAAATGATGATCAACACCGGAATTCTTACCAAGGATCTTGGCACGATACTGGTGGGAAAGGAAGCGGTAGAACAGGGACTCATCGATGCTGTTGGAGGGATTAACGAGGCCTATGCAAAATTAAATGAGTTGATGGATCGATGATTTTTTCGTACAAACATTCGAATAAAGAGTTGTTTCCATGGCAAAAAAATGATATAATATCTTCCAAATAGCGTTGGAGGAGATTATGGAAATCTTTAGGGAAATATTACTTGGAATTGTCCAGGGAATTACCGGATATCTTCCGGTGAGCAGTCAGGGGCATGTATTTTTGTTTTGTACGATATTTGGAATGGAGATGACTTATTCCAAATTTTTATTATGTATGCTGAAAATTAGTGGCGTATTCAGTATTATGATTTATTTTTTTAAGGATATCATAAAGCTGGTCATCGGTGCATTTCAGTTGATTCAGGATTTGTTTTCGAACTTGGTGATTTTTATTAATCACCGGTTGGGAAGGGATTCTGAAGGATATTATGTGCTGGATACGAATCCTTTTAAGAGGCAGGCATTGATGCTTGTATATTCCTGTATCACCACATTTCTGGTGGCGATGATGATCCACAGCATTGGGGATAATGCGTCCCAGATGCCGATGTTTATTGGGATTACCAGTATCGTTTCCGGTGTTATTCTGTTTTTGGCAGAGCGTTTGAGAAGAGGACATAAATCTTTGGAACGAATGAATACCATGGATGCGGTCATGATAGGTCTTGCGCAGGGAATCGGTGTGATCCCGGGACTTTCACGGGTGGTTCTAACTTATTCCATGGCACTGGCGCTGGGATATAAGAGAAACCAGTCCATGCGGTATACCTGTCTTTTGTCCATTCCTACGGTCATTGGATATAGTTTGTTCAGTATTAAGACGATGGCAGGAACGGCGGTTTCTTTAAGTAATCTGGGTAATATTCTGGCAGCCATGCTGTTCTGTGGAATATTGACCTTCCTTATGGTGCGTGTGATGCTGGGAATTGCAAAGCGGGGTACAACCATTGGATTTGCTGTTTACAATGTAATTGCCGGTGCTCTGGTGGTACTGTCGGATATTATTATTTAGAAGACAGGTTTATTTTAGAATAATGTGTAATATGGAGCTTGAGAGGAGAATGAAAAATGGCTTCAAAGAGTAATTCGAGAAGAAAGAGTTCGACAAGGGCGAAGTCTTCGGGGAAGAAAAAAACAACAAAGAAAGCGGCCAATCCAATTACCAATGAGGTGGTTTTGCTGTTAGTGATTGGTTTTGTGATTCTATTGTTTTTAAGTTTGCTGGGTGTATGCGGAACTGCAGGCGATATCATCAGCAAGCCGGTTTTTGGTTTGTTTGGTATGCTGGGCTATATCTTTCCCTTTGCTGTTGCAATCGGTGTATTTATACTGGTGGCAAACGAATTTAGCGGGGCATCACAGATCAAGACCGGTGGATTGGTGTTAACTTATCTTTCGGCCTGTGGATTGTTCCACATGATGGACAATCGTTCCACCGCGTTGAACTGGAAGGATACCTATGCGGAATGTGCAGCACGTCATGTTGGTGGTGGCGGAATAGGATTTCTGGTGGATAAGATTCTGTCCCCATTTGGTATGGGTGCGGTGGTGATTATCTGTATTCTGATTATTGTGGGTCTGGTGATATTGACGGAACGTTCCTTTATTAATGGGGTGCGTGAACAGGGAACCAAGGTTTATCAGAAGACCAAGGATAATCTGGAGAATTACCGTGCGGATGTAGAAGAAAAGCAGATCCGCAGACTGGAAAAGAAAGTTTCCGGTGTCGCAATGGAGGATACTTTGATTCCTAAGGATGGAATTATACATAAAGATGTGCGGGATATCAATGAGAAGGTGGCAGCACAGAAGGATAAGTATTCCGATGATATTTATGAGATTAAGCCGGTAGAATTAAAGGGTAAGGACTCGGGAAAGAAGTTGGAGGGAAAGACCAATGGTGATTCCGAGGTTATTCCATATATTGATCGTATGATGGCAAGGCAGGAAGAAGAACCAAAGAACGAGGATTCTTTGTCTGCAAATGATCCGTTTAAGTTAGTGTTTACAGATGCAGGTAAGAAAGAAACAGCCAATAAGGTGCAGGATGAGAAGGTTGATCCTAAGACCACCCGCTTAGAAAAAGAAGATATGCAGGAAAGAGAAGAAGTACTTCGAGATGCTGCCGAGTCTCACAACCGGGAAAACGCAAGGAAGGACGCACCAAAGAAAGAGTCTGCAAAGACGGAAGTATTGGGCAGTGACGTTTTGGAAATACCGGAAAATGGTACATCGGTAGAGGCTTCCTATAAGTATCCGTCCCTTAATCTTCTTAAGAAGATGGTTACAAAGAAGAACATGAATCAGGATAGTGAAAATCTGGAAACGGCTAAAGTTCTTCAACAGACATTGCAAAGCTTTGGTGTCAATGTGACTGTTACCGATGTTAGCTGCGGACCTTCCGTTACACGATATGAGTTACTGCCGGAACGTGGTACCAAGGTTAGCAAGATTGTATCCCTTGCAGATGATATTAAGTTGAATCTTGCTGCGGCAGATATTCGTATTGAGGCACCGATTCCGGGCAAAGCAGCTGTGGGTATTGAGGTTCCGAATAAGGAGGCAACGGGAGTATCATTAAGAGAATTATTGGAATCCGATGAGTTTCAAAATCATCCCTCCAAGATTGCTTTTGCAGCGGGTAAGGATATTGCCGGTAAAGTGATCGTGGCAGATATTGCCAAGATGCCGCATCTTCTTATTGCAGGTGCTACAGGTTCCGGTAAGTCCGTATGTATTAATACGATTGTTATGAGTATTCTGTATAAAGCAAGACCGGATGAGGTTAAGCTGATTCTGGTAGATCCGAAGGTTGTGGAGTTAAGTGTTTATAATGGAATTCCACACCTGATGATTCCTGTTGTAACGGATCCTAAGAAGGCTTCACAGGCATTAAACTGGGCTGTGGCCGAGATGACGGATCGTTATAAGAAGTTTGCGGAAGTCAATGTACGCGACTTAAAGGGATATAATGAAAAAATAGCAAATCTCACGGATATTGATGAGGATAAGAGACCGAAGAAATTGCCACAGATTGTTATTATCATTGACGAGTTGGCAGATCTTATGATGGTAGCACCGGGAGAGGTTGAAGATGCGATTTGTCGTCTGGCACAGCTTGCAAGAGCCTGTGGAATTCATCTGGTAATTGCTACACAGAGACCTTCGGTGAATGTCATCACGGGTCTCATTAAGGCAAATGTGCCTTCCAGAATCGCATTCTCTGTATCCTCCGGTGTGGATTCCAGAACGATTCTGGATATGATCGGTGCGGAGAAGCTTCTGGGAAAGGGTGATATGTTGTTCTTCCCATCCGGTTATCCGAAGCCGGTACGTGCTCAGGGTGCATTTGTATCGGATAAGGAAGTTGGGGATGTGGTTGAGTTCCTTGCATCCAGTCAGGAACCGGCAACCTACAATGAGGAAGTGATTCAGGCGGTCAATATGCCTTCAATGGAAGACAGTCAGGCATTTGGCGGCGATCGTGATCAGTATTTTGCGGAAGCCGGAAGATTTATCATTGAGAAGGAAAGAGCATCCATCGGACTGATTCAGCGTTTCTATAAGGTGGGATTTAACCGTGCTGCAAGAATTATGGATCAGCTGGCAGAGGCCGGCGTGGTAGGACCGGAGGAAGGTACAAAGCCACGGAAGGTACTGATGACGATGGAAGAATTTGAGGAATATTTGAATTCCGGAAACTAGTATAATATTATTGTGTATATTATTTCGTGGCACGTTTGCACTAAGCACTCGCACGTAGCGGTACATAAGACGCCGAAAGACCTAATAATATAAAAACATGAGGAGGTAGTTCCATGGTACTGAGCAGGTTGTTGGAGAATCTTGAATATGAGGTGTTGCAGGGAAGTACGGATGTGGAAATCAGTGATATTGTCATGGATTCACGAAAGATTATTCCGGGTTCCATCTTCGTAGCGATTGTGGGTGCCAATTCCGATGGGCATGCATATCTGAAAAGCGCTGTTGATCAGGGAGCAGCGGCAGTTCTGGTTTCAAAGGATGTGGATCTTGATAAGTTACCGGGACTTGCGGTCATTCGTGTTGCCAATACACGCTATGGGGTGGCATTGATGTCTGCAGCATACTTTGGATATCCTGCAAGGGAATTATTTACCATTGGAATTACAGGAACGAAGGGGAAGACGACAACGACTTATATGGTCAAAAATGTGCTGGATTCCTGTGGAATTAAGACGGGATTGATTGGAACCATTGAGACCATTGTTGGTGAAGAAAGAACACCGTCAGCAAACACTACACCGGAGGCTTATGCCATTCACCAATCATTTCGTAAGATGGTGGATGCCGGATGTAAGGCTGTGGTTATGGAAGTATCCTCCCAGGGCTTAATGTTAGACCGTACCGCCGGGATTATGTTCGATATTGGTGTATTCACGAATCTTGAGAAGGATCATATCGGACCGAATGAGCATACCTCTATGGAACACTATATGCAGTGCAAGGGAATGTTGTTTAAACAGTGCAAGGTGGGAATTGTCAATGGTGACGATGCCCATTTGGAAAAAATTCTTGAGGGTCATACCTGTAAGGTAGAAACCTACGGTTTGAACGAAAATGTAGATGTCCGTGCGGTGGATGTGGAGTTTCACAAGGAAGCAGGTCATATCGGCATGAAGTACCGGGTGGTGCAGGGTGCGATGGAGGATGAAATCGAAGTTGGTATGCCGGGAATCTTCAGTGTTTACAATTCTTTGTGTGCCATTGCCATTACAAGACATCTGGATATTGTGAGAGATAAATTAAAGCAGGCGCTTCTTTCGGTTCGGGTAAAGGGAAGAATTGAAGCGGTCAAGGTTTCGGATCAATTTACTCTGTTGATTGACTATGCTCATAATGCTATGTCCTTGGAGAGTATTTTGAATACATTGAGGGAATATCAGCCAAAGCGTCTGGTATGTCTATTTGGATGTGGCGGCAATCGTTCCAAGGATCGCCGTTATGAGATGGGAGAGGTGTCCGGAAGACTGGCAGATCTTACCATTATTACATCGGACAATCCAAGAAATGAGGAACCGCAGGAGATTATTAATGATATTAAGATTGGTATTGGAAAAACCAATGGTGCATATGTGGAAATAATTAATCGTAAGGAGGCTATTCGATACGCCATCGAAAACGGTCAGCCGGGAGATATTATAGTTCTTGCAGGTAAGGGACATGAGGACTATCAGGAAATCAAGGGTGTAAAGTACCCGATGGATGAGAGAGTGTTGATTGCAGAGGTAATGAAAGAATTATGTATGCAGATATAATTGTAGATATTTCCCACGACAAGGTGGATCGTACCTTTCAATATCGTATTCCTGACACGATGTCACAATTGGAAATCGGAATGCGGGTGAATATTCCCTTTGGAAATGGGAACAAGAAAATAGCGGGATTTGTGGTTGGATTTTCCGAAATTCCGGAGATTGAGGAGGATCGCATCAAGGATATTGATTCCATCATTGATGAGAAAGTCATGTTAGAGGGCCAAATGATACAGTTGGCCTCTTTTCTTAAGAGGAATTATGGCGGTACCTTAAATCAGGCGCTTAAGACCGTGATTCCGGTGAAGAAAAGTGTGAAGATGAAAGAAAAGAAAAGTATTCGGCTACTTTTAAATCAGGAGGAAGCTGAAAAACTATGTGAAGAATTTGCCCGGAAACATCATGTGGCAAAGATGCGTTTTCTTGAGACTCTGATGGAAGAGGAAGTGGTGGAGTATGGTCTTGTGACCACGAAACTGAATATTTCGGCAAAGACCATACAAAGCTTTGAAGAGAAGGGGTACATTGCCCTTGAGACAGAAGAGTATTATCGTAACCCGGTGAAGGTGAAGGCGAAGGAACTGGTTCGTAATGAACTGAATTCAGCACAGCAGTATATTGTTGATTGTATCAAAGAGGATTATCATAACGATGTGCGTAAGACCTATCTGATTAAGGGTGTGACCGGAAGTGGCAAGACGGAAGTTTACATGAATGTTATCGAAGATGTGATTCAACAGGGAAAACAGGTTATTATGCTGATTCCGGAAATAGCCCTTACCTTTCAGACGGTGATGCGCTTCTATAAAAGATTTGGTGACACAGTGTCAATTATGCACTCGAGACTTTCGGAGGGAGAGCGCTTTGATCAGTATGAGCGTGCAAGAAAAGGTCTTATTAATATTATGATCGGTCCTCGTTCGGCATTATTTACCCCCTTTGAAAATCTGGGCCTGATCGTGATTGATGAGGAGCACGAGGGTGCCTATAAGAGTGAGGGAATTCCGAAGTACCATGCGGTGGGCGTGGCAGAGGAATTGTGTCGTATGAAACAGGCCTCTCTGATTCTTGGATCTGCTACACCTTCTGTGGATAGTTATTATAGAGCATTAAGCGGGGAATATCAGCTCTTTACCTTATCGGAGCGGGCGGCAAGTGCCACAATGCCCGAGGTTCATGTGGTTGACCTTAAGGAAGAGTTGAAGTCGGGGAATCGCACGATGTTCAGCCATAAATTGAGAGAATTGATTAAAGACCGCCTGAATAAGAAAGAGCAAACCATGTTGTTTATCAACCGACGGGGATATTATGGTTTTATTTCCTGCCGTGCCTGTGGACATGTTATGAAATGTCCTCATTGTGATATTTCGTTGACATCCCACCGGAATGGTAAGCTTACCTGCCACTACTGTGGTTATACAAGAGATGGTGTGCAGGAATGTCCGGAATGTGGTTCAAAGTACATTAAGGCAATGCGGGGCGGCACACAGATGGTGGAAGAAGCATTGTTGCAGGAATTTCCTACAGCCAGGGTCTTGCGGATGGATCTTGACACGACGTCAGGGAAGGACGGGCATGAGAAAATTCTTGCGGCCTTTTCAGCGGAAGAAGCGGATATTCTTGTAGGAACACAGATGATTGTCAAAGGACACGATTTTCCGAAGGTTACCTTGATGGGAATTCTGGCGGCGGATATTTCTCTTCATGCAAGTGATTATCGTGCGGCTGAAAGAACCTTTGAATTGCTGACCCAGGCAGCCGGTCGGGCAGGACGTGCTGAAACGCCGGGAGAAGTGGTGATTCAGGCTTATGACACGGAACATTTTGCAATCCAATCTGCGGCAAAGCAGGATTATGAAGATTTTTATCAGGAGGAGATCTTGTATCGAACCTTGCTGAATTATCCGCCGGTTTGCAACATGCTGGTTGCAAAATTTTCATCCAGATATGAGAATCGGTTGATTAATGCGGTGGATACAGTTAAGATTAAAGAGGATGATGTGAAAGTGATTGGCCCATCCGATGCAAGCCTTTATAAGGCGGAGGATATTTATAATAAGGTAATTTATTATAAGGCAAAGGAATATGACAAGCTTGTGCGTGTCAAGGAACGCCTGGAGGAATTTGTGAAGGATAAAGAAGAATTCAAATACGTAAGCTTACAGTTTGACTTCAATCCTTATTAATAAACTATTGTAGGTGTTTGAAAAATGCTTAACACGAGATAATGTTTGTGTATTGTTATTTCGAGGCAATTGCGCGCCGTCGGTACTTGGGTGCCGTACTTTGGCACCTTATGTACCGCTACGGTGCGCTCTTAGTGCAAACGTGCCTCGAAATATTATACACAAACAATATCTTGTGGAGCAAAAAATGCATAAGAATAATAATGTTTTAGGGAGGATATTAAAATGGCACTTAGAAATGTTCGAGAACTGGGGGACGATGTATTGCGTAAAAAATCACGTCCGATTACGGAGGTTACACCGAAGATCCGGGATCTGATTGATGATATGTTTGAGACAATGTATAAGGCAGACGGAGTGGGACTAGCTGCACCTCAGGTGGGTATATTAAAGCGACTGGTGGTTATTGATATCGGTGACGGTAATCCATTGGTTATGATTAATCCTGAAATTATAGAGACCAGCGGCAGTCAGACCGGATATGAGGGATGTCTTTCGGTACCGGGTAAGTCCGGCGTTGTAACAAGACCGAACTATGTGAAGGCAAGGGCATGGGATGAGAATATGCAGTTGTATGTCGTTGAGGGAGAAGAACTTCTTGCCAGAGCAATCTGTCATGAATTGGATCACCTGGATGGCAAAATGTATGTGGATCTGGTGGAAGGTGAACTTCTGAATAACAGTGATTTAATGGAGGATGAGGAATAGTGAAAGTTATCTATATGGGAACACCGGATTTTGCGGTGCCTACATTGGATGCCATAATTAAAGCAGGGCATGAGGTGCTTGCCGTTGTTACACAGCCGGATAAGCCAAAGGGACGAGGTAAGGAACTGTCCATGCCCCCGGTGAAGGAACTGGCACTGCAGCATGGGATTACCGTTTATCAGCCGGTTAAGGCCCGTGACGAGGCTTTTGTACAGATTCTTAAGGATTTGAATCCGGAGGTTATTGTTGTGGTGGCATTCGGTCAGATCCTGCCCAAGAGTATTCTGGATATTCCAAAGTATGGCTGCGTCAATGTTCATGGTTCTTTGTTGCCGGAGTATCGCGGCGCTGCACCGATTCAGTGGGCGGTCATCGATGGCAGAAAAGAGAGTGGCGTGACCACAATGCAGATGGATGTTGGAATCGATACGGGAGATATGCTGATGCAGACAATTTGTCCGCTGGATGCCAAAGAGACCGGTGGAAGTTTATTTGACAAGTTAAGTATTGAGGGCGCAAAGCTATTAGTTAAGACTTTGGAAGGACTTGAGGCAGGAACTGTTAGCAGAACACCGCAGGACTCTGAACGTGCCACCCATGCCGGGATGTTAAACAAGTCTCTGGGGAATATTGATTTTACGCAGAATGCCGCCGCTATCGAGTGCCTGATTCGTGGATTAAATCCTTGGCCCAGTGCTTACACCTATCTTGGTGGTAAGATGTTAAAGATATGGGATGCGGATGTGGTAGAAGGTACATTCGATGGCTATGAGCCGGGGCAGGTGGTTTCTGTTTCGAAGGAAGATTTTGTGGTTCGATGCGGTGAAAATGCCCTTTCTATTAAAGAATTGCAGTTGGAAGGCAAAAAGAGAATGACAACGGATGCATTTTTATTGGGAACCAGGATTAATGTTGGAGAGCGATTATGTCAGAATCAGTGAATCTAAGAGCCATTGTGCTGGATATTCTTGTGGAAGTAAATGAGAAGAATGGTTACAGCCATGTTGTTCAAAACAACGCTTTAAGAAAATTTCAATATCTGGACAAGAGTGAGCGCGGATTTATCAGCCGACTGGCAGAGGGTACATTGGAAAAACAAATCTATGTGGATTATGTCATTGACAGTTTTTCCAAAGTGAAGGTAAAGAAGATGAAGCCACTGATCCGCAATCTTATGCGTATGTCTGTGTATCAGATTCTTTTTATGGATGGTGTGCCGGATTCGGCAGCCTGCAATGAAGCCGTGAAATTAGTCCAACAGAGGAATTTTGGTACGCTGAAGGGATTTGTTAATGGAGTGCTGCGTAACATTGCAAGGAACAAAGATCATTTGGAAGAACCGAAAGAACTAAGTGTTCGATATTCCATGCCGGAGTGGATCATTGATCAGTGGAAGGAACAATATGATGAGAAGACCTTAAAGACGATGCTTGAGTCCTTCGAGGAGGAAAGACCTACTTATGTGCGCTACAATACGCTGTTAAAACCGGAACAGGATATTACACGTTCTCTGGGGGATCAGGGCGTGACGGTGGAGGCAGTTTGGGGTATACCTCATGCGTATAAGATTTCGGGATATGATTATCTGGAGAGTCTTCAGGCATTCCGGCAGGGCTTTATTAATGTGCAGGATATCAGTTCTATGCTGGTAGCACTGGTGGCAAATCCTAAGAAAGGTGATACTGTCCTTGATGTGTGTGCCGCACCGGGAGGAAAGAGTATGCATGTGGCCATGATGATGTCCGGTACCGGATGCGTGGAGGCTCGGGATCTTTCTGAAAATAAAGTGTGGATGATGCAGGATACGGTGGAACGTATGGGGCTGTCCAATGTAAAGACTGCAGTGAAAGATGCACGAAAGCTGTATGATGAGGATGTTGAACGCGGGGATATCGTTCTGGCAGACCTTCCATGTTCGGGACTTGGAATCATTGGGCGAAAAGCAGACATCAAATATAAGATGACCTATGAGAAAGAGAAAGAATTGGCGGCGCTTCAACGGGAGATTCTTGCGACCGTTGCACAGTATGTGAAAAAAGGCGGACGCCTGGTCTACTCTACTTGTACCATTGATTTTATGGAAAATGAAGAAAATTATGAATGGATTAAGGAACATCTTGGACTTGTTCCTGTAAATATTAAGGATTATATTCCAGAATGGATTCGCAAAGATAATGAAACTGCAGAACGTGGGTTTATCCAGTTGCTGCCGGGAATCCACGGAACGGATGGTTTTTTTATTAGTTGTTTTGAAAAGGTTGGGAATCCGAATGGATAAAAAATGTATTGATATTAAATCATTGAATCTGGAGGAAACAATCGAATATGTAACCGGACTTTCTGAGGCAAAGTTTCGTGCAAAGCAGTTGTATGAGTGGATGCATGTCAAACGGGTGGAAAACTATGATGCCATGACCAATCTTCCCAAAAGTTTTCGTGAAAAACTTACGGAGGAGACTAATTATGTGTGCTTAAAACCTGTGGAAGTTCTGATCTCGCAGATTGATGGTACACGGAAATATCTTTTTCAATTACGTGATGGCAATGTGATTGAAAGTGTATTCATGCGGTATAAGCATGGTAATTCCGTGTGCATTTCTTCCCAGGTGGGGTGTCGTATGGGATGCCGGTTCTGTGCTTCAACCTTGGATGGATTGACAAGAAATCTTACTCCTTCGGAGATGTTAGAACAGATTTATGCCATGGAACGTCATGTGGGTGAACGGGTTTCTAATGTTGTTATTATGGGATCCGGGGAACCTATGGATAATTATGACAACGTTATGAAATTTGTGGAACTTCTCACGGATGCCAACGGAATACATATCAGCCAGCGCAATCTCACGATTTCAACCTGTGGTATAGTGCCTCGGATTCGTGAGATGGCAGAAAGAAAGTATCAGTTTACTCTGGCGATTTCCCTGCATGCTTCCGGTGATGAGAAGCGAAAAGAATTGATGCCCATTGCCAATGCATATACGATTCAGGAGATTCTCGAGGCTTGCCGGTATTACTTTGAACAGACCGGAAGAAGAATTACATTTGAGTACAGTCTGGTGCAAGGGGTCAATGATACAAGAGAAGATGCGGGGCGACTATGTATGCTTCTAAAGAATCTGAACTGCCATGTCAATCTGATTCCGGTGAATCCGATTAAAGAACGGGATTATAAGCAGTCCACCAACCAATCGATTCAGGCATTTAAGGAACGTCTGGAAAAGGGTGGTGTTACAGCTACGGTGCGCCGGGAAATGGGAAGAGATATTAACGGAGCCTGCGGACAGCTGCGTAAGAGTTATATCAGCAGGGAAAATGCGAAAAAAGAATAAGCTATGAATAGAATAAGTTAAACGAACCGGGAAATGAACAAGATTTGTCAGAAAGTTGATTTCTCGGTATTTTTATGCTACAATATTAAGTTGAGAAAATATATTATCGCCCTGAGCAGATAGGAGGATGACATGAAGGCATATTCAGCAACGGATGTTGGAAGAGTTCGACAAATGAATCAGGATACTGTGTTTTGTTCCACAGAGCCCGTGGGTAAACTCCCCAACCTATTTGTCGTTGCAGACGGAATGGGAGGACACAAGGCAGGTGATCTTGCGTCAAGGCTGACGGTGGAAACCATTGTAGATATGGTGGAATCACTGGATGAATCAGACCCGATTACATTAATGGGTAAGGCAATTCATCGTGCTAATGAGGTCGTTCTTGGTAAGGCCAGGGAGTCCGAGGAATTTAAGGGAATGGGAACAACAGTGGTTGTGGCCTGTGTGAAGGATAAGACCTTGTATGTTGCCAATGTTGGCGATAGCCGGTTATATGTCATTAACAAGGAAATTACACAGATTACCCGGGATCATTCTCTGGTGGAAGAACTGGTTAGTATGGGGCAGCTTGAAAGAAAAGATGCAAGAACGAATAAGAACAAGAATATAATTACTAGAGCAATTGGTGGAATGAAAGTGGTGATTGCGGATTATTTTGACATTCGTCTTAAGTCTAAGGATGTCATCCTGATGTGTACGGATGGATTGACGAACATGGTGGAGGATGAAGAGATTCTTGGAATCGTTTTAGGCAGGGAACCGGTGGAGGAGCGTGCAAAGAAGCTGATTCAATGTGCGAATAATCACGGTGGAAAAGACAACATTGGTGTTGTATTGGTGGAAATATAAGTAGAGCCTTGGATGAAAGCAATATCTATTTATATATCTTTTGAATAGAACTCTTGGAAGGAAGAAAATTATATGTTGGAAAACGGCACAATTATTGCAAATCGATATGAAATTATCGGTAAGATCGGTACCGGCGGAACGGCAGATGTATATAAAGCAAAATGTCATAAATTAAATCGTTATGTAGCCATTAAGGTTCTTAAGCGGGAGTATAGTGAAGATCGCAATTTTATTCGCAAATTCCGTATTGAGGCTCAGTCTGCGGCCGGAATGGCCCATGCCAATATTGTCAATGTTTATGATGTCGGTGATGAAAATGGTATATATTACATTGTCATGGAATTGGTGGAAGGCATTACATTAAAACAGTATATCGATAAAAAGGGAGCACTGGACTACAAAGAGGCAGTAAGTATTGCCATTCAGATTGCCCAGGGAATTGAGGTGGCACACCGCCACAATATTATTCATCGTGACATTAAGCCACAGAATATCATTATTTCCAAGGAGGGAAAGGTTAAGGTAACTGATTTCGGTATTGCAAAGGTAACGAACACGGATACCGTTAATTCCATTGCCATGGGTTCGGTGCATTATATCTCTCCGGAACAGGCGAGAGGCGGATATAGTGATGTTACCAGTGATATCTATTCCTTTGGTATAACCTTATATGAAATGTGTGCCGGAAGAGTACCTTTTGATGGGGATTCCACCGTTGCTGTGGCCTTGATGCATATCCAGAATGACCTGGTGCCGCCATCGGTATATAATCCTGCGATTCCAATCAGTGTCGAGAAGATTATATTAAAATGTGCACAAAAGCGGATGGATCGCCGTTATCAGTCGGCAACCGAACTGATTGCGGATCTGAAACGTGCGCTGGTTACACCATATGAGAACTTTGTAGATGTGGGAGATCATGTGGACTCGTCACCAACGGTGATGTTTACACAGGATGATATGAATCAGATCAACGAAAGAACGAAATCTTCAAGACCGGAACTTGATGTGATGACGATGTATGCACATCATGACGATGATGATCTTGGACCGGACATGGAGATTGTTTCCGGGGACAGTATTGATTTGCCAAATATTCGTCGAAAATCCGATGAAGATGAATATGACGATGCGTATGAAGAACATCACCGCATCGGACATGATGATGACGATGAGGATGATGAGCATGGGTCCGGACAACGTGTGACTCATGACAGCAATAAAATCGATAAGATTATGTTATGGCTTGGTGTGGCAGTTGCGGCGGTTATCGTAATTGTAACTCTTGCAGTTGTCATGAAGCTGATGGTAACGGTTAAGGCGCCGAATTCGAATCGTGAGAATGAATCCACAACAGCAACACCTACGGTATCGGCCAACGAAGGTGTGGAAGTTCCGCCGTTGATTGGTCTTACGGAGGAAGAAGCGAAGAAAGCCCTGAATGAGAGAGGTCTTGGCTTTATGAAGAATCCGTCCGTGGAATCGGATGTTATGCCTGTCGGCTATGTGCTGGAGCAGAGCGTGGAATCCGGTGTTCATGTGGCGGCGAATACACAGGTTTTTGTGACAATAAGTGCAGGATCAAAATCCTTTGAATTGATTGATGTTCGCGGAATGACGGAAGAAACGGCAATTAAGGCGCTGGAAGAGTATCGTCTTAAAACGGATGTGGAGTATGAATACAGCCTGGAAGTGGAACAGGGAAAGGTTATCCGTACCTCGCCGAATGTGGGGTCTACGGTTCATGCGGAAGATACGATTTACCTTGTAATCAGCCGTGGCCGCGAAATCAAAGAAGGAGAAGTGCCAAATCTTTTGAATAAAGATGAGGAAACAGCAAAGCGTGAACTGCAACAGGCAGGATTTGTTCCGCAGCTTGGCGGTACCACAGCAAGTGCCACAGTGGAGCAGGGAAAGGTTGTATCCCAGAGTTACCAGGAGGGAACCGTTCTTCCGCAGGGTTCCATTGTGGAGTATGTATTGAGCAGTGGAAATAACGGGAAGTATTATCAGGGTACGATCACGATGGTGCCGGCATGGTATAACAAACCGATTCCTGAGGGAATTCCGGATGTCAGCGTCACAAGAGAGGTTCGTGCCGTTTTAAGACAAAGTGATGATACACAGGAATATTCCAGAGAAATATTAGAATATACAGATATCAATAGTTTGGAAGACTATCGTCAGATTACATTTGATGGAATTAAGGCAAGTATATCCACGGGAAATGTGGATTTCTATGTACGCTACACCTGGACGGATCCGGATACCGGTGAAGTTAAGAGCCAGGAGGAGAATGTAATGTCCGTTAGTGTTCCGATGACTGAGGTTACAAGCGAATGATAGGAAAAATCGTTAAGGGAATTGCAGGATTCTATTATGTGCATTGTAGTGACGACAGACTGTATGAATGCAAGGCTAAGGGCAATTTCCGAAACCGAAAAATCAAACCCTTGGTGGGGGATAATGTTGAAATTGATCTGTTGGATCCGAATAAATTTCTAGGCAACATTGTAGAGGTGTTGCCTAGAAATAATTGTTTACTCCGGCCGGAGGTGGCGAATGTGGATCAGGCCGTTATTATTTTTGCCGTTAAGGACCCGGCCCCGAATCTGAATTTGCTTTCAAGATTCCTGATTCGTATGGAACGGGAAAATGTGGATGTGATTATCTGCTTTAACAAAGAGGAACTGGTCACCCGGGAAGAAAAAGAAAAATTGCTGGAAATCTGGGAAAATGCAGGCTATGAGATCCTTTTTACCAGTACCTATGAAAAAACCGGGATGGAGGATTTGAAAGCACTGTTGAAGGACAAGACCACGGTATTTGCCGGGCCTTCCGGCGTGGGAAAGTCTTCTGTTATTAATTATATATGTCCTGAGGCGGTCATGGAAACCGGCGTGATTAGTGATAAGATTCGTCGCGGCAGGCATACCACACGACACTCGGAGATTTTTCATCTCTACGGGGATACGTATATTCTTGATACACCGGGATTTACCTCACTTTATCTGGAAGAGTTTGATAAGGATGAGATACGATTTTATTTCAATGAGTTTGCTGAATATGAGGGCAAATGTCGTTTTCATGGCTGTGTCCATGTCAATGAACCGGATTGTGCAGTGAAGAATGCCCTGCAGCAGGGGAAGATACATCCCCTTCGCTATGAGCATTATCTGGAAATATATGAAGAAAGAAAAAACGTGAGGAGATATTAGCAATGAACATTTTGTCGCCATCGATTCTTTCAGCTGATTTTGCGGTGCTGGGAGAGGAGATCAGAAAGGTTGATGAGGCAGGCGCCCAATATATTCATGTGGATGTTATGGACGGCAAATTTGTGCCAAGCATTTCTTATGGTATGCCGGTTATTAAGTCCATCCGGAAAACCACGAAGAAGGTTTTTGATGTGCACCTGATGATTGAGGAACCGATTCGTTATATTAAGGAATTCGTGGAGTCCGGTGCAGATCTGATTACAGTGCATGTAGAGGCCTGCAGTGATGTTGCGGCAACGCTTAAAAAGATTAAGGAATATGGTGTCAAGACCGGAATTACCTTAAATCCGGAAACGGAGGTATCCGCCATTGAGGAATATATTCCTATGGTGGATATGGTGCTTATTATGTCGGTTCATCCGGGATTTGGCGGTCAGAAGTTTATTGAAGGGTCTCTGGATAAGGTCCGCAGAGTGAAGGAAATTATCAAAGCAAAGGGACTGGATACGGACATCGAGATCGATGGCGGAATCAATCTGGAGAATGTCAGGGCAGCAGTGGATGCGGGGGTCAATGTAATTGTTGCCGGATCTGCGGTATTTAAGGACAATCCCGGGGAAAATACAGGAAAATTCTTAAAAATAATGAATGAATAATGAAAGATAATGTGATATTATTAAATTATGAATTAATTTCATTATTGGAGGACAAGGAATGAAAGTTACACAGATGCGTTATGGACAGTTATCAGATCAAACACCGGTACATGCCTATGTGCTGGATAATGGCAGAGGAATGACCGTCAAGGTGATGGATTTTGGTGCGGCGATCCTTGAAATCAATGTGCCTGCACAGGATGGCAGGACGGTGGATGTACTGCTGGGACATGAGAGCCTTAAGGGCTACGAGGATAATGGTTCGGCACATGGTTCTACCGTGGGAAGACATGCGAACCGTATCGGGGGAGCTTCCTTTGAATTAAATGGAAAAACCTACGAATTGGACAAGAATGATGGAAGAAATAATCTCCATGGCGGTTTCAATCGTTGGTATGAGAGAATGTGGACCGTGACCGAAGGGGATGAAAATGAGGATGCCTCCATTACATTTTCGCTCATCAGTCCGAATATGGATCAGGGATTCCCGGGGGAAGTTCATATGTCCGTAACCTATACATTAACAGCGGACAATGCACTGATGATTCATTATCTTGGAACGACGGATGAGGATACCATTATTAATATGACAAATCATAGCTATTTTAATCTGGAAGGTCATGGTGCCGGTTCCGTTCGTAATCATAAAGTGATGATCCATTCGGATTATTTTACCGAGACGGATCAGGAATTGATTCCTACAGGAAAGCTGATTCCGGTCAAGGGAACTCCGTTGGATTTTAATACGGAAAAGACTATCGGTCAGGATATTGATGCGGATTATGAAGCGTTAAAGTTCGGCAGTGGCTACGATCAGAACTGGGTACTTAAGAATAACGGGGAACTTGATGTGGTAGCAACACTTTACAGCCCTGTAACCGGCATTCTGATGGAGGTTTCCACAGATCTTCCGGGGATTCAGATGTATACCGGTAATTTTCTGAATGACCGGGGAAAAGATGGAGCCCGTTATGTCCGAAACAGTGGTGTTGCTTTGGAGACACAGTATTTTCCGGATGCTATCCATCACCCTGAATTTCCACAGCCGGTTACGAGGGCTTATCAGGAATATGATTCCACTACGATATATCAATTTTCTTTGAGGTAATTATGAAAAATAACCAGTTTTTTGCAATGCTTTCGCGAATGAAGTACATCAATCGCTGGGGCCTGATGCGCAATACGATTACAGAAAATATAAGTGAGCATTCTTTGGAGGTAGGGTTTATTGCCCACGCATTGGGTGTTATTAATAATGAAATATTTAAGGGAAATCTGGATGCTAATCGTCTGGCATTACTTGGAATGTTTCATGATGTGACGGAAATTGTTACAGGAGATATGCCGACACCGGTTAAGTATTACAGTCCTGTGATTCGCAATGCATACAAGGAAGTGGAGGCGGTGGCCAAGGATCAGTTGCTTACCGGACTTCCAAAGGAAATGCGGGGAGCATACGAGTCCCTTCTTCTTGAGACCAAAGAAGAAGAGCATTTGTGGCATTATGTGAAGGCGGCAGATAAACTTTCAGCATTGATTAAATGTATTGAAGAAGGACAGATGGGCAACAAGGATTTTGCCCAGGCGGAGCAGTCCATCCGCCAGGCGATTGAAACGATGAAATTGCCTGAGGTTGATTATTATATGGAACATTTTATTCCGGAGTATAATCTTACTCTGGATGATTCCAATGACGTGTCCAAGGAGGGCAAATGATGAGCGAATGTGAAATATCGTTAGGTCTTTTGACGGAAATCATAAACGAATCATTGAATCCAATGGCCTGTGTCAAGGTGGTGGATTATGAAGACGGGAAAGCAATCCGTTTTGTTTTGTATAATCATGCCTTTCAGAAACTCTTTGGCGGTGAAGGAGCAGCGTTGGAAGAGAATGTCCTCATGCTTTCGGATATTGCCGAAATGAATCAGAATGATGCGATGTTTGCAGCAGTATTAGATGTATATGAGACGGAAAAGGATGTATACCGCTTGATTGAACTGCCTTATCTTGGTAAGATTTTCAATCTGAAGGCCTTTGCACCGGAACCGGGTTATATTGCGGTGGTACTTGCGGATGTGACGGAGTTTGAGAAAGCTAAGAAAGAGGCGGAAGAAGCTTGTAATCTGGCAGCATCCACCAGTGAACAGTTAAAGTATCAGGTGGATCTTCTCACCGCAACGCAGAAACAGATGGAGAATACCACAAGAATTCATCAGATCGTTGCACAGTCATCCAGCGATGGATTTTTCTATAAAAATTACCTGAATGGCACATTTTTTGCAACCGATAGCTGGTATGAACTTTTTACATACGATGGGATTCGCCCTATGGATAATACGATGATTGGCAATGCAATCAGTGATCTGGATGTTTTCGAATTCTCCCGCTGGAGAGAGAAGGCAGTTATGGAGAAGAAAGAGGCGATGAATTGTGAATTCCGTCTGGGAAACCACAATACCTGGATAGAGGCATCCTATCGTTTTATCTATGATGAAAATCAGAAATTAGTGGAAGAAATCGCTTATTTTAAGGATATTACCACGGTTAAGAACCAAAAGGAAGAATTGGCATATAAGGCATATTACGATACATCTACAGGTCTTATGAATCGTGGATATCTGACAAAACTTCTGGATGAAGACATTCTTCGTGCCAGGGAGGAAGATGTGCCGATTTCGATTTTGTATATTGACATCGATGATTTTAAAAATATAAATGATACCATTGGATATAAAATGGCGGATGATTTTATCCTGAAATTTGCCATGATGCTTAAAGATTATGAAAATGGATCCACACGTATTGCGCGATTTGACAGTGATGAATTCGTTATTTCCATTTATGACGGAACCCGCCATGCTGCCCAGAGTATTGCAGTTGATATCCGTAAACGGCTTGCGGAACCGGTGACTCTGGCAAACGGACTGACACAGAGAATGACGGTTAGTATCGGTATTAATCAGTATCCGGAAGGCGGGAAAAAGGCAGTTGATCTCATTAGTAATGCCGATATTGCCCTTCATCGGGTGAAGGAAAGCGGAAAAAATTCCGTTCTTTTCTTTGATGAAGGAATGTTAGAACAGTTCCTTGTAAAAATCGAGATGGAGAATACCATCAAGAGAGCATTGGAAAATGATCGTTTTGTGTTATATTATCAGCCACAGTATGATGTGATAACCAAAAAGATTCGCGGGGTTGAAGCACTGATCCGTATGAAGGATGAAGTGCTTGGATTCGTTTCTCCATTGGACTTTATTCCATTGGCAGAGCGCAACGGAATGATTGTGGAAATCGGTGAGTGGGTACTTCGTAAGGCATTTGAGGATTATCTTGCCTGGAAAGAGGCTTATGATTTTGACGGAATAATTTCGGTCAATATTTCCACGGTACAGTTCAAGCAGATTACCTTTGAGAGTACATTATATGCCTTGATTCGTGAATATATGATCCCGCCGGAGTGTGTGGAACTGGAGATTACAGAGTCTGTATTCGTGGAGAATTCTTTCCAGCTTGTGGAGATGATCAAACGTATTCGCAATAATGGAATCAGGGTTTCTCTGGATGATTTTGGTACGGGATATTCATCTTTATCCTACCTTAAGAATATACCAATCGATACTTTGAAAATTGATAAATCATTTATTGACCAGCTCGGGGAGCAGAAGGCTTCGGATATCATCACCGGATCCTTGATTGAGATGATGCATAAGCTGGGACTTGAGGTTGTTGCTGAGGGCGTTGAGACCCAGGAACAATTGGAAATACTTAAGAAAATGAGTTGTGACAGTATTCAGGGATTCTATCTTGGTAAACCGATGAATGCTGATGGCATGAGAGCCACAATCAGGGAGGAAAAATGTTAGTTGGGCGTAAGGAACAGTTTGCTTTTTTACAAAAAATATTTGGTAAACTGAATAGTTCCATTGTGGTGGTGTACGGACGTACCGGAATGGGAAAGACAAGTCTTGCAAGGGAATTTATCAAGGATAAAGATTCATTCTATTATTCTGCCATTCCTGCGGCTGCGGATGAGGCGCGCCTTTTTATGGCAAACTGTGTCTATGGACAAAGTGATCTGAATGCTTATCTAAATGGCTACGAAGATATTTTTGTTGGAATGACCAAGCAAAATAAGGTCAAGAAGGTTATTGTGATCGATGAATTTCAGAATATTTCCCGCAGTGACGAGGATTTTCTGGAGTCTGTTTTTGAGATGGTAAAGAATCAGCCGGATTATGGAAGAGTGATGGTTATTCTTCTCAGTTCATCGGTAAGCTATGTGGAGTCTCATCGTGATAAGCTTTTTAAACCGGCAGCAAACTACGTGTCCTACCTGAAACTGGAGGCGTTATCTTTTATGGACAGCATGCATTTCTTTGCAAATTATTCCATAGAGGACTGTGTCCGGTTTTATGGTCTTACCGGTGGAGTGCCGGAATATATTGTAAAACTGAGCAAAAAGCTTTCCGTCGAAGAAAATATTTGCCGAAACATGTTAGTTCCGGGTTCCTATCTTCATGAGATTGGACATGATGTGGTTAAAGAGGAGCTGCGTGAAACCGGATTGTATAACACAATCCTGGGATGTCTTGCCGGTGGAATGAATAAGATTAATGACATCTATAATTATACCGGCTTTGGCAGGGACAAGATCAGTGTATACCTGAAGAATCTGATGGAACGGGATATTGTGGAGAAGGTTTATTCTTATGATATCAGTGGTAAGCCCAACATCAAGAAGGGATGTTATCGTATCAAACCGGGAATCGTTGAGTTCTGGTACAGGTATATTTATCCGAATCAGTCCGCGCTGGCAATGATGGATAGTGAAAAGTTTTATGAAACCTATATTAAGGATTCGCTGGATGAGTTTATGCAGGAGGGATTCGTACAGGTTTGCAGTGAATATTTGAAACTGCTGGAAGAACATAATGGTTTATCCCTTACGACGGTTCAGGAAGCAAGGGTATATGAGAAAGAATGCCGTGTGGATATCATTCGTGAGGCCGAAGACAAGAAATGTGTGGCCGCATTGTGTGATTTTTCCGAAAAACCGGTGGGAATCGAGAGTCTTAAGACTCTGGTTTTGAATTGTAAAAATGCACAACTAAGTGTCAAGTCTATTTTCTTATTCGCAAAATCCGGATTTGACAGTGAATTACAGCAGATGGCGGCAAAGGATGAAAATATGACTTTGGTTGGCATTGGAGATTTATAGGAGTTAGAATGGCAAAATCAGTATATATTGCAGAAAAACCCAGCGTTGCCCAGGAATTTGCCAAGGCGATTAAGGATCATTTTGCACGCAGGGATGGATATCTGGAGTCCGAGAACTCCATTGTGACATGGTGTGTGGGACATCTGGTGACCATGAGTTATCCGGAAAGCTATGATCCGGCACTAAAGCGATGGAGAATGGAAACCCTTCCGTTTATACCACAGGAATTCAAATATGAAGTCATTCCGGGGGTGCGTAAACAGTTTGAAATTGTGCAGGGACTTCTCACCAGAGAGGATGTGGACACGATTTATGTGTGCACGGACTCGGGACGGGAAGGAGAATACATCTATCGTCTGGTGGCCCGGATGGCAGGGGTTAAGGGAAAAAAGGAAAAACGTGTGTGGATCGATTCTCAGACGGAGGAGGAGATTCTTAAGGGGATCGCCAATGCCAAGGATGAATCGGAATACGATAACTTATCGGCATCTGCATACCTTCGTGCAATCGAAGATTATCTCATGGGAATTAATTTCTCACGATTATTAACTTTGAAATATGGACGGAATGTGGCATCCTTTCTCAAACAGGATCACATCTCCATTGCCATTGGCCGGGTCATGACCTGTGTTCTTGGTATGGTGGTGCGAAGAGAGAAAGAAATTCGTAATTTTGTTAAGACGCCGTTCTACCGGGTGCTTTCCGACATGGGGCTGGGGGAGCATCATTTTGAATCCGAATGGCGTGTGGCAGCAGGGTCAAAATATGAGGGTACACCGGTGCTGTATAAAGAAAATGGTTTTAAGACCAGGCAGGCAGCACAGGGGTTAATTGATTATTTGCAGGAAGAACAGCCGGTAACGGCAGTGATTGAATCCATTGAAAAAAAGAAGGAGAATAAAAATGCTCCTCTTTTATATAATTTAGCGGAACTTCAGAATGATTGTTCCAAGTTGTTTAAGATTAGTCCGGATAAGACACTTCAGTTCGTGCAGAATCTTTATGAGAAGAAACTGGTGACTTATCCCAGAACCGATGCCAGAGTACTTTCTACAGCAGTGTGTAAGGAAATCCATAAGAATCTGAATGGGTTGACACGTTACGAACATGGCAGGACCTATGCTGAGGAGATTCTCTCCGGGGAGGCTTACAAGAATATTGCCCGTACCCGTTATTGCAATGACAAGCAGATTACGGATCACTATGCAATTATTCCAACCGGACAGGGATTAAATGCCCTCCAGTCTCTTTCACAGACAGAGGTTCGAATTTATGAGATTATCGTAAGACGATTTTTAAGTATTTTCTATCCACCGGCAGTTTACCAGAAGGTGTCCATTCAGGCGAAGGTCCGAAGCGAGAGTTTCTTTTCTTCTTTCAAGGTAATGTTGCAGGAAGGATATCTTAAGGTGGCTTCCCAGAATTCTTTCAGCAGGAAGAACACGGATAAGGAAACCAGTCAAAATGCCGATAAGAATATAGAAAATGATGATAAAAAATCGGATGAGACTGAGGATATCAAGTGTGATGCAGCATTCCTTGAGTTGCTGTCCGGATTGAAAAAAGGTAATAGCCTGACCGTTCATGGGTTTGATATCAAGGAGGGTGAAACAACGCCTCCGAAACGGTACAACTCAGGTTCCATGATTCTTGCCATGGAAAATGCAGGTCAGCTGATTGAGGATGAGGAGCTTAGAGCCCAGATTAAGGGTAGTGGTATTGGTACCAGTGCCACAAGAGCAGAAATTTTAAAAAAATTAAATACCAAAGAGTATATTTCAACGAATAGTAAAACGCAGATTATTACGCCAACATTGTTGGGTGAAATAATATATGAAGTTGTACAGATTTCAATGAGTCAGATGCTGAATCCGGAACTTACGGCAAGTTGGGAAAAAGGACTTACCATGGTTTCGAATGGTGAAATAACTGAAGAAGAGTATATGACGAAATTGAAACAATTTATTGTCAATCGAACCAACGGAGTGCTTCAGTTGGAAAATCAGTCACAGCTGGATGGAATTTTTTGTGAGGCGGCAAAATATTATCGTTAAAGGTAGTGGAAGAATATGATGAATAAACTAGAGAACATTTATGAAGTTAAACTGAATGACAATTATGAGTTTGTAACGGGAAGTTCTGCATTTTATCGATTTCTGGCAGGAAGGCTTTATGATACTTTTGATATGATTCTTGAACCTTCTTGTGTGGAACGTTTTGAAGAAGAATTCAAATCCGGAAGAACAGAACGCAATTTTGTGTTGTCCATTAGTGATCAAGACGGAGTTTATCATGAAATTGCAGTGTGTATCAAGGGACGCGATGATGAGGGAAACACGGATGTACAGTTTATTCCCATTGAGAACCTTTATAAGGAAAGTCTCCTGCTTCGAGAGGAAGTAAACAATTTTTCAACGTTGTTGTCACAGATCAACTGCATGTATTATATCTATGATCGTTCCAGTGATTCGGTGGTATGCTTCCGTTTCCAGCCGGAGATGAGGGTGACGGCAAGAATGCCGGTGGAACGCTGGAATAACGGTGTCCGGAAATACTATCCGGATCATAACCTGAGTATGCTGGACGCATATATCGCGGATCTTCGTAACGGAACAAGATCTTTTCAGTATGTCTTTCCGGGAGAATTCTTTAATAAGGAAGGTTATGATAAGCAGGTACTGGTTTGTGGTACGGCGGTTTATCAGAATGGAGTACATATCCGGACGCTTGGAAATATTACGAATCAGGGTGATGGTATGGTTCAGATCTCAGCGAGAAGGGATCAGCTTACAGGATTGATTCTCAAGGAAGACATTACCAATCTTGCGAAGGAGCGAATCGATCATCTGAAGTTACCGACCTCCATTGCAATTATTGATTTGGACAATTTTAAGGCGGTTAACGATAATTTTGGTCATATGAAGGGGGATGAGGTGCTGAAGCACTGCGCTTCCATCATTGATGCGGAAGTGGAAGGCTATGGCAAGGCGGGAAGAATCGGAGGTGACGAATTCTTTCTGGTTATGGATAGTACTGCCGGCGATAAAAAGGATGCAGACAATGAGACTTTGCGCAGCATTCTTCGAAGTATCCGCAACGGAATATATCTTGCCTATTCGGATGAAAAGGATGGTTTCCACGTGTCTACATCCATTGGTTGTGCAACATTTCCGAATGATACGGATAATTTCAACGATCTCTTTACGGTGGCGGATTATCTGATGTATCGTGCCAAGAGTAAGGGAAAGAATCGCTATATCTTATACAACGAGGGAAAGCATGGAGCCATCAGCAGTATACTCAGTGAGGGCGTTGAAAATCTTGGTATCAGCAGCCGCAAGGGATTAAGCAAGAGTGAGATCATTTGTAAAATCTGTGATCGTGTATGGCAAGGGGAAGATTATTCCTATGTCAATATCTTCAATGAAGTGGTGGATCATTTTGGTGTAGAAAGAGTCGTGCTTTATGATGTTGACAAGAAGGATGTTGTATTTCAGTGCGGAAATAAGCTGTTGAAGAAAGAACAGATTAAGGAAACAGCAGATTACATCGGGGATGAGACCTTACAGCAATTTTATAATGAAGGTGTGATGGTTATCAATAATATCAAAACCTTTGAAAAGTATGGCGGAACACTTCATGATAAACTTGAAAAACAAGGGGTTCTTTCCCTTATGCATCACAAGGTAACAGGTGCGGACGGCAGGAATTATATTGTAAGCTATGAAGCCGTTATGATTTACAATACATGGAATATGGAGGATATGCATTTTTTCCGTATCCTGGATCATATTTATGCAAAATGTATTAAATAGATGATAGGCATATCGAAAGATTGTGATGTGCGAAAATTGAGGAGGACAATATGTGTGGAATTGTTGGTTATGTAGGTAAGAGAGATTGTACCGATGTTCTGGTGGATGCTTTGTCCAAGCTTGAATATCGCGGGTATGATTCTGCGGGAATTGCGGTATTTGAGCGTAATGCCATCCGTGTAGAAAAAACCAAGGGACGTCTGTTGGACTTAGTGGAGAAGATGCAGACTACAGGAAAGCCGATGGGACACTGCGGTATCGGACATACCCGATGGGCAACCCATGGTGAACCTTCGGATATTAATTCTCATCCCCATGGTAATAAGAGAATTTCCATTGTACACAACGGTATTATTGAAAATTATAAGGAGATCAAGGATTTTCTGATCAAGGAGGGTTATGGTTTCGAGAGTGAGACCGATACTGAGACGGTAGCAAAGCTTTTGGATTATTATTATGATGGCAATCCGTTAGATACCATCATCAAGGTATTGGCTGAGATTGAGGGATCCTATGCCCTTGGTATCGTGTTCCGTGATTTTCCGGAGAAGATCTATGCCGTTCGTAAGGATAGTCCGTTAATCGTGGGTGTGGGTGAAGGCGAAAACTTTATCGCTTCGGATGTACCGGCGATTCTTAAGTATACAAGGGACTATTACCTGATTGAACAGGATGAAATCTGTGAACTAACCAGCGGTGAGGTTAAAATCTATGACACCAGAAAGAATGTCATTAAGAAGGAACTTCAGACGGCTACATGGGATATTGATGCTGCTGAAAAGGGTGGCTATGAGCATTTTATGTTAAAGGAGATCCACGAGCAGCCGAAGGCAGTGAAAATGACGGTCAGCCCTCGTGTGAAGAATGGTATGCCGGATTTTTCCGAGACCGGTCTTACCATTGAAAAGTTAAATAGCTATCGCCAGATCTTTGTTGTTGCCTGTGGTACAGCGATGCATGCAGGTTTGGTTGGCAAATATGTGATTGAAAAATTAGCCAGAGTTCCGGTTATTGTGGACATTGCATCAGAGTTTCGATACCGTGAACCACTCATTGGTGAACAGGATCTTATGATCGTGATTTCACAGTCCGGTGAGACGGCGGATACGCTGGCGGCTCTTAAGCTTGCAAAGAATCTTGGCGCAGATACCATGGCTATTGTTAATGTGGTGGGTTCCTCCATCGCAAGAGAGGCGGATATGGTGCTCTATACCAATGCGGGACCGGAGATTTCCGTTGCTTCCACCAAGGCTTATTCGGTACAGGTTGCAGCAATGTATTTATTTGCTTTTCAGGTGGCCTTTGCGAAGGGCGTAATCACGGAGGATGAGTGCAAAAAATATGTAGCGGAACTGATGGAAATTCCGGATGTCATCGAAAAGGCATTGGAGTGCAAGGTAACCTGTCAGCAGACCGCAGCGAAGTTATTGAATGCAGACAGTCTCCTCTATATCGGTCGCGGACTGGATTATGCCCTTAGTATGGAAGGTTCTTTAAAGTTAAAGGAAATTTCCTATATTCACTCTGAGTCCTACGCGGCAGGTGAGTTAAAGCATGGCACGATTTCTCTTGTAACCAATGAGATGCCGGTTATTGCTGTAGCTACGCAGAAGGGATTAATTGAGAAGACCGTAAGTAATATCAAGGAAGTGAAGGCAAGAGGTGCCATGGTAATCCTTGTATGTGGCGAGAATCTGGATGTTGAGGATGGTATTGCGGATTGCATCATCCGTCTTCCGGAGGTGGACGAAATCCTGATGCCAAGTGTTGCAGCAATTCCGTTACAGCTGATTGCTTACTATACGTCAGTTCTTAAGGGATGCGATGTAGATAAGCCAAGAAATCTTGCAAAGTCCGTAACCGTGGAGTAGGAGGAGAATTGTATGGTAGAGATTAAGGATTTATATGATTTGAATCAGACGATTGCCAAGGACTTATTTGAAGGACTTACTTACCCATGGGAGGCACTTCCAAAGATTAGCGGATTTATCATGGAACTTGGTGCGCAACTTTCGGAAGAGGAATACGATCATCCTTCGGAAAATGTCTGGATTGCAAAAAGCGCCAAAGTAGCTGCCACAGCCAGTATTACAGGACCGTGTATTATTGGAAAAGAAGCAGAAGTAAGGCACTGTGCATTTATCCGTGGCAATGCCATTGTAGGCGAAGGCGCTGTGGTGGGTAATTCCACGGAACTTAAAAATGTTGTGTTATTCAACAAGGTTCAGGTTCCCCACTATAACTATGTGGGTGACTCCATTTTAGGGTACAAGGCACACATGGGTGCAGGTTCCATCACCTCCAATGTGAAGTCCGATAAGACGCTGGTGAAGGTCAATATCAACGTTGAAGGATGTAGAAATTCCATCGAAACCGGGCTCAAGAAATTCGGAGCCATGGTGGGGGATAACGTGGAGGTAGGATGCGGAAGCGTCCTGAATCCGGGAACTGTCGTTGGACGTGAATCCAATATTTATCCGTTGTCTTCGGTACGAGGATTCGTTCCTGCGGGAAGTATTTACAAAAAGCAGGGAGAAGTAGTGCAGAAGAATTAAAACGAAGTATGGTACTTAAAAATGATAATTTTTTGGCAAATAGAATTGACTATTTTGTCGTATTATGAGAAAATACACCTAGGTTTTTCTCCGGTGTCCTAATCTTACATCGGGTAAACGCTCCTTAATCGGTATATTAAACTGACATTAAGATGAGCTAATAATAGAAAGGAGATACAAAATGATTATTTCACAGGAAGTTGAAAGAATGTGTCCGGTGGCACAGGGCGTTCATCATGGCGCTGCTCCCGTTCCTACAGAAGGTAACTGGGTAAAAAATAAAGAAGTAAAGGATATTTCAGGCTTAACACACGGTATTGGCTGGTGTGCTCCACAGCAGGGTGCATGTAAACTTACTTTAAATGTTAAGGAAGGTATTATTCAGGAAGCACTTGTTGAGACTATCGGATGTTCCGGTATGACTCATTCTGCAGCTATGGCAGCAGAAATTCTTCCGGGCCTTACTGTTATGGAAGCTTTAAATACAGACTTAGTTTGTGATGCTATTAACACTGCTATGAGAGAGTTATTCTTACAGATCGTTTACGGTCGTACACAGTCTGCTTTCTCTGAGGAAGGTCTTCCGGTAGGTGCAGGTCTTGAGGATCTTGGCAAGGGACTTCGTTCACAGGTTGGTACTATGTATGGTACTCTTCAGAAGGGACCTCGTTACCTTGAGATGGCTGAAGGTTATGTAACTGGTATCGCTCTTGATGCTGACAACCAGATTATTGGTTACAAGTTTGTTTCACTTGGTAAGATGACAGACTTCATCAAGAAGGGTGATGATCCTACAACAGCTTACG
>JBJEJH010000034.1:0-31788 GCA_051877855.1 Lachnospiraceae bacterium | reverse complement strand
AAAACATGCATATATGCACACATAACAAATGACACGTTCGTCTGCATAAAAAGAACTATTCTGCTTTGAGATAAGTGTAGCAGATATGAACATAGAAAACAAGTGTTTTATTTTTATACTTCCCACCACCCAAATTACCAAAAAAAATAAAAAAGAACAAGTCTGTTGAGACCATCGCTGATGAGCTTGAACAGAATGTCGATTATATACGTTCCATCTGTGATATTGCAGAAAAGTTCGCTCCTGATTATAACTGCGATGAGGTTTTTGATGCAGTTTGGAAGAATGTAGCGGATTAAACTTATTCATAACAAAGTAACCAATATAATTAAAAATCCTTTCTTTTCTTCTCATGCAACGAAAAACAACCGATGCAGACCCTTGGGATGATCTGTATCGGCTGCATCATTTCTGACATAATTATATCGGCCCCGTTATTCTTCTGTATCTTCTTTCTTGCGTCCCTTCACTGCAAATGCACCAAGTCCTGCACCGGAAAGGATCAACATCATAAAGAGTCCACCAAGCGGTGTTGCATCACCGGTTTCTGCAGATACAATTGCCGTTGTCTGACTTCCGTCATCACTGCTGTCGTCGTCATCATCGTCATCCACCGGAACCGTTACAACCTCATCATAAAGAACAGCATAGGTTGAGAATTTATGTGCCCAGATATGTACATAGCCATTTTCAATAAAGAATCCTTCCTTTGTAGGGGATGTTTTTTCTGAACCCGTAAGTTCCGGAAGCACGGAAATTGTTTCTTCCGTCTGACCTTTTTCTAAATGGCTGCGAAGTACCTGATAGCCAGTTTTTCCCTGATCTTTCTCGGATAACGGCATTACCATGTGAATCAGAGACTCTGTATCAGAAATCTTGATTACCTGTTCTTCACCACTGACCGGTGTAATCTTCATGTCTACTTCGGCATCAAAGACTACTCCGACTGCCTTCTTCTTGCTCTCGGCCTCCTTCTTCATGGAATTGAGTACATCCGTAGTCTTTGCCTTTACCACTGCAAGAATAACCTTAGCAGTACCACCATCTGCAATAATCTGCGGAACATCGACTCCGGCATCCGTCACATCCTTCGGAACGGCTATGTATAATTGTTCCAGACCATCTGCCACAACCTGTGGTGCTTCCTGATCGACTTCAACCTCCGTCTGCTTATCTCCTATATCAAGAGCTCCGAGATCTATCGGTTTTCCATTTTCTACGGTCACCATCTTCGTAGCAACAAATGTTTTTCCATCTGCGGTAGTTTTTGTAAGGACAAGATTATACACTCCATCCGGAACATCTTTAAATACAAACTCTTCACCACTCGAGATATTCTCAAGACGCTTTACTTCCGTATTTCCATTTCCGAGACTCAAAGTATAAGAAGAACCTGCATCGCCGGTTATCACTCCAAAAACATCTCCCGGTTCTACTTTGACTTCTTGAGGAGTCGTTACCGTCAGTTTTTCACTTATCTTGCCCGGCGTTTCTCCCTCGGCAACCTTCTTTCTTGCTATGATATCATAAGTCTGTCCGGGTGTTAGATTTTCAAACAAACCGGAAGTCTGCCATGTTTTTCCTCCGTCAATGGAATACTCTTCACCCTCAACCGTTTTGATTGTAATGCTTGTTGCAGTCTTTGCTGCTTCAACAGGTTTATCCGGAGCATAATCTTCTTCATATAGGAAGACAAACACACCGGTCTTATCCGTTTTAAAGGAAACCGTATCCGTATTGGTGTCAATATCTTCTAATATGGTAATCTCCGGTGTGCTACTCTCTTCCGAATAGTACAATCTTGCAACCTTATAATTCTTACCTGCTTTTATAACATTGACCGGAACTCCCAATTCAAACGGTATTTCAGAATCTCCCTGTTCAATTGTTCCTGAATAAGAATTACCAGCTAATACCTTTAAGGAAATGTCATAACAATCCCCTGTTTTCATTCCATCTGCTGCTTTTTCAATTGCCTCTTTATCTGTGTCTGTCAGTTTATCCGACACGCCTTCTATTGTCAGTGATAATTTCACATCCAATCCATAATCTTTAATCAGCGTTGCCAAATTATATGTCCCGATATAGTCAAACTCAACATCCCGCTCTTTCACAGCATTGTATATGTCTGAAGGTCTTACTGCCACAGACGAAGATACATTATTTGCCACAATAACATCTACTTCTACATTACCAATGTCATCCAATTCTGATTCCGCCTTCGGTAATGTCTTTAAAACTGTTGGTGCTGATACTTCACTTGGCATTTCTGTATCTGTTGCCGCAATTCGTGCAATAATCGAATATTCCGTATCCGGATTCAGATTTTTGAAGACTCCTGTCTTAGACCATGTTGTACCACCGTCAATGGAATACTCCTGACCTTCCACAACCATAACTGCAATCGATGTGTCTGTCTTTGACTTGATGCTTGGTACAACTGCCGATTTGACAGAATCCACACGTGTTATGACCTCAATAGGTTCACTTGGTTCTCCCGGTCCCTCAGCATCTACCGCTTTCTTTCTTGCAATAATCTGATAAACCGTTCCCGGTGTCAATCCTTCAAATACACCACTGTCCTGCCACGTCACGCCTCCGTCAATGGAATATTCCTCACCCGGAACAGCATTAATTGTAATGATTGTTGTTGTCTTATCCGACACTGCCGGTTTTCCTGCAGCTGCTGCAATGACATTCTGAATACTCTCTTCCACATTCGGATCAAGGCTGGAATAATATGTTAATGTAGTACTTTCTCCCGGTGCCAGATTCCCGCATGCAAATGTTATGGCAATACCATTATCCTCATATACATAATCATTTGTATTATCTCCCGAAAAATCAACTAATGACGTATCCGGGACTGTACTTAATGAGGTATCATCTTTCCAAAGATTTCCTGCATATGCCGAATCAGGAGCAAAATAAGCTGCGGATGCTCTTGCTCTTTCATCAAATGCCATAAAAAAGAATCCTGCATATGTAACTCCGCCTCTTGCCACAACCATTGCGCACTGCTCCTCTGTATAAGGAGTCGAACTGTTAGGATTGCATATTACTTTATTATATGTATCATAAACGCTATGCTTGTCCGCATCCTGATCCGGATCAAAAGACCGCACAAAACGCAAATCATTTACTGTGACATCCTCATTTAGATTCGTAATCTCAACATCGGTCTTAAAAAACTTATCATTAACATTAAATGATACGGTCTGTACATACTTAACATTATCCTTTGTGATACCGGTCGTAACCGCCTTTAACACTCCTGCCGAAACATCCGACTCATCCACGGTTGATAACTCCTGTATCGGTGTTACCCATGATATATAATTTCTGTCTGCCTGACGGTTACTAATCTCCTCATCATTAATCTTATATCCCACAATAGAACGTTCTTCCGGAGTACCCGGAAGGAAAAAGTCTCCTGTAATGGATTCTTCCCCAACATCAAAGCCATCTCCGTCCGAGACAAGGCCTAGGCCTTTTCCAGCGCACATAGGATGGAAACCGTCGGAAGGCGCTTCATATGTACCAAAAGAACCACCCTTGCTTACACCCACCTCAATATAATTTCCGCCTAAGAATACATCACCTGAGTCACTTGAACCGCTTCTTGCTCCCGGAAGTGTTCCTTCCGCCCTGACATCCGTACTGCTAAAGCCCGTAAAAAGTGACAACACCATTACAAACATCAGTGCAAAACTTACTATTCTGTCTTTTGTCTTTCTCTTACTTCTCATACATCTTCTCCTTGTTTTGATTCTGTTCCTCATAGTACATCGGAATTTCCGTACAGAGGTCTTGCAACTCGGTTCCTCTCATACAGATATACAAAGATTATATCATCCCAATGGACACAAAAGAGACACAAATCACCCCAATTTTGACATAGGAATGTTTCGACTTTTTTATAAATTGTTTGATTTGTTTATACTTTTTATTTTTTAGAAGCTCTTATATCCGAAACTCGGAACAAAATCGGTAAAAGGAGGGGGAATTGTCCGTTCCACCTCTTCCTCTATTCCTTATACCGTCTCACCCGGCACAGAAACGCTGCTATACTCTCCCCTTGACTTCATATCAAGCTTTCTCTCATACATTTTCTCATCCGCACGTTCAAATACACTTTCATAGCTGCTGTCAATATTCTTATCATACACTGCACTGCCGATTGCCGCCGATGGTTTCAGGTTTCCGGTATAATTCTTTAAGTTTCTTTCAAATGCTTCCGAAAGCTCACTGCATGTTTTGCTGTCGGTATCCCTTAAAATCACCGCAAACTCATCCCCGCCGATCCGGAAAACATGCTCCGCTCCAAACACCGGCACCGCCGCTTTGGAGATCGCAATAATCAGTTCATTTCCATAACTGTGTCCGTAAGTATCATTAATATATTTCAAACCATTCGCATCGATCACAAATACGGCAAATGTACCTTCCTTCTCCTGCATGCTCCGTTTGATGTCAGAGACCTCATTCAGATATGCCGTATTATTTTTTGTTTCCGTAAGCTTATCCATGTAAGCCAGATTATTAATATAGGTAATTCTTTTTTTCAGCTGTTGAGCCGTTTCTTTCAGACTCTTTGCAAGAGTTCCCACCTCATCCTCGGACTTGCAGGCAAGAGAAACTTCCAGATTACCCTGCGCTATTTCCTTCGCAGCATGATTTAATTCCTTTAACGGTTTGACAATGGTTTTGGCAATTGCAAGAGCCGCAAATACAAACACCAGCATGATAAAACATGCCATAATAATGATCTGAATAATCAGCCTGTTTTTCGTACGGTCAATTTCCGAAACCGGAACCGTGACAGCAAGTTTCATGCCATTTTCAAGGGACCGGAATACAACTTTTTTCTCTTCTCCGTCCAATTCATGATCATACAAGGTATCCATGCTAAGAAGGTCATCGTCTCCCGCCACCAGAAGGCTGTCACTTAATTCTCTTACCACGGTTCCCGGCGCAAAATGCCTGCTATGGACAATCACAAAATTCTCATCCGTGATAAATGCATGACCGGTCTCATATATTTTTATATTGTCAACCATTTCGGCAATATAACGAAAGTCAATATCCATGCCTACAATTCCAAAAAGCTCGTTATCCTTATATACGGGAATCACATAGGAAATCATGTATATATCAATGTTTTTATTATCATAGGGCTGCATCCACACTGCTTTTCCTGCATTGACCGGAATATAATACCAGCCCACATGTTCCACATCCTCCGGGCTGTATAGTGAAAAATCCGTAAGTTCTTCATCAACAAATTTTTCATTTACCGTATTCTTTACCTTGAAAAAACCCGCCATAGACGACGTGATATCCGGATTAAAGCGGACATAAACCGCTACTGCGCCTTCGGTTGCATTGGCAGTAGTCAGTCCGAGTTCCTCCAGATCTTTTGTGAATTTTTCCAGATACTCCGTATCCTTTGAAAGTCTGTCAATGCTTTCAAGATTATCAACGGCATATTCCGACAGGATTTCTACGGATTGTTCTATTTTCCCCAGTACATTATTTAACTCCTGTGCCTTTTCACTGCACATCAGATTCATTACCTTAACCGAGTCCTCATCAATTGCCTTTCCAAAGCTCATGATGCCGGTAACACCAACAATTGTCGAGGAAGCAATGATTCCTGTTAAAATCAGCAGGATAATTTTTGTCTGAACCGATTTCATATGATGTAAGCTCCTTATTATTTCATCCTTATATCTTCGCCTTCTCCAGATCTCCATGAGTAAATTCGCTCCATGTATACTGATTCATGTATTCTCCCCGGTATGCATTGATTCCCGAAGATTTTCCCATAAGCCAGTCAAAGTAATCACACCGGATTTTTTCCGGGATAATGGCGATTTTTCCTCTCTGTCTGCTGACTGCATCCTTTAAACCGTATTTTTCCAGTGTCTCCACCAGATCCTTTCTTATATTTTTCAGATAAGAAACATGTCCCCTGACATTTTCCTCATCCTCCCACAGAATTCCCATCAGTTCCCCATTGGTACATAACGCTCCGTTCCGGTCGATGAGATAGGCCAGCAGTTCCTTCGTCTTACTGTACTGGAACTTTACCGGTTCATCCCCATAGAACACCTCAAAGTTTCCAAAGGTCTGCACCCTGATTTCCTTTTTTCCCGGAGTCTGAATTGGATTTCTAAGATTTTCCATCTCTACTTTTATCTTTTCCTGTGTGACAGGCTTCATCACATATCCGCTGGCACGAAGAGTAAATGCCTGATTCATATACTCATGGTAACCCGTTGTAAAAATGATATTAATTCCGGGATTACTTAATTTCATCTGCCGCGCCAGCTCAATTCCGTTCATTCCACGCATCTCAATATCCAGGAATGCCACATCACAGCGGTTTTCTTTTGCAAAATTGAGCGCCTGATTCGCATCCCGGAATCCATATACCTCGGCATCCGGTGCCGCTTTCCTTATTGCCTCAACCAGACCTTCCAGTGCAATTTTTTCATCATCAACTGCCATAATCATCATCCGGCATTTCCCCCTTTGGAATCTTTATAACGACTCTGGTACCCTTGCCTTTTTCACTGAAAATCTCCAGTGTGGCATGACTCATTTCCCACAGTCTTTTTCGTACATTTTCAATACCGATATGCGTTCTTGTGTCATCTTGTACTTCATTCACATCATATCCCGCACCGTCATCCGCAACCACAACCTCATACCATTCTTCCCTTTCTACGGTACTAATGGTAACCGTTCCTCCTGTTTGAGTCTTACCGACACCATGTTTTACGGCATTTTCCACAAGTGGCTGCACGGTCAGGGCCGGAATCAGAAAGGACGTTGTCTCAATGTCATATACAATTTCCAGCTCCTCGTCAAAACGCATTTTTTCCAGTGACAGATATATTTTTACATGTTCCAGTTCCTTTTCAAATGGAACCGGTGAAATTCTCTTCAACGACTCCAGATTCCCCCTCAGGTAATCCGAAAAATCACTGATGGCTTTCTGTGCCTTTGCAGGATTTTTTTCGCACAAATGATAAATAGTATTAAGGGAATTATACAGGAAGTGTGGCTGAATCTGGCTAAGCATAATCGAAATCCTGCTTGATGCAAGTTCTGCCTCCTGCTGCTTCATTTTTCGTTCCTGTTCCACATATCCCCAGATTGAAACAAATCCACTGATAATAATATAAATCAAAAATGCTGTTAATGTAAACAGAAGCCCTGATGAGTTTCCTTTCACGTAAAATGCCAGCACATCTGCTGCCACACCCGCTACACATACCATGAACATTCTTTTTCCAAGACCGTTCATTTTTTTCCTGCCTGATTTGAGTCCGTCATGGATCATCACACCTGCACATATGAACACACCGATCAGCAGCATAAAATGTGTTACCACTAAAGTTTCACGAAAATCCCGTATATTCGTTATCTGTAGTATAATCTGGATCATGCAGGCAACACTGAGTGCCATACAGTAATAATTGAATAACGGATAAAACTTCTTATTGTATCGATATTGAATGGATTTTAGAAGGGATATACCACCCAGCATTAGCATTGCCAGGGAAACATAAAATAAGAAAACCGGTTTTTCCTGCATCATGAACGGACTAAAACGTGTATCCGTCAGCCGCCACAGCCCAAGCATTACAGAAAAGTTTCCAAGTGCTGCCAGGTTATAATCCCGCTTCTTGGAAAACATTGTACCAATGGCTACCATAATGAACAGCATTCCCACCAGTATTGCAATGCTGCCAATAATAATCTGCGGTAAATCCAGCTTCAGACGTTCCTTGTATATGCTAAGCTCAGAACCCATAAGAAATTCCACTTTCCGTTCACGAAAGCTTTCATATACCGGCGTAATAACGACACGAATTTCCTTTCCGCCGTCTTCCGGATATAGCGGAATCATCACCCAGCTGCTTCCGATGGTTTTCCCAAAAAGAAGATTTTCATCCGGTACCAGACGATATATGAGTTCGTCTTCCAGATACACACGAACCGACTGATGAACTACATAAAAAGCAAGACAGTGATCCTGTGGTTTTACCTCGGGCAGTGTCCATGTATACACCTTATGTACTCCAATGGGGGCTTCTTCATCCTTTTCTTCCTCAATCCGGTAATCCTCTATCGTTTCATATCCTGCATCCTTCCTCACGGAAGTCACATGAACATTATTCGACATTCCAAGATAAACCAGCAGCACCGTCATCAGGACAAATGCAATTCCATATGCTCTTGCTGACATTTTTTCCCCATCCGGCAGATGCTTTAATTTTTTATGGATTTTATCTTTGTTTTTCATTTTTCGGCTCCTTCACCTCATTTGCAGTTTCGAAAATGACACCTTTGGCCTTTCCATCCTGTTTCGCCATATATAGTGCCTGGTCGGCTGACGAAAAAACCGTACGGCTATCCTTCATTCCGTCCTGACGATAGATTCCCATACAGACCTGTAGCCGGTATTTTTTGTTATTTTTCAGAAGATTTTGATTCATCTTCATCATCTTTTCCAGTACCGTTTCCGGCATTTCAAATGAAACCACTGCGAATTCATCCCCGCCATATCGGAAAACCGTATCTCCAAAATTCTGTTTTAACAGATCTGCAATCTGTACCAGACAACAGTCGCCTGCCTCATGCCCATGTGTATCATTAATGGTTTTAAAATTATCCACATCCAGCAGTGCAAAGGTATACTTTATCTGCTCTTTTTCCAGTTTGTCCAGATATTTATCCATGGAACGTCGGTTGGCAATATGCGTCAGTGCATCCATTTCAGACAATTCTTCCAGACGGCAGTTTGCGATGTATTCGGAACGTGTCGCAGTATAGCTTCTGTAAGACATCAGAATGGATACCGCAAGGAAAATAACCAGATTCAGATAAAATCCAAAATACAGCTTCGTACTGCCCCCTAATACACACAATACGATCATGAACAGGGCAGAAAGAATGGTAATAATCCCATAAAATCCGGTATGAAATATAATAAGACTTCCCACTGCCGAAAGAATCGTCAGATATGTAAAGGGGAATCCTCCTTCTATGATATCCAGACCCGAAATCCATGCACTCCAGAATATCAGGATAATACAGTAAATATATGCATTAATTACGGCATGCTTTACTTCATTCTTTTTTATGTATCGTCTGTTTACAAAAAATGCTGCCAATGTAACAACCAGTAAAAAAACGTAGGAAACAAAATATAAGCGCCGTCTCATTTCCTCAAAATTAAAATGAATGATGCCATAACACATCATGAAGATTTCCAATGCTGCAATAAATAATAGCAATCCTTCATATTCCCGCCAGTGCTTTTTAAAATTAATCTTTATTACTTTTTTATAATCCATTTGTGCCTCCCATATATAATCGTCCATTATTCATCACAGTAAAATGTTTTGATTAATTATATCATTTATAAAGACACAAAAAGGACACAAAAACAAGCAAAAGGCAGCATTTTCATGCCACCTTTCACCATTATAATTTAAATCATGCTTTCTGATTTGCAATCATATTAATGGCCTGAGGCAAAATCTTCCATTCTGCCTGTTCCATTACCCTCTTCTGTAAGATTTCCGGGGTATCGCCCTCTTCCACGGATACAGCCTTCTGTAAAATAATCGGACCGGTATCCATTCCGGAATCCACATAATGAACTGTTGCACCGGTCACCTTGACCCCACGTGCCAGCGCTGCCTCATGAACCTTCAGTCCATAGAAACCGACGCCGCAGAAAGACGGGATCAGCGATGGATGGATATTGATAATCTTTCTCGGATACTTTTCCACCAGTTTTTCCGGAATCTTAACCAGAAAACCGGCAAGTACGATTAAGTCAACTCCATACTCATCGATCTTTGCAAGAAGCGCATCATTGAACACTTCCCTTGATTCAAAGTTCTTAGGAGATAAGCATACCGCATCGATACCATGATCTTTTGCTCGTTCCAATGCATAAGCCCCTGCATTATTACTGATCACTACTTTAATTTCAGTATTGGTAATTGTCTTATTATTAATTCCATCAATGATGGCCTGAAGATTCGTTCCGCCACCTGAAACTAACACAGCAATCTTTAACATACAGTAACTCCCTTCTCTCCGTTAACCACCTTACCCACAACGTAAGCCTTGTCGCCTGCAGCTTCAATCGCCTTCATCGTTGCATCTACATCCTTAGGATCGATGGCAAGTACCATACCAAGTCCCATGTTAAATGTGTTGTACATCATGTGTTCTTCAATATTACCCTTCTTTGCGAGAAGCTTAAAGATTGCCGGAACTTCATAAGAATCCTTCTTTACTTCCGCTCTCTTTCCTTCCGGAAGCATTCTCGGAATATTCTCGTAGAAGCCGCCACCGGTAATATGGCTGCAGCCCTTAATCTGAACGCCTGCATTCTTAACCGACTTTAATGCCTTTACATAGATTCTTGTCGGAGCCAGAAGTGCCTCGCCAAGAGTCTTACCTAATTCATCATAATATGTATTAAGTCCTTCCTTCGTAAGTTCCTTTTCAAATACCTTACGTACTAAGGAGAACCCGTTACTGTGAACACCGGTTGACGCAATACCGATTAATGTATCGCCATCGGCAATTTTCTCACCGGTAATGATATCCTTCTTGTCAACCACACCCACAGAAAAACCGGCAAGATCATAATCCTCTTCCGGCATGAGACCCGGGTGCTCAGCGGTCTCACCGCCAATCAGTGCGCACTCCGACTGCTTGCAGCCTTCAGCCACACCGCCAACGATGGTTGCGATCTTCTCCGGCACATTCTTACCACATGCAATGTAATCTAAGAAGAACAATGGCTCGCCACCTGCACAGGCCACGTCATTAACACACATGGCAACGGCATCAATACCGATGGTATCATGCTTGTCCATGATAATTGCAAGCTTAACCTTGGTACCGCATCCGTCGGTTCCCGAAAGAAGAACCGGCTCTTCCATATTCTTAATATTTGCTAAGGAAAACGCTCCTGAGAAACCGCCAAGACCGCCAAGAACCTCCGGTCTCATGGTTCCCTTAACTGCTTCCTTCATCAATTCAACGGACTTGTATCCTGCTTCGATATCCACACCTGAACTCTTGTAATCCATTTTCTTATCTCCTATATGATTTATTAGTCATCTACATGACTTTGCTTTATGTTTCTTTACTTCTCCATGTACTTCTTGTAGCCAACTTCCTGTAACCTGGCATCCTTTGCCAAAACCTGCTCCTTAAGGTTCTTAGAATAAGCCTTAAGTCTTTCAAGCAATGCTTCATCCGATGTTGCCAGAATCTTTGCCGCAAGAAGTCCTGCATTAGCTCCACCGTTAATTGCAACTGTTGCAACCGGAATGCCGGATGGCATCTGAACGATGGAATATAAGGAATCTCTTCCTCCAAGGGAAGTTGTATGCATTGGAATACCGATTACCGGCATTGGGAAAATTGCTGCACACATACCGGGAAGATGTGCTGCCATACCTGCTCCTGCAATAATTACCTTGAAGCCCTTTTCCTCGGCTGTCTTGGCATACTCAAAGAATACATCCGGTTCTCTGTGCGCGGAAATAATCGTCATCTCATACGAAATGCCAAGTTGTTCCAAGATATCTGCTGCCTTTGCCATAATCGGCATATCTGAGTCGCTGCCCATTACAATTCCTACTTTAGCCATGGTTCTATCTCCTTTTTATCGTGCCATAAACACATTAATATTCATAGTAATTATATTATAATGCGGTTTGAAAGTAAACATTATTTTCTCGAACAAACTTTACTAAAACCTGCACTTTATGCTTTAAGCAAATGCCTTGTTCAGTTCCTCGCACCCTTCAAGAACAAAACGTCCCGCAAGAATGATATCCTTTCGGCTGCCATCCTGCAACACTGCCGTAATGCTTCCGATTTCATCATAAGGAATGGTAATATCCGTATGACAATTAAAATACGCCTTCGACGGATCCTCCTTTCGTAGAATGGAAATCTCATTATCCCTGGCCATAATTTCCTTACCGTCCGGATTATAGACCGGGGTATCCTCGGCCCAGGAATAACAGGTATCACCTACCGCAAAATGCGGTCCCATCTTCTCCACAATAAGAATCGGCAGCTTATAGACAATATCGTATCGATTTGCCATAACATACGCCGTTGTATTGGTTCCAATTGCAAATTCTCCCATCGGCAGGGTTTCGTGGTCAAAGAGCAGTGTCTGCTTGATGAGAGCCTGATTGTCCTCCTCCCGCTCGTAATTATCGCAGGAATAGGATGCAATCTTTCCGTCCCTGAATTCCACGGTAAGATTGTCAAAGCGGATATCATTCAGATAAACACGGCTTACATTGATTTTTCCTGTAGTTCCGGAAAGCACCGGCGAGGTAAATACCTCTCCCAGAGGAATGTTCACATCTGCCACACAATTTTCAAAGGCCGTCTGTCCTGATGGATTCTTAAGCTGCATAATACTGACACAAATATCCGTGGTATTGCCATTCTGACCTTTCACTTCCACATACTGTGCCTGATCCAGCACATCAATAATTCTTTGCTGAATATCCCTGTACAGTTCGTAATCCAGAGTATTGATCTTCACAGTCTCTGCAAAGATTTCCTCAAATCGGTCTCCAATTTCCGGCACCGGATATGCGATGATCGTAAAACTGCGCTCCTCACCCTTGATGTATTCATTGGTGACCTGTGCCAACTCATTAGCCAGCTGAACCGACCATGCTTTCTGCTTGTCATTCAGCTTCAACGCTTCCTTTATCGCCACCGGCTCAAAGGGATTCGCACCGAAAGTTTCCATGACTGCAGGACCCGCAAAGGTATAGGCCAGTTCTTTATATTTCTCATAAGCTACTCTCGTGACCTCAAGCTTACGCTCCATAAATGCCTTATCCAGATACAATGCGTTATCAAACCGGTGATCGTACTCCATCTGCTGGTTTGGTATTGCACCATAATAACCATTGCGAATATGTTGACGCTTATTAACACTATAGGTTGCCGCCCTGTAAATCGTTGGCTTAAGACCCATTTTTTCAAAATTTTGAATGGACCGGCGTACCACACGTTCGAAGCCAAGAATGTAGCGGATATTCACCGTCTTCTTCTTGGAAAGGTCCTTATTCCCCAGAATAAAACCCTTACGGTATCCTTCTGTAAAGGTATCCGCCATTTTCTGAATATCTTCTTCCGAAAGTGTGTTCAAATACTTTGCCACACCCAGCTCATTTTCCGTGATATACTCACCAAAGCGATAGAGATAACGAAGATCTGTAAGATCCGATTCCATAATAATATCCGTCGCGAAGGATAGTGTCGGATCGATCTGCTCACGAATCCGGTGTTCCACCGTAATCTCGGCATAATCGCTGACATACCAGTAAACCGCTTCATGCACTTCCTTGTAAGATGGCTCCATTTCGCTGTCTGCAAAGAGACAGTAGATCTGAAGGAACAGTTCCGCACAGATCGTCATATCCTGAAGTCTTGCTTCATATGCATAGACGATCATTCCACGAAGTTCCGTCGTCACAAAGGACAGGATTCCGCCAAACACTTCGCCCAATGTTGCCACTGCATACTGTGGATTTGCATAACTTTCTCTGTAATGATCCTCAAGGATGTCCTCATACAGCCGTTTATTATGCTGCTGTAATTCCTCCAGAGACATTTGCTCCAAGGCTTTCGACCTTGCTTCCTGATACAACCGTCCCATCATGGTAATGAATTCGGCATTTTTCTTAAAATAATCCTGATAGGCTCCCTTTGCGCCATTTTCTATAGTTATCTGTGCAATACGTTCCATTGCAAGATCGTATCGCTCCTGTACGCTTTCATTTTCATTGGCAAAAAGAACGCTGTAATCCATCCCTTATCTCCTCACCTAAACCAATATAATTCCCAGTAACATCACCAAAAAGATTCCACACATCATGGAACCTACAATGGATGTTTTATAGTATTTGTCACTTTCTTTAAAACTTAATAGTCCTATGACCAGTCCGCCGCAGTCAAAAAGCAGTGCCCCTATGCCCAGGGCTCCCACAACCAGCGGTCCTTCTCCCTGATGTAGAAATGACAGAACAACCCCGATCAGCACCAGTACCACCGCAATGCTTCCCATCACGATGGATAATACTCCACCCACTGAGATATGTCTGTCACTAAATTTTACCTTTTCCATATTATTCCTCATTCTTTTTACGTTTCTTCATCATCATTAAGAAGATAAAATATCCTGCAACACCCCCCAGGGTATTCAGGATAATATCATCGATGTCAAAACTTCCCACCTTCGAAATAAGCTGTAACACTTCAATCGCAAGACTTAAATCCATGCTGAGAAACATCATTTCCTTCCAGTTAAACCGGTGATTGGACAATGCCGATAAGAATACCCCAAATGGAATGAACGCGATGACATTGCCCAAAAGGTTGGCAAGCACCGCCTTCATACCAAGTATTCTATGATATCTCATGAAGCGCATTATTTCTTTAAATGGGATGATATTGTAATGATAATTCGCAAGTCCCTGGTTTCGTCCCAGACTATCCGCAAAAAACATGAAGTACACAAGCATCATAATATACACAACGAACACGATGCCACTTATAATTCTATGTTTTGTTTCTACTTTTCCCACAATAACCTCAAAATAACAATCACTTTCTCATTTTACAAAAAAATTATCTTCTACCCAAATATAATTACAGATTTCGCCTTAGAACAGATGCTTCGACTTGCTTGCAAGCAAACGCGCACCACTCACAATAAGAAGAATTCCCATTGTGACCCCAACGACAATACTTACAATACCTGCCACAAGGTTTAATGCACCGGAAGTTTTCACTAATTTGTACTGTTTTTCATCCATCGATTAATTCCTCCTATTATTCTATCGAATCCTTTATTACTTTACACCATACTGGTCATAATATGCATCAATTGCCTTCTTCAATTCATCATCAATGATAACCTTACCATTGTATGGATTATTATAGAGAACCTCTACAACATCCTCCATGGATACGATTGCATTTGCGTCGAATCCATAGGTCTCACGGATTTCATCCAACGCACTCTTCTTACCGCCAAGACCTACTTCCATACGATTGAGTGAAACCATAAGACCCTTAATCTCAACATTTGCCGCATTGCGAACCTTCGGTACCGTCTCTTCCATAGACTTACCTGAAGTGGTAACGTCCTCAATCATAATGACACGGTCGCCATCCTTCAACGGACTTCCAAGGAATCCACCCTTATCTGCACCGTGATCCTTCTCTTCCTTTCGATCGGAGCAATAACGTACTTCCTTACCATACAATTCGCTATAGGCAATGGCGGTTACCACACTGATTGGAATTCCCTTGTACGCCGGTCCGAATAATACATCAAAATCATCACCATAGGTATTATGTATAGCCTTAGCGTAATACTCACCAAGTTTTTTCAACTGACTTCCTGTTACATATAATCCTGCATTCATGAAAAATGGAGACTTTCTGCCACTCTTTAATGTGAAATTTCCAAAACGTAATACATCTGAATCCACCATGAACTGTATAAATTCGCTTTTATAACTTTCCATATTACACTAAGCTCCTTTGATTTTTTATTAAATTAGTTCTTCTTAATCGGTTCAAAATCCGGAAGATCAAGATCAAACTCGAAATCATCCAATCTTGTACCACCGGTAGCCGGTTTCACAGTCTCCTGCTTAACCTCCTCCGGACCACCATAGGTCGTATAGCTTGGCTCAACCGTTTCTACTTCCTCTACGGTAAAGTTACCGGAAGACTGGAACACCTCGTACTGTGGTTCCTCTACTTCTACAGTCTCTTCCACGGTAAAGTTGCCGGAAGACTGGAACACTTCATACTGCGGTTCCTCTTCCTCCACTATTTCCTCAGGAATCTCAATACTGCCTGACGGCTGATACACTTCAAAATCCGATGTATCTTCACCCATGTTATAACCCTGATCCGCAACCGTTGGTATAACAGGTTCTGCACTTTCAGCCGTAGTCGCTATTTCATCCTTTACTTCCTCATATGCATCATAGTTGAATTCTTCTTCAAAACTACCGGACGGCTTAACCTCTTCGACTTCCTCCTGTACCGGAGCAGTTGCTTCAAGTCCCTTAACCATCTCATCAGTCCATACAAATTCTGCAAAGTCATCATCCGATGCTGCCTGATTTACTACTGGTTTATCCTCTGTAGGCTGTGTTTCGGTATTATCAACATACTCCGATTCATCAATTGAACTCCAGTCAAAGAAATCGGCTTCCTTGGCATACGGATTCACCTTAACCGGTGCCGCAGGCTCTTCTTTCTTGACAGGTTCTGCTGCCACCATTGCCTCTGCCGGTTTAGACTCTTCCAACGGTTCAACCACTGTTTCTTCTACAAACGTTTCCTCTGCAGGAGTTTCTTCCACAAATGTTTCTTGTGCTACCGATTCTTCTGCAATAGGCTCCGGAGTTTCAAGGTCTTCCATCATTTCAACGGGCTCTGCTACGGACTCTTCCATCAGAATATCTTCAGTCAAAGTTTCCGGAATATCCATCTGTACCTGATCCATATCAAAGATGGATTCTTCCGCCACTACTTCTCCTTCCGTAACTTCCGGTTCTTCAACCACATTTTCTTCAAATGCTGGCTCTTCCGCAACCGGTTCAAGGGAATCAAAGAGGGTCGGTGCAGCTTCCATATCATAGAAATCAGATAACGTCTGGGTCTGTCCAAAATCGAATTCCTCGCCGGCATCAAAACCTAACTCAAAACTTTCCGGCTCCATAATAATGGAATTATCACTTTCCTCACCAAAGTTTGCCTCGGATTGACCTGCATCCAAAAGCTGGTTGATATCAAACTCCGGTGCAACAAATCCTGCATCAAAAGCACTATCCTGATTATCCAGAATTTCAAAAATGCTAGGTGTAGAGTCCTTCGGTGTTTCAACCGTTGCCTCAATTGTTTCTGCTTTTGCTTCATCGGCTGTATTGGTGCCCATGATAGTCGAATAAGACGGCGTCGAATTATTAAATGAGAACTTGCTTTCTAAGGTCTCAAACTTAGGGAATGCGGCTCCATCATCCTTTGAAAGGAAACTAGCCATAGTTTCAAACATTGGCTTACTCTGTGTAAATCCATATCCTTCATTATCAAATGAAGGGAATTTCTCATATTCTTCATCCTGTTCTTCCGGTGTTGCGGCTCTGGATACCTCTACTACAGGTTCTTCCACAGGCGGCTCTTCTTCCTTAACCGGCTCTTCAAAAACAGGAATACTTGATTCAAAGCTTGGCATATCTACCATTTGTTCAATTCCGTCTTCAAGGATTTCAACCGGAACAACTTCCTCAATTACAGGTTCTTCAATGATTGATTCTGCAACCTCCGGCATCTCGAATACCGGTTCCCCTACTTCTGCCACCTCAAAGAATGGTTCTTCTGCTTCCGGTGTCTCGAATGCCGGCTCCTCTACAACTGCTTCCGAGGTCTTAGGCATCTCGAGCAATGCTTCATCAAACTCTTCTATTTCAGGTGCCTCGAGCAATGTTTCATCAAACTCTTCTATTTCAGGCTCCTCGAGCAATGCTTCATCAAACTCTTCTATTTCAGGCGTCTCAAGTACCGGTTCATCAACCTCTTCCTCTTCTGCGACTTCTTCCGGGGTCTTAGGCATCTCGAACTCTGCTTCTTCTACCGTTTCTACTTCAGCCACTTCAAAAACCGGTTCTTCTACTTCTTCGATTGCTTCTTCTGCCTCCGGGATTTCGAATATCGGCTCTTCAATCTCTTCAACTACCGGTTCCTCAACCACTTCTTCTACCTCAGGCGTCTCAAGTACCGGTTCATCAACCTCTTCCTCTTCTGCGACTTCTTCCGGGGTCTTAGGCATCTCGAACGTCGCTTCTTCTATCGTTTCTACTTCAGCCACTTCGAAAACCGGTTCTTCCACTTCTTCGATTACTTCTTCTGCCTCCGGGGTTTCGAATACCGGCTCTTCAATCTCTTCAACTACCGGTTCAACTACTACTTCTTCTACAACCGGCTCCTCTGCTACTTCTTCTGCAACCGGCTCAACTACTACCTCTTCAACGATCGGTTCCACAACCACTTCTTCCTGTACCGCAGCTGCACTCTCTGCCGCCAATCGCTCTGCCTTAGCCTTCTCAGCTGCTGCTTCTGCCATAAGACGTTCCGTCTTAGCTCTCTCCACAGCCTCTTCTGCAGCTAACTTTTCAACTGCAAGACGATCAGCTCTTTCACGCTCTGCTGCTTTCTCTGCAGTAAGTCTTTCAATCTCTGCCTGAGCTGCCGCCGCCTTCTCTGCCGCCAGCAATTCCTTTTCCGCCTGCAAAGCAGCCTTCTCTGCCGCAAGACGCTCTGCCTCTGCCTTCGCCATAGCAAGTGCCTGGGCCGCAGCCGCCTCTGCTTCCGCTTTCGCTCTCTGTGCTGCCTCTGCTGCTACTCGCTCTGCCTCGGCCTTCGCAGCCGCTTCCGCTTCTAATCGAATTTGCTCGGCTTCCTGTTTTGCACGCTCGATCTCTTCCCGAGCCTTCTGTGCTTCTTCCATTGCTTTGGCTGCCGCTTCTGCCTTTGCAGCCTCTTCCTGTTCTCTTGCAAGACGTTCCTCTTCAGCCTTCTTTAAAGCTTCTTCCTCGCTCTTCTTTAAAGCCTCCGCTTTTTTCTTCTCTTCCTCTGCCAGATTTGCAACCGAATCATACATCAGCAATTCAATCGGCATATCATCGGTATTAACCGGATCCGTATTCTTTGCCGGATTAAAATGCTTCTCTCCGCCATAAAGCGGCTTGCCAACTTCCTCCAGCATCTTATCCAACTCAGAATCATCCTTATATGTAACATCTGCCGCCTTTTTCTGCAGCGAAATATCCGGAAGATTATCACTTAATACAATTTCCTCATCCAGATAACCCGGTCTTGTACCGAATGCACCTGCCGAAACCAACGCAAGCAATGGATATAAGAAATAAATGTAATCATTTCCAAGATCATAAGAAATCGTGAAATAAAATAACATATTAACTGCAAACATGACGAGACTGTTCGCGCTGCCTGCACCAACCCACATTCTGAAACCGGCTACAATAGCAAACATAATACATACGATGTAGTAGTATGACTCCAAAGTATTCTTAAACACAAACATCTTGCCAAACAACGCCATATATTCTGTATATTTTTCTACATATACGGAATGAAGTCCACGCTGATACATCATGTAATAAAGCAATGCCACAACGGCGGCAACAAATAACACATAACCCACAATACGCAACTTCTTCTTTTTACGAACCAGATACAGAAGCACGCAAATCACACACATACCCACAGACACTTCCAAAATACCTGTCAGTTCAGCATTCGATAAGTTGTATTTGCTGATGATCAATGGCCATGGGGTAAGCACCAATAATGTCGGAAACCCATACTGATTTAAAGATCTTGCCACTATATACAATAGCAACATGGACCCCAGCACCATTCCTTCTTTCATGATATCGAATTCAAATGCTCCCATACTATAAACACGAATCACACAGGCAAGAGTCAAAAAGATAATCACAGAGATAATCTCCAATGCCCACTTGACCATCGGATTCGAATCCATAATATGACCAATCTTGGTCGTCTGCATTACATACAGCATAATCAGAATGATCATGGAAGTAATTACAGCACATAAGCCTGCATTATTATTGATGTTCTCAACGTCAAATATGTTCAGGCACACGAGAAGTGAATAAATGGACAGTACCAGAAACACTGCCACATTTACATAATAAAGCGGATTTTTCTTTACATTCATTGTGTTATACCCCACTATTTTAATTTTATTACTTTAATGCATGTATTACTCTGACAATTTATCTAATCTATTCTATCATAACAAAACATTGATTGCAATAAACAGGATTTTTTTATTTTTCGTCTGTATCGATTGCCTCACCAAGACAAAATGAATAAATGTATTTCTTTCGAATCTTCTTTCCTGTCATACGGAACAATGCTTCCTCATAGTATTCCAGCTGTTTGTGGTAATGTTCCACCAGGACCGCTCTTCCTTCTTCGCCACGGGGCACACGATCCGTCTTATAGTCCACCAGAACAACGCCTTCCTCGTCTTCGTAGTAAGCATCAATAACTCCCTGTACCAGCACTTGATGTTCATTGTCATAGGACGGATCCACCATACTTGCAGGAATTCCCATCACAAACTGACGCTCACGATACAGGCGTTTGTCCTTATAGGCCCGGGCAAATTCCTGTCCCAGATCGGATTCGATAAACTTTACGATATCTTCAACATCTATAGAATCCGCCCATTCGCCGGTAATCCTTCCTTCCTCAACACACCGTTGCAGGAAAACTGTCACCGTTTCTCTGGTAGTACAACAGTCATAATCCAGAAGTTCCATCAGTTTATGATATGCACTTCCTCGCTGTGCTCCCCGGACACTTTCTTCCTGATTCATAAACTTAGGAATCGTCGGAGTCCACTCCTCTTCCAAAAGTTTCTGTACCGGTTCGTCCTCTTCCTGCTGCCCAAGATATTTAAGCTCCGATACCGTCATTTTCACCGGCATGGTTACAAATCGATACGGATAGGAGAACTCAGTTTTCTCCTCCCATTCCTTTTTCACGGTTTCTGCCTGAATTTCCTGAAGTTGTTCAGCCTTTGCAAGCATCTGTTCCAATGCATCTTTCTTAATCACCTGATAGTTAAAGGTACTATCCTCGTTAAGCACCGCCGGCATAATCATATCCAGATAATTCTTGTGGCTTGTCACATCCAGATACGTTAATAACTTGCCTCCACTGCCGGTCTGCCAACGTTCCATTCCTTTTTGTGCATCCCTGACGCAACCGGTGATATAGAGTTTTTCCTTAGCCCTGGTCATTGCAACATACAGAATTCGTTGTTCCTCACTTAGATTAGCCATACGCATCCTTAATGCCACCGCTTTCTTAACGGCAGTTACCTTTCGAATACGGGAATCGGCATCAAGGCAGTCGCATCCCACCCCAAGATCGGAATCAATAATAAGCTTCTTATTGCTGTCCATATTATTAAAATTCTTCTGTGTGTTGATCAGAAAAACCACCGGAAACTCCAGACCCTTGCTCTTATGGATCGTCATGATACGCACCACATCGTCATTTTCACCGTTTAAGTTCGCCTCACCATAATCCACATCATAGTCCTTCAGACGTTCCATGTATCGCACAAAATTAAACAATCCGTGAAAGCTTGTGTTCTCGTAGCCTTTCGCCTTCTCAATCAGCATATCAATATTGGCCTGGCGTTCCTGCCCCAGAGGCATGGTTCCAAGATAGGCATAATAACCGGTATCATAAACCAGATTCCACAGAAGTTCATGAATCGGAAGATACTCCGTCTGTTTGCGGTATTCTTCCAGCAAATCAAGAAACCTGCGTATCTTCATTCTTATGTCATCAACCTCCGTTTCGCCCGCCCTTAGTTCCGCTTCATACAGAACCAGCGAATCATAGAAATCCTTATCCGGATACTTCGTACGAATCTTCGCCAATTCTGTACTGTTAAAAGAACCAAAGTAGGACTTCAAAGCTCCCACCAGTGCAATATCCTGCCGTGGATTGTCAATCACCCTCAGAAACTGCATCACCACCAGGATTTCATGGGCATCAAAATACCCCGCCTGGGACTGTGCATGTGCAGGAATACCCATTTGCGCCAGCATATTAACCACAACCTCAGCGTTTTTCCTGCCACTTCTCATAAGAATCACCATATCCTGATAGCGAACCGGGCGGTAGGTTTTCGTCTCTTTATCAAGACACACCGCCCCTTCCTCCATCAATCTGCGAATCTCACTTCCACATACCATAGTTTCGGCCTCAAGGTCGGACATCATGGCATCATCCTCATGTTCCAGAAGAAAAAGCTGTGACCGTCCTCCCGCCGGTTGTGCCCCATCCGGTCTTTCCGGAAAAGTTGCCGCAGGATATAACCGGGTGTTCTCGTCATAGGAAACCTTACCAAAGTCCTTGCGCATGATTTTATCAAATACTGCATTAACACTCTCCAGCACCTCACTACGGCTACGGAAATTATGATGCAGCTCAATCTTCTGATACAGAGAATCCTTCGGTGAATACTGATCATATTTCTCTATAAAAAGTTCCGGCCGAGCCAGGCGGAAACGATAAATACTCTGCTTCACATCCCCCACCATAAATACATTGGGCTGTCCGTAACGTTCCCTGGATATGCTGTTAAGAATGATTTCCTGCACAAGGTTGCTGTCCTGATACTCATCAATGAGTATCTCATGATAACGCCGGCTTAATTCATCCGCCACATGGGTATAATGCAATTTATCCCCCACCTTCTGCACTAAAATATTCAACGCCAGATGTTCCATGTCATTAAAATTAATCACATTCTTTTTCTTCTTCTGTTCGTCGAATCTGCGCATAAATTCCAAGGCCATATCCACATAGATGGAAATGTGTTTTTTACATTGTTCCATCGCCTCGAATTCTCGGTTCCAATCCGGTTTCAAATAGTCATCCTTCATCTTGGCAATGGCCTTTTTAAGGGTATCACGCATGAATTTGACCCGGTTCTTTTTATCCTCATCAACCTTAAGATCCTTCTTCGTGGAAAGTCTTGCATAGGTATGTCCCTGAATCAGCTCATAGATCTCATTCACCTTTTCCTGCTCCAACAACATCCTTACAAAGGTCCGATCATCGTTTAACGCCTCCATATACATGTATGGTCCATCCGGCTGGCATGCACATTCCATCATAGTATCAATCATTTCCTCCATGGAAATGAGCTGTTTACGAACCTCTTCCATAAGGTATCGAATCGGCTCTGTAGCGATGAATTCCTCCACACTCCGGCACTGATAGTTTTCCTTACAGGAAAGAAGCCATTCCTTGGGCCATGGATTACTCTGGGCAGCACGATATAGATTTAAAATATATTCCCCCAGATTGGCGTCGGTCTTCTCCGGTGTAAAGCACTCCACAAAATCATAGAATTCCGGATTGCCCTCCTCATAATAATCCTCCAGCATGGCATCCATCACATCCGTCATCATCAGCTTCAATTCCCCTTCATCCGCCACCTTGAATCCCGGATCCAGATCGATTTCACTAAAATAGTTTCGGATTACATTAAGGCAGAAACTGTCAATGGTAGTGATCTGCGCATGTTCAATAAGAGACTGTTGCCTGCGAAGATGCACATTCTCCGGTTCCGTCTCCAAACGAAGTTCAATGCCGGCAAGAATACGCTCCTTCATTTCACGGGCAGCAGCATTGGTAAAAGTCACGATGACCAGCTGATCGATATCCACATGATTCTTCTCATCCGCAATCATTTCCATGATACGTTCCACCAGAACGGCAGTCTTTCCCGATCCCGCTGCAGCTGAAACAAGAATATTCCGATTGTGAAGGTCAATGACCTGTTGTTGTTCATCCGTCCACTTTGTTGCCATTCTTTTTCTCCTCCATCCTGTGGAATATTTCCTCCGGGCTGATTGCTCTCAGATTGCGATACCTGCATTCGGTCACCTTGCGGTCAAATCCGCAGATTCCCCGATACTTACAATACTCGCACCCATTTTTCTTCTTATATAGATAAGGATTAACCTTCACATCTCCCGTAAGAATCTGATCCACGGATTCCTTAATATAGCCCTCCACATAATTAAGCAGCTGTTCAATCTGCGTTCGGGTCAATACATTGGCGGATTCCTTGATCTCGCCGTCCTTGTTATAGGACACCGGAATCACCGATGATTTGCCTGTGCCTGCCTCATCCAGGGCGCGAACCGCCGCAGTCTCCCGATTGACGATTCCCTTCACACGAAGCTTTTCCAGCATCTGATCTTCGATATCCCCTTCATCCTCCACAAATGGATTCTTAATATTATAATAAAAGAGTCCTGCGGGAATCACATTTTTATCCGGATACTTCTTACGCTCCATGGCAATCGCTGCATTCATATAAGTCGCCAGCTGCATTTCCAAACCATAATAGGTCTCTAAGAGGTCAAAATCCCGTTCTCCCGTCTTATAATCCACCACTTTAAGAAAGACGTCGTCTCCCTCCACATAGGTGTCGATACGGTCAATTCTTCCTCGAACATGCTGATTAATGGTAAAACTTCGCTCAAAATCCGTTGGTACAAACTTTCCCTGTTCCAACTGCCTGCCCACCGCCCAGATGGTGCGATCCGTCATGGCAACCAATCGGCTGATCATATACTCATTACGCTTGGTACTAAAAAACACCGCATTCTCATTTTCCCTGGATATCTCCATAATGCTGTCCGTTACCAGACGCTTTCTGTCATCTTCCGTAAGATCCGTAAAGGTCTTCTTCTCCGCCACAATCTTCTCCGCCACACGCTCTAATGTATTGTGGTACAGCGTTCCTATATCGGAGGCCTTTACATCATAAAGTTCACGTTCCGAAAGCCGCAGTCCGTAGGTCACGAAATGTGCAAATGCACAGGCTGAATAAGTCTCGATGGCAGAGATACTGGTTTTATACTGATCCCCATAAAGTTCCTTTGAAGCAGTCTCATCCAGTGTCTCACCTGCAAACTTCCAGGTGATCTTACTCCTTGGAATACGAACCAGACGCAGTACCCGTTCCTGATCTTCCACTTTGGCAATTCGAATCTTAGGGTACAATTTACGTATTGTCACCAGCAGATAGGACATTCTTCTGGCATTGCCATCCGAACAGGTACCGGCATAGGACAGATACAATCGCTTGCTTGGCTTTGTCAGGCTTAGATACAGGTAGAATTTCTGGATAAATACCTTATCCCTTTCCGGCATGGACAGTTCTACCTTATGTTCCCGAAGCACTTCCTTATCATATTCGGAAATCAAGCCACCGCCGCCGGACTGTTTCGGAATAACACCGTCATTGACCCCCACAAGAAAGAGAATCTTAACATTTTCCAGACGGGTCCTCTCAATATCACCAATGATTACGGCATCGGACACCTGGGGAATCAGACCAATCTTAATCTCCCGAAAACCGGCATCCAGAATGTCATTGAATTCTTTGATTTTCATCTTCTCCGTTCCCAAGAGATTTACAAATTTATCCAGCAGACCAATGATTTTGCCATAGACCTGATCGTATTCTCCCTTCTTAGCCGCAAGGCCGGCGTCTGCAAATTCCCTCGCCTTCTTCTTAAGCTTCTCCTCCAAAGACATATGAACCATAAACTCATACAAAGCCACACACAGATCCCGCACCGTAGACGCCTTGCCAACGGATTCACGAAATGTTACAAACATCATCAAAACCTGTGTTCTCAATCGGTTGATCTGTTCCAGATCCACTTCCTTTCGTTCCATCTTTCCGGTGATTCTCGTCCATTCCCTGTTATAAGTCCTATATCCACGACATCCCAATGCCAGACAGTAATTTTCTAATACATCCACATCCTCCCGGTCCATCCCTGCAAGTCCGGTTTTAAGGAAACCGAATACACTCTCGTATGAAAAGTCTTCCTCAAGTACCTGTAACGCTCCACGTAAGAAAGATACGGCTGCATTTTCCATAATATTATGTTTATAATCCAGAAAGGATGGAATTCCATTCTGTGATAGTATATTAACGCACAACTCGCCATAGGTCTCGATATCTGCAGACACGATGGCAAAATCCCGATAATGATACCCCTTCTCCATAATCAGGTGCATAATTTCGGCCGCGGCGTATGCCACCTCATTCTTTGGCATTGCTCCCTCAAAGATCTGCACAGACTCATCCTCTTTGTCATATACCTTTCCCTTATAGCGGAAAATATTCTTCTCCAAGAATGTCAATCCCTCACTTTGCCGCAGTCTCCATGGAATTGCATCATCCATAACTACTTCCGGCAACACTGCAACATGGGTTTCGTCTGCAATACGGTATAGCTTTGCTGCGGTATCCTTACTCAGATAGAAAAGATTGGTAATGCCATCCAGCTTAAGAAGCTGTTCTGTTGAGTCCATGGTTAAAGTCACCAGAAGTTTATCACAGCACATCATCAATTCTCGAAGGAGACGATACTGAATCGGTGTAAATCCTGTAAATCCGTCCAAAGTAATCACACTGCCCTTAATCATGCGGGACTTTCCCACAACCCTGCACAAAACCTCCAGAATCTCTTCACTGGCAATATAACGATCCTTAATATAGTTCTTAAATCCGTCATAAACCGTAATCAAATCTTCCAGCTTATTTCGAAGGAGCATATTGTCTCCCAGATTCTCCTGTACCCCGCGCAGTGTCTTGGCATCCACACCATATTGCAGCATCTCGGATACGGCAGACTTCACTTCCTCAACAAATCCGGCCTTATCCACATTTTTCTTAAAAGTAGACAGTTCTTCCCTGTGGTCCTCCAGAATCTTGCGAATAATCATACTCTTTCCGGTATCATCCAGAATTTCCTTTACGTCAACTCCCAATTCCTCAAAGACTTTGTAGGCCAGTCGCTGAAAACTTACAATATCCACATTTAACACGCCATGATTGGGATGCATCTGCACAATTTTCTGCTGCGTTCCCATGGTAAACTGTTCCGGAACAATAACAATATAATTCTTGTCCGGTGACTGTATGGATTCCCGAATTACCTCTTCATATAAATAATGGGATTTTCCAGATCCGGAGGATCCCAAAATGAACTGAATTGCCATACATTACCTCCCACATAATTCATAAATATATTTAAACATATTTTTCTGAAAAAATGAATATATTCATAGTACCATATCAAGAAATCAAGGTGATCCTATGAGCAATCAAACGAAAATCATAGTTCTTAAGCAAAAAAATCTGATCTACGGATTCCTGATCACTGCCGTAGTGATCCTGCTCGTATCCATACTGCTACTCATGAGTAACAAGAAACAAACCACACCAACGGAGCAATACGATAGTCATTTTAACTACACTGCAGGTATCTATTCCTCCACAGTGGTATTGAACGGCAATCCCGTAGAACTACAGGTAACCATGGATGAGAACTTAATCCATCATATCAATGCCGTTAACATCTCAGAGACCATGGAAACCTCTTATCCCCTGTTTAATTCATGTCTGGAGGATATTTCCTGCCAGGTCATTGCCAATAATTCCACCGAAAATGTTACATATTCCGACGACAATAAATACACCAGCATGGTGCTCATCAATGCCATCAACTCCGCCATTGAAAAATCCATTTCTTCTTCCAAATGACCCATTAAAAACACCATAAGGTGTGGGAGAGTACAAAATAAAGTGTGTAAGTTACCGGTAAAGAAATAACTTACACACTTTATTGAGTTCTTATCAAATACCCTTCCTGCAGGGCAGCTAAAATAGCAATGGTGCAGATGAAGCCTCCGCTATATTTCAAATCGACAATCGATAGCGTCAACGGAAGAATAAATAATACCGCCCCTGTAACCTTATTCATAATGGTATGTTTTGCTGCGAATTTCTTTTGAACAATATATCCTGAGATGATATTGAAAACTTTTATGATTGCAATCACACCGATCCATATATAAAGCCATGTAGGAATGGTCAAAACAGGTAGCATTTTTATCATACAAACCATGACAAATACAATGTCTGCAATGGTATCCAGTCTGGAACCAAATTCATTGGCGGTATTTGTTTTTCTTGCAATTGTGCCATCAATCATATCCGTAAATCCCGCCACTAAATACAAAATATAAAATGTGGGAGAAAAAACAGGAATAAATAGCAAAAGTATGCTACATAGTATTCTAACACCTGTTATGATATTTGCCATATACATTCTCGCTTAAACATAATTTAGCGCCTCCAAGAGTATTATAGTTTTTTGTTTCTCCATTACATAGTTCGTCAATGAAATTCCATTCCTGATAACTTGTTGTCCTTTAATTACTCTATATCCTCTTTGTTCAAAGAAGGTTTTAGCAGTAATAGAAGCGTGTGTTATTATTTTATTGGCATTGACCTGTTGTTCCAATTCATCGCAGATAGCAGAAGCGATACCTTGTCTTTGATAGTCTTTATGAACATATAATCGGTCAAGATATCCGGTTTTATCAATATCCCCAAAACCCACAATAATCTCATCTTTGATAGCAACTATCGTAAAATGTTCCAAAAAAGATTCATCCCATTCATTCAAGTTCACATTGCCGGTTGCCCATACATCCAATTGCTCTTTTGTATAGTCTTTGGCATTTACACAATGAACTGTTTGATAAAATAATTCTGCTAAAAACGCACAATCAGAAGTATGATACATTCTAAGAATCATAATGCATTACCTCGCCAAGTCCAAATTGAATGAGATCCTTATTCAGATGCAGATTCCAATATCAAACTTATTTCCACGTTCTTGATTTGTCCGTCATTAAGCTTTACACTCAATGAATCTGCATTCCATTGATAAAAATCCACATCGTCAACTTCTTCGTATTCAGGATCTATAATCTTATGCAAACTAATTAATCCAGGATTAAAATCCAGAGGATTTGTTAAATCTCCTACCATAACATCCATGGTATCTGCCCAATAGCAACCCTCATAAGCCACTAAATTTGTATTGGCATCATAGTGCACCCCGGTTATAATAAAGGACTCTCCGCAACAAACATCATAGTCATTGTCATATCCCTTAGGAACGTAATGAAACACCTCAAGCGTATCGATATCAATATAACTGATACCATATAGATCCACATGGTGGGGATAATATCTGTGACCATTCTTATGATGAATTATTTTTTTGTATGGAATATGATGTCCATCTACAGAAATATAACTATAGACAATTTTGCCATCTTTTTGAATATAGAAACGTGACATAAAATAGTGCCTTATGCCATCCTTGTGCAGATAGTTTTTCTGAAGAAGTGAAATACCATCTTCAATTTCTATTTCACTTTCCTCTTCCAAATATTTCTCATCTTCTAAGAATAAGTATTTCTTGACATCCTCAAGATACCTGTCACTTCCAAAAACATTGGTATAATCAATACCTCTATATCTCAGAAAATGAATATAGCAGTTTGCACATAGAAACTCTAAACCAAGCAGTTCCTCGCAATTTTTCATCTCCATGCGTACATGAAATCCTTCTTCCTTGTTACCTTCAACAACAATATTCTTAAGAATTCCTTCCTGATACTGATTAATCTTTTCTGTTGGCATAGGTGTACTAATTTTTCCAAATGACATATCGAAATGCTTATACTCACATTTATCATCATTTAAATTACCATGGATGTTCAGACCGCAAAAATTATGCTCATCCAATACATAACAATCAATAGAATCATAGACTGTATCTGTTAAATTGTACTGTTTAAACTTTTCCGTTTCATTCATATGAAATCCCCTTACTGTCCTTCTCCCATTTCACCTAATACAGCCTCTATTTTTTTATAAGACAAGCTTGTCATTGCCCCATAAGTTCCTTGATTTCCATCACTCATCACATAAAGCATATTGTCCTCTGCATTACTGTAAAACTCTATGGTATCGGAATACCAATTCTGTAATTTGTACGGCATCATGGTCATTGTTTGTCTAATGACCCGCATCTCATCGTCTGTATACCAGAAAAAATCTTCAGGACTGTATTTCATAGCAAAAACAGACTGATAAATTAACATTGCCATCAAAAAGTCCGTTACCGTATCTGCACATTTTCCCATAAGTTTTGTACCATCCAGCACATATACCGGTGGATTATCCATTGTCATGTCGGTTCTCTTGATCACAACTTGAAATACCCCCTGGTTTTCATTTAAAAGAAAAAAGTAGTCCTTGTAGATATCTCCGTCCATCCAAGTATACTTTCTGTATTTGGCCGGAAACAGCCACTCATCCTGCACACAATTCAGTTCCTTTGTCCCTCCGGCAATCTCAAAAAAAGCCACCAACTGTTCCGGAATTGTTCCGTATTTTTCTTTCAAATAATCCATATCTTCTGCCGAACATCCCTGCAACTCCACAATTCCATAAAGTTTCTTAATCAATTCATAATCTATCATATAATCATGTACACCTCTTTCAATAACGAATGATATTATCGGCAGCACTTTTTATATTTCTAAATTTGCCTTTACCTTCCAAAACTGTTACCATCGCATCTCCGCCTGCAGCATGTGTAGATATTTCTTCACCCTTATCAAATGAAAAAATCGTCATACTTACATAATCATTTTGCAAAAATACGATACATTTTTGTTCTTTTACATTGTATATCATAGAAATCACACCTCTTGGCTACTGTGATAACATAACTTCTAAATATTCTTCAGCAGAAAAGGGATCATATATATTGGTTTTAGTTTAAGCGTCCCAACTTTTCCGACATCCTTCTGTGACAATAAAAATCTGTCGCCTGTTTGTCCTGAATATTTTTCTTCAAATTGATTTATTGATTCATGATTCTTTACAGCAGATGATTTTACTTCTATCGGGATCAATTTGTTTTTTGCTGTAATTAAAAAGTCGATTTCATACGAATGTGTGCTCGCTTTTTTTCTCCATGTATGATAATACAAATCTCTTCCGGAAGCCTTTATCATCTGTGCTACAACATTTTCATATAAATATCCTAAATCCGCCGGTAATTTATCACTTAACAATTTGCGATAAATATCCGCTATTCCATTTTCAGAATCATTAAAAAGCATCGTTGTAAACAGACCTATATCTGATAAATACAATTTAAAACAATCTATATCCTTTGTTTGTGATAACGATACACCGGGATTTGTCACATTATAGCAAGGCAACACTAAACCTGAATCTATCAGTTCAAAGAGACGTTCTTCATCTTTTCTCGTCTTCTGTTTTCCCGTTGCAGCCGTGATTACATAATGCTTTTTCTTGCCTGCCAACTGACTTGGTACCGATTTATACATATCCGTGATTCTTCCGGAAGTATCAATTTTCTTTAAATCATCATAATATAAATCCAGTATTTCTCGCTTAACCTTATCGACAGACTCAAAACTATTTGTTTCAATATAGCATTCTACAGCCTGTGGCATTCCACCTACAGCCATATAGATACGAAAATCACGCATTGCATTTCGATTAGCTGTATTTCCCATTTCCATATTACTTTTATACGCCATATCGATTACATTCGGATTTCCACCCGTTGCCCACAAAAATTCTTCATAATCCATTGGATAAACATATAGCTTGTGTTCTTCTGAAGGAATCAGTATATCTTTCACATTTTTCTTTATAGAAATAAGCGAACCAGTTTCAATATAATCATATCGACCATCCTTCACAAGATGTTTTATTGCTTGCCTTGCCTTTGGAAACAACTGAATTTCATCAAAAATGATAACCGACTTTCTTTCAATCAGTTCTACTCCTGTTTCCATTTGAAGTCTTAGAAAGAATCTATCTAATTTAGAAATATCTTCAAATATATCAAGTATCTCTTTACTCGCAATTGAAAAATCAATCAAAATATATGACTCATATTCATTACGAGCAAATTCCTCAGCTATTGTTGTCTTTCCCACTCGTCTGGCACCTTCAAGCAAACAAGCATATTTTCCGTTCCATTCATTCTTCCAATCTACAAGTTTTTCATATACTTTTCGCTTAAACATAATATAGCGCCTCCAAGAGTATTATAATTTCATCTTATTTTACCACAAAAATTATAGATATTTCAATATTAA